>NZ_CP119147.1:2571666-3214583 GCF_029167645.1 Streptomyces sp. AM 2-1-1 | reverse complement strand
TCAAGCTGATGTCGCTGCCGCGCGTCGTCGGTCAGGACGCCGACGGCGTCGAGATCACCGCGCAGAACGGCCGTTACGGCCCGTACCTCAAGAAGGGCACGGACTCCCGGTCGCTGACCTCCGAGGACCAGCTCTTCGACATCACCCTCGACGAGGCGCTCGCCATCTACGCGCAGCCCAAGCAGCGCGGTCGGGCCGCCGCCAAGCCGCCGCTGAAGGAGCTGGGCACCGACCCGGTCAGCGGGGCGCCGGTGGTCGTGAAGGACGGCCGCTTCGGGCCGTACGTCACGGACGGCGAGACCAACGCGACCTTGCGCACCGACGACAGCGTCGAGGCGATCACGCCCGAGCGCGGGTACGAGCTGCTCGCCGAGAAGCGTGCCAAGGGGCCCGTCAAGAAGAAGACGGCGGCGAAGAAGGCGCCCGCCAAGAAGGCGAGCACCGCGAAGAAGGCCCCGGCCAAGAAGACGACGGCCGCGGCGAAGAAGACCACCGCCAAGAAGACGACCACGGCGGCGAAGAAGACCGCGGCGAAGAAGGCGACGAGCTCCGCCGCCTCCTCGGCGACGCCCACGGAGGACTGAGCCGCTCGCCACGGTCGTGCCGCCCGCCCGCACGACGCTTCGCGACACTCGGCGATCCTTCGCGACACGCCCGTCCGCCGCTCCCCCGCCGATGGCGGGAGGGCGGCGGACACGTGTCCGGGTTTGTGCCCCTTGGGGTGATTCCTGGACGGCGGAGAAGAGGGAGGAGTGGTTTTTGGCCGGATTTCCGGCCGCGTTTTCCCGGGGCGCCGCACGGTCACATGTTCGGCCGGGGCATCGGCGACCGCACCACTGCCGATAGGCTGGACGGATGACGCGAGCCGAGCAGCCAACGGTCGTGAGCCCCACCTCCGACACACTTGCCGCAGACTCACGCGAGCGCGCCCTACGGGCTCTGCTGCGCATCCCGCCGCTGAAGCGGTTGTGGAGCGCCCAGCTCGTCGGCGGGATCGGCGACGCACTCGCCTTCCTCGTGCTGGTGTTGCTGTCGCTGCAGGCGGCGGTCGTGGAGGGCTCATTCGGCACCGGATACCGCGGGGCGGCCTTCGCCGTCGCCGCCGTCTTCGGTGTCCGGATCTTTTCCACCGTGCTCTTCGGAGCCGTACTCCTGGGGCCGTTGACGACGCTCACGGTGCCGGGCGGGGTACTGGACCGGCGATGGCTGATGATCGGCGCCGACGGGCTGCGGCTCGCGCTGCTGGTCGTCGCGCCGCTCTGGATCGACTGGACGCCGGACAACGCGCTCCTGATGATCCTGATCACCGTCTTCGTGGCCGGAGCCGGGGAACGCCTGTGGGCGGTGGCCAAGGAGAGCGCGGCTCCCGCGCTGCTGCCGGCCCCGCCGATCGAGGGCGCCGCCGTGCGCCCGCTCCCCGACCACCTCGACGCCCTGCGCCGGCTCTCCCTGCGCACGGACTTCCTCGCGGTGCCCGCCGCCGCGGCGGTCCTCCTGGTCGCCACCCTGATCGGCAACCTGCTGGGCGCGGGCCTGGACTGGTTCTCGCTGCACCAGGCGGCGCTCGGGTCGTACGTCGCGGCCGGGCTCTTCTCCGCCTCCATCTCGACCCTGTACTTCCTCGAACTGCCGGGCCTCCCCACCCCGCGGCCGCGTTCGCCGCTGGAAGGGCTGCGCCGGCGGACCACCGCGACGGACGGGGCCGGCAAGGGCCGCACCGGGTCCCTCCCGCTGATCGTCGCCGCCTGCGCGGCCGTCGCCGGAGCGGTCGCCGCGGCCGCGGGTGCCGCCGTGCTCCAGGCGGTCGACCTGGGCGGTGGCCCCGCCACGTACGCGCTGCTGGTCCTCGCACTGACCGGCGGCACGGCCCTCGGCGTCCGTACCGCCCCCAAGGTGCTGCCCGCGCTGTCACGGCGCCGGCTGCTCGCCCTCGCGCTCGCCCTCACCGGGGTGGCACTGCTGGTGCTCGGCCTGGTGCCCGACACCGCGACCGGGCTGATGATCGCCCTGTTCGCCGGATGGACCGCCGGGATCGCCGCGCACACCGGTCACACCCTGATCGACCAGGAGACCGAGGAGACGCGGCGGGCCAAGACCACCGAGCACCTCCAGGCGGTCGTCCGGGTGGCCGTCGCGCTCGGCGCCGTCGGCGGTCCGCTGCTGGCCGCCGCGTTCGGCCGGCACCGTCTGGCGGCCGGCGACTTCGTCTTCGCCCACGGCGGCGCGGCCTTCGCCCTGATGCTCGTCGGCGCGCTGCTGCTGCCCGTCGCCGCGTTCGTCCTCGCCAAGACCGACGACCGCGCGGGAGTCCCGCTCCGGCGCGACCTGCGGGAGGCACTGCGCGGCGGCGACCCGGCCGTCGCGCCCGCCGCGACCGGTTTCTTCATCGCCCTGGAGGGCGGCGACGGCGCCGGGAAGTCGACCCAGGTCGAGGCGCTCGCCTCGTGGATCCGCGCCAAGGGCCACGAGGTCGTCGTGACCCGTGAACCGGGCGCCACCCCGGTCGGCAAGCGGCTCCGCTCGATCCTTCTCGACGTCTCGTCGGCCGGACTCTCCAACCGGGCCGAGGCCCTGCTGTACGCCGCCGACCGCGCCGAGCACGTCGACTCCGTGGTCCGTCCTGCCCTGGCACGGGGCGCGATCGTCATCTCCGACCGGTACATCGACTCGTCCGTCGCCTACCAGGGCGCCGGCCGTGATCTCTCGCCGGTCGAGATCGCCCGGATCTCGCGGTGGGCGACCTCCGGACTCGTACCCCATCTGACCGTGCTGCTGGACGTGGACCCCGCCACCGCGCGGGAGCGGTTCACCGAGGCTCCGGACCGGCTGGAGTCCGAGCCGCCGGAGTTCCACGCCCGGGTGCGGTCCGGGTTCCTGACCCTCGCGGCCGCGGACCCGGTCCGGTACCTCGTCGTGGACGCGGGCCAGGAGCCGGAGGCCATCACCACCGTCGTACGTCACCGCCTCGACCGGGTCCTGCCGCTCTCGGAGGCCGAGATCAAGGCCCGTGAGGAGGCGCGCAGGGCGGCCGAGGAGGAGGCCCGGCGCAAGGCGGAGGCCGAGGCCGCCCGCAAGGCGGAGGAGGAGCGCCTGGAGCGTGAGCGCCAGGCGCAGCTCGCCAAGCTCCGCGCCGAGGAGGAGGAGCGCAAGCAGCGCGAGCTGGAGGAGGCGCGGCAGGCCGAGGCCGAGCGGAAGGCGGAGGAGGCCCGGCAGCGCGCCGAGGAGCTCCGTCTCCGCGAGGAGGAGGATCGCCGCCGGCGCGAGGCCGAGGAGAAGGCGCGCGAGGCCGAGCAGGAACGGCTGCGCGTCCAGGCCGCCGAGGAGGCACGGCTCCGCAAGGAGGCCGAGGAGCTCCGGCTGGAGAAGCAGCGCAAGGCCGAGGAGGCCCTGGTGCGCGCCGAGGCCGCCCGTCGCCTCGCCGAGGAGGAAGCCGCCGAGCGTGCGGCGACCGAGGCGGCGGCCCGGGCGAAGGCGGAAGCCGCGGCACGGGCCGAGGCCGAGCGGGCGGAAGCGGCGCGGGCGCAAGCCGCGCGCGTGGAAGCCGAGCGGGCCGAGGCGGCGCGGGCGGAAGCGGCGCGGGCGGAGGCCGAACGTGCGGAGGCCGAGCGGGCCGAGGCTCGGCGGGCGCGGGAGGCTTCGCGCCCGGTCGGCGACCCGTGGACGAAGTCGGGGGCCGCGGGCTCCCGGTCCGAGGGCTCGGAGCCCGGGGCGTCCACCGATTCCGCGGCCGGCGCGTCGGAGAACGAACTGACGGTTCCCACGCCGGTCGTGAACCCGAACGAGGTCACCCAGCAGGTCCCGAAGGTGCGGCCGACGGACCGGGACCGGAAGAAGCCGGAGACCGGTGGGGACACTCCGGGCGACACCGGTGCCGGCGGCTTCGGCGGTCCGTCGGACGGTGACGAGACGACGGTGCTCCCCGCCCACCGCGACGGCGCTTCGGACGAGACCACCGTCCTTCCGGCGTACCGCCCGGAGGCGCCGACCGACCGCGTGCCCCGGGACATCTTCCGGGACGAGCGGCCGGCGGAGCCCGCCGCCACCGAGAGCGAGACCGAGCGGACCCGCGAGCTGCCGCAGATCAGCGGTGACCCCGCGGCCGACCGGGCCGCCTTCGAGAAGACTGCCCGGTCGCGCCGGCCCCGTCCGGACTGGGCCGAGGAGACCCCGCTGGACGATCTGCCGACGCTCGCCGACGAACTCCTCGGCAGCGCCGACGACGAGCCGGACAGGCCCGGCAGGGGCCGGCGGCGCCCGCGCCGCTGAGTCCGCCGTACCCGTCGCTCGCAGTCAGACGGTCCGCGTACGACGCCGTCCTTCGGACGAGCCGTCCCGCACCCGCCGCCCCCGTACCGGAGCACCGCCTCCGGTACGGGGGCGGCGGCGCGAGGCCGTCCGGGGGGCGGCCCCGTAGAGGCCGGTACCACCGGCCGCCGATCAGCCGTGGAGTCGCACGGCGTCGGGATTGTCGGTGGGGTCCCCCACAATGGAAGCGCACGTCGCCCCGGTCTCCGTCGCCGCAGGGCCGCACGACACCACCGGAAGGGCGGTGACCATGTCCGTATGGGACGACCTGGTCGGTCAGGAGCGGGTGCAGGAGCAGCTCGCGGCTGCCGCCCGGGACGCCGACACCCTGGTCACGGCGGTCTCCCAGGGCACGCCCGTGCCTCCGGGCTCGAAGATGACCCACGCCTGGCTCTTCACCGGACCGCCGGGTTCCGGCCGGTCCACCGCTGCCCGGGCCTTCGCCGCAGCCCTCCAGTGCACCAGCCCCGACCGTGCCCTCGGCGGTGAGCCGGGCTGCGGATTCTGCGACGGCTGCCACACCAGCCTCATCGGTACCCACGCCGACGTCCAGGTGATCCGCACGGACCTGCTCTCCATCGGTGTGAAGGAGACGCGCGACCTGGTGCGCCGTGCCCAGCTCTCGCCGGCGGTGGGCCGTTGGCAGGTCATCGTCATGGAGGACGCCGACCGGCTGACCGAGGGAGCGGGGAACGTCCTGCTCAAGGCGGTGGAGGAACCCGCCCCGCGCACGGTGTGGCTGCTCTGCGCGCCCTCGCTGGAGGACGTGCTGCCCACGATCCGCTCCCGCTGCCGCCATCTCACGCTGAGCACGCCCCCCGTGGAGGCGGTGGCCGACGTCCTCATCCGGCGCGACGGCATCGATCCGGAGCGCGCCCACTCCGCGGCCCGTGCCACCCAGGGACACATCGGCCGCGCCCGCCGGCTGGCCACGGACGAGCGGGCGCGGGCCCGCCGGGCGGCCGTGCTCAAGGTGCCGCTGCGCGTCGCGGACGTGGGCGGCTGCCTCAAAGCGGCGCAGGAGCTGATCGACACGGCCGCCGAGGACGCCAAGGAGGTCGCCGAAGAGGTCGACGTCAAGGAGACCGAGGAGATGAAGGCGGCGCTCGGCGCGGTCGCGGGCGGCCGGATGCCGCGCGGAACGGCGGGCGTGATGAAGGACCTCGAGGACAAGCAGAAGCGCCGCAAGACGCGTACGCAGCGCGACAGCCTCGATCTCGCCCTCACCGAGCTCACCGGTTTCTACCGCGACGTGCTGGCCCTCCAGCTGGGATCGCGGATCGCGCTGGCCAACACCGACGTACGGGACGCGCTCGACCGGATCGCCGCGTCCTCCGCGCCCGCACAGACCCTGCGCCGGATCGAGGCGGTGATCGCCTGCCGCCGTGCCCTCGACCGGAACGTGGCGCCGCTGCTGGCGGTGGAGGCGATGACGATGGCCCTGCGCGCGGGGTGAGGGTCGCGGGGTCTCTCAGGTTCGCGGGTCGTGCGGGCGGCGGGACCGGCGGGTCCGCGGGGCCGGTCGCCGCGCAGCCGGGCGGGCGGAGCGCCCCGTATCGCCTCTTCACCCGAACGGGGAGGAAATCGGACGACTCGTCACCGGGCGACTACGCTCCGGGGATGGACTCCAGGCGCCTGCTCCAGACCTTCGCCATCGCGCTCGGCACTGCCGGCCTGCTCGTCTCCGGCTGCACGAGCGGCGGTTCGACGCCGCGCGCCTCCGCCGTCGGTTCCTCCGCGACGGTGGCCGCGAAGGACCTCGCCCCGTACACGACGCAGAAGCTGAAGTGGGGGGAGTGCGGTGCCGAGGGCTTCCAGTGCGCCACGATGAAGGCGCCGAAGGATTATGCCAAGCCCGGTGACGGCGACATCGAACTCGCCGTCTCCCGGAAGAAGGCCACCGGACCGGGGAAGCGCATCGGCTCGCTCCTGGTGAACCCGGGCGGCCCCGGCGGTTCGGCCGTCGACTACCTCCAGGGGTACGCGGCTCTCGGCTACCCCGCGCAGGTCCGTGCCCGGTACGACATGGTGGCCGTCGACCCGCGGGGAGTGGCCCGCAGCGAACCCGTCGCGTGCCTGACCGGCAAGGAGATGGACGCGTTCACCCAGGTCGACCAGACGCCCGACGACGAGGCCGAGATCGACAGGCTCGGCGCGGCCTTCGAGAAGTTCGCGAAGGGGTGCGAGAAGCGATCCGGCGAGATCCTCCCGTTCGTCTCCACCGTCGACTCGGCCCGTGACATGGACCTCCTGCGCGAGCTCCTGGGCGACGAGAAACTGCACTACGTGGGCGCCTCGTACGGGACGTACCTCGGCGCGACCTACGCCGACCTTTTCCCGGACCGGGTCGGCCGCCTGGTCCTCGACGGGGCGCTGGACCCGTCGCTGGCCGCCGTCGACGTCAACCGCGACCAGACGGCCGGCTTCGAGGGTGCCTTCGAGTCCTTCGCGGCGGACTGCGTGAAGCAGTCGGAGTGCCCGCTGGGCACCACGTCCACGGCCGACGCGGCGGCTGAGCTGAAGCGGCTCTTCAAGAAGCTGGACGCCGAACCGGTCCCGACCGGCGAGGACCGGAAGCTGGGCGAGTCACTCGGCACCACGGGCGTGATCGCCGCCATGTACGACGAAGCCGCCTGGCCCCAGCTCCGCGAGGCGATCGCGGGCGCGCAGCACGGCGACGGCTCCGGCCTCCTCGCCCTCTCCGACAGCTACTACGAGCGCTCGCCCGACGGCTCGTACGCGAACCTCATGTACGCCAACTACGCAGTGAACTGCCTGGACCTGCCCGCGGCCTTCGACGGCACATCCGCCGTGGAGAAGGCCGTCCCCAGCTTCGAGAAGGCCTCCCCGGTCTTCGGCCGGAACTTCGCGTGGGCGGCCCTGAACTGCGCGTACTGGCCGGTCGCCCCCACCGGTACCCCGCACCCGACCCGGGCGGAGGGCGCCGACCCGATCCTCGTCGTCGGCACCACCCGCGACCCGGCCACCCCGTACAAGTGGGCGGTCTCCCTCGCCGACCAGCTCACCTCCGGCGCCCTGCTCACCTACGACGGTGACGGTCACACCGCGTACGGCCGGGGCAGCGACTGCATCGACACCGCGATCAACCGCTACCTCCTGGAAGGCACCGTCCCGAAGAACGGCACGACGTGCTCCTGACCCGGTGCGGGGTCACCGCGCACCGCCCCTGACCTGCGCGGAGGCCCGGCGGGACGGGTGGTGCGGAGCACTCCCGGAAACTGTGTAGACTTGGCCCCGCTGCTGATCGCACCATGGTGTGACAGGGCGTGCCGCCTTAGCTCAGTTGGCCAGAGCAACGCACTCGTAATGCGTAGGTCTCGGGTTCGAATCCCGAAGGCGGCTCGGAATTGCCCCAGGACTCACTCGCCGTGACCTGGGGCTTTTTCATGCCCGGGGTGAGGCCGGGCCGGACATGACGACGCGCGGGTGCACGGGGTCGGCGTCGCGCGGCCACTCACTCGATGCTGAGCCGGATGTACGCCTCCGCGTCCTCCGCGTCGTACTTCCCGAAGGTGGTCCTCTCCGCTCCCGTGTTCGGCGGCGGAGTGGCGGAGAGGAACACCGGCGCCGTGGGCGGGGTGCCCGCTGTCACCCCCACCGCTGAGACGTACCCGCCGGGAAGCGAGCAGGTCGTGAACGCTCCGGGCGTGTACGGGGTGCGGGCGAAGCCGGGGGTGCCGGGCGGGCCGGACCACTGGAAGCCGACGTGCCGCATGCCCGCACGCAGGCCCTCGCCGGTCAGTTTCGTCGCCGCCTCCTTCAGGGCCCACAGTGCTGCCCTGCCGTCCGGGGAGGGCCCCGTCAGGGCGAGGGCGGAGCTTTCGGCCGGGGTGAGGAAGGCGCTGTCCGGCAGCGCGGCCACCCGGGCGACCTGCTCCACGTCCACCCCCACCCGTCCGCCGAGGGCTGCGGCCGCCACGGCGTAGCGTCCGCTGTGCGCGACGCTCAGCGACAGGCTCGGCTGTGCGGTCACGTACAGGCCGCCCCGAGGGCGGCGCCCGAGCCGGAGACTCGTCCACGGTCTCTCCAGGAGCCGGGAAGCGGCGTGGAGAGCGAGCCACCTGGCCATCACCGAACGGGTCCGGTCAGCCGGGGCGCGCAGGCGCGCGACCCGCTCCAGGTCCGCCGCGGAGAGCCGGCCCAGGATCGCGCCGGCCGCCTCTTCTACCCCTGGTGCCCGGAGGTCGCAGGCGAGGAAGAGGCTGCTCGGCGACGGGGCCGCCCGGACCGCCGCGATCGTGCCACCCCAGGTCATGCCACCCCACGTCGCGCCCAGCGCAGGGCCGTCACGTGGTGGGACAGGCGTTCCGAGGCGTCCTCCGGCTCCGCCGCCGTGGCTCCGGCAGCGCCGGTGATGCCGGGAGCGACGGTGAGGCGCGGAGCGACCGTGATGCCGGGAGCGAAGATGCTCAACGCCGCGACCAGGGGGTGTGCCTGGTCGCCGGGGTACGGAGGCGGGGGCGGAGTGCGCACCGTACCGGCCGCCGGTGCGCCCCCGGCCTGGGCGGTCCGCCGCCCGGCGAGCGGTCGGCGGCCGTCGCGTGGGCCCTCTCCCGAGGGCTCGCCCGTCGCGTACGCCTCGGGGAGAGCAACGGGGAACACGTAGCGGAACGCCTCGGGCATCGCGCCACGGAAAGCCTCGGGGTGCCGGGCGCCGGCGGGGTCCTTCGTCATGGGCGTCACTCCGTTCTCGTCGGCCGTTGACGCAGGCACTCCTCGGCGAAGCCGAGTGCCCGCAGGTGGTAGGCGCGCGCCGCCCAGCCGAGGCTGATGTTGTGGCCCGCGTCGGGCTGATGGTCGATCAGGACCCGTGGTGAGGAGACCAGCTGCTTCCGCAGGAGGGTGAGGGCCTGCTGGTCGCGGCGCCACCACGCCTCGTGCTCGGCGAAGGTGAACCGGACCGGGACCCGGACCCGCCCGGCCAGTGCGGCGAAGACGGCCGGCCACTGTTCGGCGTCCGCCATCTCGCGCACGGGTGCCGGGGAGACGACGTCGATGCTGGACCGGAACGTCCCCGGCGGATACAGCCGCAGCGGGCCCCAGTTGAGCTTCCAGTTGCCGGCCCGGGTGGCCGGCGCGGTGGGTGAGACCACGTACTCGGCGCCGCAGCCGGACAGGTCGAGGCCGAAGAGACCGGGAACCGTGCCGTCCGCCGCGATCTGCAGGGCCGGCTTGCTCCCGAAGGAGTGCCCCATCAGGAAGATTCCCGCGCCGGTCCCGTACCGGTCGGCCACGTCGCGCAGGGCCGCCGCGAGGGTCGCGGCCTGCGCCGTGACCGACTGTCCGTGCGGGAGTCGTCCGGCCGACGCTCCGTACCCCGGGCGGTCGATGGCCACGGCGGTGTAGCCGAGCTCCGCGGCGACCGTCAGGAGCGAGGTCTCCGGGTGCGCCGGACCGTCGAAGTACCCGGCGCTCATCCCCGCCCCGTGCAGGGCGACGACCGTGGCCCGCGGCAGGCCGTCCGCGGGTTCGGCCAGCCGGGCGGAGAGCGGTACGCCGTCCGCGTGCAGCGTGATGTGCCGCGGGCCGGCCGGCCGTCTCGGGGGCGGGGCGACGGGGGCCGCGGTCATGTCCGGCTCGCCCCCACGAGCCCTTCCGCGTGCGCCTTCGCGATGCTCAGGGTCGCCCTGCTGTTGGTGCTCAGCGCGTTGCGTACGTACGCGATGGCGTCCCGTACCGTCGCGTCCGCTCCGAGCACCTTCGCGATGTTGGCCGTGTTGACGGTGAAGGTGTGCTGCGAGGAGGCGGCGACGCCGTCCTCGTTGGGGGTGAAGGTCCAGTACCCGGTGTGCAGGTTGATCAGCGCGGGCAGAGTCGTCTGCTTGTAGGCGATCCTGTGCGGAGCCAGCCCCACACGGTGCGACTTCGTGGTGTGGGTGCTGCCGTCGTGGGACAGCGTGTCCATCTCCAGGGTCTGCAGGCCCGGCGCGGGCTCGTCGAGCCGCACCGTGGCGACGTGGGGCAGCCGCTCGGTCCACAGATCCGCCCGGTAGACGAAGTCGTACACGTCCCGCGCGGACCCGTCGATCTGGACGGTGTCCTCGAACGAGCAGGTCAGCTCGTCGGTGGCCGGACCGAGCGACTCGGCGAGCGCCTTCAGGGAGTCCAGTTCGGAGCGGGAGTTGCGGTCCACGACGTCCGCGAGCCAGGTCAGGCCCTCGTCGTCGACGGCCTGGAAGTCGTGGCCCAGGCGCACCAGGGTCTCGCCGGAGGGGAGAGCGTCCATCTGCCAGCTTCCCGCCATCGCGGACACCGGGGGCGCGCTGACCTCCTGCCGGAAGGTGATGCGCAGCCCTTCCGGGTCCAGGGTGCGACGGGAGGTCCAGTTCTTGACGGTGTCGCCCGCCGTCGCCCAGATGCGGATGCGCTCCTCGCGCTCGCCGCGCTCCACGTGGTCGACGTAGATGTTCGGGGGGAACAGCTGGGGCCAGCTCTCCGCCCGCGCGAGCAGCCGGTAGACGTCCTCGGCGGGCGCCGCGATCGTGATCTCGTGCTCGGACGTGCGTGTTCGGGACGGCATGGGACTCCTCGTGCATCGCGAAGGGAAGGAGGGAAGTGAAGAGAAGGGAGGGAAAGGGTGGTGCGGGGCGCCGTCAGAAGTTGCCGAGGCCGCCGCAGACGTTCAGGGCCTGTGAGGTGATGGAGGCCGCGGTGTCCGAGGCCAGGTAGCCGACGAGGCCGGCCACCTCCTCGGGGGTCGAGTAGCGGCCCAGCGGGATCTTGGCCTGGAACTTCTCCAGGATCGCTTCCTGCGACGCGCCGGAGAGCGCGGAGTAGTTCTGCCGTACGCGCTCGGCCATGGGCGTCTCGACGTAGCCGGGGCAGACGGCGTTGACGGTGATGCCCGTGGGCGCCAGCTCGTTGCCCAGCGCCTTGGTGAAGCCGACGACGCCGTGCTTGGAGGCCGAGTACGGCGCCCCGAGCACCACGCCCTGCTTGCCGGCGGTGGAGGCGATGTTGATGATGCGCCCCCAGCTCCGCTCGCGCAGTCCGCCCGCGGCGAGGACTTCCCGGCTCAGCCGGAACACGCTGTTGAGGTTGGTGTCGATGACGTCGTTCCACAGCTCGTCGGCGATGTCGGCGGTCACGCCGCCGCCGCTGATGCCCGCGTTGTTGACCAGGATGTCGACCCGGCCGAACTGGTCGACGGCGTCCCGGACGCAGGCGCGTACGGAGTCCGCCGAGCGCACGTCGAGGACCGTGCCGTGCACGTCGAACCCCTCCTCCCGCAGCTGCTTGACCGTGGTCAGCACCTTGTCCTCGGTCCGTGAGCCGATGAACACCTGGTGGCCCTGGGTGGCCAGCAGCCGGGCCACGGCGAGACCGATTCCGCTGGTGGCGCCGGTCACCAGGGCGACGCGCTGCTTCTGCTGTGTCATGTCCTCATCCCGTCTCGGGTTGTTCGGTGGGTGGGTGCGGTCAGGCGGCCGCGACGGCGAAGTGGCCCGTCACGGCGTCGAGGAAGGCGCGGGGCGTGGTGGCGTCACCGATGAGGTCCTCGTCCAGCTCGATGCCGTATTCGCGCTCGATGCGGCTGGCGGTCTCCAGCAGGGCGAGGGAGTCGTAGCCGATGTCGGCGAACTCGGTGTCGAGGATGTCGCCGTCGAGCACGCCCTCCTCGGGCGCCCCGGAGCCCTCGCAGAGGATCCGCTTGAGGTCGTCGAGGGTGAAGCGGGACTGGGACATGAGGGTTCTGCCTTTCGTCGGGAGGGGGACCCCTTGGAAGTGGGATCGCCGGGGGGCGGGACCGCCGCTGTGGCGGGACCGCGCAATGAGGGTCCGCAGGAGCTGGAACCGCGGAAGGCGGGACCGGCAACGCGGTGATGCAACGTCAGGAACGGACGACCATCGCCGAGTTGAAGCCGCCGTGGCCGCGGGCCAGGACGAGCGCGGTGCGCAGGTCGGCGCTGCGCGGCTGCGAGACGACCAGGTCGAGCCCGTAGCGCTCGGCGGGCTCCGTGTGGACGGTCGGAGGGATCAGGCCCTCCCGCATCGAGAGGAAGGCGGTCGCCAGGTCGAGTGCGGCCGCTCCGGCGTAGAGGCGGCCGGTGGCCGTCTTGGGCGCGGTGACCGGGACGCCCCGCTCGCCGAACACCCCGACGAGCGCCTCCGCCTCGATCCGGTCGGGCTCGGGCTCGCCCGCCGCGTCCGCGAACACCACGTCCACGTCCGAGGGGACCAGGCCCGCGTCGGCGAGGGCCAGCTCCACGGCCTTGCGCAGACCGGGCTCGCGTCCGTCGAAGGTGGCGGCGTACCCCGCGATCTCGCCGTACACCTCGGCGCCGCGTGCGCGGGCGGCCTCGGCGGATTCCAGGATCAGCAGGGCGCCTCCCTCGCCGGGGACGTGGCCGGCCGCGCGGTCGTCGAAGGGGAGGTAGGCGCGGCCCGGGTCCTGCTCGGTGCTCAGCCGGCCACTGGTGTGGAGCCCCACCCAGCCCCAGGAGGACAGCAGCGCGTCCACGGCGCCCGCCACCACGAGCGAGGTGCCCTTGCGGATCTGCCGCCGGGCCTGGGCGACGGCGTCGAGGCCGCCCGCCTGGTCGGTGACGACGACGCCGCTGGGCCCCTTCATCCCGTTGCGGATGGAGATCTGGCCGGTGTTGACCGCGTAGAACCAGGCGAACGACTGGTACGCGCTCACGTACGCCCCGCCCTTGCTCCACAGGCTCTTGAGCTCGGCCTGGCTGAACTCGAAGCCCCCCGCCGAACTGGCGGTGATCACCCCCATGTCGAAGGCCGGCAGCTCGGCGGGGTTCACTCCGGCGTCGGCGAGCGCCCAGTCGGCGGCGACCAGGGAGAGCCGGGTGACCCGGTCGGTCTGCGGCATCAGGCGGCCGGGCAGGTGGTCCTCGGCCACGAAGCCGTCGATCTCACCGGCGAGCTTGGCGGGGTAGGACGAGGCGTCGAAGCGGGTGAGCGGACCGATGCCGTTCTTCCCGACCCGGGCCGCACCCCAGTAGTCCTTCGCACCGAGGCCGTTGGGGGCGGCGATGCCCAGTCCGGTCACCACCACAGAGGCCGTCATGACGCACTCCTTCCGGGCTGGGCGAGCACCATCGCGCTCTGGAACCCACCGAAGCCGCTGCCGACGGTGAGAACGGCGTCGACGATCTGGTCGCGTGCGATCCGCGGAACGTAGTCGAGGTCGCACTGGGGGTCGGGGGTGTGCAGGTTGGCCGTCGGCGGGACGACGTCGTGCTTCATCGCGAGGATCGAGGCCGCGATCTCGATCGAGCCGATCGCGCCCAGCGAGTGCCCCACCATCGACTTGATGGAGCTCACCGGAGTGCGGTAGGCGTGGTCACCGAGGCTGCGCTTGAACGCCGCCGTCTCGTGCCGGTCGTTCTGCTTGGTCCCGGAACCGTGCGCGTTGATGTAGTCGATCGCGGTGGGGTTCATGCGCGCCTCGTCGAGCGCGACCGTGATCGCCTCGGACATCTCGGCGCCGTCGGGCCGCAGCCCCGTCATGTGGTACGCGTTGGACCGCGTCGCGTATCCCGCGATCTCGGCGTAGATGTGCGCTCCCCGGCGCCGGGCGCTCTCCAGCTCCTCCAGGACGAAGACGGCCGCGCCCTCGCCGAGCACGAACCCGTTGCGGGTCCCGTCGAACGGCCGGGAGGCGTGCTCCGGCTCGTCGTTGCGGGGCGTGGTCGCCTTGATCGCGTCGAAGCACGCCATGGTGATCGGCGAGATCGGCGCGTCCGTGGCGCCGGCGATCATGACGTCCGCGGTGCCCTCCCGGATCAGTTCGACGGCGTACCCGACCGAGTCGAGACCGGACGTGCACCCCGCCGACACGACGCTGGTCGGTCCCTGCGCGCCCACGGCACGGGCGACCTCCGCGGCGAAGGAGCTCGGCACGAAGTAGTTGTAGAAGAAGGGGTCGGCGTAGGTGTGGTCCACGAGGTCGAGCCGGCCGCCGTCGCTGACGGCCCGGTAGTCCTCGTCGAGACTCATCGTCGAGCCCACGGCGCTGCCGATGGTGACGCCGATCCGGTAGGGATCCAGAGCGTCGGTGTCGAGGCCGCTGTCGGCGACGGCGCCCCGTGCCGCGACCAGCGCGAATTGGGCGGCCCGGTCCGTGCGCCGCACCTCGTGCGGGGTCAGGCCGTGCTCGTAGGGATCGAAGTCGATCTCGGCGGCCACGCGTGAGCGGAACTGGCTGGGGTCGAAGAAGGTGATGCCCCGGGTCGCCGTACGCCCCTCGCTCAGCAGGGCCCAGAAGTTGTCGCGGCCCACGCCCCCCGGAGCGAGGACCTCCAGCCCGGTGACGACCACACGACGCCCGCTCATATCGCGGCCTCCCGGGTGGCGGGGCCCGGCCGGTCCTGGGCGGTGCCCGGATCGGACGGTGCCCGCCCGATCCGCGCACTGTTCTCGCCGGATACGCGGTGCCGGGGGACGAACCGGGTCGCGGCCCCGTCCGGCGGCATGGTCTGTACGGTCATCGGTGTGTCTCCCGGTCGGGGAAGGGCATCGGTGGAGTGGCGTGTCCGGCTCCGCCGGAGCGGGCGGAGCGGTCGTGTCGGCCGGACCGGACCCGGAGGGGCCGGCCGGCCGGCCCGAAGGGCTCAGAGGTCATCGCGGTGCACCTGGCGCCGGAGCACCTGCCAGCCACCGTCCGCCCGCACAAGCTCGTCCTCGCACAGGGTGCTGCAGTAGATCGTGGTCTTCCGGCCGCGCAGGGTCTCCAGCACCATCACGTACGACCTGGTGCGCACCCGCTCCGCGCCGGCGTCCGTGAGGGAGTCGGCCGCCAGCATCGTCATGACGTGGCGTCGGACGATCCCGGCCGCGGCCTGTGCGGCGAAGGCGCGGTCGCAGTGCGCGGCGATGGCGGCCCGGCCGGTGATCGGCTCGGCGAACGCGTTGGTGGCGAAGACGCCGTCCTCGGTGAAGCTGCCCGCCCACGCCGGCACGTCGAGGTCGTCGGTGGACTGCATCTGCCGGGCGTAGAAGTGCTGGAGGTCCTGGTACACCTCCGTGGACACCGGCACCGCGGCCGCTTCGGCTGTCACTGGGGACATGAGTGGTCCTCCTGAGGAGTGGTGGTGAACGTCGCTGGGTTGGCGCCAGGTTGACGGTCCCGACTCAAAAACGGCTGAAGGAACGGCTCAAAGACGCTTCGGCCGATTCCTTCAGCCGTCTTTGAGTCGCACACCGCATGGTCGTGAACCGTGCGCACCGCTGAGGCGGCCCGTCGCGCACACGGCTGACCGGAGATGAGGACACGATGACCCGAACCCCGTCGGTGGCGCTGACCGCCGACAAGCCGGCGCACGGCGCCGATGCGCCCCCGCACGACGCCACGGAGCCCTCGCACGGCGGGGCCGCCCCGCTGAGCTGGGCGAGCGGCCCCGTCGACGGCCTGCTCGCGGACGCGGCACGGGCCCACCCCGCGCGGGTGGCGATCCGCACCACCGACACGGAGATCACCTACGCGGCACTGGACGCGGCCGCGACCCGCTGGGCCGGGACGCTCCACCGGGTCTTCGACGAGCCGCCGGGGACGGTGGCGGTCGCGCAGGCCCTGGACCCCCGGTTCCCCGCCGTGTACTACGGGATCCTGCGATCGGGCGGCACGGCCGCCGTGGTCAACCCGCTCCTGCCGGCGCCCGTGCTGGCGCACGTGCTGAGGCTGTCGAGGGCCCGTCTGGCCGTCGTACCGGCGGCCCTGCACGAGCGGCTGCTGCCGTTGCTGGACACCCTCCCCGACCTGCGGCGCGTGTTCGTCCTCGGGGAGGAGCCGGGTACGGACGACCACGACGACCGCGAAGACCGCGAGCGGCCCCGAGTGACGCCGGCGGACGAGGACCGGGCCGTGCTGCTGTTCACCAGCGGCTCCACCGGGGTGCCCAAAGCCGTACAGCTGAGCCACCGCAACATCAAGGTGAACGCCGCGCAGATGGCGGCGGCGCACCGCGTCACCTCCGCCTCGACGGTCCTGCTCCATCTCCCGATCTACCACCCGATGCACATGAACACCGCCGTCTCCATGGCGGCGACCCAGGTGCTGTGCACGGATCCGCGGCCGGCCGCGGCGGTCGGGCTGGCCGACCGGACCGCCGCGACGCACTACTACACGTTCCCGGTACGCCTGCTGGAGCTCGCGGCCGCGCCCGAGCTGCCGTCGCTGCGCATGGACACCGTCTCCCTGATGGCCTCCGGCGGCACGGCCGTGCCGCCGGGCGTGGTGCGTACGCTGACGGATGCCTTCGGCCTCCAGCTGCTGCAGGGGTACGGCATGTGCGAGACCTCCTCGCTGGCGTCCTCGGACGATCTGGACGCGCCGCGGCCGGGCTCGGTCGGGGTGGCCCTGGACGGCAGCCGGATACGCGTCGTCGATCCGGAGTCGGGCCGGATCCTGCCGGCGGACGAGATCGGGGAGATCCAGATCCACGGTCCCCACGTGATGCAGGGGTACCTGGATCACCGGGGTCCCTCGCCGGTCGACGCGGACGGCTGGCTCGCCACGGGTGACATGGGCCATCTCGACGCGGACGGCTACCTCTTCATGTTCGACCGGGTCAAGGACGCCTTCCGCTGCGGTGGTGAGCTGGTCTCGCCGACCGCGGTCGAGCGCAGGCTCCACGCTCACCCGGCGGTGCGGGACTGCGCCGTGATCGCGGGCCCCGACGCGGAACTCGGCGCGTCCACCGTGGCCTTCGTGACGCTCCAGGAGGACGGGGACGTTGATCTCGACGCGCTCGTCGCTTCGGTCAACGCAGACCTGACGGCCGGTCAGCGCATACGGCGCGTCGAGGTGCTCCCCGTCATCCCCCGGCTCGCCACCGGCAAGGTCGCCAAGGAAGAGCTGCGGGTGCGCCTTGCCGGCGTCTGAACGTCCCGAGCAGGAGCGGGGGTTGTGGGAGATCGACGACACCTGCATCGACTGCGACGTGGCTCGCCAACTGGCTCCCGGGACGGTGGTCCAGTCCGCGGGGCGTTCCGTACTGGCCCGACAGCCCGCCGGCCCGCAGGAGCACCGGGCGCTGGAGCAGGCGGCGGTCGCCTGCCCGGTGCAGTCGATCCGCCTCGGTGGGAGGCGGGTCGGGACGGACCCCTTCCCGTTGCGTCTCGACGGTGAGGTCCATCTGTGCGGGCACACCTCGGCCCGGACGTTCGGGGCCAACGCCTATCTCGTGGGCCGTCCCGAGGGCAATCTGCTGGTGGACACGCCGCGCTGGAGCTCCGCGGTCGCCGACGCGTACGAGCGCGGCGGCGGGATCGCGCACATCCTCCTGACGCACCGCGACCACACCGCCCACGCGGAGCGGTTCGCACGGCACTTCGGGGCCCGCGTGTGGATCCACGAGGGCGACCTGGACGCGGCACCGTACGCCGACGGGGTCCTGCGCGGGACCTCCCCCGTCGAGGTGCTCCCCGGCGTGGTGGCGCATCCCGTGCCCGGTCACACCCGGGGGAGCACCGTGTACGTGGTGGACGAGCGCTACTGCTTCACCGGCGACACGCTGTACTGGTCCCGGGCCGCGCAGGACCTCGACGTCTTCGAGACGGTGGTCTGGCACTCGCGGCCGGAGCTGATCGCCTCGTTGCTGCGGCTGGCTCGCCGGGCCCGCTTCGGCTGGGTGCTGCCCGGCCACGGCGACCGGTGCCACCTGCCGGCCGACGAACTGCACGAGCGGCTGCTGGGCCTGGTCGCCCGGATGCGCGCCCGGGCACCGCGGCCGGTCGACATCACCGAGGTCGCGTGGTGAGCGCCGGGGCCTCAGCCGTGGGTGCGCCAGGTGTCGTCGTACGTCCGGATGACGCCGTCGAGGGTCTCCCGCAGGCTGTCGAGTTCGCTCCGGCCCACCCCGGAGAGCGCCGCGCGGATGTTGCGCACCTGGAGCGGCAGCGCCTTCGCCAGCATCGCCTCACCGCTCGGCGTGAGGGCCGCGTAGACGGCGCGCCGGTCCTCCGGCGGAGTCTCCCGCCGGACGAGGCCGGCGCGCTCCATACGGTCGACGAGCTTCGTCACGCTCGCCTTGGAGACCACCAGGTGACGGCTGAGCTGGAGCAGCCTCATCCGGCCGTCCTCGGCGGTGCTGAGCCGGGCGAGCACTTCGAACCACACGAGCGAGATGTCGAGTTCCTGCGTCAGGGAGCGGTCCAGGGACTTGGAAACGTGCCCGTAGGCGTGCACCAGGGAGATCCACGAGCGGAACTCCGGCCCGTCGAGCCCGTCGACGGAGGCGGACGGTCCGGACGCGGTATCCATTTCAGTTGACATGCTAACCGTCCCTTGTCTATGGTTCCGTCATTGGAGTTTCCAAGCTAACTCTTGCATGTCGGACCGCTTTTGTCACCTCCCGGAGCGGTCGAGCCGGAGAGTCCGCGAGGCCGCGTACGCAGTCCGCCGCCATGCGCCGCGCATGAGATCACAGCCCAGCAGTCCATTCGAAATCCAAAGGAGTCGGAGATGGACAGCACCACACACCAGGACGCGTCCGAGGCCACCATCGGCCATTCCGGGCGCACCATGACCGTGACCGCCATCGCCACGTTCATGGTCTCCCTCGACCAGTTGGTCGTGACCACCGCGCTGACCAAGATCAGAGAGAGTCTCCACACCGGGCTCCAGGGGCTCGAGTGGACGGTCAACGCCTACACCCTCACCTTCGCCGTCTTCCTGCTCACGGCTTCCGCGTTGGCGGAGCGCTTCGGGCGCCGGCGGCTCTTCATGATCGGCATCGTCCTGTTCACCGGGGCGTCCGCGCTGGCCGCGCTGGCCCCGAGCATCGGCGTGCTCATCGCGGCCCGTGCGATCCAGGGTCTCGGCTCGGCCATCGTGCTGCCGCTCAGCCTCACCCTCCTGTCCGCCGCGGTCCCGCCGAGCAAGCGCGGAGCCGCCCTCGGCGTCTGGGGCGGGGTCGGCGGGCTGGGGGTCGCCCTGGGCCCCGTGATCGGCGGCTTCATCACCGAGTCGGCGTCCTGGCAGTGGATCTTCTGGCTCAACGTGCCGATCGGCATCGTGCTCCTCGCGCTGTCCTTCTCCTGGCTGACGGAGAGCCACGGCCCGGTGGCCCGGCTCGACCTGGTCGGTACCGTGCTGGCCTGCCTCGGCCTCTTCGGTGTGGTGGTCTCGATCATCCGCGGCGACTCGGCGGGCTGGACCAGCGCCCAGACCCTCGGCACCGGCCTCGGCGGCCTCGCCCTGCTGGTGGCCTTCGCCGTCTGGGAGACGCGCACGCCCCACCCGATGCTTCCCATGAGGCTCTTCTCGGGACGCGCCTTCACCACGGTGAACCTGCTCTCGCTCTTCATGTTCTTCGGGATGTTCGGCTCGATCTTCCTGATCACCCAGTACCTGCAGACCGCCCTGGGCTACTCGCCCTTCGCCGCCGGCCTGCGCTTCCTCGCCTGGACCGGAGTGGTGCTCATCGCGGCTCCGCTGGGCGGCGGCCTCTCCGACAAGATCGGCGGCAAGCCGATCATCGTGGCCGGCCTGGTCCTGCAGAGCGTGGGCCTGCTCTGGCTGGCTCTCGGCATCACCACGGGGAGCTCCTTCCCCGACCTGGTGCCCGCCTTCCTCTGCAACGGCTTCGGCATGGGCCTGTACTTCGGTCCGTCCGGCAACGTCGTGATGGGCTCGGTGCGCCGGGAGGAGGAGGGCATCGCCTCCGGAGCCAACAACGCGATCCGTGAACTCGGCGGAGTGTTCGGTGTGGCCGTGCTCGCCGCGGTCTTCGCCGGCCAGGGCGGTTACGACACCAAGGCGCACTACGTGCACGGACTGCACGCCGCTCTCTGGGTCGGCTTCGTCTTCGTCGCGCTCGGCGCGGTCACCGCGATGCTGCTGCCCAAGGACCGCCCCGCGCCCGCGGTGGCGAAGTCCGAGCCGGCGTCCGGCGCCACCACCGACGAGCCGGAGCGCACGCTCGTCACCGTCGAGTAGGGCACGGCCGTGCGTACCGGTCCAGGTCCGACTTCCCCCCGTCGTCGGGCCTGGACCCTTCGGGGTCGTCCTCCCGGGCGTGCCCGTGCAGCCGTACCACCCGCCGTCGGACCGGCGCGTCCCCGCGCACGGCCCACGCCGGCAGGCCCGCCCCACCGCAGGAAAGGAGTGAACTCCGTGATCGTCCTGGTCAATGTCTTCGAAGTCCGCGGATCCGAGGCCGAGTTCGAGCGCGCTTTCACGGATCTGTCCGCGTCTGTGCGGGCGCGGCCCGGCTTTCTCCACCACCGGCTGCTCCGCCCCCGAGACGGCAGCCCGACGTACATCAATGTCGCCGAGTGGGAGAACGAGCAGTCGCTGCGCGACGCACTGTCGCACCCCGAGGTCACCCGGCGCCTGGCTCCCTTGGCGGCACTGGCGACCGGCACACCGACGATCTGCCACCCCGTGCTCGACGGCTTCCCCCCGGAGGTATGACATGACGCTCACCGCACTCGACCCGGTGGTACCGCTGCACGAGCTGCGGCAGGTGGCGGAGGGCGTCCACGCCTACCTCCAGCCCGACGGCGGATGGTGCCTCAACAACGCGGGAATCGTGCTGGACGGCAACGGCCCCGTACTGGTGGACACCGCCGCGACCGAGGCACGCGCCCGGCAGTTGCGCGGGGTCGTGCGCGAACTCAGCGCGAAACCCGTGAGCATCCTCGTCAACACCCACAGCCACGGTGATCACACCTTCGGGAACCACCTCTTCGGCGAGGCCACCGTGGTCGCACACCGGCGGGCGGCCGAGGAGATGGCCGACCACGGTCTCTCGCTCACCTCCCTCTGGCCCGACACCGACTGGGGCCACGTGGAAGCCGGCTTCCCCCGGGTCGTCTTCGACGACCGCATGACGCTGCCCACGTCCACCTCCCCGGTGGAGGTGCTGCACTTCGGACCCGGACACACCGCGGGCGACGCCGTGGTGTGGCTGCCGGGCCAACGCGTGCTGTTCACCGGCGACCTGGTGTTCTCCGGTGCGACACCCTTCGTCCTCATGGGGTCGGTGGCGGGCAGCCTGCGGGTCCTCGACCGGCTGCGGTCCCTGGACCCGCTCGTCGTGGTTCCCGGACACGGACCGGTCGGCGGCGCCGAACTTCTGGAGGCGAACGCCGAATACCTCCGGTGGGTGGCCCGCCTGGCCCGCGGGGGCATCGCCGAAGGGCTGACACCGCTGCAGCTCGCCCGGGCGACGGACCTCGGACCCCACGCCGAACTCCTCGACAGCGAAAGGCTGGTGGGAAACCTCGCCCGCGCCTACGCGGAGCAGCGGGGAGCGCGGCTCGCGGCTCCGCTGGACGTGCCGGCCGTCTTCGGCGAGATGGTCGACTACCGCGGGTCCCACCCGCACTGCGCCGCATGACCCACGCACGCCGAGCCGCGAGTCCCGCCCCCGCAGTCGCCGAGGAGCGCACCGCCCCACCTGTGACGAGAGAGTGAATCATGTCCCTGCACGACTCCTCGCGCGGCCTCACCGCCGCGCTGGTACTGGCCCAGACCCTGGCCGTCGTCTACACCACCGGCTTCGTGTGGACCCTGCAGCTGATGGACTACCCCATGGTGGCCAGGCTCCGGGAGGGCGCGTCGGAGTCCTACATGGCCGCCCACAACCAGATGTTCTGGCGCGTGCTCGCCCCCGGGCTGCTGGTGGCCGGCGTGACGTCGGTGCTGCTCGTCCTGAACAGGTCCCGGGCGGTCCCGCTCCGGGCGGCGCTGGTGACCCTGGTCCTGCTGATCCTGATCATGACGCTCTCCGGCGTCGTGGCCACACCGGACCGGGTGGATCTAGCGCAGCACTTCTCCGCGGCCGTCCACGCCCATCTGATCCGCGTGAGCTGGATCCGCACGGTCGCCTTCACCGCGTGGAGCGGGCTGGACGCCTGGCTCGCGTGGCGGCTCATGCGCTGAGTCCCGTCCCCTCGGGCGGGACGGCCGCTGCGCCGGGGCGGAGGGCGGCCCTGCGGCCGGTGCGCTCTCCTCCGCCGGTGCTCGCGGGGCGTCACTCACCCACCAGGAACCGCGTCCGCCGACGGTTCACCCGAAGGGGGAGCAGCCCCGAGCGCGCGGCATCACTCTCACGTGCCGAGGCGCGCCAGGATTCCGGAGACCGTCGCGAGGACGGGGCCGGACTCGGGCTCCAGGAAGAAGTGGCCGCCCGGGAAGGTGTGCACGGTGCAGGGGCCGGTGGTGTGGTGGCGCCAGGCGTCGGCCTCGTCCGCGGTGGTGAGGGGGTCGTCGGCGCCGGTCAGCACGGTGATGGGGGAGTGGATGACCGTACCGGGCGGGCAGGTGTAGCCCGCGACAGCGCGGTAGTCGCTCCGGGCGGCGGGCAGTACCAGTTCAGCGAGCTCCGGGTTCTCCAGCAGCCCGGTGTGGGCGCCGCCGAGCCCTTTCATCTGGGCGAGGACCGCCGCGTCGTCCAGCGGGCCGACCGGCCCCGGGCGGCGGGTGCCCGGGGCGCGGCGGCCGGAGGCGAAGAGCATCAGCGGCGCCCCGGCGCCACCCAGTTCGCGGAGCCGTGCCACCTCGAAGGCGACGGATGCGCCCATGCTGTGGCCGAAGAAGGCCAACGGGCCCGACAGCGCGGCCAGTTGTTGATGGATGGCTTCGGCGAGCTCGCCGAGGTCCTCGAAGGGCGGCTCGGCGTAGCGGTCCTGGCGCCCCGGGTACTGGACGGCCACCACGCCGACCTCGGGAGCGAGCGCCGCCGAGAACGGGTGGAAGTATCCCGCCGATCCGCCGGCGTGCGGGAAGCACACCAGGGAGACGGAGTCCGCCCCGGCGGCGTGGTAGCGGCGGAGCCAGGGGTTGGTCCCCGTGCTCGGTGCGGTCATGTCGCTTCCTCTTCCCGTCCGTTCGCCGTGCGCTCACCCGGGCCGCGTTCCGTACGCTGCCCGTACGGCGACCGTACGCTGCCCGCACGGCGCCCCGCTCCTGATCGATGCCCACCCGGTCACGACGGAACCCGGGGCGGGGATTCTTCGCGCCTCTCGCGGTCCCGTGTCGTGGCGGTCCGGGTGAGGGGCGTCGGAGCGCGAGGGGTGCGCCGACTCGGACACGGCCTATCGCAGGTCGTCGACGTCCAGTTCGGCGCCGACCACCAGGGTGACCTCGCCCGCCGGGGCTCCGGCGTCCTCGACGGCGTGCGCGCCGGGTACCTGGGACGCGAGGACCGCGGCCCGGTCGGCGAAGCCCGGAGGGTAGGTCACGGCGGTGCGGCCGGGGTGGGGCGCGTTGCCGGTCCCCGTGACGGTGAACCCGGCCTCGCGCAGTCTCTCGGCGACCGCGGCGGCCTTCCCCTCGGTGCCGGATCCGTTCAGGACACGCACGTGCACGGAGGACGCGTACAGCGGATCCTTCGCGCCCGCCTCCAGGCTCTTCTTGTCTATCTCCTCGTCCTTGGCCAGAGCGGTGAAGACGGTGGCGGCCTGCGGGTACTGCCACACCACATTGGCCTTGTCCGTCGGGACGTCGGCCTCGCGCGGATAGCTGGGAACGGTGAGGAACGTCAGGCGGTCCTCGGGGACGCCCTTCAGCTCGGACGCGAGGTCGGTGAGGGATTTCGCGTCGGCCAGTTCGTCGTCCGTGGTGAGGGACTTGGTGAGGGACTGCAGCAACTTGTAGAGGGCGACGGGGTCGGTCATCTTGGACTTGGCCTTCTTGGCCAGCGCCGACATGAACTCCTGCTGGCGGCCGATGCGTCCGGTGTCGGAGCCGTCGCCCACGCTGTAGCGGGCACGCACGTAGCCGAGCGCCTTCTCGTCCCTGACCGTCTGGCAGCCGGCCTCCAGGTCGAGGTGGGCCTTCTCGTCGTGGATGGCCTGCTCGGGGCAGACTTCTATCCCGTCCAGGGCGTTGACCATGCCCTTGAACCCCTGGAACTCGACCGACACGAAGTTGTCGATGCGCAGGCCCGTGTTGGCCTCGATCGTCTTGATGGTGCAAGCGGCGGCGTCGGCTACCTCGCCGCTCGTACCACCGAGCGAGAACGCCTCGTTGATCTTGAAGTGGTGGACTTCCGAGGTCGTACCGTCGCCCTTGTCGCAGGCCGGTATGCGCACCCAGGAGTCGCGGGGCAGGGACACGACCGCGGCCCACTTCCGGTTCTCCGGGATGTGCAGCACCATCAGCGTGTCGGAGTGCATGGTGCCCCCCTCCATGCCCCCGTACCGGGCGTTCGCCCCGGACCTGCTGTCGGAGCCCACGACCAGGATGTTCCGTGAGCCGGGACTGAGGTTCTCCGGGCGGTCGTCGCCGAGCTTGCCGTCGAGGTGGGCGCCGTGGATGTTGCCGTCCAGGTCGTTGTAGACCCACGCCGCGGCACCGCCGGCGCCGAGGACGCACACGGCACCGATGCCGGCGGTCCAGGCGACGATCCGGCCACGCCGCGTCAGTCTGCCGGACTTCCCGCCCGCTCGCCGGTGCGAGCTCCCGGCCGCCGGCGCACTCTTCCGTCCGCGTGTTCCACCCATGTGAATCGCCCCCCGCGTCCCGCCCCGACCACCCGGCGTGACCGGACACCAGACGCCCGATGTCGATCACCGGACTTTATACGGTTGTTCGAACGTGCAGCCGGTGATGGAGCGAGGATCCGGCTGGATCGGCGTCGCGGTGCCCTGGGCCGCGGTCGGCACGGTACTCGGCAGCGCGGCGGTGATCGCCGTGGCGGCCGCCGTACTCCCGGCGGCGCGTGCGCTCCGGGTCCGGCCGGTGGAAGCGGTCGGCGCCCGGGAGCAGGAGCGGCTTCGTCGTCCGGCGGAACGACGGACGACGCACCTCGGCAGGGCCCGCGACGGCCCCGGCTCCGTCAGCTGCCGTGTGCGGCCACCAGCGCCGCCGCCGTACCGAGCACCGCGCGTTCCGCCACGGAGAGGTACGGGTCCGCCGACCGGCGGGCGACGGCACCGGCGAGGTCGTCCGGGGTGATCCCCCCGTCCCCGGCCATGGCGGTGAGCAGGGCGGTGAGCAGGATCCTGACGCCCTCCGCCGCCGGGAAGCCGGGGGTGAGGGAGAGCTGCGCCAGGATCAGCGCGGACATGGCCCGGTCCGTCCCGGGCGGGCCCTCGGTGGTGTTGCTCCAGTCGATCACCACCGGACCCCGCTCGGTCAGCATCACGTTCTCGGGGTGCAGGTCGAGATGGAGGATGCGGACCTCCGGGTCGGGGGAGAGCCGGGGCGGCAGCGCGTGCAGCTCGCGCAGCAGGGTGGCGAGCATCTCGCCGCCCTGTCGGGCGTCGAGGGAGCCGGCCATGAGCGCCTGGGCCATGGTCGGGCCGGCCAGCCGTTGCAGGACGAGATCGCCGGGGCCCGCCCCGTCGGCCGGCGGGCCGATGCGTGGTACCGGGAAGCCGAAGGCGGAGAGGTAGGACATCACCACCAGTTCGGGAGTGGCGTCGGCTTCGTCGCGGTAGCGGCGCAGGACCCAGGAGTCGTCGAGTGCGTACACGTCGGCGCTGCGTCCCGAGCCCAGAAGATGGCCAGTGTCCATGGCGCCGAACCTACCCGCGCGCAGGGGGGATGGGGAGCGGCGGGAGGAACTCGGCTCCGGCTGCCCGGCCCCGGCGCGGGCGACCCGCCCGACCCGGGGCGGCGCGGGCCGTCCGAGCCGCGCCCGGACCACCACTCGGAAATTTCACCGGGGTTCGCGTGAAACATTCCGCGGGGGCCGCCGCGTCGAAGGAGTGCGGGGGCGCGGTTCGTGTGAGACGGGCCGTGGGAGACGGGGGACCGGATGAGGAAGTCGCGTGTCGAGGATTTCAGGGAGTTCGCGGCGGGGTGTGCGGGTCATCTGTACCGCTCCGCATCGCTGTTGACCGGTGGCGACGTGCATCTCGCCGAGGATCTCGTGCAGGAGACGCTCGGCCGGATGTACATGCTGTGGGGACGGATCCACCGGATCGACAACCCGGCCGCCTACGCCCAGACCGTGCTCGTCCGCGCCTTCCTCACCCACCGCAGGCGCCGCTCCTCCGGTGAACGCCCGGTGGCGGAGGTGCCGGACGCGGTGCACCCGGGGGCGGGCGAGGACCCGGTCCTGCGCATGACGCTGCTCGACGCCCTCGACCGGCTCTCCCCGAAGGACCGGGCGGTGGTGGTGCTGAGGTACTGGGAGGACCGCAGTATCGAACAGACAGCCGAGGCGCTCCGGGTCAGCC
This sequence comes from Streptomyces sp. AM 2-1-1, assembly GCF_029167645.1. Lineage (NCBI taxonomy): Bacteria > Bacillati > Actinomycetota > Actinomycetes > Kitasatosporales > Streptomycetaceae > Streptomyces > Streptomyces sp. AM 2-1-1. The sequence continues at coordinate 3,188,162 of NZ_CP119147.1, read as the reverse complement.
CGGCGGCCGTACGGACGCGGTGCGTACGGGCGTTGGCCCGGCTGCGCACCCTGCTCGGCGGCAGCCTCGCCGAGTTCGTCGCCCACTGAAGCACCGGTCCACCGAAACGCCGATCCACCGGTCCACCGGAACGCCGATCCACCGGAAGCCGGTACGCCGGTACCCCGAAGCGGCGCTCCCCCGAACGCCCGTACACCGCGCCGCCGATCCGCCGGAGCCCCCACCACCGCGCTCCGCACCACCGATGCCCCGAACCACTCCCCCACCCCCTTGCCTCCTCCAGACGAGAAGTGGTGTCCCTGTCATGCCCTTTGAAGACGAATTGAGTGGAGAGCTCCGCCGCGCCGGCGAGTCCTTCGAGCTCGCCGACCGGACCGCGCTGCTCGACGGCGCGGTCGAGATCGGCCGGCGCGGGGTGCGGCGGCGCAGGATCGCCGCCGTCACCGGTGGTGCGCTGGCGCTCGCCCTCGTCGTCGTGGGCGGCGGCATGGCGACCGGAGCGCTCGGGGGCTCCGGCTCCGCCGCCGAGCTCGCGTCCGGTACGCACTCCGGCACCCCGGGTGCGGTCCCCGGGAGCGGTGTCCTCGGCAGCGAGATGGTCGAGACGCTGGCCTCGCTGCTGCCCGGCGGGAAGGTCACCGGGGGTGCGGGCGTCGGCACGGGGGACGTGGAGGACGAGGTGGTGGCGTCGGCGGCGGTGGTGTACGACGACGGCGGGGGCGAGGCGACCGTCACCGCCTCGCTCTACCCGACGCCGGGCTCCCTTCCCGGCAAGGCCCGGGTGTCCCCCTGCACGGACGGTGCGGGCGACACCGAGGAGGCCCCGGGGGGCGCGGTGCTGGTCTACGACGCGGTCGACAGCTCGGCCCTCACCGGCTCCGGCGGGGAAGGGGCGAACGACGCCGACTGCACGACGACGGAGAGCCTGACCGCCTCCGAGGGCAACAGCCTCGTCGGCTACCGCTTCCGCACCCTGACGGCGGACGGGATCACCGTCGACGTCCGGGCCTACAGCGGGGTCCTCGACGACAGCCCGGAGCGCGTCCGGTCCAATCCGCCGCTCGCCCGGCGGCAGCTCACCGCCCTGGCCCGGTCGGAGAAATGGGCGGACCTGGTGCGGCGCCTGGAGAAGCTCGTCGCGGAACGCCACGACGGGCCGGCCGGGGCGACCGCGGGCGCGTCGCCCACCCCGAGCCCCGCACCCCCACTCGACTACTCCACCCTGATGCCCACCTTCCTGAAGCTGCTCCCGGACGACGTCACGGTGGTCCGCTCGACGCACGCCGCCGGCGAGGAGTACGCCGAAGTGGTCGTGGACGACGGGCAGGGCGAGTCCCTCGTCGGGATCAACGTCCAGCGCGACATGCGGGACGTCGCCGGCGAGCTGTACGGCAGCGCCGAGACGCTCCCCGACGGCACCCTGCTCGCGGTGAGCCAGGGAGCGGGCGAGAAGGGCGGGGCGGGCGTCGTCCAGTGGACGGTCGACTCGATGCGCCCCGACGGCATGCGGGTCGTCGTCATGGCCTTCAACGCGGCACAGCAGTCGGCGGCAGCCACCCGGGCCGAGCCCGCGCTCTCCGTCGAAGAGCTCACCGCCCTGGTCACCTCGCCGGAGTGGCTGAAGCTGCGGGCGAAGAAGTAGGCGCCCGGTGGGGCGGAAGGGCCCGCACCGGACCCACGTCCGGTGCGGGTGCTTCTCCCTGCGCCCGCCGCGGGCGGTCTCCCGGTCCGGGGCTCCCCGGGGCGTCGCGCCCGGCGCCCGGCTGCCGGTCGACGACCCGGCCGACGGACCCGGCCGGAACCCGCCGCCCGCCCCTCACTTGGCGTCCGAGTACCGCTCCACCACCGCCGTGGTGAACGGGAACCGCACCGGCGTCCGGCCGAAGGCGATCCGCCCGGCCGACTCACCGGCCTCGCGGATCGCCCGCACCACCCGCTCCGCCTCCTCGGCGGGGCAGTGCACGATCACCTCGTCGTGCTGGAAGAACACCAGCTCCGCCCGGAGCGCCTCCTCGGCGAGGGTGCGGCGCAACCCGGCGAGGAGCAGCAGCGCCCAGTCGGCGGCGCTGCCCTGCACCACGAAGTTGCGGGTGAAGCGGCCGCGGGCCCGCGCGTCGGAGGAGGCGTACCCGGGGGTGTATCCGTACCCCCTGCGGCCGTCCGCGCCGCCGTCCTCCTCCTCGGCGCCGCCTTCCTGCGCCGTCCCGCCCTCACCGTCGTCCCCGGCTCCGGCGGCCGGCGGGCTGGTCCGCCCGAGCCAGGTCCGTACGAGACGCCCCTCCTCGCCCGCCTTCGCCGCGTCGTCGACGTACCCGACGGCGAGCGGGAAGCGGCGGCGCAGCGCCGCGAGGTTCTTCAGGCCGTCGCCGGAGGTCTGGCCGTACACCGCACCGAGCAGGGCGATCTTCGCCTGGTCCCGGTCGCCCCGGAAGGCGCGGTCGGAGAGGGCGGCGTAGAGGTCGCCGTCCTGCGCGGCCACGTCCATCAGCCCCGGGTCGCGGGAGATCGCGGCGAGCACCCTCGGCTCCATCTGGTCGGCGTCGGCGACCACGAGCCGCCAGCCCTCGTCCGCGACGACCGCCCGGCGGATCACCTTCGGGATCTGGAGCGCCCCGCCGCCGTTGGTCGTCCAGCGTCCGCTGACCGAGCCGCCCGGGGTGTACTCGGGACGGAAGCGGCCGCCGCGCACCCAGTCCTGGAGCCAGCTCCAGCCGTGCGCGGTCCAGATGCGGTAGAGCTTCTTGTACGCGAGGAGGGGCTCCACCGCGGGGTGGTCGATCCCCGCGAGCTGCCAGCGCCGGGTCGAGGTGACCTTGATGCCGGCCCCGGCGAACGCCTTGACGACATCGGCGGGCAGATCGGGCCGCACCCGCCGGCCGAACGCGGCCGAGACCTGGTCCGCCAGCTCGGCCAGCCTGCGGGGCTCGCCGCCGCCCGCGTACCGCTCGCCGAGCAGGTCGCGGAGGAGCGCCCGGTGCACGTCGGCCCGCCAGGGCATGCCGGCCCGGTGCATCTCGGCGGCGACGAGCATCCCTGCCGACTCGGCGCCGGTGAGCAGCCGCATCCGGTCCGGGTGCGCGGTCGCGTCGTGGCGGCGCAGTTGGCCGGCGTAGACGTCGAGCAGCCCCTCGAACGGCACCCGCGTCCCGGCCGACGGTTCGAAGAGGGGGGACTGCGCGCCGGGTTCGGCGCTGCGGGGCGGCGGATCGGCGGGTACGGGGGTGCCGCGCAGCCGGGCCAGCGCCGCGGCGGCGGAGCGGGGTTCGCCGAGCCGCCCCTCGTGGCCGAGGAGGAGCAGCTCCGCGCACTCGATGTCGTAGCACCGCTCGACGCGGACGCCGGCGGCGAGGAGCGGGGGGTAGATCTCGGTGGTGGAGCGCCACACCCAGCGCACCACGCCGGGACGGGAGCGGACGGCCTCGACGAGATCGGGTTCGTGGCGCACCGGCCCCGCCGGGCGGCCGTCCGGCTCCAGCGGCACGAGCAGCGCGCCGCCGCCCTCCGCCCCGGCCAGGGCCCACCGCTGCGTCATGGCACCGAGTCTGGCACCGGCCACTGACATCGGCCCCGGCACAGCGCCCCTGGCACACCGCCCCTGACCACCCTGATTCCCGGCGCCGGGCGTCCCCGGCCCTTCCGGCCCCGTGCGGCGCCCTCCGGGAGGCATCCCCGGGGCGGAGCCGCGAGGATCGGCAGCGGGGGCGACGGTGAGGGAGCAGGCGTGAAGGCGATCGTGTTCGAGGAGTTCGGCGGCCCCGAGGTGCTGCGGCTGCGCGAGGTGGACGGGCCGCGCGTGGGACCGGGCCGGCTCCGGGCGCGGGTCCGGGCGGCCGGGGTCAACCCGGTCGACCACAAGATCCGCAAGGGGTGGATGGAGCAGGCGTTCCCCACCTCGCTCCCGGCGACCCCGGGCAGTGAGTTCGCCGGCGTGGTCGAGGAGGTCGGCGAGGGGGTCACGGAGTTCGCCCCCGGGGACGAGGTGCTCGGTTACAGCGAGACCGGCGCGTACGCCACCGAGGTGCTCGCCGACCCGGGGAAGATCACCCACAAGCCCGCGGAGCTGGAGTGGGCGGTGGCCGCCGCGCTGCCGGTGGCCACCGAGACCGCCTCCCGGGTGCTCGACGAACTGGCGCTGGGCGCCGGCGAGACCCTGCTGCTGCACGGCGCGGCCGGTGCAGTCGGCTCGGCCGCCGTGCAGCTCGCCACGGCCCGGGGCGCGACGGTGATCGGCACCGCCTCCCCCGCCAACCACGACTACCTGCGGGTGCTGGGCGCGACGCCGGTGGCCTACGGCCCGGGGCTGGTCGAGCGGGTCCGCGCGGTGGCCCCGCAGGGGGTGGACGCGGTCTTCGACGCGGCGGGCCGGGGCGCGCTGCCGGACTCCGTCGAGCTGCGGGGCGGGACCACGGACCGGGTGATCACCATCGCGGACGCGGACGCCCCGAAACTCGGGGTGGCGTTCTCCGCCGGGGGCGGCGGCCCGTCCGCCGGACGTCTCGCCGCCAACGCCCGGCGGGCGGTCCTGGGCGAGCTGCGCATCCCGGTCGACCACACCTACCCGCTGGCCGAGGCCGCCGAGGCGCACCGGGTCAGCGAGGCCGGGCACGTACGCGGGAAGCTGGTGCTGCTGCCCGAGGAGGGGTGAGAGGCGGCGCAGCGCCTACCCTGACCTCATGGAACCGGTGATCGACCAGGCGTGCGCGGCGGCCCTGTACACGGAGGGAGACGCGGGTCTGGACACCGGCGCGTCGCTGCTCGCCGCCGCCCCGGACGCCGACGACGAGGCGCACCGGCGCGGCGAGGAGTTCCTGCGCCGTGCCTGGGCCCGGGGCTGGCAGCCCGCCGACGTCGTACGGTTCACGCGCAGGGAGCTGGACGAGGACCGGGCGGCCCTGGTCGCCACCCTGATCGCGGCCGAGACCGCCCGCTACGCGACACTCCCGCCCCGCTGGTCCGCCCAGCTCGCCGAGCTGCCGCCGCCGGTCCCGCGCAACCGGCCCGACCGCTTCGGTTACGCCTCCGCGCTGCTGGAGCTCTACCGGCTGCTGCTGCGGCTCCCCGCCGTGGAGGCGGTCGGGCCGCCGCCCGGGGAGAGCGCCCCCGGCCACCCGCACCTCCCGCCGCCGACGCACGACGAACCGCGCATGCTCACCCGCATCCGGGCGCTGCTGGCGAAGGCGGAGGGGACGGAGTACCCGGAGGAGGCCGAGGCCCTCACCACCAAGGCGCAGGAGCTGATGGCCCGCCACAGCATCGACGAGGCGCTGCTCGCCGCGCGCACCCACAGCGGGGACCGGCCCGGCGCCTGCCGGATCGGGGTCGATGCCCCGTACGAGACGGCCAAGGCGATCCTGCTCGACGCGGTCGCCTCGGCCAACCGCTGCCAGGCGGTGTGGAACGGCGACCTCGGCTTCACCACGGTCGTCGGCTTCGAACCCGATCTGGAGGCGGTGGAGCTGCTCTTCACCTCGCTGCTCGTCCAGGGCACCTCCGCCATGGCCCGGGCCGAGGCGGGGCAGCGGGCCGGCGGCCGTAAGCGGACCAAAACGTTCCGGCAGTCCTTCCTGATGGCGTACGCCCAGCGCCTGGGCAACCGGCTCGCCGCCGACACCGCCCGGGTGACCGCCGAGGCGGGGGCGGCGGCCGGCGGTACGGCCGGGCCGGGCGCCGACGCGCTGCTGCCCGTGCTGGCCGCCCGTGACGTCGCGGTCTCCGGGGAGGCGGAGCGGATGTTCCCCCGGACCACGACCACCCGGGTGCGCGGCGCCACCGACCTGGACGGCTGGACCCACGGCACCGAGGCCGCCGACCGGGCCCGGGTGGGCGGGCGTGAGGGCCGGGGGATCACCCCGTAGCAGCGCCCCGGATCCCGGACCTGGACCGCAGGTGCGCGGTGAGGCGTGCCAGCAGGGGCAGCGCGGCCGCGAGCGTCTCCCGGTCGTCGGAGCCGAGCGCCTCCTCGATCGCGGTGCCGAGCCACTGCGCGCGCCTGCCGCGCTCCTGTGCGAGCCGGTCGGTCCCTGCCGCCGTGAGGTGGAGCAGGAGTTTGCGTCCGTCGAGGGGATGCGGCTCGGCCCGTACGAAGCCCTGGCCCAGGAGCTCCTTGACGGCCTTGGTGGCCGACTGGTGGCTGACGCCCCTGCGCTGGGCGATGTCGGCTGCGGTCAGCGGGCCGCCGCGGTCCAGGTAGCCGAGGACGGCGGCCTCGCCCGGGGGCATGGTGTCGGCGGTGCGGACCGCGCGTACCAGCTGTCCCACGGTCAGGCGGAGTTCCTCGGCGAGCCGTGCGTCTTCAGCGTCGTCCATGGGTCCATCCAACCGTACTGGCCAACCAGGTTGTACACCTGGGCGCACGATCCGCCGTGCGGAACTCCGGTGGCGACTCTCCCGGTCGCGCGTCATTTGTACAACCAAGGTGTACAGTTTTTCTGTCTTGTCGACCATTCTTCGGAGGGACCCGCCGTGCAGCTCACCAAGCACGCCCACGCCTGCGTCACGCTGGAGAAGGAGGGCACCCGCCTCGTCATCGATCCCGGCACCCTCACCCCGGACGCGGCGGAGGCCGTCGGCACCGCCCACGCCGTGCTGATCACCCACGACCACTTCGACCACTTCGACGGGAAGCTCCTCGCCGCCGCCCTCGGCGCCCGGCCCGAGCTGCGGGTCTACGGCACTGCCGCCGTCGCGGACGCCCTCGGCGGCCACGACGGCCGCGTACGCGCCGTCACCGCGGGCGACACCTTCACCGTCGGCCCGGTCACCGTCACCGTCCACGGCCGGCGGCACGCGCCGATCCACGCCGACCTGCCGTGCCCCGACAACGTCGGCTACCTCGTCGACGGCGCCCTCTACCACCCCGGCGACGCCTACCACGTGCCCGACGCCCCCGTGCGCACCCTCCTGCTCCCGACCAGCGGTCCGTGGACCAAGCTCGGCGAGGCCGCCGACTACGTCCGCGCCGTCGCGCCCGAGCGGGTCATCCAGATCCACGAACTCATGCTCAGCGACCTAGGGCGGGAATCCACCGCGCGGTTCCTAGGCGAGCAGGGCCTGACCGGCATCGCGGTCGACCGGCCGGAGCCCGGCACGACCGTCCGGCTGTGAGCGTGAGCCGCCACCCGTGAGCCGTGAGCCGTGAGCCGTCACCCGTGCGCCCGCGCGCGGTGCGGTCCGGGCCGGGCCGCGAAAACCCCACTGCGCCCGCGCCGTACGGTTGTTACCGTCTGGCCCCATGAGCTGGCTGCCCGACGACTTCGTCCACCCCGTCCACGTACCCGTACCCGGCACCGCGGTGCACCTGCGGCCGATCCGGGAGGCGGACACCCCGATCGACTACCCCGCGGTGATGGGCTCCCGGGAGAGCCTGTGGAAGACCTTCGGCCCGGCCTGGAACTGGCCTCCCGCGTCGATGACCTACGAACAGGACCGCGCCGACCTGCTCCGCCACGAGCAGGAGATAGCCGCGCACCAGTCCTTCAACTACGCCCTGCTGGACGAGGCGGAGACGGCGCTCCTCGGCTGCGTCTACATCGATCCGCCCGGGCGCACCGGCGCCGACGGGGAGATCTCCTGGTGGGTGGTGGACGAGCTGGTCGGCGGCGAGGTGGAGCGCGCCCTCGACGCGCTCGTGCCGCGCTGGATCGCCGCCGAGTGGCCCTTTTGCCGCCCCCGCTGCCTGGGCCGCGACATCAGCTGGTCCGACTGGCTCGCGCTGCCGCACACCCCCTGACACGGGAGCGGCACCGGAGCGTCCCCCGCCCGTGACGGCGGGAGCGACCGGCGACCCGGACCGGAAGGGTGAACGAAAAGCCGGGCTTGTCCGTCATTGCGGCTAGGCTCGGCCCATGAGTTGGCTCCGGGCGCTGAAGGAGACCGCCCGCTCGGGGTTCACGGTCGAGCGGACCCGGCTGGAGCCGCTCGTCGCGTTGCGCGGCGCCCTCGGACTGGCGCTGGTGGTGGAGACCGCGCTCGCGCTGTTCGGGCCGGTCATCGCGGCCAGCTCGGCGTTCGGCGCCTTCCAGGCGGCCATCGCCACCTTCCAGCGCAGCTGGCGCCCCCGCCCGGTGCTCGCCCTGGTCTCCGGCGTCAGCCTGAGCATCTCCACCTTCATCGGCTACCTCGCCGCCCCGTACCAGGTGGTCTTCCTCACCGTCCTGGTCCTCTGGACCTTCGTCGCCGGGCTCTGCTGGGCGGCGGGCCCCACGGGCGGCATCATCGCCTCCTCCAACGTGGCGATCATGCTCGTCACCATCACCCTGCCCACCTCCGTCAGGGACGCCGCCGCCCACGCCGGGATGATCATCGTCGGCGGAGTGGTGCAGGCCGCCCTGATCGTGCTCTTCCCGGTCCGCCGGTGGGGGGCCCAACGCGACGCGCTCGCCGACGCCTTCGCCGCCGAAGCCGACTACGCCCGGCGGCTGCGCCACGACCCGATCGCGCCCTTCGACCCGCAGGCGCTGATGGCGGCCCGGGACGCCGCCGCCGTCTCGCCCCGCGAGGCCCGCCACCGCCCCGCCGAACTGCACGGCGCCCGGAGCGTCGCCGAGCGGCTGCGTCCGGTGCTCGCCTCGCTGGCGGATCCCGCGATGGGGGTGCCCGAGGAGGGCCCGCAGCGCGCCCGCGCCCGCGAACTGCTCGGCGCGGCCGCCTCGGTGCTCGACGCGGCGGCCCGCGCGGTACGCCACGGCGACCCGGTCCGGCTCTCCGGCACCGAGTTGGCGGCGCTGGAGGCGCCCGAGACCGGCGGACTGACCACCGGACCGCCCCGGCGCGCGGCGGACCGGCTGATCGCGCTCCTCCACGACATCGTCGAGATCGCCGAGGGCGCCGGCACCCGGCACGGCACCGAGGAGACCGATCCCGCGACCCCGCACCGCCGCCGCCCCGGACTGATCAAGCTCGTCCCCGTGGTGATCGGCCGGATGCGGGCCGAGTTCCACCGCGGCTCGGCGATCCTGCGGCACGCGATCCGGGTCACCGCGGTCGCCACGGTCGGCTACTTCATCGGCGAGGCGCTCCCCCTCGGTCACGGCTACTGGGCGCCGATGGCCGCCGTCATGGTGATGCGGCCGGACTTCTCCCAGACCTACGCCCGCTCGGTGGCCCGCTTCGGCGGCACCATCGTCGGCGTGGGGCTCGCCACCGGGGTGGTGGAGGTCGCCCACCCCGGGGCGGAGCTCTCCGCCGCGCTCGCCGTCTGCTGCGCCTGGCTGATGTACCTGCTGATGCGCACCGGGTACGCGGTCGGCCAGGTCTGCATCTCGGCGTACGTCGTCTTCCTGCTCGGCATGGCGGGCACCGACTGGTCGCAGACGGTCCCCGAACGCATCGTGCTGACCCTCGTGGGCGGGGTGCTGGCCATGGTCTCGTACGCCGTCTTCCCGGCCTGGGAGACCCCGCGGCTCCGCAACCGGCTCGCCGGGTGGCTGACGGCGGTGGGACGGTACGCCGCCACCGTCATCGACCAGTACGCCGCCCCGGCGAACCGCAGCAACGACGACGTGCGGGCCGCGCTCCTCGCCTCCCGCGAGGCCCGCGTGGAGTGGACGGAGACCCTCAAGAAGGCCCAGTTCGAGCCGGTGCGGCACCGGGGCATCTCCCGGTCGGCCGCCACCGACGCCCAGCACGCGCTGGCGCAGCTCGGCCGGGCCGCCATGCTGCTGGAGGCGCACCTGCCGGACCGGGCGGCGACCCCCGTGCGCGGTGCGGCGGAACTCGCCGACGCCCTGCGGGGTTCCACCGAGAAGGGCGCGAAGGCGGTACGGGAGCGACGGGTCCCGGAATGGGGGCCGGTCGCCGAGTCGGTGGCGTACTGGGACTTTCTCGAAGCGCCCTACGACGAAGAACCCGCGCCGGGAGAACCCGTCCCCGACCCCGTCGTGCGACGGGGAGCCGCGTTGCTGCTCGACGCGCTGGTGGAATTGTCGTTCGCGCTGGACGACCGGGGTGCCGTGCCCAGCAGTCGGAGAGCCGGATCCGTCGAGGATTCGGACGAAGAGGAACCGGAGGCCCGTTGAAAAGCATGGATGTGGGGGAGACCGGTGCCGCGCGGCGGCGGCACTGACCGGCGGCATCGCCCGGGGAGAGCGGTAAGCCCCGTCCCCTCGGCGGGGGCCGTGCCCGGGGTGACGGCAGAATCTGACATTCTTCGCCGCCCGAATCGCTGTAATCAAAGGACCACCGCGTGTGCACGTGCATTTGCCCATGCATTGGCATGTGAATAGCCGCTATGATTCAGGTTGGTTGACGCTTGGTCGACACTTGCACCTTGCAACTCGGGGAGCGTTCCGTGCACGACGTGTACAACGGCATGGCGGCCACAGGGCTTCTCGGGGTCGTCTGGCAGAAGAGCAGACACAGCAACTCCCAAGGATCTTGCGTGGAGTTCGCAAAACTACCCGGCGGGAATGTGGCCATGCGCAACTCCCGCCACCCGGACGGCCCGGCGCTCGTGTACACACCGGCGGAGATCGAGGCGCTCCTGCTCGGCGTCAAGGACGGGGAGTTCGACCACCTGGCCTCCGGCGCCTGAGGCCGAGGGGCCGTGCGACGGCCCGCGTGCCGCGACGGCGGGGCCGGAACGGCCGTGCGGGGGCGGGTCCCCGCGGGCGCGGCGGGGTGTCGGGCCGACAGGCGGTTGGCGGTGCCACAAGGGGCGCTGACCGGACGCGCGGGGCATGAAGAGGGCCGGAACGCGACTCCCCCTCCCGCTCCGGCCCTCAGTCCTGTGCCCGCCCGGTTCGCGGGCGTCGTGCGTGCCGCCCGGCCGGCGACGGTGTCGACGGCGTCGAGCGGCCCCTGGTCAGCGGGGGTCGTCCGCCCGCTCCTCGGCGTCGGTCAGGTGGAAAACCGCCCAGACCACCTTCCCCTGCACGCTTCCCCAGGGTCCCCGCGCCCCGGCGGGGTCGGGGTGCCACCCCCAGCTGTCGCTGAAGGACTCCACCAGGAAGAGCCCCCGGCCCGACTCGGCGGAGTCCTCCGCCTCGCCCGCCACCGGACTCTCCCGGCTGGGGTCGCGGACCGCACACACCAGACGTCCCTCGCAGTGGGCCAGTTGCAGCCGTACCGGCGGAGTCAGGGGGTCGCGGGCGACGTCGGCGGGCAGCGCGTGACGCAGTGCGTTGGTGACCAACTCGGACACGACCAGGGCGACATCGTCGAAACGGCCCTCGAGGTTCCACTGGCGGAGCGTGGTGCGGGTGAAGTGCCGCGCGGAGCCCACCGCTTCGTATCTCGCCGGCAGCGTGATCGACGCCGACGCCGTGATGGCCGCGGGATCGGCGGGGGGCAGGCCACGCCGTAACGGTTCGAGCGTCGTCGATCCATCAGTCCTCATACGAGGTGCTCCCGGGATTCGCGGCTGCGAGCGGCACTGCCTGTGAGCGGTACTGCGGGGACACAGCGGCACAACACGAACGATCACGCAGGTGCGCACGGGCCATGCTTCCGAATGCTTAGAGCAGATGCAAGGGCAGATGCACGTGCACGCGCCGGACCTGCCCGATACCGTGGTGATTCCGGAGCATTTCTTCCGTGCAGCAGTTTTCCATGGTTCCGGCAAGTCTTCCCCTCTCTGTAATCGAATGAGTACGGCCCGGAGCGTTTTGGTGGCAGAATCCGTTCCTCGGGGTTCGGGGGTGCCTCGTTGCCCGGGAAGCTAGGGGAGGGTCGTCCAGTGTCGGCAGGCGAGTCGAGTGGATCCGTGGTGCGCCGCATCCTGCTGGGCTCTCAGCTCAGAAGGCTGCGCGAGTCTCGCGGAATCACGCGTGAGGCGGCCGGCTACTCCATCCGGGCCTCCGAATCGAAGATCAGCCGCATGGAGTTGGGACGGGTGAGCTTCAAGGCCAGGGACATCGAGGACCTGCTCACGCTCTACGGTGTCGCGGACGAGGCGGAGCGCGAGTCGCTCCTCGGCCTGGCGCGCGAGGCCAACGTGGCCGGCTGGTGGCACAGTTACGGCGACGTGCTCCCCGGCTGGTTCCAGACGTACATCGGTCTGGAGGGGGCGGCATCCCTCATCCGCGTCTACGAAGTGCAGTTCGTACACGGTCTGTTGCAGACCGAGGCGTACGCGCACGCCGTCGTCTCCCGGGGCATGCGCGGAGCGCCCGAGGCGGAGATCGAACGCCGGGTCGCGCTGCGTCTGGAGCGGCAGAAAGTACTCGTCTCGGAGCGCGCGCCGGTCTTCCACGCGGTGCTCGACGAAGCGGCCCTGCACCGTCCGTACGGCTCACGTGACGTGATGCGGGCCCAATTGGGGCATCTGCTGGAAATGTCGGAACACCCCAATGTCTCCCTCCAGGTGATGCCTTTCAGTTTCGGCGGTCACGCCGGAGAAAGCGGCGCCTTCACCATGCTGCGCTTTCCCGAATCGGACCTGTCGGACATCATCTTTCTGGAGCAGCTCACCAGCGCGCTCTATCTCGACAAGGCGGAAGACGTCACCCAGTACGAAAAGGCCATGGTCCGGCTCCGCGCCGACAGTCCCGGGGAGGACGAGACCCGGGATCTCCTGCGCCGACTGCTCCAACAGGTCTGAGCCACGCGTACCATGACGTCCAATCAGGAGTTGCGGGCGCCTGCAGTAAGGGATTGCATGTCCTTCTTCCATGAACTGGCCCATCAGTACATCGACGGCGAATGGCTGACCGGCAGCGGTTCGTGGGACATCATCGACGTCAATCCCTACAACGGCGAGAAGCTCTGCGCCATCACCGTCGCCACCGTCGCCGAGGTGGACCGGGCCTACCGGGCCGCCGAACGCGCGCAGGCGGCATGGGCCGAGGTCCTTCCGCGCGAGCGACAGGCGGTTCTCGTCAGGGCGTTGGCCGTCGTCGAGGCGCGGGCCGACGAGATCGCCGAGGCCATCGTCGAGGAGCTGGGCGGGACGCTGCCCCGCGCCCGGTACGAGATCGAACTCGGCCGTGAACTCCTCCGCGAGGCGATACGCCAGGCGGTCCGCCCGGTCGGCGGGCTGCTTCCGGCGGCGGTGGACGGCAAGGAGAACCGGGTCTACCGGCGCCCCGCCGGGGTCGTCTCGGTCATCAACGCCTTCACCTTCCCCTTCGTCGCGGCGATGAAGTCGGTCGCGCCCGCCCTCGCGCTCGGCAACGCCGTCGTGGTGAAGCCGCACCAGAACGCCCCCATCGTCGGTGGCGGCCTGGTGGCACGGGTCTTCGAGGAGGCCGGGCTGCCGCCGGGTCTGCTCAACGTGGTGGTCACCGACAGCGCCGAGATCGGCGACGCGTTCATCGAGCATCCGGTGCCCGCGGTGATCTCGTTCACCGGCTCGGACCGGATCGGCCGCCGGATAGCCGCCCGTGCCGCCGCCCGCTTCAAGCGGTGCGTCCTCGAACTCAGCGGCAACAGCGCCCTGGTGGTCCTCGAGGACGCCGACGTCCCGGCCGCCGTGGACGCCGCGGTCTTCAGCCGCTTCTTCTTCCAGGGCCAGGTCGGCACGGCGGCCAACCGCATCCTGGTCGACCGCCGCGTCGAGCGGGAGTTCACCGAACTGTTCGTCGCCCGGGCCTCGCGGATCACCGCCGGAGACCCGCGCGATCCCGCCACCCGCATCGGCCCGGTCATCAACGCCTTCCAGGCCGACGCGCTGTCGGCTCTCGTCGACGAGGCGCTCGCCGCCGGGGCCACCGCCCTGCTGCGCGGCCGCACCCGGGGCAACGTGGTGGAGCCGACCGTGCTGACCGGTGTGCCCGAGGGATCTCCGCTGCTGACGCAGGAGGTCTTCGGCCCGGTGGCCCTGGTGATCCCCTTCGACGGCGAGGACGAGGCCCTACGGATCGCCGACGACACCCCGTACGGGCTGAGCGGGGCCGTGCACACCGCCGACATCGACCGCGGGGTGCGGTTCGCGCGCCGGGTCCGCAGCGGCATGTTCCACGTCAACGGCCCCACCGTGCAGGACGATCCGCTGGCCCCCTTCGGCGGCGAGAAGATGTCCGGACTCGGTCGGCGCAACGGCGACGCGGTCGTGGAGGCCTTCACCACGACGCACTGGATCTCGGTCCAGTACGGCCGCACGGTCTTCCCGTTCTGAACCCGTCGCGCGTCCCGGGGCGATGAGGACAGAAGCTGTCCGCAAGGGTTCGTAGCGTGAGGGTGTCGACCGGGGCCACGGGGCTCCGGCACGAGACCCCAGGACGGTCCCCATGGTCACCCACGTTTCCGAGTCGCACGGCGACGAGCGCGGCACCCTCCTCAGCTTCCTGGAGGCGCAGCGCGGCGCGCTCCGCCGCACCCTGACCGGGCTGACGGAGGAGCAGGCGGCGAGCCGGCCGAGCGCGAGCGAACTCTCCCTCTCCGGTCTGGTCAAGCACGTCGCGGAGACGGAGCTGAACTGGCTGCGGATGGCGCAGCAGCAGCCCAACGAGAGGGCGCGCACCCAGGAGACCTGGGGGGACAGCTTCCGTCTCGTCGACGACGAGACGGTGCCCGGGGTGCTGGCGTTCTGGGACGGGGTGGTGGCCGGGACGGAGAAGTTCATCCGGTCGGTACCGGATCTCGAGGACACCTTCCCGCTGCCCGAGGCGCCCTGGTTCCCGAAGGAGGAGGTCTCCATGCGCTGGCTGCTGGTGCACCTCGTCGAGGAGACCGCCCGGCACGCCGGGCACGCCGACATCATCCGCGAGTCCCTGGACGGCAAGACCGCCTTCGAGTTGATCGCCGAGAGCGGGAAGTAGCGCGCGGAGGACCGCCGGTCAGTGGTGGAACGAGGTCGCCGCTCCCTTGTCGCGGCTCAACGGGCGGGGCTGCGAACGCAGTTCGGGGAGCAGCGCCCTCAGGTCCTCCAGCAGCAGTTCGGCCAGGTCCGAGGAGAAACCGTTGCGGCAGACGATCCGCAGTACCGACAGGTCCTGCCGGTTGGCCGGAAAGGTGTACGCGGGCACCAGCCAGCCGTGCTCACGCAGCCGGCGTGACACGTCGAAGACGTCGTACGCGCTCACGTCCGGCGCGGTCGTCACGGCGAAGACGGGCAGTTCGTCGCCCCGGGTGAGGAGCTGGAAGTCGCCCAGGGCCTCGATCCGGTCGGCGAGGCCCCGGGCCACGTCCCGCGAGGCCTGCTGGACCGCGCGGTAGCCGTCCCGGCCCAGCCGCAGGAAGGTGTAGTACTGCGCGACGACCTGGGCGCCCGGCCGGGAGAAGTTCAGCGCGAAGGTGGGCATGTCGCCGCCGAGGTAGTTGACCCGGAAGACGAGTTCCTCGGGGAGGTCGTCGGGTGTGCGCCAGAGCGCCCAGCCGACGCCCGGGTAGACCAGGCCGTACTTGTGGCCCGAGGTGTTGATGGAGGACACCCGGGGGAGCCGGAAGTCCCACACCAGGTCCGCGTCGACGAACGGCGCGACCATGGCGCCCGATGCGCCGTCGACGTGGACCGGGACGTCGAGCCCGGTGCGCTCCTGGAGTGCGTCCAGCGCTTCGCAGAGGCCCGCGACGGGCTCGTAGGACCCGTCGAAGGTGGAGCCGAGAATGCCGACGACGCCGATGGTGTTCTCGTCGCAGAGATCGGCGGCGCCCTGCGGGTCGAGGTGGAAGCGATCGCCCTCCATGGGGACGAGCCGGGCCTCGACCTCCCAGAAATTGCAGAACTTCTCCCAGCAGACCTGCACGTTGATGCCCATCACCAGATTGGGCCGCGCGGTGGCCGGATAGCGGTCGGCGTTCTTCGCCGCCCAGCGCCGCTTCAGCGCCAGCCCGGCGAGCATGCAGGCCTCGCTGGAGCCGGTCGTCGAACACCCCACGGCGGCGCCGGGGTCGGGGGCGTTCCACAGGTCCGCGAGCATCGCGACGCAGCGGCGTTCCAGCTCGGCGGTGCGCGGGTACTCGTCCTTGTCGATCATGTTCTTGTCCCGGCACTCCGCCATCAGCACCCCGGCCTGGGGTTCCATCCAGGTGGTGACGAAGGTGGCGAGGTTGAGCCGGGAGTTCCCGTCGAGCATCAGCTCGTCGTGGACGAGCCCGTACGCCGTGGACGGCGGGAGCGGGCCGTCCGGCAGCCGGTGCGTCGGCGGGGCGGAGGTCATGCCCGCGGTCGGATCCGCCTCCCCGAAGAAGGGGTTGAGGGCGAGTTCGCGCCCCCTGCCGGAGTCGTCCCTGCCGTGTGATCCCTTGTGGAGCGCCATGACCGGCACGTCCTCTCGGTTCGCGGCCCCGCTCGCGGGGCCCGGCTCGCGTCCTGTCCGTACGGGAGCCGGCCCGGGTCAGCCCTCGGCTGCCAGACCGGCCTTGAGGGCCCGGGTCAACTTCACGACGCGCTCCGCCTGCACGCGCGCGGCGGTGAGCGTCTGCTCGCCGACCGGGATGTCGCCCTGTCCGGCGACGTGCGAGGTGCCGTACGGATTGCCGTCGACGAACTTCGACGGGTCGGTGTACCCGGGGGCGACGATGATGCCGCCGAAGTGGTGGATGGTGTTGTACAGCGCGAGCAGCGTCGACTCCTGCCCGCCGTGGGTGGTGGCGCTGGCGGTGAAGCCGCTGTAGACCTTGTCGGCCAGCGCGCCGGCCTGCCAGAGGCCGCCCAGGGTGTCGAGGAACTGCTTGAGCTGGGCGGCGACGTTTCCGTACCGGGTCGGCGAGCCGAAGATCACCGCGTCGGCCCAGACGAGGTCGTCGGGGACGACCTCGGTGATGCCCGCGGTCTCCCGGGCGTGTGCGGCCCAGGCGGGGTTGGAGTCGATGGCGGCCTGCGGGGCGAGCTCGGCCACCTTGCGCAGCCGTACGTCCGCGCCCGCCTTCTCCGCGTCGACGGCGAGGGCCTTGGCGATCGTGGAGATGGTGCCGGTCGAGGAGTAGTAGACGACGGCGACGTTGACGGGCGTGGGCATACGGGCTCCTCCGGCGTCGGGTTGGGGCGTACGGCGGGGGATCCCGTGCGGTTCCCGAGAAGGCCGTACTCAGCCGACGATACGGACAAGCCACCCATTCGGCACATCCGGTGCAAGCGTGCGGGGTGGAGCGGGCGCGGGGTGGGGGACCCGGCGGGGCGGCGCGGCGCGGACCGGACCGGACCCGCTCGGGTCGGATCGGATCGGGTCCGGAGGCTCACCGAACGGCCTTTCCGTCCTCCCGCAGCTGCATCTGGGGCCGCCCGGTCACCAGGAGCCACGCGGGCAGGGTCGCCACGCAGAGCACCGGCAGAACCGTCATGTCGCTCACCAGCACGGCGGCGGTGAACAGGCTCAGCCAGCCCTGCCGGCTGGTGGCGAGGAGCATGCCCAGTACCGCGCAGGAGACGGCGAGCGCGGGCGGCACCGCGTCGACCAGCGCGTGCGCCGCCAGCCCCAGGGCCGCGCCCGCGAAGACCGCCGGGAAGATCCGGCCGCCGCGGAAGCCGCAGGTGGCGGCCACCACCAGGGCCGCCGTCTTGACCACCGCCATCACCGCGAACTCCCCGGCCGACCAGCCGTCCGGTGACGCGGCCAGCTCCTTCACCTCGTCCAGCCCCTTGAAGAGGGTCAGATGGCCGCCCAGCGCGCCCAGCAGCCCCAGCACCAGCCCGCCCACCGCCGTGGCGAGGACCGGGTACCGCAGCGCCTTGAAGGCCCGGTGTGCCCAGGGGACCGCCAACACCCCGGCCATGCCCAGAAGCGCGGCCGCCGACGAGATCACCAGGGCGGAGAGAAGATCGCCCCAGTGCACGTGGGTGTAGTCGGGCAGCGACAGGTCGAAGCTGGGGTGCGCGGCGAGCACCATCGTCAGCGCCCCCGCGGTCCCCGCCGCGAGCGGCCCGAAGAGGCGGTCCCAGAGGGCGCCCGGTCCCGGCTGGGACGCGAGCACCTCGGAGAGGATCAGGGCGGCCGCGACGGGGGTGCCGAACAGTGCGCCGATGGTGCCCGCCGCCGCGAGTCCCACCCACAGCTCGGCCGGCGAACCGGGGGCGAGCCGCCGTCCCAGCCAGAAGGCGAGCGCGATGTTCGCCTCGGTGATCGGGTTCTCCGGCCCGAGACTCACCCCGCCGGCCAGCGCCAGCGCGGTGGCGAGCAGCAGCCCCGGGACGACGCCGGGAGCCAGTGGGGCGCCGACCAGGCCGGTGGTGGCCGGGTCGGGGCCCGCGTGACCGGGCACCAGGTGGACGGTGATCCCCACCGCGACGCCGGTCGCGGTGAGCATGACGATCATCCAGAGCGAGGAGAAGCCGCCGATGCCGAGCGCGTCCGGGAGGGTCTTCCAGAGCACGTGCTGGAGCTGTTCGGCCAGCAGGCTCACCCCGAGCAGGATCAGCGCCGAGACGACGCCGACCAGCAGCGCCGGCAGCACGACCGAGAGCAGCCGCCGGGCCGGTGTGGGGCCCGGCTCCGGTCCCGGGGCGCCGGGAGGCGGGGAGGCGGGCGTCGCGGGGGAGGGCGAGGTGGGGGCCACCGGCCCACCCTATCCACGTAAAAGCCGCAAACCGCGCGTATCACTGCGGGCGTCGGTCCCCCGGGCGTCGGGGCGTCGGGGCGTCGGTCCCCAGGCGTCGGAGCGGCGGGACGCCGGTCCGCCCCGCCGCCGTCCGGAGCTACAGCTCGCTGATCACCACGGCCGTGCCGTACGCGCAGACCTCGGTGCCCACGTCCGCCGCCTCGGAGACGTCGAGGCGCATCATCAGCACCGCGTTCGCGCCGCGCGCACGCGCCTGCTCGACGAGGCGTTCCATCGCCTGGTTGCGGGTCTCCACCAGGGTCTTGGTCAGCCCCTTCAGCTCACCGCCGATCACCGACTTGAGCCCGGCGCCGATCTGGCTGCCCAGGTGCCGGGAGCGCACGGTCAGGCCGAACACCTCACCGATCACCCGGGTCACCTGGTGCCCGGGAACGTCGTTCGTGGTGACGACCAACACGTCCGCGCGGTCGCTCTGCCCGCCGCCGTACTCCTCGATGCCCATGGGTGACACCTCCTGGCGACCAGCTTTGCCCCGGTTCGGGTCATGTGCACGCCCACCGCGTCCGCTGGAACCCGGAGCGTCTTCGGGGCGTTGATAACTTGGGGCAGCCACGCAGCCGCCCACCCATCACTCCTGGAGCCCGGACCTTTGAATACGCTTGCGCTCGGCCCGAGCTGGCTGGACCCGGACCATCTGATCAACACCTACGGACTCCCCGGCGTCCTCCTCATCGTGTTCGCCGAGTCCGGACTGCTGATCGGGTTCTTCCTGCCCGGCGACTCCCTCCTGTTCACCACGGGCCTGCTGGTGACCACCAACCAGCTGCACGCCCCGCTCTGGCTGGTCTGCGTGCTGGTCGGGCTCGCCGCGGTCGTCGGGGACCAGGTCGGTTACCTCTTCGGCCGCAAGGTGGGGCCCTCCCTCTTCAACCGGCCGGACTCCCGCCTCTTCAAGCAGGAGAACGTCGAGAAGGCACACGAGTTCTTCGAGAAGTACGGCCCGAAGTCGCTGGTGCTGGCCCGGTTCGTGCCGGTGATCCGGACCTTCACGCCGATCATCGCCGGTGTGAGCCGGATGAACTACCGCTCGTTCCTGGTCTACAACATCATCGGCGGTGTCCTCTGGGGCGTCGGCGTGACCGTACTCGGCGCGGTGCTCGGCAAGATCGATTTCGTGCACGAGAACATCGAGCTGATCCTCATCCTGATCGTGCTCGTCTCGGTGGTGCCGATCGCCGTCGAGTTCCTGCGGGCCCGCTCCAAGGCGAAGAAGGCCGCCCCGCTCGCACGGGTCGACGACCGCCCCGGCGAGGGCCCTTCCGACGGCCCCGCCGGCCGACGGGGCCGGCACGCCAAGCGCTGACACCCCTGACGGCTCCCCGCGGACGGCGCCCTCCCGGCGGACGGGACGGGCGCCGTCCGCGTTCCCCCGAGGGCCCGGACGGGAGTGCTCAGAAGCCGCGGGTGCGCTTGGCGGACTTCCGGCTCAGGCCCACCACCGTGCCCGGCACCCGCATGAAGAGCCGGGAGCTCTCGCTTCCGAGGTTCACCCCGATCGCGATGGCCAGCGCCGTCGCCACCGCCGTGGACAGTGAGGCGAGCCCCCGGTCCAGCTCCCCCTGGGCCACGCCGAGCAGTCCGAAGTACGTCGCGGAACCGGGCAGCAGCGGGCCGATGGCCGCCGTGATGAACGGCAGCGAGGAGGTGGACCGGTAACGGGAGAAGAGCTGTCCGAAGAGGCCCACCAGGCCGGCCGCCACCGCCGTCGCCGCGACCGGCGAGAGCCCGCCGGTGCGGGCCATCGCCCCGTAGACGATCCAGGCCACGCCGCCGTTCAGGGTCACCGCCAGCACGGTGGACCGCTCCTGCTGGAGCAGGATCGCGAAGGCCAGGCTCAGCGCCATCGACGCCAGGATCTGGAGAACCGGCCGGTCGTGCGCGACGAAACGTTCCTCCGGATTGAGCGTGGCACCCAACTGGAGCCCGAGGTAGAGCACCACCAGCACCCCGAGCACGATGCCGATGAAGAAGTACATGACCTCCAGCAGTCGAGCGGCGGCGGTGATGTAGAAGCCGGTCAGCCCGTCCTGCACCCCCGCCACCAGAGCCCGTCCGGGCAGCAGCGCGAAGAGCCCACCGGTGATCACGGCGGACGGACGCACGTCGCTCCAGTGCGTGAGCGTCAGCGCCACCCCGAGCGCGGCCGGCGGCATCGCGGCGGCGGTGAACTGGTAGAACTCCGGCAGTCCGCGCCCCGCGCAGAACCAGGCCAGCCGGTCGCCGAGCATCGCACCGGCCGCCGCGACGAAGAACACCACCACGCCACCGCCGACCAGCACCGAGGCGGCCCCGGCGAGCAGCCCGGCCGACGCCGTGAGCGCCCAGCCGGGGAACGGGTGGCGGTTGCGGCGGATCTCCGCCAGCCGCCGGTACGCCTCCTCCAGCGAGACCTCCACGTCCTCGTCGGTGATGTCGCCGATCAGCCGGAAGACGGCTGCCAGCCGGTTGTAGTCGGTGCCCCGCCGGCGCACCGTGCGGCTCGCCGTGATCGGGTCGTCGACCAGCGAGGGCTGGTGGGAGATGGAGAGCAGGGTGAAGGTGACGGTCGGCTCGCACCGGTCCAGGCCGTACGAGCGCGTCACCGCGAACATAGCGGCCTCCACGTCCTCGGCACCCTCGCCGCCGGCCAGCAGCAGCTCACCGATGCGGAGTGTCAGGTCGAGCACCCTCGGCACGGCCGGGCCGGAGTCGTCCGTCCGCTGCACGCTCTCCGGCGCGGGCCGCTCGGTGACCGGCATCCGCAGCATCGTGCGCATCCGGTCCTGCCAGGGCGCTTCCTTCGTCAGCCGGACCAGGGGGACGCCGTGCGCCGGGGTGAACGTGGGCGGGTGGTTCGCGTCGTACGCACGGGGCGGTACGAAGGCGGAGCCGAGCGTGTCCGAGTTCGGGAAACCCTGGTTCCTGCCGCCCTGGCCCGGCCCGGAAGCGGAACCCGGCGCAGCCGGCTCCGCCTGGACCCCGGCGGGTACCGCGAACTCCGAGGTCGGGTGCTCGCCGTCGGGCGACGACGCGGGCCGCTCCGTCCCGGCGGGCACCGCGAACGCGCTGTGCGCCTCGTCGGACTGGGGCTTCTGGTCCTCCGGACCGCCCTGTTCCGCCACTGCCTGACCTCGTTCTTCCTGGCCCGATGCGTCCTGGCCGCACTCCTGCCCAGTATGGCCGGGGACAAGGGACCCGCACGCGAGACGGGCGGCACACCGTGAGGTGTACCGCCCGTCCCGCTTTGCCGGAGCTGTGCCGGGACCTCAGGTCCCCGCACCGACCGGGCCCGCCACCCGTACGGAAGCGGAACCGGAGGGAAGGCCCTTTGTCAGTGCGCGCCGCCCTGGTCCCGCAGACGCTTGTACGAGGCCTCGACCTCGGCCTCGGCTTCGGCGCGGCCGACCCAGTCGGCGCCCTCGACGGACTTGCCGGGCTCCAGGTCCTTGTAGACCTCGAAGAAGTGCTGGATCTCGTCACGGTCGAACGCCGACACGTGCTGGATGTCCTGCAGGTGCTCGACGCGCGGGTCCGACGCGGGGACGCACAGCAGCTTGTCGTCGCCGCCGGCCTCGTCCGTCATGCGGAACATGCCGATGGCACGGCACTTGATGAGGCATCCGGGGAACGTGGGCTCGTCCAGGATGACCAGCGCGTCCAGCGGGTCGCCGTCCTCGCCGAGGGTGTTCTCGACGAAGCCGTAGTCGGCCGGGTAGCTGGTCGAGGTGAAGAGTCGACGGTCCAGGCGGATCCGACCGGTCTCGTGGTCCACCTCGTACTTGTTCCGCGAACCCTTCGGGATCTCGATGGTGACGTCGAACTCCACGGGTGGCTCCTCCATGATCAACACATACGACTGGTGGTTAAGTGTCCCCCACGCAGATGTGTGCTCGCGAAAGGGGCTGGTCAACGGTGGCCGAGCCGGTGGATGGACCGTCGAAGGAACCGTCGGCCCCCTGGGGCAAGCTGAAGGGCCTGGCCGGAAAACCGGCCCTGCCGGACAACTGGCGGCTCGTCGCAGGCTCCGCGGTACTCGGCCTGGTGGTCGCCGCCGGCGCCGTGTTCGCCGCCGGCCCCTGGGACAACGGTCAGCGTACGGCCGAACGCGTACGCGCCGCCGACGCGGGCCGCACAGGTGACGCAGGTCACCGGAGCCCTGCCACCGGTCCCGGCGAACCCGCGCCCGCCCCCAGCGCCGCCGCCGTCCTCGTCGCGCTCGGCACCGGCCGCGCCCCCGCCCCCGCCGGGGCGGCGCCCGCGCTGACCAAGGCACTGGACCGGCTGGTCGCGTCCCACGCGCTCGGCACCCGTACGGCGGCCGTCGTCGTCGACACCACCACCGGCGAGCAGATCTACGCGCACGGCGCCGGCGCCCCGATGACCCCGGCCTCCACCGTCAAGATCGCCACCACGGTCGCCGCGCTCTCCGCCCTCGGTCCCGACCACCGCATCGAGACCACCGTCCGCGCCTCGCCCGACCTGCGCACCGTCACCCTGGTCGGCGGCGGCGACCCCACCCTGGACGAAGCGGGGCTGCGCGCCCTCGCCCGCGCCACCGCCGGGGCGCTCCGCGACCGGAAGGTGAAGCGGGTCGCCCTGACGTACGACACCTCCGCCTACACCGGGCCCGCCCGTCACCCCATCGGCCCCAACGACAACATCGCACCGGTCAGCGCGCTGATGATCCGCGCAGGCCGCCTCGACAAGAGCGACCACGGACCCGCCCCGCGCTCCGCCGACCCCGCCGCCGACGCCGCCCGCGCCTTCGCCGGGTACCTCGCCGACGACGGCGTCACCACGACGGGCGAACCGCGCTCCCACCGCGCCCCGGCGCGGGCGGCCACCCTCGCCACCCACCGCTCCGCGCCGCTCTCCGCCCTGGTCGAACGCACCCTCACCCTCAGCGACAACGACCTCGCCGAGGCCCTCGCCCGGCAGACCGCGATCAAGGCCGGGCTTCCGGCCGGCTTCGCCGGTGCCCGGAGCGCCGTCACCGCGCGGCTGAAGGCGCTCGGGATGCCGGTGAAGGGCACCCGGTTCGCCGACGGCAGCGGACTCGACCGCGACGACCGGGTCTCCGCCTCGCTCCTCGCCGGCCTCCTCGCCCGCGCCGCCGACCCCGCCCGGCCCGAACTGCGCCCCGTCCTCACCGGACTCCCGGTGGCCGGCTTCAGCGGCACCCTCGACGGCCGGTACGGCGAGAAGTCGGGGGGCGCCGGACTCGTACGGGCCAAGACGGGCACCCTCACCGGCGTCAACGCCCTCGCCGGCACGGTCGTCGACACCCGCGGCCGGCTGCTCGCCTTCGCCTTCCTCACCTCCGGCACCACCGCCCCCGGCGACGCCGAGAAGGCACTCGACGCACTCGCCACGGCTCTGGCCACCGGCACCCGGTAGCCGCGCAACGCCCCACCGCGGGAGCGCACCCTCACGTACGGTTGACGCATGACGAGCATCGGTGGTGCCGAGATGGTCGACTGGAATCTCGCGGTGGCGACCGCGACCCGGCTCGTGAGGCCGGGTCCCGAGATCAGCCGGGAGGAGGCGCGCGCCGTCGTCGCGGAACTGCGCCGACACGCCAAGGCCTCGGAGGAACACGTCCGTTCCTTCACCCGGATGATCCCGGAGGGCCCCGGCGCCCCCGTCCCCGCCGACACCCCCGTCCTGGTCGTCGACCGGGCCGGCTGGATCAAGGCCAACGTCGCCGGGTTCCGGGAACTCCTGCGCCCGCTCCTCGGCAAGATGCAGGACCGGCGCGGCAGCGGACCCGGCCAGAGCGTCATCGGGGCCGTCGGCGGCAAGGTGACCGGCGTGGAGCTGGGCATGCTGCTCTCCTTCCTCGCCTCCCGGGTGCTCGGCCAGTACGAGACCTTCGCCCCCGCGAGCCGGGAGCTGCCCGCTCTCGACCAGGGCGGCGGACGCCTGCTGCTGGTCGCCCCGAACATCGTCCACGTCGAGCGCGAACTCGAGGTGGACCCGCACGACTTCCGGCTCTGGGTGGCCCTCCACGAGGAGACCCACCGCACCCAGTTCACCGGGGTGCCGTGGCTGCGCGACCACCTCCAGGGCGAGATCCAGGCCTTCCTGGACGCGACCGACGTGGACCCGGCCACCTTCGTCGAGCAGCTGCGCGAGGCGGTCCAGTCGCTCGTCGGCGGCCGGCCGGAGGGCGAGCGGGGCGACGGCGGCGGACGCAGCCTCGTCGAACTCGTCCAGACACCCGCCCAGCGCGAGATCCTCGGCCGGCTCACTGCCGTGATGTCCCTGCTGGAAGGGCACGCCGACTTCGTCATGGACGGCGTCGGACCCGCCGTGGTCCCCTCGGTCGCCGAGATCCGCGAGAAGTTCCAGCAGCGCCGCGCGCGCGGCGCGGGCCGCCTCGACCTGGCCCTGCGCAAGCTCCTCGGCATGGACGCCAAACTCCGCCAGTACCGCGACGGCGAACGGTTCGTCAGCGCGGTCGTCGCGGAGGTCGGCATGGACGGTTTCAACCGGGTGTGGACCTCGCCCAACACCCTCCCGACGAAGGCCGAGATCGCCGCGCCCGCGGAGTGGGTCGCGCGCGTGCACCGTAAGGCAGATTCGTGATCTTGACGCGTCCCACTGCCGGATGAAGGCCCACCTATCACCCATCCGAGGGACCATGAGGGCATGGGAAGCCGTGCAATGCTCGATGGACAGCTTGCTTCTGTCACCATCGACGCACTCTGAGTGACGTCAGGGAGGGCTCTTCGCCGTCCCGCCTCTCGGAGGCACCTCCCAGAACTCCAGAAGGGCACCGGACATGGGTCCCCATCCTGCGGTCGCGGCGATACGCCTGGCGGTCCGCCGCGTACTCCACGACGTACTCACCGAGCACACCCTCCGGGCCGGCCAGGGGCCCGGCCTCGACCGGGCCGGTCTCCACCGCCTCGCCGAAGCCGGCGGAGCCGGCCGGACGGCCCTCCCCGAACGGCCCGCGGCCCCCGCCCGCCCGCTCGTCCTGGTGGCCTGCTCCGGCGGCGCCGACTCCATGGCGCTCGCCTCCGCCCTCGCCTTCGAGGCCCGCAAACTCGACGTCCGGGCCGGCGGCATCACCGTCGACCACAACCTCCAGACCGGCAGCGGGGTCCGCGCTGCCGAGGTCGTCGCCCGGCTGACCGCGATGGACCTCGACCCCGTCGAGGCCGTCGCCGTCCACGTCGGCCGCGAAGGCGGCCCCGAAGCCGCCGCCCGAGACGCCCGCTACGCCGCGCTCGACGCCGCCGCCGAACGCCACGGCGCCGCCACCGTCCTGCTCGGCCACACCCGGGACGACCAGGCCGAGACGGTGCTGCTCGGGCTCGCCCGGGGCTCCGGCATCCGCTCGCTCTCCGGCATGGCCGCCGCCTCCGGGCCGGCCGGCCGCTACCGCCGCCCGTTCCTCCAGCTCGACCGGCAGACCGTCCGCAAGGCCTGCCTCGTCCAGTCCCTCCCCGTCTGGGACGACCCGCACAACGCCGACCCCGCCTACACCCGCTCCCGCCTCCGCCACGAGGGCCTGCCCGCCCTGGAGAAGGCGCTGGGCAAGGGCGTCGTGGAGGCGCTCGCCCGTACGGCCCAGCTCTCCCGGGACGACGCCGACGCCCTGGACGGCTGGGCCGCCGAGGCCGAGCGCGCCGTACGCGACGACGACGGGGAGCTGGACTGCGCCAAGCTCTGGACGCTGCCGCCCGCCGTACGCCGCCGGGTGCTGCGCCGCGCCGTCATCGACGCGGGTGCCCCGGCGGGCTCGCTCTTCGCCCGGCACGTCGAGGAAGTGGACCGGCTGATCACCGGCTGGCGGGGCCAGCGCGCCCTCAACCTGCCCGGCCGCGTCGAAGCCCGGCGCCAGGGTGGCAGACTGGTCATCCGGCAGAGCTGACGTGCAAGCGGCTGAAGTGCAGGCGAGACGGCCGGCCGGGCCCGGGTGACACGCACCGGGCCGGGCGGGCGAAGAAAGAGACCCGGGTGAACGAGAAGGACATGGGCAGCGACCTCCAGTCGGTGCTCCTCACGAAGGAAGAGATCGACGCGAAGCTCGTCGAGCTGGCCGCCAAGATCGACGCGGAGTACGCGGGCAAGGATCTGCTCCTCGTCGGTGTCCTCAAGGGCGCGGTGATGGTCATGGCCGACCTGGCGCGCGCGCTGTCCACCCCCGCCACCATGGACTGGATGGCCGTCTCCTCGTACGGCGCGGGCACCCAGTCCTCCGGCGTCGTCCGCATCCTCAAGGACCTGGACACCGACATCAAGGGCAAGCACGTCCTGATCGTCGAGGACATCATCGACTCCGGCCTGACGCTCTCGTGGCTGCTCTCCAACCTGGGTTCGCGCGAGCCGGCGAGCCTGGAGGTCTGCACCCTGCTGCGCAAGCCGGACGCCGCCAAGGTCGCGATCGACGTGAAGTGGATCGGCTTCGACATCCCCAACGAGTTCGTCGTCGGCTACGGGCTGGACTACGCGGAGAAGTACCGCAACCTCCCGTTCGTCGGCACCCTCGCCCCGCACGTGTACGGCGGCTGACGCTCCGCCGGGGGACGGGTCCGGCCGCGCGCCGCGAGGACCCGTGCCCGGAGACGGGACCGCCGGGAACCCTTACCGCGCTCCCGCCGTTGAAGGTCTCGAATAAGGGTTTCCGGTACGTCCTCGGCGGTCGCAGGCCACAATGCTGGGGTACGGTCCGAAGAGCAGTCTCAATCTCACAGCAGCATTTACCTACGGGCAGGAGGGACGGGGCGACTTCGCTCCGTATGGATGGACGTGAAGCGATACTTCCGTGGGCCGGTCATGTGGATCGTGCTGGCCGTCCTCGCCGTGGTCGTGTTGATGCAGGTCGTCGGCTCGTCCGGCGGCTACAAGACGGTGGACACCGCCAAGGTGATCCAGGCAATCAGCAAGAACCAGGTGGAGTCGGCCAAGCTGACCACCGGTGACGAACAAATTCTCAAGATCGAGCTGAAGGACGGCCAGAAGCTCAAGGGCGAGTCCGGCGGCAAGTTCCAGGCCAGCTACATCGGCAGCCAGGGCGTCGACCTCGCCGAAACGCTGCAGCAGAAGTTCGAGAACGGTGACATCGAGAAGGGTTACACCGTCTCGCCGTCGAAGCAGTCGCCGTTCCTCTCGATCCTGCTGTCGCTCCTGCCCTTCGTCCTCATCGTGGTCATCTTCCTGTTCCTGATGAACCAGATGCAGGGCGGCGGCTCCAAGGTCATGCAGTTCGGCAAGTCCAAGGCCAAGCTGATCACCAAGGACACGCCGAAGACGACCTTCGCCGACGTGGCGGGCTCGGACGAGGCGGTCGAGGAGCTCCACGAGATCAAGGAGTTCCTCCAGGAGCCGGCGAAGTTCCAGGCCGTCGGTGCCAAGATCCCGAAGGGCGTCCTGCTCTACGGGCCTCCCGGTACGGGTAAGACGCTGCTCGCGCGCGCCGTCGCCGGCGAAGCGGGCGTGCCGTTCTACTCGATCTCCGGCTCCGACTTCGTCGAGATGTTCGTCGGTGTCGGTGCCTCCCGGGTCCGCGACCTCTTCGAACAGGCCAAGGCGAACGCCCCGGCGATCGTCTTCGTCGACGAGATCGACGCCGTCGGACGCCACCGCGGCGCCGGTATGGGCGGCGGCCACGACGAGCGCGAGCAGACGCTCAATCAGCTGCTCGTCGAGATGGACGGCTTCGACGTGAAGGGCGGCGTGATCCTGATCGCCGCCACCAACCGCCCGGACATCCTCGACCCGGCGCTGCTGCGCCCGGGCCGGTTCGACCGGCAGATCGCGGTGGACCGCCCCGACATGCTGGGGCGCCTGGCGATCCTCAAGGTGCACAAGAAGGGCAAGCCGGTCACCGACGACGTCGATCTCAACGCCGTCGCCCGTCGTACCCCCGGCTTCACCGGTGCCGATCTGGCGAACGTGCTGAACGAAGCGGCGCTCCTCACGGCGCGCGGCAACAAGAAGCTGATCGACAACGCCACCCTGGACGAGGCGATCGACCGCGTCGTGGCCGGCCCGCAGAAGCGGACCCGGATCATGTCCGAGAAGGAGAAGAAGATCACCGCGTACCACGAGGGCGGACACGCCCTGGTCGCGGCGGCTTCCCCCCAGTCGGACCCGGTGCACAAGATCACGATCCTCTCCCGCGGCCGTGCCCTCGGTTACACGATGGTGCTCCCGGAGGAGGACAAGTACTCCACGACGCGCAACGAGATGCTCGACCAGCTCGCGTACATGCTGGGTGGGCGCGCGGCCGAGGAACTGGTCTTCCACGACCCGACCACCGGCGCGGCCAACGACATCGAGAAGGCCAGTGCCACGGCCCGCGCGATGGTGACGCAGTACGGCATGACCGAGCGGCTCGGCGCGATCAAGTTCGGCGGTGACAACACCGAGCCCTTCGTGGGCCGCGAGATGGGTCACCAGCGCGATTACTCGGAAGAGGTCGCGGGCCTCGTCGACGAAGAGGTCAAGAAGCTCATCGAGACCGCGCACAACGAGGCGTGGGAGATCCTGGTCGAGAACCGGGACATCCTCGACACCCTGGTCCTCCAGCTGCTGGAGAAGGAGACCCTGGGCAAGGAGGAGATCGCGGAGATCTTCGCCCCGATCGTCAAGCGCCCGGCCCGTCCGGCGTGGACCGGCTCCGCACGGCGTACTCCGTCGACGCGTCCGCCGGTGCTCTCTCCGAAGGAACTCGCCCTCACCAACGGCACGGCGAGCGCCAACGGCTCGGCGGCTCCCTCGGACGCCGCCGGCGCCACGGACATCTCCACGGAGAAGCGTCCGGAGAGCTGACCCCTCACCGTGCCCGGTGTGACGGCCCTCACGGGCCGCCCGCCGGAACCGGAATGGATGCCGCGCCCCCCAGGTTTTAGCCTGGGGGGCGCGGCTCTTTGTGTGACCGCGCAGGATTCGCGCAGCCGGCGCGCAGAGGAACGAGGCACAGATGACCGACCCGGTGACGCTGGACGGCGAGCACGCGAGCGGCCCGTACGGGGAGTTCGACGAGAAGCGTGCCGAGGCCGCCGTGCGGGAGCTGCTGTACGCGGTCGGTGAGAACCCGGACCGCGAAGGGCTCCGGGAGACCCCGGGGCGCGTCGCGCGGGCGTACCGGGAGATCTTCGCCGGACTCTTCCAGGAGGCCGGGGACGTCCTGACGACCACGTTCGACCTGGGGCACGACGAGATGGTCCTGGTGAAGGACATCGAGGTCTTCTCCACGTGCGAGCACCACCTGGTGCCGTTCCGGGGGGTCGCGCACGTGGGGTACATCCCGGCGACCTCGGGGAAGATCACCGGGCTGTCGAAGCTGGCCCGGCTGGTCGACGTGTACGCCCGGCGCCCTCAGGTGCAGGAGCGGCTCACCACGCAGATCGCCGAGTCACTGATGGAGATCCTGGAGCCGCGGGGCGTCATCGTCGTCATCGAGTGCGAGCACATGTGCATGTCGATGCGCGGCATCCGCAAGCCGGGGGCGAAGACGCTCACGTCGGCGGTGCGCGGGCAGCTCCGTGACCCGGCCACGCGGGCCGAGGCGATGAGCCTCATCATGGCGCGCTGACGGGCGTCCCGGGCCGGAGCCCTTCCCGGAGGGCCGCCCTTGACGGAAGGTCGGGGGAGGCCCTTCCCGGACCGGACGCTTCCCGGCCGTGCGAGGGCTCCTGGAGGGCTCAGGCCGCCGCCACGGTCGTGTCGTCGTCGTGGTCCTCGGGGAGCCTGCAGACGCGCTCCAGGAAGAGGGCCGCGGCGATGACGGCGACCCCGGCCACCACTGCGGCGCCCGCGTAGATCGCCTGGTCGCGGCGGGGCGGCAGGTCGAGGTAGCTCAGCAGGAACACGGCGACGCCGGCGTACATCCCGGAGACCAGCGCGGAGACCAGGGCGCTGGCCTGGCCGAAGACGAGGGCCCGGGCCGCCATCAGCGGCTCGACGCCCTTGGCGCCGGGACGGCGTTCGCGCTGGGCACGGAGTCGGGAGCGCAGCGAGAGGGCCGTCGCCAGCAGGATCGCGGCGATGGCCGCGAGGACGATCGACGCGGCCAGCGGCACGCTCGGCAGGGTGCCGAAGGCGTCCCAGAGACGGGCGCCGGCCCAGGAGAGCACGCCCGCGGCGGCGAAGATCCCGGCCAGTACTTTGAGCCGTAGTTGCCTCACCGATCAAGCCGCCCTTCGCCGTCCGCGATCCGTCCCGGGCCCTGTCCGCCCCAGCGCTGTCCGTAGAGCCTAACGACTACTCCGGCAGGCGGAGTTCCAGGTCGGCCCGGGGGGAGACCCCGGCGCGGCCGATCGAGGCCAGCAGCCCCGCGACCGGACCGGCGCCCGGGAGCTGGGCGTCGGGGTCCACGTCGTGCCAGGGCGCGAGGACGAAGGCCCGCTCGCCGGCCCTCGGGTGGGGGAGCGTGAGGTGCGGGTCGTCGGAGATCACGTCGGCGTACGCGACGATGTCGACGTCGATGGTGCGCGGTCCCCAGCGCTCCTCGCGGACCCGGTCGAACGCCTCCTCGATGGCCTGGCCGCGCTCCAGCAGGGAGGACGGCGGCAGCGTGGTCTTCACCACGACCACGGCGTTGAAGTACGAGGGCTGGGAGCCGGGATCGACGCCCCAGGGCTCCGTCTCGTACACCGGGGAGACGGCTTTGACCCGGACGCCGGGGGTGTCCTCCAGGGCGTCGATGGCGCCCTGCAGGGTCTCCAGGCGGTTGCCCAGGTTGGAGCCGAGGGAGATCACGGCCCGCTTCGGGTTGGAGAGGGTGACGTCGGCGTCGTCCACCTGCTGGACGACCGAGGCCGGCACCGGCTGGACCGTGGGATCGCTCTGCCCGCGGGCGGAAAATGCTGTCATGCTCGGCTCCGGGTGATGGTGATGGTCACGTCGTCGAAGGGGACCGTGATCGGGGCGTCCGGCTTGTGGACGACCACCTCGACCTCGTGGACCCCCTCGTGCTTGAGGCACTGCTGGGCGATGCGCTCGGCGAGGGTCTCGATCAGGTCGACGGGCTCGCCCTCGACGATGGCGACGACCTCTTCCGCGACGATGCCGTAGTGCACGGTCCGCGAGAGATCGTCGGCGGCCGCGGCCGCCCGGGTGTCCAGGCTCAGCGCCAGATCCACGAGGAAGGTCTGGCCTTCTTCGCGTTCCCGGGGGAAGACGCCATGGTGTCCACGGGCCTTGAGGCCGCGCAGCGCGACACGATCCACGCGAATCACTCCTGCTGTTGATGGTCCACGAGGCGCGGGAACCTTCCTTTCGGAGGGTGCCGGGCCCGCGTGCCCGGCATACGGCACCACGCCCCGGCGAAGACGCCTTCTGCCGAATCTACCCGCGCGCACCGACATGGCGGGGCCGCGGGTCGGCCCGGCGGGACCCTTCCGTGAGGGTCCCACCGCGCCCTGGAGCGCTGGTGGACGCCCATACCCGGAGTCCGGAGGGCTCAATCCCCCCGCGCCGTGTGCGCCGCGCGCGCCGGATCCGACGGGAGGGGGTGTGCGCCGTGCGCGCCGGAGTGACCGGATCCCTCCGCGCGCCGGGCGGTCGGGTGCGCCGTACGAGTCGATCAGCCCGGGGACCCGTTCTCCGGTTCGTCGTCGGCTTCGGCGAGGACCGGTGAACCGTGGTGCGACCAGAGCTTCCACCCGTCCGGGGTGCGCCGGAAGACGTTGGTGGCGACGACCAGCTGGCCGACGAGGGGACCGACCGTGTCGTCCCCTTCGGCGGGACCGCCGCTGAGGATGTTCTCCGTGCAGTTGACGAGGGCGGTGTCGCCGGTCATGGCGATGTCCACGTCGGTCAGGATGAACTGGATGTACTCGGTGTTCGCCATGATCAGCGCGTAGCTCCGGAGTACGTCGCCGCGGCCGCGGAGCACCGGCCAGCCGGGGTGGACACAGGAGACCGTGAGGTCCTCGCCGGGGAGCCAGCGGTCGGCGAGACGCTCGTAGTCGCCCGCCTCCATCGCCTCGTAGAAGTCGGTGTTCGCGCCCTCCACCGCGGCGAGGTCGGCGGCGGCGTCCGGCGGGCCGGCGGTACCGCCCTCCTCGGGTCCCGCGGGCCCGGTGGTCACACGGCTCCTTCGACGGCACGGCAGACGCGGACGGCGTCGGCGCTGGCCCGGACCTCGTGGACCCGGACGGCCCAGGCACCGGCCGACGCGGAGAGGGTGGAGACGGCGGCGGTCGCCGCGTCGCGCTCCCGGGCCGGGGGCGGGGTGCCGTCCGGGCCGGCCAGCGTCCGGCCGAGGAACCGTTTGCGGGAGGCGGCCACCAGCAGCGGACGGCCGAGCGCCCGCAGATCGTCGAGGTGCGCGACGAGCGCCAGGTCCTGGGCGGTGTCCTTGGCGAAACCGAGGCCCGGATCGATCACGATCCGTCCGGGTGCCACCCCGCCGTCGACCACCGCGTCCATCCGGCGGCGCAGCTCGGTGACGACCTCGCCGACCACGTCGGTGTAGACCGCGCGGGCGTTCATGGACTCGCTGAAGCCGCGCCAGTGCATCACGACGAACGGCGCCCCCGCCTCGGCCACCACCCGGACCATGTCCGGGTCGGCCAGGCCGCCGCTGACGTCGTTCACCAGGGCGCCACCGGCCGCGACCGCCTCGGCGGCGACCCGGGCCCGCATGGTGTCCACGGAGACGACGGCGCCCTCGGCGACCAGTCCCCGCACCACGGGCACCACCCGTCGCAGCTCCTCGTCCTCGTCGACGCGGCTCGCGCCGGGCCGCGTCGACTCCCCGCCCACGTCGATCAGGTCCGCGCCGTCGGCCATCAGGGCCAGTCCGCGCTTGATCGCGGCCGTGGTGTCGAACCAGCGGCCTCCGTCGGAGAAGGAGTCCGGGGTCACGTTCACCACACCCATGACCGCACACCGGTCCCACTGCGGCAGACCCTCGACCGTGCCCCGTTCACGCAACGTACTCATACGTCCAGCGTAGGGCTTCTCCCCGCCGGTGCGTGGGCGGAGCCCGGTCGGCGACCGGTCAGCCGGCCGGCCGGAACGCCCCCGGCACCGTCTCCACCGCGACCCGGCCCCCGGACCGGTCTGCCGCGTCGGCGCCGATGGAGCGGCGCAGGGCCTCGTGGAGGCGGCCGGGGGTGAGGACACCGAGATAGCGGCCGGACCCCTCGTCGTCGACGACGGCGATCCACCCCGCGTCGTGCTGGAGCATCGTGGAGAGGGCCTGGCGGAGGGGTGCGCCGAGCGGGAGGCTGAGGTCCATCGGGCGCAGGGCCTCGCGGACGGTGGCCGTCCCGTCGGCGGCGGACGACCCGGCAGCCCCGGCGGCGAGCCAGCCCAGCGGGCGGTCCTCCTCGTCCAGGACCACCGCCCACCCGGCGCCCGACCCGGCGATCCGCTCGGCGGCGGCCCGCAGGGGCTCGCCGGGGCGGACGACCGGGGGCCGGTCGAGGTCGGTCTCCTCCACCGGGGTGACCGAGAGCCGCTTCAGGCCCCGGTCGGCACCGACGAAGTCCGCGACGTAACCGGTCGCGGGGGCACCGAGCACCCTGGCGGGGGAGTCGAACTGCTCGATCCGGCCCTGCCCGTAGACGGCGATGCGGTCACCGAGACGTACCGCCTCCTCGATGTCGTGGGTGACGAAGAGGACGGTCTTGCGGACCCGCTCCTGGAGTTTCAGGAACTCGTTCTGGAGGTGTTCGCGGACCACCGGGTCGACCGCGCCGAAGGGTTCGTCCATCAGCAGGACCGGCGGGTCGGCCGCCAGGGCGCGTGCCACGCCGACACGCTGGCGCTGGCCGCCGGAGAGCTGTTCGGGGTAGCGGCCGCCGTGCACGGACGGGTCGAGGCCGACCAGGTCGAGCAGTTCCGCGGCCCGTTCACGGGCCTTCGCGCGTTTCCATCCGAGGAGATGGGGAACGGTGGCGGTGTTCTCCAGGACAGTCCTGTGCGGGAAGAGGCCCACTTGCTGGATCACATAGCCGATGCGGCGCCGGAGCCGGACGGGATCGATGGCGGATATGTCCTCGCCGTCGAGGTATATCCGCCCCTCGGTCGGCTCGATCAGCCGGTTGACCATCTTCATGGTGGTCGTCTTGCCGCATCCTGACGGGCCCACGAGCGTGACGAGTTCGCCCTCGGCCACCTCGAAGGAGAGCGAGTCGACGGCCGTCGTGCCATCGGCGTACCGCTTGGTGACGTTCTCGAAGCGGATCATGATTCCCCCTTGTGGCACGCCCTGTGTGACGGGCGTGTTGCTGGAACGGGACGGCCTCCGTGCGGGTCCGTGGACGAGGATAGGCTCGCCGCCGTGCCGGGCGTGGCCCGGCAGGCGGTGGGTCGACGACACGGCCGAGGGCCCGGGAAGGGTGTGCACCCGGCGGACGGGTACGGGTCCGTACGGGGCAAGGGGAGGTGGGGACGGATGGCCGGGGCGAACTGCCTGGTGACCAACGACTGGATCTGTGGCGAATACCTCCGCACGCGCAGCGGCGAGTTGACGGATGCGACCGTCCAGCACGTCTGGATCACCGCCCTGTCGGTGGCGATCGGGCTGGTGATCGCCTTCCCGCTCGCGCTGCTCGCCCGCCGGGGACGGCACTTCGCCGGGCCGGTCCTCGGTCTGACGACGGTGATCTACACCGTGCCCTCGCTGGCGATGTTCTCCCTGCTGCTCCCCGTGTTCGGCCTCTCCGCCTCGCTGGTCGTCACCGGCCTGGTGCTGTACTCGCTGACCATCCTGGTCCGGTCGATCCTGGCCGGGCTCGAAGCGGTGCCGGAGGAGGCCAGGGAGGCCGCCCGCGGCATGGGGTACGGCCCCGCCCGGCTCCTCTGGGAGGTCGAGATCCCGCTCGCGCTGCCCGCGCTGATGGCCGGTCTGCGGATGGCCGCGGTGTCCACCGTGGCCCTGACCACGGTCGGCTCGCTCATCGGCAAGGGCGGGCTCGGCAACCTCGTACGGGACGCCCTGCCCAGCCTCTTCAAGGCACAGGTGCTGGCCGCCTCGGTGCTCTGCGTCCTCCTCGCGGTCGCGGCCGACCTGTTGCTGCTGGGGGTGCAGCGGTGGCTGACGCCGTGGACCCGGGCGGGGGCGGGCGCCCCCGCCGCGGTGGCACCGCCGGTGGCACCGCCCGCGACAACGACGAAGGCGGGCTGAGCCGTGGCAGTGGTCGCGGACGCCTGGACCTGGCTGGTCACGGGCTCCAACTGGTCCGGCCCGGACGGTGCGACGCACCGCCTCGCCGAACACCTCTACGTCAGCGGGCTCGCCCTCCTGGTGGCCTGCGCGCTCGCGCTGCCGCTGGGGCTCCGGCTCGGCCACCTCGGCCGGGGTGGCGCGCTCGCCATCAACATCTCCAACGTGGGCCGGGCGGTGCCCGTCTTCGCGGTGCTCGCCCTCTTCATGCTCACGCCGATGCGCAACTCCGGTTACCTGCCGACGGTGATCGCGCTGGTGCTCTTCGCGGTCCCGCCGCTGCTCACCCACACGTACGTGGGCATGACCGGGGTGGACCGCGCGGTGGTGGAGGCGGCCCGGGGGATGGGGATGTCCGGGGCGCAGGTCTTCCTCCGGGTGGAGCTGCCGCTCGCCCACCCCATGATCATGACCGGGCTGCGGTCCGCCGCCGTCCAGGTGGTGGCCACGGCCTCGATCGCGGCGATGGCCGGGCTCGGCGGACTCGGACGCGTCATCACCGCAGGGTTCAACCGGTACGACACCGCGCAGGTCTTCGCGGGCGCGGTCCTGGTCGCCCTGCTCGCCCTGGTGGTGGAGGGCGTGCTGCTGGCGCTGGACCGGCTGTTCTCCCCGCTGCGGCGGCGGGGGCGCGCCGTGTGACCCCGGATCCGGGTGCGGGCTCCCGCTCCCCGGGTGGAGCCGGCTCGCGAACGGCCCCCGCCCTCCCCCTCACTTTTTGTCATCACCCATCATCCGTGGACGGAGAAGGAACATGAGCAGAACCTCGCGCATAGCGGGTGCGGTCATCACAACCCTCGCACTGACCGGGTCGCTCGCGGCCTGCGGCGGCGACAGCCTGGAGAAGGACGACGCCCCGAGCGGCTCCTCCGCGCCGGCGGACGCGAAGAAGGGCTCGCTCGTCGTCGGTTCGGCGGCCTTCACCGAGTCCAAGGTGCTCGCCGAGCTGTACGCCCAGATCCTCGCCGGCGGCGGCTGGAGCACCTCCGTCACCACGGTGGAGAACCGGGAACTCTACGAACCCTCCCTGGAGAAGGGCGAGATCGACGTCATCCCGGAATACGCGGCGACCCTGGCCGAATTCCTCAACGCCAAGGTGAACGGGGCGAAGGAGGCGGAGAAGGCACCGGTCGCCTCCGGTGACGTGGCGGCCACCGTCGCGGCCCTCCAGAAGCTCGCAACACCGCTCGGTCTGACGGCTCTTCCGCCCGGAGACGCGGTCGACCAGAATGCCTTCGCGGTGACCAGGGAATTCGCCGAGAAGAACAAGCTGACGACCCTTTCCGATCTGGGCAAGTCCAAGATCAAGGTGAAGATCGCGGCGGGTGACGAGTGCGCGGTCCGGCCCTTCTGCGCCCCCGGTCTCAAAGCGACGTACGGCATCGACGTGGCCGGTATCGACCCGAAGGGCGTCGGGACCCCGCAGGCGAAGCAGGCGGTGAAGGACGGGGTGGACCAGCTCGTCCTGACCACCACCACCGACGCCGTCCTGGACGCCTACGACCTGGTGTTCCTGGAGGACGACCAGCACCTCCAGAACGCCGACAACGTCCTTCCCGTGGTGAACACCAAGGACGCCGGAGCGCCGGAGGTGGCCGCACTCCTCGCCAAGCTCACCGGCGTTCTGACCACCGAGGACCTCGCGGAACTCAACCGCAAGGTCGACGCCGAGCGGGCCAAGCCCTCCGACGTCGCCAAGGAGTACCTGACGTCGAAGAACCTGATCGGCTGACCCGGCGGGCGTCTCCGGGCGCCGCCCCGGAGGTGCCCGCCCTCCGCCCGCCGGGGATTTCCTCCGGGAAGTCTCCGGCCGGCGGAATGCGGGAAATAGCTGCCGCCGGCGTTCTTGGACGCGGTGTCAGGTAACACTGCCAGGTAACCGCAGGGGAACAGATTGCCGGGCGGACTCCCGCACGGTGACCGCACGCGGTAAATTTCCAGCCATGCCACGTGGACGCCATCGTCATTCGCCACCCCTGCACAGGTTGTTGCCGCCCTCCGCGGTGGCCGGAGTGTCGGTCGCGCTGGCCGCCGGCGCGTGGCTGCCCCTGGACACCCTCGCGCTGCGACTGCTCGCGACGGCGGCCGCGGCCACCGGTCTCGTCGGCGCGTACCTGATGCGCACCTGGGACCAGGCCGCCGGACTGCGGGTCGCGGAGCTCCAGCGCGCCCAGGCGGGTGCGGAGTGGCGGGCCGAGGAGCGGACGGCCGAACTGGAACAGGAGCTGGAGGAGGCGCGGGAGTTGCGCGCCCGCCTGGAGGCCAAGCTGCGCTCCAAGCGGATGGAGCTCGCCGGACTGCGCGGCGAGCACGCCGGGTTGCTGCGCCGGTACGCCACCGCCGAGACCGAGCGGGCCAGCGCGCTGGAGGGCCGCCGGCAGCTCGCGATCGAGGCGGCGGCCACCCCGATCGCGCTGCCGCCCGCCCGTTCCACGCCCACCGCGGCGTCCTACCTCGCCGCCGCCCGCGCCCTGCGCGACCTGCCCCGCAACGCCGCGCTCCAGGAGGCCCGCCGGACCGCCGAGCGGACCCGGCAGCACGCTCTCGACGAGCGTGCCCGGGAGTCGGCCGCCGAGGCGGACGGCCCGCGGGGCCGTCACGCCGGGACCGGCGCCCACGCCGACCGCACGGGCGCTCACCCCGCCGGCCACCGGGATCACGACACCGGCGGGCACCTGGCGGACTTCGCCCCGCGCACACCCCGGCGGCCCGGCCCGCAGACCGCGTTGCCCGCGCCCCGGACGGCCGGCCCGTCGTCGGCCCCGGCGCGGACGGCCCGGACCGTCCCGGCCGCCTCGGCGGTGGTCCCGTACACCGGCCCGCGCCGGGCGCGGGTGCCGCAGGGCGGCTTCGACTTCTTCGGCGCCCAGCCCGACGGGGTGGGGGCCCCAATTCCCGCGGCGGGCGCGTCGGAGGAGGACCTCGCGGACGTGGTCGGTGAGGAGGCGCTCGCCGTGCACCGCAGCCGCGTCGGCGACCCGCGTGCCGTCGGCAAGGTCATCGACCTCACCCAGCCGGACGGCCAGAGCCGCCCCGGCCCCGCCGACGTGCGGGGCGCGGCTTCCTGACGGGCCGACGGCCCCGGGTCCCGCCCCGGCGCGCGGGGGCCGCCGGCCGTCCGCACGGTCCTACTTGTCGATGTCCCCGACGACGAAGAAGAGCGAACCCAGGATCGCGACCATGTCGGCGACCAGGGTGCCCGGCAGCAGCTCCGTCAGCGCCTGGATGTTGTTGAACGACGCGGAGCGCAGCTTGAGCCGGTACGGCGTCTTCTCGCCCTTGGAGACGAGGTAGTAGCCGTTGACGCCGAGCGGGTTCTCGGTCCAGGCGTAGGTGTGGCCCTCGGGGGCCTTGAGCACCTTGGGGAGGCGCTGGTTGATCGGCCCGGGGGCGAGCCCGTCCATCCGGTCCAGGCAGGCGTCCGCGAGGTCCAGCGCGTTGACCGTCTGCTCCAGCAGGCACTCGAAGC
Organism: Streptomyces sp. AM 2-1-1; assembly: GCF_029167645.1. Taxonomy (NCBI): domain Bacteria; kingdom Bacillati; phylum Actinomycetota; class Actinomycetes; order Kitasatosporales; family Streptomycetaceae; genus Streptomyces; species Streptomyces sp. AM 2-1-1. Next base: position 3,149,142 of record NZ_CP119147.1, on the reverse strand, counting down.
GGGCCAGGCAGTCGCCCTCGGTCCGGGTGACCACCTTCAGTACGTCCGCCAGCTCCGCGTACGCGAGGTACGGGTCGTCGCGCCGCAGGTCGAAGTCGACGCCCGAGGCGCGGGCGATCGGTCCGGACACCCCGTACGCGTGCACCGCCTCGGGGGAGAGCACCCCGACGTCGCGCGTGCGTCCCCGGAAGATCTCGTTGCCGAGCACCAGGTCCTCGTACACGCCCATCCGCGACCGCACCGAGGCGACCGCGTCGCGGGCCCGGCCGAGCCAGCCCGCCGGAAGGTCCTCCTTGAGGCCGCCGACCCGGTTGAACATGTAGTGCATCCGGCCGCCGGAGACCTCTTCCATCACGGCCTGCAGCTCCTCGCGCTCCCGGAACGCGTAGAACACCGGTGTGATGCCGCCGAGTTCGAGGGGGTACGACCCGAGGAACATCAGGTGGTTGAGGACCCGGTTCAGTTCCGCCAGCAGGGTCCGCGTCCAGACGGCGCGCTCGGGGACCTCCATGCCCAGCATCCGCTCGACGGCCATCACCACCCCGAGCTCGTTGGAGAAGGCCGACAGCCAGTCGTGACGGTTGGCGAGCATCACGATCTGCCGGTAGTCGCGGGCCTCGAAGAGCTTCTCGGCGCCCCGGTGCATGTACCCGATGACGGGCTCGGCGCTCAGGATGCGCTCGCCGTCCAGGACCAGGCGCAGCCGGAGCACACCGTGCGTGGAGGGGTGCTGAGGACCGATGTTGAGCACCATGTCGGTGCTCTCCGCCGCGCCACCGATGCCGACCGTCGTCTCCGTCATGCGGCCCAGTATTCCCTGCCCGCGGACGGGGGCACGCGCGGCCGTCCCCGCGCGGCCGCCGAGGCCGCTCATCCCACCCGCTGCTCCAGCCACCCGAAGTCGCCGAGGCCGCCGCGCGCGGTGAGTTCGGCCGCCTCGCCCGCCGCCGCCAGCGCCCTGAGGTACCCGGCCGGGTCGGTGGAGGCCAGGGCCAGCGGTGGCCGGCCCCCGGTGACGCCGAGCCGGGCCAGGGCGGTGCGCTGGTCCAGCAGTTCGGGCGCCGCGCCGCCGGCCGGCCGGCCCGCGGCGGCGCAGGCGTCCAGGGCCACGTGGGCGGTGAGGTCGCAGGAGCCGTCCGGCACCGGGGGCACCTCGCGGCCGGCCCGGAAGCCGGTGAGCGTGCCGAACGGCGGTCGGGCGCCGCGTACGTGGGCGTAGTCCACCGCCACCGCGCGCCCCGCAGCCAGCGAGCCGACCGCCCCGGCCCACGCCAGGTCGCGGGGGAGCCCGATCTCGGCCCGGTCGCCGGGCCCGGCCGGCGCCCACCAGCGCTCCAGCCACCGCGCGTCCGCGCCGGACACGGGGCCGCCGAGGCGCTCGGCGCCGTCCGGGACGCGGACCAGGACGTACCGCCAGGCCCCGTCCTCGTCCACCTCCGCGACGTCGGCCGGCACGTTGTCCAGCCACTCGTTGGCGAAGAGCAGCCCGGTGACCCCCTGCGGCGGCTCGGCGCACCAGGCGATCCGCTCGTCCAGGCCCGGCGGGCGGTCGGCGAGCTCCACGGCGTACGCGGTGATCCGGAGCCCCGCCGGAGCGGCTGCCAGCACCCCGGCGGCCAGCTCCCCGCGCCCGGCCCCCATGTCCACCAGGGCGACGGTCTCCGTGGACAGCTCGGCCGCCGTACGGGCCAGCAGCCGGGCCACCGCCGCGGCGAAGAGCGGCGAGGCGTGCACCGAGGTGCGGAAGTGCCCGGCCGGACCCTCCGGTCTCCGGTAGAAGCCGCTGTCGCCGTACAGCGCCGCCCGCGCCGCCGCACCCCATCCGAGCCACTGGTCCGTCACGGGGCCCAGTCTCCGCCATGCCCGCGGCCCGGACCGTCCGCCCCGCCTCCGCCGGCCCGCGCCCGGTACGTCTCCACCTTGGGGAGTACGGGCCGCCGGAGCGGATCGGCCCTCCGGTTGACCCGGTCACCCGCGCGCTTCCCTACGCTGGCACAGTGCAGCGCCTCTACGCATTCCTCCGCAGACACCCGACGGGCGTCGACTGCTTCTGGGCCGTCGTCCTGCTCGGGCTCTCCGGTGTGGCCTTCGTGACCGGGCCCACCGGCGGGACGCGGGAGCGCCTCTTCACGGTGCCGGTGATCCTGGGCCTCTGCACCGTGGTGGCGCTGCGCCGCCGGATGCCGGAGCGGATGCTGCTGCTCGCCCTCGGGATCGGGGTGGCGCAGGTGGCTCTGGGCATCGAGACGGGCATCGCCGACTTCGCCCTGCTGGTGATCATCTACACCGTCGCCGCCGCCGGGAAGCGCTGGGCCTCCCGGCTCGCGCTGGCCTGCGGTCTCCTCGCCTCGGCGGTCTCGCAGGCGCGCTGGCCCGAGGAGGAGGGCGGCTGGACCCAGCAGATCGTCGTGGTGGTCGTGCTGACCGTGCCGTTCGTGCTGGCCTGGGTGCTCGGTGACTCGCTGCGGACCCGGCAGGCGTACTTCCGGGCGCTGGAGGAGCGGGCCGCCCGGCTGGAGAGCGAACGCGAGGCCCAGTCGAAGGTCGCCGTCGCCGCCGAACGCGCCAGGATCGCCCGCGAACTGCACGACGTCGTCGCCCACAACGTCTCCGTGATGGTGGTCCAGGCGGACGGTGCGGCGTACGTCATGGACGCGGCACCCGATCAGGCCCGCCAGGCCCTGGCGACCATCTCGACCACCGGCCGGCAGGCGCTCGCCGAGATGCGCCGGCTGCTCGGGGTGCTGCGCACGGGAGACGCCGAGACCAGCGGCGAGTACGTCCCCCAGCCCGACGTCGAGCAGATCGACGAACTCGTCGAACAGGTCCGCAAGGCGGGCCTCGCGGTGGACTTCACCGTCGAGGGCACGCCGCGCCCGCTGCCCAGCGGGGTGGAGCTGACCGCGTACCGCATCGTGCAGGAGGCGCTCACCAACACCCGCAAGCACGGCGGCCCCGACGCCGGGGCCAGCGTGCGGCTGGTCTACTTCGACGACGGTCTCGGGCTGCTCGTGGAGGACGACGGCCGCGGCGCCCCGCAGGAGCTCTACGCGGACGGTGGAGCGGACGGTGCCGGCCACGGCATGATCGGCATGCGGGAACGGGTCGGCATGGTCGGCGGCACGCTCGACGCGGGCCCGCGCCCCGGCGGCGGCTTCCGGATCAGCGCCCTGCTCCCGCTGAAACCGGCCGCCTGACGACCGGGGCGATGCCACCCCTCGCGCCTCTCCCGACCCTTCTCGGCCCAACCACAGGACAGGACCCTCCCCATGGCCATCCGCGTGATGCTCGTCGACGACCAGGCCCTGCTGCGCACCGGTTTCCGCATGGTGCTCGCCGCGCAGCCCGACATGGAGGTGGTCGCCGAGGCGGGCGACGGGGCCGAGGCGATCGACGTGCTCCGCGCCACCCGCGTCGACGTCGTACTGATGGACGTCCGCATGCCGAAGCTGGACGGGGTGGAGGCGACCCGCCGTATCTGCGCGGGGGAGAACCCGCCGAAGGTGCTCATCCTGACCACCTTCGACCTCGACGAGTACGCGTTCACCGGGCTCAAGGCGGGGGCCAGCGGATTCATGCTCAAGGACGTGCCGCCCGGGGAGCTGCTGAACGCGATCCGCTCGGTGCACAGCGGGGACGCCGTCGTCGCCCCGTCCACCACCCGGCGGTTGCTGGACCGGTTCTCCCCGCTGCTGCCGAGCACCACCTCCGAGCCCGGCGACAAACGCGTCGAGCGGCTCACCGAGCGGGAGCGCGAGGTGATGCTGCTGGTCGCCCAGGGACTGTCCAACGGCGAGATCGCGGGCCGCCTGGTGCTCTCGGAGGCGACGGTGAAGACCCACGTCGGCCGCATCCTCACCAAGCTCGGTCTGCGCGACCGGGTGCAGGTCGTCGTCCTCGCCTACGAGTCGGGACTGGTCCGGGCCGGCGGCGGCCGCTGACCCGGGAGCGCGCCGGACAGCGGGCCCCGGGCCCCCCGAACGGGTCAGCGCAGCACGCCTTCGATGAAGTCGCTGCCGAGCCGCGCCACGACGGTCAGGTCCAGCTGGTGCAGGACGTACCGGCCGCGCCGCCGGGTGGTGACCAGGCCGGCCTTCTTCAGCACCGACAGGTGCCGGGAGACCTCGGGGGACGTGATGCCGTGCGCGTCGGCCAGTTCGCCGGTGGTGTGCGGGGAACGGGCCAGATTGCGGCAGAGCCGCAGCCGCAGCGGATGGGCCAGCGCCTCCAGACGCAGCCGGACGGACTCCACCGAGGCGGGCGAGGGCAGCTCCGGCCGGTGCACCGGATAGAGGATCACCGGCCGCCAGCCGGGGGCGTGGCCGATCATCAGGTGCGGCCAGCCGAAGCCGGTGGGGACGAGGGTGATGCCGGGCTCCACCCCGGGGCCCGTCGCGGTCGACCGGGCCGCGTTCAGCTTGTCGACCACGATCCGCTCGCCGTCCTCGCTCAGCGAGAGCGCCGCCGAGGCGGCGGCGACCGCCTCACCGATCCCCTTGCGGCGGAGCACCTCCGTCTTGTGCCGGGCGTCGGCGACCAGCGGGACGCGCGCACGGTTCCAGGTGTCGGCGAAGAACGCCTCCTCGCAGTCCTCGAAGAGCCGCCGGAGCCAGCCGCGCACCGCGCCGGGGTCGGCCAGCAGCCGCTCGGTGAACGCGGTCTGCCGCGGGCCGCGCGCGGCGGCCATCTCACGGGCCCGACCGCGCGCCACCCCGTCGTCGAGCGGGGACCCCGTGCACGCACCGTGGAACGTGCACGAGGTGAACTCCAGGGCGGCGGAGACGAACCGCTCGTCGCTCAGCCGGTCCAGGGTGTCCAGGTCCTCGGCGAGGGTGGCGCCGGCCCTGCCGTCGCCGCCCGGGATTCCCGTGAACGGCAGGAAGATGTCGGAGAAGGTGCTCCGCCACAGGAACTCCCCCTCGTGCAGCCGGTCCGCGAGGTCCGGCGGGAGCGCCGCAGTGGTGGCGGTCGCCCAGCCGTGCAGCCCGGGGTGGTGCCCCGGCTCCGAGAGGGCGTGCAGGGCCGTCCCCAGCTCGGCCAGGGGCGAGGTCTCGAAAACGATGCGGTCGGCGGGGAGCCCGGCGATGTCGATGGTCACGCTCACCCGACCATGGTGCGGGGTGCGCGCCCCCGCGTGCACCCCGCTTGACGGGGGCCGTCAATCGGCGCGCGGCGGCGGGCGGGGCCGCGCACGCTGGATCCATGGACGCGATACAGCAGCAGATGTACGACGCCTGGCGCGCCGTCCGGAGCGGCGAACGCCCGCCGCCCCTGCCCGGCACCCACGACCGGGAGGTCCTGCGCGGCCTGTGGGGCCGGTACCGGTCCCGCCGCCGGGCCGGTGCGCGCGGACGCGGGGAGGCGTGGCCCCGGTGGTGAGGCGGCGGGCGCCCGCCGCCGGGGCGCTCCGCTCAGACCAGGCGGGACACGAAGTCGCCCACCGCGTCCCGTACCTCCCGCGCCGTCCACTCCAGCCCCGCCGCGTTCACCGTGACCTCGGTGTACGCGATGCCGGGTGGCAGCTGGGGGCCCGTGAACCAGCGGCGGAAGAGCGTCACGCCCGTCTCCTCGGCCTGGCGCAGCGAGGCCTCGTCCAGTACGTCGGTGGAGTACGGCAGCCAGAGCTGGAACTGGTGGGTGTGCGGCGGCTCGGGGCGCACCCGGAACCACGGCACCGCCGACGCCTCGAAACCCTCCGCCAGCGCCCCGGCGACCACGGCGGCGTGGGCCACGTACTCCGGCAGCCGGGGCAGCTCCCGTTCCAGGCCGACGAGGGCCGAGAGCGCGGCCGGGTACTGCTGGAAGAGCTGGCCGCCGTAGCGGTGGCGCCAGGAGCGGGCCTCCTCGATCAGCGTCCGGGGCCCGGCGAGGACCGCGCCGGACATACCGCCGAGCGATTTGTAGAAGGAGACGTAGACGCTGTCCGCGAGGCCCGCGATCTCGGCCAGGCCGTGCCCGAGGTGCGGGGGGCACTCCCAGAGGCGGGCCCCGTCCAGGTGCACCACCGCGTCCCGCTCCCGGGCCGCCGCCACGACCCCGGTCAGCTCCTCCCAGGACGGCAGGACGAAGCCGGCGTCCCGCAGCGGAAGCTCCAGCATCAGGGTGCCGAACGGCTCCGCGAAGCCCTCGATCTCCTCCGCGGTGGGCAGCCGCGGCTCGGTCGTGGGGTACACCGTCCGCAGCCCGCTCACCGCGCCGAGCGCGCCCTCCTCGTGCAGCTCGGGGTGGGCGAGCGGATGCAGCGCGACCGCGGCGTTGCCGGTGCGCGCGGCCCAGCACCGCAGGGCGACCTGCTGGGCCATCGTGCCGGTCGGGAAGAAGGCGGCCGACTCCATGCCGAGCAGCCCGGCCACCCGCTCCTCGACCTCCGCGACGACCCCGTCGCCGTAGTGGTCGAGGGGCTTGTCGGTGCCGTACACCGCTTCGGCGCCCGCAGTCAGCGCGGCCAGCTGTTCGCCGAGGGTGCCGTCCGAGGACGTGCGGGCCAGGATGCGGTGCGAGGCCCGCCAGGCGGCCGGCCCGCGCCGCCGCGTCGTCTGTTCGTCCGTTGCTGCCATGCGACGATCATCGCCCGCGCGGCCGGGGCCGCCCACCGGGGGGGGGGGGTTGCCGCTGGGTCGTGGAGCGCCGGGAGTTACCCACAGGCTGTGGACGGAGCGGAGCCGGGGCGGGGCGCTGGCGTAGCATGCAGAGGAATCGTCCGGTACCCCCCGCGGACTGGAACGGAAGGCCTTAGCCGCGTGCACACCACATCTCCGAGGGATCCTCTCGACGCCCGGGACCGCCCCGCCCGCCTCACCGTGGGCGTCGTCGGAGCGGGCCGCGTCGGCCCCGCCCTCGCCGCCTCGCTCCAGCTCGCCGGGCACCGCCCGGTGGCCGTCTCCGGCGTCTCCGACGCCTCCCGGCGCCGGGCCGCCGCCCTGCTGCCGGACGTCCCGCTGGTGACGCCCGCCGAGGTCTTCGCCCGTGCCGAGCTGGTACTGCTCACCGTCCCCGACGACACCCTGCCCGGCCTGGTCGAGGGCCTCGCCGAGACCGGCGCCGTCCGGCCCGGCCAGCTCCTCGTCCACACCTCCGGCCGGTACGGCACCCGCGTGCTGGACCCCGCGCTGCGCGCCGGGGCCCTCCCCCTCGCCCTGCACCCCGCGATGACCTTCACCGGCACCCCCGTGGACGTCCAGCGGCTGGCCGGCTGCTCCTTCGGGATCACCGCGCCCGAGGAGCTGCGGCTCGCCGCCGAGGCCCTCGTCATCGAGATGGGCGGCGAGCCCGAGTGGATCGAGGAGGCGGCCCGCCCGCTCTACCACGCGGCGCTCGCGCTCGGCGCGAACCACCTGGTCACCCTGGTCGCCGAAGCCATGGAACTGCTGGCCGCGGCAGGGGTCTCGGCCCCCGACCGGATGCTCGGGCCGCTCCTCGGCGCCGCCCTCGACAACACCCTGCGCTCCGGCGACGCCGCCCTCACCGGGCCGGTCGCGCGCGGCGACGCGGGCACGGTCGCCGCGCACGTCGCCGAATTGCGCCGCCACGCGCCGCAGATGGTGGCGGGGTACCTCGCGATGGCCCGCGCGACCGCCGACCGGGCCCTCGCGCACGGCCTGCTCAAGCCGGAGTCGGCCGAGGACCTCCTCGGCGTCCTCGCCGGCACCACCGACCCGGGCCCCGCGACGGGCCAGGCCGGTCCGTCCCGTCCCGGCGGCGCGGGCGGCTCCCCCGACTCCACGGGTTTCCCGGGTAACGGCGAAACCGACGGCTCCACCGGTGCCGGCAACGACGACGAACCGGGGGACCCCCGATGAACACCACCCCCGCCGGCACCGCCGCCCTCCTCCACACCGCCGCCGCCCTCGAAGCGCTGCCCCGTCCGACGGGCGCCCGCCGGGCGGTCGTCATGACGATGGGCGCGCTGCACGACGGCCACGCCACGCTGGTCCGTGCCGCGCGCGCAGCCGCCGGACCGGACGGTCAGGTCGTGGTCAGCGTCTTCGTGAACCCCCTGCAGTTCGGCGAGGCCGCCGACCTGGACCGCTACCCGCGCACCCTGGAGGCCGACCTCGCGGTGGCCACCGCGGCCGGCGCGGACGCGGTCTTCGCTCCCTCCGTCGACGAGGTGTACCCGGGCGGCGATCCGCAGGTACGCATCTCCGCGGGTCCGATGGGCGAGCGGCTCGAAGGCGCCTCGCGCCCCGGGCACTTCGACGGGATGCTCACGGTCGTCGCCAAGCTCCTCCACCTGACCCGCCCGGACGAGGCGTTCTTCGGGCAGAAGGACGTCCAGCAGCTCGCCCTCATCCGCCGGATGGTCCGCGACCTCGACTTCGGCATCGAGATCACCGCCGTCCCCACCGTCCGGGACCCCGACGGTCTCGCGCTCTCCAGCCGCAACCGGTTCCTCTCACCGCTCGAACGCCGTACCGCCCTCGCCCTGTCGGGCGCGCTCTTCGCCGCCCGCGACCGGCTGGCCGCCCAGCAGACGCTGCGCGAGCGCGCGCTGGCGACCGGTGGCGGCCAGAGCCCGGCGCACCCCGGCACCGAGCGGGCCGCCGGGCTCAACGCGCTCGGCGAGCCCCGGCTCGCCGCCGACGCCCAGGCGGTCGCGCTCGCCCTGCCCGGCAGCACGGCCGCCGCCGTCCGGGCCGCCGCGCGCGCCGTGCTGGACGACGCCGCCCACGCGACGGTGCCGCTCGACCTCGACTACCTCGCCCTGGTGGATCCGGCCGACTTCACCGAGATCCCCGACGACCGGGACGGCGGCGAGGCCGTCCTCGCCGTCGCCGCCCGCGTCGGCGCCACCCGGCTGATCGACAACATCCCCCTGAACCTCGGAGCCCTCTCGTGACCGGAATACGGCTGACCGCCCCCGAACCCGGCTGGTCCATCGACGCCGACGTCGTGGTCGTCGGCTCCGGCGTGGCCGGGCTCACCACCGCCCTGCGCTGCGTCGCCGCCGGACTCGACACCGTCGTCGTCACCAAGGCCCGCCTGGACGACGGCTCCACCCGCTGGGCCCAGGGCGGCATCGCCGCCGCGCTCGGCGAGGGCGACACCCCCGAGCAGCACCTCGACGACACCCTGGTCGCGGGCGCCGGACTCTGCGACGAGCGGGCCGTCCGCGCCCTGGTCACCGAAGGCCCCGACGCGGTGCGCCGGCTCATCGAGACGGGCGCGCACTTCGACACCACCGAGAACGGCGACATCGCCCTCACCCGCGAAGGCGGCCACCACCGCCGCCGGATCGCGCACGCGGGCGGCGACGCCACCGGCGCCGAGATCTCCCGCGCCCTGGTGGAGGCGGTCCGCACCCGGGCGCTGCACACCGTCGAGAACGCCCTGGTCCTGGACCTGCTCACCGACGCCGAGGGCCGTACGGCCGGGGTCAGCCTGCACGTCATGGGCGAGGGCCAGCACGACGGCGTCGGTGCGGTCCGCGCCCCGTCCGTGGTGCTCGCCACCGGCGGCATGGGCCAGGTCTTCTCCGCCACCACCAACCCGCCGGTCTCCACCGGCGACGGCGTGGCGCTCGCGCTGCGGGCCGGAGCCGAGATCTCGGACCTGGAGTTCGTCCAGTTCCACCCCACGGTCCTCTTCCTGGGCGCCGACTCCGAGGGCCAGCAGCCGCTGGTCTCGGAAGCGGTGCGCGGCGAGGGCGCGTACCTCGTCGACGCCGCCGGCACCCGGTTCATGACCGGGCAGCACGAGCTGGCCGAACTCGCCCCGCGCGACATCGTCGCCAAGGCGATCACCCGCCAGATGCAGCTGCACGGCACCGAGCACATGTACCTCGACGCCCGGCACTTCGGCGCCGAGATGTGGGAGCAGCGCTTCCCCACCATCCTGGCCGCCTGCCGCGAGCACGGCATCGACCCGGTCACCGAGCCGATCCCGGTCGCGCCCGCCGCGCACTACGCCTCCGGCGGCGTCCGTACCGACCTGCGCGGACGCACCACCGTGCCGGGTCTGTACGCCTGCGGGGAGACCGCCTGCACCGGCGTGCACGGGGCCAACCGCCTCGCCTCCAACTCCCTGCTGGAAGGGCTCGTCTTCGCCGAGCGCATCGCGGCGGACATCGCCGAGCGGCGCCCCGCGCGCACCGATGCGGTCCGGCCCGAGGGCGGTCCCCGCTCCGTACTGCAGTCGCCCGAGGTCCGTACGTCGATCCAGCGGACCATGACCCGCGGCGCCGGCGTCCTGCGCTCCGCCGACAGCCTGGCCGGCGCCGCCCGGGAGCTGGAGGCGCTGCACGCGGGTGCCGGGGTGGCCGACGCGAAGGCCGCCGTACCGGGGGTCGAGGCGTGGGAGACCACCAACCTCCTGCTGGTCTCCCGGGTCCTGGTCGCGGCGGCGAGCGCCCGCGCGGAGACCCGGGGCTGCCACTGGCGCGAGGACCACCCCGACCGCGACGATGCCGACTGGCGCGCCCACCTGGTCGTCCGCGTCGGCGAGGACCGGACGCTGTCGGTACGCCGTACGGAGAGCGCCGACTTCGACTCCGTGAGTCCGGCGCACCCCGCAGACTGAACCCCGCCCCGCCCGCACCACCGCAGCACATCGCACCGCCCGACGCCCCCGAGGAGCCGCAACCGTGAGCACGCCCGAAGAGAACCGCCCGACACCGGTGGACGTCCCGCTGATCCACATCGGGGCGCCCGCACCGTCCGCGGGCGGCTGCGGCGACGACTGCGGCTGCGCCTCGGACGGGTACGACCCGGACGCCCTGGAGTGCGGGCTCGACCCCGCCCTCGCCGAGCTGCTGGCGGAGGCCGGGCTCGACCCCGTCCAGGTGGAGGACGTCGCGCACGTCGCGATCGAGGAGGACCTGGACGGCGGGGTGGACGTCACCACCGTCGCGACCGTCCCCGAGGACGCCGTCGCCACCGGCGACTTCACCGCCCGCGAAGCGGGTGTCGTCGCGGGCCTGCGCGTCGCGGAGGCCGTCCTCTCCATCGTCTGCACCGACGACTTCGAGGTCGAGCGCCACGTCGAGGACGGCGAGCGCGTCACCGCCGGCCAGAAGCTGCTGACGGTCACCACCCGCACCCGCGACCTGCTCACCGGCGAGCGCGGCGCGCTCAACCTCCTCTGCCGCCTCTCCGGCATCGCCACCGCCACCCGCGCGTGGGCCGACGTCCTGGAGGGCACGAAGGCCGAGGTCCGCGACACCCGCAAGACCACCCCGGGGCTGCGTGCCCTGGAGAAGTACGCGGTCCGCTGCGGCGGCGGCGTCAACCACCGCATGTCGCTCTCCGACGCGGCCCTGGTCAAGGACAACCACGTGATCGCGGCCGGCGGGGTCGCCGAGGCGTTCAAGCGGGTCCGCGAGGAGTTCCCCGACCTCGCCATCGAGGTGGAGGTCGACACGCTCCAGCAGGTCCGCGAGGTGCTGGAGGCCGGCGCCGACCTGATCCTGCTGGACAACTTCACCCCGGGCGAGACCGAGGAGGCCGTCGCCCTGGTCGCCGGGCGCGCCCTCCTGGAGTCCTCCGGCCGGCTCACCCTGGACACCGCCCGCGCCTACGCCGACGCGGGCGTCGACTACCTCGCGGTGGGCGCGCTCACCCACTCCTCGCCGATCCTCGACATCGGCCTGGACTTCCGCGAGGCCGCCACCACCGGCGAGGCCGACGCCTGATGCTGCTCACCATCGACGTCGGCAACACCCACACCGTCCTCGGCCTCTTCGACGGCGAGGAGATCGTCGAGCACTGGCGGATCTCCACGGACTCCCGGCGTACCGCCGACGAACTGGCCGTGCTCCTCCAGGGGCTGATGGGCATGCACCCGCTGCTCGGCGTCGAACTGGGCGACGGCATCGAGGGCATCGCGATCTGCTCCACGGTGCCGGCCGTCCTGCACGAGCTGCGCGAGGTCACCCGCCGCTACTACGGCGACGTGCCCGCCGTCCTCGTGGAGCCCGGCATCAAGACCGGCGTGCCGATCCTGATGGACAACCCCAAGGAGGTCGGCGCCGACCGCATCATCAACGCGGTCGCGGCGGTCGAGCTGTACGGGGGCCCGGCGATCGTCGTCGACTTCGGCACCGCCACCACCTTCGACGCCGTCTCCGCGCGCGGCGAGTACACCGGCGGTGTCATCGCCCCGGGCATCGAGATCTCCGTCGAGGCGCTCGGCGTCAAGGGAGCCCAGCTCCGCAAGATCGAACTCGCCCGCCCGCGCAGCGTCATCGGCAAGAACACCGTCGAGGCCATGCAGGCGGGCATCCTGTACGGCTTCGCCGGCCAGGTGGACGGCGTGGTCACGCGGATGAAGCGCGAGCTGGCGGACGACCCCGACGACGTGACCGTCATCGCGACCGGCGGCCTTGCTCCGATGGTGTTGGGCGAGGCCTCCGTCATCGACGAACACGAGCCCTGGCTCACCCTCATCGGGCTGCGGCTGGTCTACGAGCGCAACGTCTCCCGGATGTGACCCGTACGCGGCGCACCCCGGGCGCACCTGCGACGACGCGCGACGGCGGCGGCGCGGCGGCCCCGGAGCGCGCCGCGCCACAGGTGACCAGTTAAGACGATTTTGTCCCTTTAGCACGTAATGTCGCCCCATGCCCACGCCCTACGGATCACGAGGCGGCATGGCGTTCGGTGCGGACGAGCTGCGGGTGCTCCGCCGCGCCATCGCCGTTGCCCTGCACCCCATGCCCCTGCCCGACGAGGATGTCCAGGACTGCCTGCGGCTCGCGGGAGCGGTGGACGAGGCGGTCGGCGAGGCGGGCCGGCTCCGCGCGTTCCTCCTCGCCGACCTCGCCCGCTACCGCGACGCACTCCCCGGCTCCGTCAGCGGCTACCTGGAACTCCTCCAGGACGCCCTGGCTGCCGGTTACGACCCACGGCCGGACGATCTCGCCGCGCTGCGGGCGCTGCGCGGCAGGCCGGTCGCGGCGGCACTCCTGGAGCGCTGCCAGGTGCTCGCCGAACGCTCGGTGCGCGCCCGGCTGGCGGGCCGTGCCGCCGTGCTCACCGCACCGGGCCCCCGCAGCCGCCTGCTGGCCCTGCCCGGCGGCCGGGCTTCGGCGGCGGAGCCCCGGCCGCCCGCCCGTCCGGCGACCCCGGCAGGGCCCCCCGCGCCGGGCGACCGCCCGATGCCCAAGCCCTCCGAGGTCTTCCCGCCGCGCCGCCGCCCCGCGCCGCCGCCGGAGGAGCACCGCGAGGCCGGCTGACCGGCCCGTCCGTCCTCCGTTCGCACGGCGGCCCGGCCCGACCCACCGGGAGGGTGCCTCGGGCCGCCGTACCGGCATCGCTACTCTGGTCGTCATGGACTACGTAGCCGCGCTCGTTCCGCCCGTCGTGATGGCCGCCTTCTTCATCGTTCTCGTCGTGACGATGGTGAAGAGCCAGGGCGGGCCGAACAAGAGCAAGGAGGACGCGGCCGTCGACGCCGCCCTCGCCCAGGCCGAGGCCGTGCAGCAGGCCCCGGCCGCCAAGAACCTCTGACCGATCCCCCGGAACGACGGCCGGCCGCCGGATTCCCGCGGTCGTACGGTCCTTCGGGGGCGCTCCTGATTTCCGAGGGCTTTCGGCGCCTTTCCGGGGGCTCGGACCTTCCGCGCGCCGGCCCCTTCCGGGAGTCCCCTCCCGTGAGCCGCTCCTCCGCGCGAGCCCGTCCGGCATCCTTTCTCCTGTTCCGGAGTTCCGGGGTTCCTGTAGTCGCAGGGCTCGGGGCGCCCGGATTCTTCGCGCGGAACGGGCCGGCGGCTCCGGGTTTACGGGTTTCCGCCCTCCGTGCAACGGACCGTGTGGGCGGTTATGGCCACCCCGAACGGCGCGCGGCGCGCAATTCACGCCCCCCGTGACGCGTGCACAACCCGGCGCACTCCGATGAGCGCACGACTCGACCGAGCCGTGCGCCTTTTTCGTGCCGGCGGTCGCGGCGGCAGCGCGGGTCCTGCCGGACCCGGACTTTTCCGCCGGGCGTCCGGGCGGTTCCGGTGTCCGGTGGGGCGTTCGGGGCCGTTCCGGCCGTTCAGGGTTTTCGCCCTCCACGCTCTCTCGGCGGTCTCCCCCTCGCGTTCCCGAAAAGTAACTACTCATTTCGGACATCTGGCATTAAGGTGACGGTGTGCCCCGTCAATTGGGAGAGCTGGAAGACGCCGTGATGACGCGCGTCTGGCAATGGAACCGCCCGGTCACCGTGCGGGAAGTCCTCGAAGACCTGCAGCGGGAACGCTCGATCGCTTACACCACCGTCATGACGGTTATGGACAATCTTCACCAGAAGGGCTGGGTCCGCCGGGAAGTCGACGGCCGGGCCTATCGATATACGGCCGTCTCCACGCGCGCCGCCTACGCGGCCGCACTGATGAACGAAGCGTGGTCGCGGAGCGACAACCCCGCCGCCGCCCTCGTCGCCTTCTTCGGCATGATGTCCGCCGAACAGCGCGAAGCCCTCAGAGACGCCGTGCGGATCGTTTCTCCCGGAACGGGCGCCCCGCCCACCGGGCGGGACGACACGGCGGCGGAGGAGGATCCGAGGGCCCGGCCGCAGGAGCCCTCCGCTGTCGTGGAGGATGCGCCGCGGGCCCCGGAAGGTCCGTCGGGCCCGGCCGACGGCACGGCCGGGGAGGGCGGGCGATAGCGTCGGCACATGTCTGCAGACCTGACGCAAAGCCAGTCGCAAACCGAAGGTGAAACCGACCCGGCGGTCGAAAAGGCCGCCATCACCGTTCGCCGTGCCAGGACCACCGACGTGGGTGCCGTCCGCCGGCTGCTCGACGGATACGTGACCGAGGGCATCCTCCTGGACAAAGCGACGGTCACCCTTTACGAGGACATCCAGGAGTTCTGGGTGGCGGAACGCGACGAGGACGCCCGGGTCGTCGGATGCGGCGCGCTCCACGTGATGTGGGAAGACCTCGCCGAAGTCCGGACTCTCGCCGTCGACCACCGTGTCAGGGGCAGCGGAGTGGGCCACCAGGTTCTCGGCAAGCTGTTGCAGACCGCACGCTGGCTCGGGGTCCGCCGGGTTTTCTGCCTGACCTTCGAAGTCGACTTCTTCGCGAAGCACGGGTTCGTGGAGATCGGTGAGACGCCCGTCGACACAGATGTCTACAGTGAGCTGCTGCGCTCCTATGACGAGGGTGTCGCCGAGTTCCTCGGTCTCGAACGAGTGAAGCCGAACACCTTGGGCAACAGCCGGATGCTTCTGCACCTGTGATCGGCGGAAGTACGTGGATCCCGCAGCCGATCCCTATGTCCGATACGCGCCCGTTTCCCGCGTTCCCGGGCTCCCGAACCTCTGCCGGGGGTTTGTGTTTTCCGGGGAAAAGCGGTTTCCTTTCCGCGTACTGCATTTTCGATGAAAGGATATCTCGTGGCGCAGAAGGTTCAGGTCCTTCTTGTTGACGACCTCGACGGCGTCGAGGCGAACGAGACCGTCACGTTCGCACTCGACGGCAAGACCTACGAGATCGACCTCACCACGGCCAACGCGGACAAGCTCCGTGGACTTCTCGAGCCGTACACCAAGAGCGGACGCCGCACCGGCGGCCGCGCCGCCACGGGCCGTAAGGGCCGTGCGCTCGGTGCCGGTACGGGCGGGAGCAAGGACACCGCCGAAATCCGCAAGTGGGCCCGTGACAACGGCCTCGAAGTGAACGACCGCGGACGCGTTCCGGCCGGAGTCCGCGAGGCCTACGAGCAGGCCAACGCCTGACCCGACGGCCGGCCGGCGGACGGACGGATCCGGGAACGCCTCAACCGGACCCGGTGGCATTCGGTCGCGGCCATATCCACCAGCCGTACGAGATCGGGAGTATCCCCACCCCTGCTCCCGAAACCCGCGAGGGCCGGAAGGAATTGATCCGGACCCCGCGGCGGCTCGGGGGGCCGCAGCCAGAAAGCGGCCCCCGGCGAACACGGAGGCGGTACCCGGTCCGGTGCCGGTGCGGTGATCCTGCCGCCGGCCCCGACGCCCACGAGATCCAGGCCGATGCCGCCCCATTCCAGCCACTCCAGCAGCGCGGGCAGTTCCTCCGCGCTCCCGGCCGCCACGAGCAGTCGCATGCGCCCTTCCGCGACCGCCACCGGGCCGGTGCGCCCGTACCTGCGCAGCACCGCGCGGCCGGCGGCGGCGGGCAGTTCGAGCACGTCGAACCGCAACCCGGTCAGCAGCCCCAGCGGGCGGCCCCGGTCGGTCCTCCAGCCGAGCACGTCCTCGTAGAACCGTTCGGCGGCCGCGGCGGCTCCGGCGCTCCCGGTGGCTGGGGAGGCGTTCCGGCCGGTGCGCGCGTCCGGGTCCGGACGGCGACCCGACGGGACCGGTGCCGACGTGTCGGCCGGCTGCGGGACGCGGGGTGGCGGGACGATGGGACTCATGTGCGGTGAACCGCCGGACCGCCTTCCGGGTTACGCCGACCGTGGGGCGGCCGTCCGGGATGTCGCGCACCGTGTGCGGTACGTCACCGAGGGTCCGCGTCAAGGGCGGGTGCGGGAGCGTCGGGCGCCACGCGGTTGTTCGCCCGTAGCGGAGGGAACGGGCGCGCGCCGCATGGACCGTCTGTAATTGCGGGTAAGAGATGACTGGTGGGAAGGGGCGACGAACGAACCGGGGCGTCTCACGTTCGCCACCGGCGTAGTGCTGACAGGGGTATCTGCCTGGCCTGCGGGAACATCGTCTCGCACCATCGGGTTGGAGCAGGTGTCGGCTGATCGGCATGGTTTCCTCGCTGCTGCGGGGGTGATCCGGTCGGCAGTTGGAATGAGCGGTCCCCGCTTGCGGGACTAAGCTGCGGAAGGACAGGGAGGGGACCGACCCCTAACTGCCTGACCGCTCTGAGGAGCGATTAACGATGTTCGAGAGGTTCACCGACCGCGCGCGGCGGGTTGTCGTCCTGGCTCAGGAAGAAGCCCGGATGCTCAACCACAACTACATCGGCACCGAACACATTCTCCTGGGCCTTATCCACGAGGGTGAGGGTGTCGCCGCTAAGGCCCTGGAGAGCCTCGGGATTTCGCTCGAGGCGGTCCGCCAGCAGGTGGAGGAGATCATCGGTCAGGGCCAGCAGGCCCCGTCCGGCCACATCCCCTTCACTCCCCGAGCCAAGAAGGTCCTGGAGCTGTCGCTCCGCGAGGCCCTCCAGCTCGGCCACAACTACATCGGCACCGAGCACATCCTGCTCGGCCTGATCCGCGAGGGCGAAGGCGTCGCCGCGCAGGTTCTGGTGAAGCTGGGTGCCGACCTCAACCGGGTGCGGCAGCAGGTCATCCAGCTGCTCTCCGGTTACTCCACCAGCAAGGAGTCCGCCACCGCCGGCGGCCCCGCCGAGGGCACCCCCTCCACCTCCCTGGTGCTGGACCAGTTCGGCCGCAACCTCACCCAGGCGGCCCGCGAATCCAAGCTCGACCCGGTCATCGGGCGCGAGAAGGAGATCGAGCGGGTCATGCAGGTGCTGTCCCGCCGGACCAAGAACAACCCGGTCCTCATCGGCGAGCCCGGCGTCGGCAAGACGGCCGTCGTCGAGGGCCTGGCCCAGGCGATCGTCAAGGGCGAGGTGCCCGAGACCCTCAAGGACAAGCACCTCTACACCCTGGACCTCGGCGCCCTGGTGGCCGGCTCCCGGTACCGCGGTGACTTCGAGGAGCGCCTGAAGAAGGTCCTCAAGGAGATCCGCACCCGCGGCGACATCATCCTGTTCATCGACGAGCTCCACACCCTCGTGGGTGCCGGTGCCGCCGAGGGCGCGATCGACGCCGCCAGCATCCTCAAGCCGATGCTGGCCCGCGGTGAGCTCCAGACCATCGGTGCGACCACGCTCGACGAGTACCGCAAGCACCTGGAGAAGGACGCCGCCCTCGAGCGCCGCTTCCAGCCCATCCAGGTCGCGGAGCCGTCGCTGCCGCACACCATCGAGATCCTCAAGGGCCTGCGCGACCGTTACGAGGCCCACCACCGGGTCTCCATCACGGACGAGGCGCTGGTCCAGGCCGCGACCCTGGCCGACCGGTACATCTCGGACCGCTTCCTCCCGGACAAGGCGATCGACCTGATCGACGAGGCCGGCTCCCGGATGCGCATCCGCCGGATGACCGCGCCGCCGGACCTCCGTGAGTTCGACGAGAAGATCGCGGGCGTCCGCCGCGACAAGGAGTCGGCGATCGACTCCCAGGACTTCGAGAAGGCGGCTTCCCTCCGCGACAAGGAGAAGCAGCTGCTGGCCGCGAAGACCAAGCGCGAGAAGGAGTGGAAGGCCGGCGACATGGACGTCGTCGCCGAGGTCGACGGCGAGCTCATCGCCGAAGTCCTGGCGACCGCGACCGGCATTCCGGTCTTCAAGCTGACGGAGGAGGAGTCCTCCCGTCTGCTGCGCATGGAGGACGAGCTCCACAAGCGCGTCATCGGCCAGAAGGACGCCATCAAGGCCCTTTCCCAGGCCATCCGCCGTACGCGGGCCGGCCTCAAGGACCCGAAGCGCCCCGGTGGTTCGTTCATCTTCGCCGGTCCGTCCGGTGTCGGTAAGACCGAGCTCTCCAAGACGCTCGCCGAATTCCTCTTCGGCGACGAGGACGCGCTGATCTCCCTCGACATGTCGGAGTTCAGCGAGAAGCACACGGTGTCCCGCCTCTTCGGTTCGCCCCCCGGTTACGTGGGCTACGAAGAGGGCGGCCAGCTCACCGAGAAGGTGCGCCGCAAGCCGTTCTCCGTCGTCCTCTTCGACGAGGTCGAGAAGGCCCACCCCGATATCTTCAATTCCCTGCTCCAGATTCTGGAAGACGGTCGCCTGACCGACTCCCAGGGCCGGGTCGTGGACTTCAAGAACACGGTCATCATCATGACGACCAACCTCGGGACCCGGGACATCTCGAAGGGCTTCAACCTGGGCTTCGCCGCCCAGGGCGACGTCAAGACGAACTACGAGCGGATGAAGGTCAAGGTCAACGAAGAGCTCAAGCAGCACTTCCGGCCCGAGTTCCTGAACCGCGTCGACGACACCGTCGTCTTCCACCAGCTCAGCCAGGAAGACATCATCCAGATCGTCGACCTCATGGTCGACAAGGTGGACGAGCGTCTCAAGGACCGTGACATGGGCATCGAGCTCAGCACGGAGGCGAAGAACCTGCTCGCGAAGAAGGGTTACGACCCCGTGATGGGCGCCCGGCCGCTGCGCCGGACGATCCAGCGCGAGATCGAGGACATCCTCTCCGAGAAGATCCTCTTCGGCGAGCTGCGCCCCGGCCACATCGTGGTCGTCGGCACGGAGGGCGAGGGTGAAGAGAAGAAGTTCACCTTCCGCGGCGAGGAGAAGGCGGCTCTGCCCGACGTCCCGCCGATCGAGTCGGCCGCCGGCGGCGGTCCGAACATGACGAAGGACGCGTCGTAGTTCCAGGACGGCGTGAGTGAGTGAAGGGGCTGCCCCGGACCGGTTTCGGTCCGGGGCAGCTTTTCTTGTGCGGGGAGCAGGGGATTCAGAAGCGGCCCTCGACGGACAGGCGGTCGCCCAGGTGCTCGGCGTTGAAGAGCTGCCCCCTGGCTGTCAGCCAGAACACCTTCACGTTCAGCCCGGGCAGCTCGCGCAGGGGTGCCAGGTCGATCCGGGCCTCCGTGTGGCAGGTCAGCGTGAGGGACCGGAGGGACGGAAACAGGCGGGGGAGCGGCCGCAGGTCGCTACCGGGGCCCGGGCCGACCCCGAAGGAGAGCGTACGTAGGCGCGTGACCGGCTCCGCGTGCCGAGGCCACGTCTCGACACGGGGTTGTGTCACTTCGACCCCCCTCATGCTCGGGGCGGTGCGGAGCGAGTCGACCAGCGAGGTCAGCGAGGCCACCGTGGGCAACCGCAAGGACTGGAGCGAGGACCACCCCCGTAGATCGCCGAGTTCCATCGGACCGCTCCGCAGCAGGGCCAGATGCCGGAGGTGGGGGAGGGGCGGGAGGTCGCTCAGGCGTCCTGTCGGGGAGCGGAGTTCCAGCGTGTCCAGACTCGCCACGTCCCCCAGAGCGGCGAGCCGGTCCCACGGGAGGTGGCTGACATCGAGGTTGACCTCCCGGAGGGCGGGCCATCCCCCGAGCGGGGAGAGATCGGTGACCCCGGGGCACCCGTCGACGGTGAGATGCCTGAGGTTTTCGCTGTTGCGCAGCGTCGTGAGGTCGCGGAGCAGTGGGTTTCCGAGGTGGCCCAGGATTCCGGGAGAGGCCCCGGACAGCCCACGCCGCAGGTCGGCGTCGGCGAACGGGCCGCCGAGGGTGACGGCGACCAGGGGCCCGAGAGGGCCGAGATGAGGCAGTGCCATCAATTCGGCACGGCTGCGGATGGTCAGGAACGCCCCGCTGAGATCTCCCTTGCCCAGCACGTCCTTCGCGAATTCCTCGGTGGGGAAGCTCTTCCAGCTGGGGGCCAGCATGTGGGCCGACCTGGGGGAGGCCGCGACCCAGTCGCGGGCGTACGACAGGGCCTCCGGTCCGCCGACCTCGCCGAGCAACTGGGCGACGGACTCGTTGCCGATGGCGTCGGACCGGATGGCGGAGGGATCCGGCAGGTAGGTCAGCGCATCAGGACCGAGGGACCCGAGCAGCTTCACCATGGAGCTCAGGCGGGGCGGGAAGAGCCCGGCGAGCGCGGTACGCACCCTGCGCCGCGTCCCGTCGTCCAGCAGCGTGGCGTGCTGGGCGCAGAGGGCGGCCAGCACACGGGTCTTCGGGGCGAGCTCGGCATCGAGGGCGAGGACGCCGGGGGCGTACCTCTCCGCCCGGTCCAGCAGGCCGTTGATCAGCTCGCCGATCTCGCGTCGGCCGCAATGGCCGGCCGCCAGTTCGATCACGTCCGCCCACGATTCGTCCTCGGCGGACCGGAGCAGTTCGTTGATCTGATCCGACTCGACGAACTCCGCTGCGGCCAGGTAGTCCTGGAAAGTGCGGTGGGTGAACTGGTAGAGATTTTCGGCGCGCTCCTGGAGAAGGCCGCTGCGATTGAGCAGGTGGGTCAGGATCGCGTCGGCCGTCCCCTGTTTCCGTACCCGCTCCATGCTCGCCAGCGCCCGGTCCAGCTGGCGCAGAGCCTGCTCCCGGGAGAACTCCGTCTGGCCCTCGCGCACCAGCCAGACCGCGATCCGCTGGAGGAGCAGCGCCTGCTCCTCGACTTCCATGGTGATGCCCTCAGGGCCTCCGATACCCCGCCGCTGGTCCCGGTTGCCCAGGAGCATGTCGAGTGAGGACCGGTAGAGCTTCCACCGGGTGTTCGGGAGGAAACCCTCCTGTCGGCGGTGCAGGGCACAGATCACCGCGCACAGCAGGGGCGTACGCGCCAGGTCGCTCAGCGTGCGGTTGGTGCGGAACTGCCTGGTGAGGTCGTGTTCCAGCTCACGCAGGCGCTGATGGTCGGGGTCGTCCAGCCGTGCGGCCCGGTGCCAAGCCGCCACGAACGCCTGTATGTCCTCATTCCGCAGGGGCAGCAGCCGCAGCTCCTCGAAGCCCTCGGCGGCCAGCCAGTCCGGTTCGACGGCGAGCGGGCGGACGGTGGCCACGCAGCGGGTCTCCGGGAAGCGGGCGAGGAGGCCGGAGAGCCAGGTGTACGCCTCCTCCCGCTCCCCGGACGGCACCTCGTCCAGGCCGTCGACCAGAAGGAGGCCGCGGCCCGACTCCAGCACGCGCCCGGCCCAGCCGTCCGGAGCGGTGTCCACCGCCAGCCGGGCGGCCCCCGGGAGGCCTGAGGGGGCGGGCAACGGCTCGTCGCGGGCCCGGAGCGTGCGCAGCGGGACGACGAAGGGGACGAGGCCGTCGAGGGCCGCCAGCCGGGGCGGCAGCGTTCCTGCGGCGGCGTGGGCGGCCAGCCACCACAGCAGGGTGGTCTTCCCGGCTCCCGCGTCGCCCCGGAGCAGCACCCGGGGACGGTCGGTCAGCAACTCGTCGACCCGGCGGGGAGCGGTCCGGGCCGCGGGGAGGCGGACCCCGCCGGTGATCCACCGGCCGCCCGTCTCCGCCTCCAGGCTCAGATACGCGGTGTCCAGGTCCCAGTTGTCGTCGCGGCGCCCCAGCTCGTCCAGCCCGAAGATCCGGGTGCGGCGGTAGGCCGCGCCGAGGGCGTCCGCGTACTCCTCCTCGTACCGGAGGTCGGCCGGGTGGGCGCCGTGGACCCGTTCCGTACGGGGCTCCGACCCGGTGGCCCGCTCGTACGCCTGGCGGAAACCCGCCGACTCCAGCACGGGCCGCAACGAGACGCACTCCACCCGTAGTCCGTCGCGGCGGGGCGGTATCCGGCGGGCGAGGCCGAGGAGGACCGCCCCGGCGAAGACCGGACCACCGGAGAGGCCGCTCAGCAGGGCCTCGTCGTCCTCGTCCGTGGCCGGGGGCGGGCTGTCCAGTACGCAGACCAGGAGATCCCGGAGGAGACCCGCCATGGGCAGCACGGTGGCGGTGTACTGGTCGGCCTCCAGATGACGCTCGGAGCCGTACCGCTGGACCTCCGGGAAGCCGGTGATCTCGCAGCCGGGGAGGGACTGGGCCGAGGCGAGCACACCGAGGCGCACCGGCGGTACGGGCACCAGCGGACCGTCTGCCAGCAGGAGTGCCGCGTCCTGCTGCGCACTGACCCAGAGGATGCGGCCGGTCACGGGTTCCGGCAGGTCCGGGTGGGCGACCGATGCGCTCGCCTCGCCCCCGAGGACGTGCGCGCAGGTCAGCACCAACCGGTCCGTGAGCAGTACCCCGCTGCCCTGGCGGGCGGAGTGGACGACGACGGTGCGGTCCGCGGGGTGTACGGGGCGGGGACGCGCGCTCACGCCCCGCCGCGTCCCCGGCCGAAGTGGGCGGTGCTGCCACCCGGCGCGTCGTTGCCGATCTCCAGCGGGCCGGAGCCGTCGGCCTTGCGGGGGCTGAGGGTGAAGGCGACCTTGTGCGTGGTCCCGGTAGTGCGGGAGGTGTCGGCGCCGGCCTCCACGACCCACGCCCTGACCTTGGCACCGGCCTTGGCCTCCTTGCGGAGTTCGACCGTGAACTCCATCTGGATGTCGCTCACGGCGAAGACCACGGGCCGGCCGGTGGCGCGGGCGGCGGCTTCGATGAGCTGATCGCGGACCGACTCGACGGCGTCAGCCAGTTCGATCCGGTCCAAGGCGTGCGTTTCGTCCGTACTCATGGCAGTCCCCCGGAGCCGCCTGTCCGGCGGCACATAGACGTGGCGTGCCGAAGGTCCCGAAGCGGACATCCGTTGGTCCCACCGGCGGTGACAAGGCGCACAGGCCATTTCGAGCCTACTAGGCAGCTTAGGAGCGGCGCTCGGGTTCACCCGAAGGTCTTTGGTCCCGGGGGCGGCCGGGACCTTCGAACGGCGAAACGATCTGCCGGGATTCCGGGGCCCTGTCGTGTCCCGACCCGCTCGACCTGGGCTTTCCGGGCGGGGGCCGACCGGCTTCCGGGACTCGTCCGGCCCTCACCGAGGGGGCGTCCCGCACTCGATTCCCGGTGTCCGATCTACGGCTTTTCCTCGTAGAAGGGGTACTTGAGCATCGCTCCGGGGCGGGTTACCAATGTGGAGCAAGCCCGGACAAACGACCGGGTTTCCCCCGGACGGGAACGACCGGGGAGCCCCCCATCTTCGGAGGACTTACTCGTATGTCGAAGCGCGTTACGACCCCCACCCGCCCGTCCACCTCCCGTGTCCGCGGCGCCGTCCTGGCCGCCGGTCTGGGAGCGTCGATGGTCCTGGGTGCTGGCGCGGCGTTCGCCTCCGGCACCACGGGCACCGTCGCCCTCACCAGTGCCACCGCCGACTCGGTCGCCCAGCAGGCGTCCGCGCAGAGCAAGGCCGCCGTCCACGCGAAGAAGGTTGCCGCGGACAAGGCCGCCCACGCCAAGAAGGCCGCTGCCGCCAAGAAGGCCGCCGCGAAGAAGAACGCCCGCGCGTGGGAGGTCCCGGTGGGCCACTATACGCTGAGCGCCACCTACGGCACCGGCGGCGACCGCTGGGCCCACAAGCACTCCGGCCAGGACTTCGCCGTGCCGATCGGCACCAAGGTCGAGGCCGCCCACACCGGTACGGTCGTCAAGGCCGGCCCGAACGGTGGCGGCGACGGCCCCGCGTACGGCAACGCCATCGTGATCAAGCACTCCAACGGCAAGTTCACGCAGTACGCGCACCTGTCGAAGATCGACGTGCGGATCGGCCAGGCCGTGAAGACCGGCCAGGAGATCGGCCTCTCCGGCAACACCGGCAACTCCAGCGGCCCGCACCTGCACTTCGAGGTCCGGACCACCGCCAACTACGGCTCGGCGATCAACCCGGTCAACTTCCTGCGGGCCGTCCACGTGTCGGTCTGACCGACCGGGACACCGCCGGGCGTTCTCCCCGGTTGATCCACGAAGCCCCGGGACTCCACGGTCCCGGGGCTTCGCCGTGTCCGGTGCCCGCCGCACCGCCCGGAGGCTCCGGGCGCCGACGGGGTCAGGTCAGCGGCAGGCGGTAGAGCCCGCTGGAGAGCGGTTCCACCAGTCCGTCGGCCACCAGGCCGTCCAGGGCGCGGGCCCGCTGCACCGGCTCGTCCCACACCGCGTCCAGGGCCGCCTGCGGCACCGGCGCGACGGAGTCGCGCAGCACCGCCAGGAGCCGCCCGCGCACCTGCCGGTCCGTACCGGCGTACGTCTGGCCGCGACGGGCCGGCCCCTGGTGCGCGGGCTTCCCGGCGAGCAGCCAGGCGCACTGCGAGGCGATCGGGCAGCGCGAGCAGTCCTCGTTCTTCGCGGTGCACACCAGCGCCCCGAGCTCCATCGTCGCCGCGGCCCAGGCCGCGGCCCGCTCGTCCTCGTCGGGGAGCAGCGCGCGGGCGAGCTTGCGCTCGGCGGCGGTGGTCGCGTTCGGCGGGTACTGGATGCCGGTGGCCGCCCGTGCGAACACCCGGCGGACGTTGGTGTCGAGCACCGCGTGCCGCTGCCCGTACGCGAACGAGGCGACGGCCGCCGCCGTGTACTCACCGATCCCGGGCAGCGCCAGCAGTTGGGCGTGCTCACGGGGCACGTCGCCGCCGTGGCGTTCCGTTATGGCCTGGGCCGCGCCGTGCAGGCGCAGCGCGCGGCGCGGGTAACCGAGCCGGCCCCAGGCGCGGACCGCCTCGCCCGGCGCCTCGGCGGCCAGGTCGGCCGGGCGTGGCCAGCGGGCCAGCCACTGCTCGTACACCGGGAGAACCCGGTTGACCGGGGTCTGCTGGAGCATGAACTCGCTCACCATCACGCCCCAGGCGCCCGCCTCGGGGCGGCGCCAGGGCAGATCGCGGGCGTGCTGCTCGAACCACCCGATGACGGGGGTGTGGAGGAGGGAGACGGGGGGCGTGTGTGTGGAAGTCGTGGCAGTCATCGCACCTACGATCCTGACACGGAAGGCCCGGCGCCGGTCACGGGTGCGGGGGTGTCGCCCCCGCGGGCGGCCTCTGGACGGAGAACGCCACCCGTTCTGTCCTCTCTGCCCCGTTCTCCCCGGACTTCGTCCGCTGTGCGCGTCGCCCAACAGGCGCTCCCGGAATGATGATCCGCAAAAGATCACGATCGGAGCGGCGGGTGGGGCGGGAGTTGGTCACGTTCTCTCGTACAGTTTGCGACGTGGGATCTCTGCGCAAACCGGTCGGTCCGCTCCCCTCCAGCATCTACTGGCGACGGAGGGTGGTAGCGGCGATTCTGGTCGCGCTCCTCGTGGCGCTGCTCGCCTGGCTCTTCCTGCCCGGCGGCGCCGGCCGGAAGAGCCCGTCCGACGCCAAGCCCGGCACCTCCGCGCCCGTGCGGTCCATCACCCCCGGCCCGGCCGAGTCCGGCCCGGCGATCAGCCAACAGCCGGGCGGCCGCCACGAGTCGGGCGGCACCGGCGAAGGCGGCGACGGCTCCGACGGCGGGGCGGGCGGCGCGTCGGGCGACGACGCGAACGGTGACGGCGACACCGGGGCGAGCGCCTCGCCCGGTGCCGGCGCCTCCTCGGACCCGGACGCGGGCTCCGCCGCCTCGGGCGGCGGCCCGGCGGGCCAACAGGTGCCGGCCGGCTCCGCGCTCCCCGACTGCCGTCCCGCCGCGCTCCAGTTGAGCGTGCGGAGCAAGGTGACGTACGGCCCCGAGGAGACCCCGAAGTTCGAGCTGATCGCCAAGAACACCTCGAACGGTGACTGCAAGGCCGATCTCGGGCCCCGGACCGCTGTGCTCACGGTCACCGACGCCAGCGCCGGCGACGACGACCCGGTCTGGTCCTCGAAGGACTGCCCGACCGCTTCGGGCAGCCTCTTCTTCAAGGTCCCGGCGGGGGCGACGGTGATCCGCACGGTCGACTGGAACCGGGCCAAGAGCGCCCCGAACTGCGCGACCCCGCCGGCCGGAAAAGCCGCCCCGGGTACGTACCTCCTGGAAGCGAAGGCCCCGGGCGAGCCGCTCCAGCGCGCCTCCTTCGTCCTCGCCAAGGACTGAGTCCCGCAGGAGCCGGGACGGGTCCCGGTCCGCCGCGGACCCGCGTCCCCGGCGGACCCGCGTCCCCGGCGGACCCGCGTCCCCGGGGTCCGGATCCTCGCTCCGGCCCCGTACGTCCGACCGCGAACGGTCAGACGTACCGCTCCAGGATCGACGACTCGGCCAGCCGGGAGAGGCCCTCCCGGACGCTCCGCGCCCGCGCCTCCCCGACGCCGTCCACGGCCTGGAGATCGTCCACGCTCGCCGCGAGCAGCTTCTGCAGGCCGCCGAAGTGCTCCACCAGCCGCTCCATGATCGCGCCGGGGAGCCTCGGGACCTTCGCCAGCAGCCGGAAACCCCGCGGCGAGACCGCGGAGTCCAGCGTCTCGGGCGAACCGCTGTACCCCAGCGAGCGTGCCACCACGGCGAGTTCGAGCAGCTCGGAGTGGCTCAGGGCGTCCAGCTCGGTCAGCGCCTCCGCGACCGTGCGCGACCGCTTCGGGGTCGGCTCGGGGACGTAGTCGCGGACCACCAGCTCGCGCTCCGGCTCCACCCCCGCGATCAGCTCGTCCAACTGGAGCGACAGCAGACGTCCGTCGGTGCCGAGCTCGACCACGTACTCCGCGATCTCCGTCGCGATCCGGCGCACCATCTCCAGCCGCTGCGCGACCGCCGTCACGTCCCGGACCGTCACCAGGTCCTCGATCTCCAGCGCGGAGAGCGTGCCGGCGACCTCGTCGAGGCGGAGCTTGTACCGCTCCAGCGTGGCGAGGGCCTGGTTGGCGCGGGAGAGGATCGCGGACGACTCCTCCAGGACCCGCCGCTCACCGTCGACGTAGAGCGCGATCAGACGCATCGACTGGGAGACGGAGACCACCGGGAAACCACAGGACTTGGAGACGCGGTCCGCGGTGCGGTGGCGGGTGCCGGTCTCCTCGGTGGGGATCGCGGCGTCCGGGACGAGCTGCACACCCGCCCGGAGGATCTTGGTGATGTCCTTGTCCAGGATGAGCGCCCCGTCGAGCTTGCAGAGCTCGCGCAGACGCGTCGCGGCGAACTCGACGTTCATCACGAAGCCACCGGTGCACATCGACTCGACGGTCTTGTCCATGCCGAGCACGATCAGCCCGCCGGTGTTCCCCCGCAGGATGCGTTCCAGTCCGTCGCGCAGGGCCGTTCCGGGCGCGACCGCGCTCAGCGAAGCGCGCATGAGCGCTTCGTTACCGGTGCCTTGGCCGGACTTTCCGGGCGATGATGCCCGGTCGTTGGCTGCCACTGCACTCCTCCGGTCACAGGTTTGCGGTGCCCTTGCGGCGCTCGTGCCGCGCGTGCGAGCGGGCGAGACCAGGGCAAAGTCTACCGGCGCGCGCCGTCCTCCCGTGGTGCCTCCGAACGAGACCGGCGCGGCAGCACCCTGAGAGCATCGCCCATGTCGGCGA
The DNA here is from genome assembly GCF_029167645.1 of Streptomyces sp. AM 2-1-1. Classification (NCBI taxonomy): domain Bacteria; kingdom Bacillati; phylum Actinomycetota; class Actinomycetes; order Kitasatosporales; family Streptomycetaceae; genus Streptomyces; species Streptomyces sp. AM 2-1-1. Next base: position 3,121,351 of record NZ_CP119147.1, on the reverse strand, counting down.
CTTCCGTGACCTTCATACCGGCCGGGACCTTCCCCGGATCGCGCGGAACCAAGGCGTGCGTGAACCCCAGACGGTGCGCTTCGGCCAGTCTGCGCTGCACGCCGGTGACCCGCCGCACCTCCCCGGCGAGACCCACCTCACCGATGGCGACCAGGTTCTTCGGGAGCGGGGTGTCGCTCGCCGCACTCGCCAGCGCGAGCGCGATGGCCAGGTCCGCGGCGGGCTCGGTGAGCTTCACCCCGCCGACCGTCGCGCTGTAGATGTCCCGCTTGCCCAGCGCGCTGATCCGGCCCCGCTGCTCCAGCACCGCCAGCATCATGGAGACCCGCGAGGTCTCCAGACCGGAGGTGGTACGGCGGGGCGACGGGATCTGCGAGTCGACCGTGAGCGCCTGCACCTCGGCGACCAGCGGCCGCTTGCCCTCCAGGGTGACGGTCAGACAGGTGCCGGGCACCGGCTCGTCGCGCCGGGTCAGGAAGAGGCCGGACGGATCGGCGAGACCGGTGATCCCCTCGTCGTGCAGCTCGAAGCAGCCGACCTCGTCGGTCGCGCCGTAACGGTTCTTGACGCCGCGGACCAGCCGCAGCCGGGCGTGCCGGTCGCCCTCGAAGGAGAGCACCACGTCGACGAGGTGCTCCAGCAGCCGGGGCCCGGCGATGGCGCCGTCCTTGGTGACGTGGCCCACCAGCAGCGTCGCCATCCCGCGGTCCTTGGAGGCGCGGATGAGCGCGCCGGCGACCTCACGGACCTGCGCCATGCCGCCCGGCGCGCCGTCGATCTCCGGGGACGCGACCGTCTGCACCGAGTCCAGCACCAGCAGGGAGGGCTTGACCGCGTCGAGGTGGCCGAGGACGGCCGAGAGGTCGGTCTCGGCCGCGAGGTAGAGGTGGTCGTTGATCGCCTTGATCCGGTCGGCGCGCATCCGGACCTGGCTCGCGGACTCCTCCGCCGTGACGTAGAGGGTGCGGTGTTCCGCGTTCGCGGCCTTCGCGGCCACGTCGAGCAGCAGGGTCGACTTCCCGACCCCCGGCTCCCCGGCCAGCAGCACCACGGCGCCCGGGACGAGCCCGCCGCCGAGGACCCGGTCCAGCTCACCGACACCGGTCGAGCGTGCGGTCGCCTGCCGGCTGTCCACCTGACCGATGGGCACGGCCGCGGTGGAGACGCGGCCGGCCGCGGTGGTGCGCACGGCGGGCGCGCCGCCGAACTCCTCGACGGTGCCCCACGCCTGGCACTCGGGGCAGCGGCCGAGCCACTTGGCGGTCGTCCACCCGCACTCGGTGCAACGGTAGGACGGCCGGTCCTTCGCGGTCTTCGTACGGGCAGCCATGACGCCACCGTATAACCCGCCTACGACAATGGGGTTTTCGGAGGGCTTCGGAGGACCGCGGCCGCACCATGGGAGGGGACCGCATGACCCGCACGGAAGGGGACCGCATGACCAGCAGCACCACACCGTTCGACGAGGCCGAGCGCCTGAAGTGGGCCGGCCTGGCCGACGTCTACGCCGCGACCTTCGCCCGGCTCTGCGCCCGCACCGTGCCCGACCTGCTGGACGCGGCGGGCGTGGACGGGGGCACCCGGGTCCTGGACGTGGGGACCGGCACCGGGGCCGTGGCCGTCGCCGCGTGCGACCGGGGCGCCGTGGTCACGGCCGTCGACGCGGAACCGGACATGGTCGAGAGCGCCGCGAAGGCCGCGCCGGCGGCGGACGTACGCGTCGCCCTGCTGCCCGAACTTCCTTTCGCGGACGGTGAGTTCGACGCGGTCGCCGCGAACTTCGTGCTCAACCACGTCGGACGCCCTCGGAAGGCGCTCGCCGAACTGCGCCGGGTGACCCGCCCCGGCGGCCGGATAGCGGTCACCATCTGGGGGGCCGACGCCGGCACCGGGCAGCGGCTGCTCGGCCGGGCGGTCGCCGCCGCCGGAGCGCTCCGACCGCCGGAGGTGCCCCCGCTCGCCCCGGAGGAGGCGTTCGAGCAGACCCCGGAGGGCCTCGCCGCCCTGCTGGCGGCAGCGGGGCTGGTGGACGTCTCCTGCACGGCCCTGGCGTGGGACCACCGGGCGACGGCCGAGGAGTGGTGGAGCGGGGCCGCCGCCGGCGTGGCGAGCATCGGCCGCATCGTGACCGCCCAGACGCCCGAGACGGTGGCGGAGATCAAACGCCACTACGACCGGCTCAGCGCGGAGTTCGCGAGCCCCGGCGGTGACGGCGTCGACGGTGGCGGGAACGGGGCGAGCGGCGCGGGAGTGCTGGCTCTGCCGCACCGGGCGTTGCTGGCGTCCGGCCGGGTGGTGTAGGCCGGGTGGCGTAGTTCCGGTGGCGTGGAGCGGCTGGTGCGGGGCTGCGCGGAGCGGTGGGCCCGGGTGCTCCTGAGTGCGTTGCGTACGGGAGCCCGGGCGCCTCGCGGAGAGGGAGCCCGGGCACGTGGCGGGGAGGGAGGCCGTGCGCCCCACCGGGGGGAAACCCGGGGGCGCACGGGAGCGCCTTGGCTGCGGGGGCCGTCCGGAAGCGCGGGGGCGCACAACGGCGCGCGTGGCGGAATGGGGTTTCCTGTCGCGTTTCGAGCGTTACGTTCACCCATAAGGGTTAAATGTCCGGAAGGGACGCCGAGGGCGCGCCCTCCTCTGCCTACGGTCGCAAGGTGACGAGCAGCAGGCTGGAGCCCACCGCGCACACCACCGGCGCACACCGATCGCACCGTCGCGCCCCCCACCTCCCGGCGCAGCGACCGCCCGCACGTTACGAGCCGTACCTCGACGGCCTCTTCACCTACTGCCTCTCCGTGCTCTGCGACCACGAGGCCGCCACGGACGCGCTCGGCGCCGTCCTCGCCGTCGCGGAACGCCAGGACGGCCGCTGCCCGACGGGCCAGGAGGAACGTAAATCCTGGCTGTACGCGCTGGCCAGATGGATGTGCCTGCGGGTGCTCGCCGAGCGCAAGCGCGGCCCGCAGAACCACCGCAGGACGCCCCGGGACGCCGGCCGCCAGGCGCCCGGCGAGCGGGCCGCCGCCCTCCCCGGCACTCCCGCGCCGGCGGCCCCGGCGGCCCCGCCGGTGAGGGCCGGGACCGGGACACCTGCCGAAGACGCCGCCACCGCTCCGGCCGGGGCCGCCGCTCCGGGTGACCGGGGCGATGCAGGTGTGAAAGGGGCGCAAGGACGCGTGGCGGAGACCGACCGCACTTCTCGGGCCACCCCCGAGGAAGCCGCCGTCCCGCCGGTAGCGGAGTCCCCCGCCGCGGAGGCCCGCCGCCGCGAACTCGCCCAGCTGGCCTGGCCGGAGGCGGCCGGCACCACGCCCGAGCAGCGGGAGGCCCTCGAACTCTCCGTACGGCACGGCCTCACCCCCCGCGCCGTTGCCTCCGTACTCGGACTGGAACCCGCCACCGCGCGCGAACTCCTCGCGGCCGCCGCCTGCGAGCTGGAGCGGACCCGGGCGGCGCTCGCCGTCGCGGAGGACGGCACCTGTTCGGCCGCCGCCCGTCTCACCAGGAACCGCCAGGCGCTGCTCTCCGCACCGCTGCGCCGCGAGATCGTCCGTCACGTCGACGACTGCCCGCGCTGCCGGCGCGCCGCCGAGCGGGCGGGCGCCGCCGGACCGTGGCCCGGGGTGGCCGTCCCCCCGGCCGCGGGGCTGCCCGTCGTCCAGGCGCCCCGTCCGTCCGTGCGCGTGGCGATGGTGCACGCGCAGCGCTCCCGCACCGGTTCTCCGCGCTTCGACCGGTCCGGGTACCCGCTCGATCCGAAGGACCACGCCGCCCGACGGGACCGGCTGCGCGCCCGGGTGATGACGACCACGGTGGTCGCGACGGTGGTCGCCGCCCCGGTCATCGCCCTGTGGGCGGCCGCCTACCGGGGTGCCCCCTCCACGGGGGACACCCACGAGGGCGCCTCCGCCGCCGCGACCGGGCGGGACGAGGCGGGCGCCGCGGCCGGAGCCTTCCCGGGCCCGTACGACGGAGCGGACGGCGCCGACGGGTACGGCGACGAGGAGGACGGCCGGCACGGCGGAGGCGGACCGGACGCGCACCGGGGCGACCCCGGCGCCGACGGCGGGGACGGTTCGCCGGACGGGGCGGCGGTCGCGGACGTCACCGCCGCGGTGATCCGCGCCGGAGGCGGCGCCCACGGGCCCGGCACGCTGACCGTCGCCGCGCGGACCTCCGGGGGTGTCACCGCGCTCCGGCTGACGGCCTCCGCGGCCGGCCCCGTCGTCTGGACGGCCCGCACCGACGCGCGCTGGCTCCGGCTCAGCCGGTCCTCGGGCCTGCTCGCGGCGGGGCAGAGCGTCACCGTGCACGTCCTGGTGGACCGTGCCCGGGAGCCGCGCCACGCCTGGCGGGCCCGGATCGTGCTGGCGCCCGGCGCCTCGGACGTACGGATCGCAGGGCGCGGCGGGCGGACCCCGGCGTTCACCGGCTTCCCGGCCGGCGGGCCCGTCCGTGCCGTGATGTCCTCCGAACCGCCCGGCCCCACCGCTCCGGACGCACCCGGCACGTCCGCCGCTCCCACGCCGGCCCTCGCGGGCCCACCCGCCCCGGCCCCGACCGCACCGACTCCGGGCCCGTCGGGTTCCGCCGGACCGCCGAGCACGTCACCGGCGCCGACCGGGCCGGCGGAGACCGGGCCGGCGGATCCGTCCCCGCCGGCCGGTCCGAGTGCCCCGGAGCCGTCGCACCCCTCGCCCCCGCCACCGGGCCCGTCCGCCCCGCCCGCGGACACCGGTGTCCGCGGCCCGACGGGGTGAAGCGATCCGGACGCGGCGGCCCGAGCGGCCCCGCCCCCGGCGGGCGGCAGCGTCACGGTTCCCGGCTGCCCCGCCGTGGCCGCGGCCCAAGCGTCCCGCGCTCCGCCGCCCCCGCCTTCACGGCCGGAAGGCACGGGACGGGAAGGTTCGAGGCCCCGACCCCGAGCCCCCCGCGTCAGGCGGGGGTCACCGGGTCGGCCGGGTGCGGGGCCATCGGCAGCAGGGAGGCGAGCCGCTGCTCGCAGAGCTCGACCAGCCGTGCGTACCCCTCCTTGCCCATCAGCTCGGTGAGCTCGGGGCGGTAGGAGACGTAGACCGGGTCGCCGGCGCCGTGCGCGGAGGTGGCCGAGGTGCACCACCAGTGCAGGTCGTGACCGCCCGGGCCCCAGCCCCTGCGGTCGTACTCGCCGATGGACACCTGGAGCACCCGGGTGTCGTCGGGCCGGTCGATCCAGTCGTACGTACGCCGGACCGGCAGTTGCCAGCAGACGTCGGGCTTCGTCTCCAGCGGCTCCTTGCCCTCCTTCAGGGCCAGGATGTGCAGCGAACAGCCCATGCCGCCGGCGAAGCCGGGACGGTTCTGGAAGATGCAGGAGCCCTTCCAGCGGCGTGTCTGGCGCTCACCGTCCTCGTCGATGCCCACCCATCCCGTGGACGTGCCCTCGTCGTGGAACTGCCAGATGTCCGGGGTCAGCCGCTCGACGTGGCCGGCCACCCGCTGCTCGTCGTCCTCGTCCGAGAAGTGCGCGCCGAGCGTGCAGCAGCCGTCGTCCGCCCGGCCCGCCTGGATGCCCTGGCAGCCGCTGCCGAAGATGCAGGTCCACCGGGAGGTGAGCCACGTCAGGTCGCAGCGGAACACCTGCTCGTCGTCGGCCGGGTCCGGGAACTCCACCCAGGCCCGGGCGAAATCGATGCCCTTCTCGTCGGACGGGTCGGGTCCGCTCCGTTCCGTCGGCCGACTCCCCCGGATCATCTTCTGCTTCTTCGTTGCTTTGCCCGGCTTCGCCTTGTTCGTCTTCGACACGCGCCAAGAGTAAGTCCGGGGCCGGAGAAGACCGGCACGGCGGTCGGCGCCGCGACCCGGGTACCCCGCACGGCCGGATCCCCCGGGCCCGCCGGGAGGAGGCCGGGGCAGGCCTACTCCTCGGGCTCCCAGGCGCGCAGCAGGTCGAGCAGCTCCCCGTCCCCGTCGATCCGCAGGCCACCGGCCGGGAGACGGTCGTACAGGAAGAGGACCAGCTCGCCGGCGGAAGCGGAGACGGACACGTCGGCCGCGGCGCGGTCCTGCCCGGCAGGGCCGGCGGACGTCTCCCCGGGCGCGGGCAGACGGAGGTGGCGCGCTCCGGCGCCGTCCACGGTGAGGCGCCAGGAGATGCCTTCGGCGGCGTGGAAGTCGAAGGTCGCGGGCCGGTGCGGCCAGGCGGCGGGCGTGGCGACGCACGTGGACAGGAACTCGTCGACGCCGTCGAGCGCCGTCTTCGCCGGCAGCGGCTGCGGCGCGCTCCACGAGACCAGGGCGTCGTAGGTGTGCACGGCGGTCTCCTGCACCCGGTGCCGGGCCACCCCGCCCGCGTTCCGCGGCGTCAGGGACCGGCCCCACCAGGTCCAGCAGCCGCGATCCGGGCCCGCTTCCCGGAGCGTGTCCAGCAGCAGCCGCGTCGACTCGGCCGACCAGGCCAGCAGGGCGTCACGTTCCGCCGGTGCCGCCACGGCGGCACGCACGGCCAGGGCGTCGGCCGGGGGCACGTCGGCGGGGCCCGCCCCGACGACGGCGGCCCAGAAGCGGTCCCCTCCGCCCAGGTGCTCGACCAGGTCGAAGAGCGTCCACCCGGGACAGGTGGGCACCCGTACGTCGAGGGCGGGTGCGGAGGCGACCGCGGCGCGGAAGGCGCTCGACCGGTCGTCGATCAGGTGCAGCAGGCCGGCGAAGTCAGGGGTGGTGGTCACCCGGTGTCTCTATCACCGCGAGCCGCCCGTCCGACAGACGTTTTTCCCGGCGGGCCCCGGTTCTTCCGGGCGGGGCGGGGCGGCGCCACTTTCGGCGTAGCGTTCCGGCCATGAGACTCGGAGTCCTCGACGTGGGGTCGAACACGGTTCATCTGCTGGTGATGGACGCGCACCCCGGCGCCCGCCCGCTGCCCGCGCACTCGCACAAGGTGGAGCTCCGCCTCGCGCAGCTCCTCGACGCGGACGGGGCGATCGGCCCGGTGGGCGTCGACCGGCTGGTCGCCACCGTGGCCGACGCGGTCGTCGCCGCCGAGGACAAGGGGTGCGAGGAGGTGCTGGCGTTCGCCACCTCGGCGGTGCGGGACGCCACCAACGCGGACGCCGTGCTCGCCCGGGTGCACGACGAGACCGGCGTGGACCTCGCGGTGCTCAGCGGCGAGGAGGAGGCGCGGCTGACCTTCCTGGCCGCCCGGCGCTGGTTCGGCTGGTCGGCGGGGAAGCTGCTGCTGCTCGACATCGGCGGCGGCTCGCTGGAGATCGCCCTGGGACTGGACGAGGAGCCCGCCGCGGCCGTGTCGCTGCCGCTCGGCGCCGGACGCCTCAGCGCCGGCTGGTTGCCGCGCGACCCGGCCGGGGCGGAGGAAGTACGGGAGCTGCGCCGGTACGTCCGGGCCCGGATCGCCCGTACGGTCGGCGAGTTCAGCCGCCTCGGCGGGCCCGACCGCGTGGTCGCCACCTCGAAGACCTTCAAGCAGCTCGCCCGGATAGCCGGCGCGGCGCGCTCGGCGGACGGGGTGTACGCCCCGCGGACCCTCACCGCCGCGGCCCTCGCGGAGTGGGTCCCCAAGCTGGCGCTGATGACCGCCGAGGAGCGCGGCCACCTCCCCGGCGTCTCCCCGGGGCGGTCCGGCCAGCTGCTCGCCGGGGCGCTCGTCGCCGAGGGCGCGATGGACCTCTTCGGGATCACCGAGCTGGAGATCTGCCCCTGGGCGCTCCGCGAGGGCGTCATCCTGCGCCGCCTCGACCACCTGCCGGCGGAACGGACCGCGCTGAGCTGACGGCCGGCCGCACGTACGGGCCCGCACCGGGGCCCGTACGGCTTCCCCGGGCGGCGGTACGGGTGCCGGTCGCGCCGCCGTACGGAGCCCGGCCGGGGCGCGCCCCGGGCGCCTTCTCCGCAGGCCGGTGGCGGTCCATGGCCCTTCTCACTTTCGCTCCCGTCCTCTCGGCCCCGCGCCCACGGGCCCGTACGCTGTCCAGGTGGCAGATCCAGCGGTGCGCATCCCCGGTGCGAAGGTCGCCCTGTCGACGGCCTCGGTCTACCCGGAGTCGACGGCGACGGCCTTCGAGATCGCCGCGCGCCTGGGGTACGACGGTGTCGAGGTCATGGTGTGGACCGATCCGGTCAGCCAGGACATCGAGGCGCTGCGCCGCCTCTCCGACTACCACCAGGTCCCGATCCTCGCCGTGCACGCGCCCTGTCTGCTGATCACCCAGCGGGTGTGGTCCACCGATCCCTGGGTCAAGCTCCAGCGCGCGCGGTCCGCCGCCGAGCGGCTCGGCGCCTCCGCGGTCGTCGTCCACCCGCCGTTCCGGTGGCAGCGCCACTACGCCCGCGACTTCGTCGACGGGATCTGGCGCATGGCGAACGAGACCGACGTCCGGTTCGCGGTCGAGAACATGTACCCGTGGCGCTACCGGGACCGCGAGATGCTGGCGTACGCCCCCGACTGGGACGTCACCCACGACGACTACCGGCACTTCACGGTCGACCTCTCGCACACCTCGACGGCGCGTACGGACGGGCTGGCCATGGTGGACCGGATGGGCGACCGGCTCGCCCACGTCCACCTCGCGGACGGCAAGGGCTCCGCCAAGGACGAGCACCTGGTACCCGGCCGGGGCGACCAGCCCTGCGCCGAGCTGCTGGAGCGGCTGGCGCGCGACGGCTTCGACGGCCACGTGGTCCTGGAGGTCAACACCCGCCGGGCCATGTCGTCCGCGGAACGCGAGGCCGACCTCGCCGAGGCCCTCGCCTTCACCCGTCTCCACCTCGCCTCGGCCAAGCGGACGCCCCGGCCGTGACCTCCCGTTCCACCCCGGAAGGGCCGGCCGCCCCCCGCCGCCGGGGCCGCCCCTCGCGCGCCGGGACCCCGGACGGGCCGGACGCCCGGACCCGCATCCTGCGGGCGGCCCGCACCGAATTCGCCGAGCGCGGCTACGACAGGACGTCGATGCGTTCCGTCGCCCGTGCGGCCAGTGTCGACGCGGCCCTGGTCCACCACTACTTCGGGTCGAAGGACGGGGTGTTCGCGGCGGCGGTGGAGCTCTCCTTCGAACCCGCCCTGGTCGTCCCGCAGATCCTGGGCGGTCCGGTGGAGGGGGTGGGGGAGCGGATGGCGCGCTACTTCATCTCGGTGTGGGAGAACCCGGTCAGCCGGGCACCGCTGCTGGCGATCGTCCGGTCCGCGCTCACCCACGAGGCGGCGGCCGAGGTGCTGCGCGGCTTCCTGCTGCACAAGCTGCTGGAGCGGATCGCGGCGGAGCTGGACGTACCCGATCCGACCTTCCGCGCCGAGCTGGCCGCCTCGCACATGGTCGGCATCGCGATCCTGCGGTACGTCGTCCGGGCGGAGCCGCTCGCCTCGGCCGATCCCGAGCGGATCATCGCCCTGGTGGCGCCGAGCATCCAGAGCTACCTGGCCAGGGGCGCGGCGGACGGGCCGGCCCCCGCGGACTGACCGGCTGCGGCGGTCGGGCCCCGGCGCGGACGGACCGGCCGGCTCCGACGACGGGCCCGGCGCCGCCCGCCACTCCGCCCGCCACTCCGCCCACCGCTCCGTGAGCATCGCGTCCCGCTATCCGGACGGACTGTCCAGATCCTGGAGTCGGGGCGTACGCTCGGAACAGTCTTTTCCGTCGAACCGGACAGCCTTTCTTACCTGTCGAAGGAGCGAGCGACGATGCCGCAGCTGAGGTCCCGCACTGTCACCCACGGTCGCAACATGGCGGGCGCGCGCGCCCTCATGCGGGCGTCGGGCGTAGCGAGCGAGGACATCGGCAAGCCGATCATCGCCGTCGCCAACTCCTTCACCGAGTTCGTCCCGGGCCACACCCACCTCGCCCCCGTCGGCCGGATCGTCTCCGAGGCGATCCACGCCGCGGGCGCGGTGGCGCGCGAGTTCAACACGATCGCGGTCGACGACGGCATCGCGATGGGCCACGGCGGGATGCTCTACAGCCTGCCCTCGCGCGACCTGATCGCCGACTCCGTCGAGTACATGGTCGAGGCGCACTGCGCCGACGCGCTGATCTGCATCTCCAACTGCGACAAGATCACGCCCGGCATGCTGATGGCGGCCCTCCGCCTCAACATCCCGACGATCTTCGTCTCGGGCGGGCCCATGGAGTCCGGCCGGGCCACCCTCGTCGACGGCACGGTCCGCACCCTCGACCTGGTCGACGCCATGTCCGACGCGGTCAACGACAAGATCTCCGACGCGGACATGCTCCGTATCGAGGAGAACGCCTGTCCCACCTGCGGCTCCTGCTCCGGCATGTTCACCGCCAACTCCATGAACTGCCTGGCCGAGGCGATCGGACTGGCCCTCCCCGGCAACGGCTCGACGCTCGCGACCCACACCGCCCGCCGCGCCCTCTACGAGAACGCGGGCCGCACGATCGTCGAGATCACCAAGCGCCACTACGAGCAGGACGACGCCACCGTCCTGCCCCGCGCCATCGCGAGCCGCGCCGCGTTCGAGAACGCCATGGCCCTCGACATCGCCATGGGCGGCTCCACCAACACGATCCTGCACCTCCTCGCCGCCGCCCAGGAGGCCGGGCTCGACTTCGGGCTGCCGGAGATGGACGAGATCTCGCGTCGCGTCCCCTGCCTCGCCAAGGTCGCGCCGAACGTCGCCAAGAACCGCACGTACTACATGGAGGACGTCCACCGCGCCGGCGGCATCCCCGCCATCCTCGGTGAGCTGCACCGCGGCGGACTCCTCAACGAGGACGTCCACTCCGTCCACTCCGCGTCCCTCGCCGAATGGCTCAAGAGCTGGGACGTGCGCGGCGGTTCGCCGGAGCCCGAGGCCGTCGAGCTGTGGCACGCGGGCCCCGGCTGCGTCCGCTCCGCCACCGCCTTCTCGCAGTCCGAGCGCTGGGACACCCTCGACACGGACGCCGCCGGGGGCTGCATCCGCTCCGTCGAGCACGCCTACTCCCAGGACGGCGGCCTCGCCGTCCTCAAGGGCAACCTCGCGGTGGACGGCTGTGTCGTGAAGACCGCCGGTGTCGACGAGTCGATCTGGACCTTCGAGGGCCCGGCCGTCGTCTGCGAGTCGCAGGAGGAGGCCGTCGAGAAGATCCTGCTGAAGCAGATCGCGGAGGGCGACGTGGTCGTCATCCGTTACGAGGGCCCCAAGGGCGGCCCCGGCATGCAGGAGATGCTCTACCCGACCTCCTACCTCAAGGGCCGCGGGCTCGGCAAGGCGTGCGCCCTGGTCACCGACGGCCGCTTCTCCGGCGGCACCTCGGGTCTGTCGATCGGCCACGCCTCCCCCGAGGCGGCGTCCGGCGGCACGATCGCGCTGGTCGAGGACGGTGACCGGATCCGCATCGACATCCCGAGCCGCTCCATCGAGCTGCTCGTCCCGGACGCCGAACTGGCGGCCCGGCGCGAGGCGCTGAACGGCGTGTACGCCCCGAAGAACCGCGAGCGCAAGGTCTCGGCCGCGCTCCGCGCCTACGCGGCGATGGCGACCAGCGCCGACCGGGGCGCCGTGCGCGACGTCTCCAAGCTCGGCTGACACCGCCCCGCCCGGCGGCTGGACGCACGGGACGGGCAAGGCCGCCCGGTCACCCCGCGAGGGGCGGCCGGGCGGCCTTGCGTCCACCGCCCCCGCCGGGGCCGGCCGTTCTCACCAGGCGGCCGGATCGCGGCCGTCCACCGCGAAGACGGACCCGTCCGGTGCCGTCCCGACGACCCACCGGCCGGACGGGGCGGGTGCGGGCAGCCAGGAGGCCAGTTCGAGCTTCCCCTCCCGCAGCCGGGGGGCCGTCTGCCCGAGCAGCGTGCCCCGCCGGGTGTCCACCGCGAGCAGCCGGCCGTCCGCCGCCGAGAAGTACAGGCGGTCGCCCGACGCCAGTACGGGGGACGAGGTCAGCCCCACCGCGGTCTCCAGCCGCCACCGCTCGGCGCTCCCGCCGCCGGCCGGAGGGCGGATGGCGAGGGCCACCAGGGTGCCGCCGGGGGCCAGCAGGTACGCGGTGTCGCCGTCGACGACCACGTTCGGTTCGCCCATGCGGAACGGCAGTGCGATCCGCTCCGCCGTCCGCGTCCCGGGGTCGTACCGCACCAGGGCGTCCGTCAGCGCGCTCGCCCCCGCCGCCTTCAGCACCAGCGATCCGTCCGAGGCGCCGACGGGCGTCAGCGCCCCGTCGAGCCGCCGTCGCCACCGGACGCCGCCGCTCTCCGCGTCGAGCGCCGTCACCAGGGTGGTGGACCCGTCCGCCGCGCCCTCGTAGAGATAGGAGAGGCCGGACGCCGGATCGTGGATGCCGAGGGACGGCAGCGCGTGCCCGGTGAAGCGGTGGCTCCAGCGGAGCGACCCGGTCGCGGTGTCGATGCCCTCGACCGTGCCGTCGCCACCGACCCGGAGCAGCGTCTCCCCGGCGCTCCGGGGGACGCCGAAGGAGGTGGGCGCGCCGATCGACCAGACCCGCTCGCCGTCCCGGGCGCCGTACGCCCGCAGGGCCACGCCCGGCTCGGCCACCACGACCGGACCGCTCCCCGGCGCCTGGGCCTGCGCCTTCCGCGAGGAGTCCCGGTGCGTCCAGAGGAGGTGCCCGTCGGCGGGGTCGATGCGGGCGGTGCCGTAACCGGACGCGGAGCAGTAGAGCGCCGCGTCGCCGCCCGCGGAGGCGGGGGCCGTGAAGCAGTACGGGGTCGAGCCGGCGGCCCCCGCCAGGGCGGTCCGCCACGGGGCGAAGGCCGCCGCGCCGGGGGCACCGCCGCCCGCCTCCGTCACCGGGCCGGTCGCGGCACCCGAACCCACCACCGCGTAGACCGCGCCCCCGGTCGCGAGGGTCAGCAGCGCCGCGCAGGCCGCCACCCACCCGGCGCGCCGCGACCGGAACCGCCGGGGCGCCGAGGGCGCGTCCCGTACGTGCGTCGACTCGGTGCCGGGAGGCGCACCGGCGGACCGGGGCCCGGAGAGCGGCTCACCGGAAGGTGCACCCGCCTCCGGCGTGTCGCGCTCCGGGGCGGTGGCGTGCGGGAGCGGCGCCGGGCCGTCTTCCGCGGGTTCCGCCGGGGCCGGCCGCCGTGGCGCGGGGACGAAGGCCGCCGCGTCGTACGACGGGGGCAGCAGCGCCGCCATGATCTCGTCGGGCGTCGGCCGCAGCGCGGGGTCCTTCGCCAGGCACTGGCCGACGAGCGCGGTGAGGTCGGCCGGCACCCCGGTCAGGTCGGCCTCGTCGTGCACCACCTGGTACGCCACCAGGTACGGGCTGTCCGAGTCGAACGGTCCCCGCCCGGTCGCCGCGTGGACCAGCACCGCGCCGAGCGCGAACACGTCGGCGGCCGGCCCGACCTCCCGCGGCCGCTGGAACTGCTCGGGCGCCATGTAGGGCGGCGAACCGATCAGCTTCCCGGTCTCGGTGCGCAGCTCGCTGTCGTACGGGCGGGAGATCCCGAAGTCGATGACCTTCGGCCCGGTGTCCGGCAGCAGCACGTTGCTCGGCTTCAGATCGCGGTGGATGACCCCCGCCCGATGGATGTCCCGCAGCGCCTCGGCGAGCCCGGCCGTGAGCCGCCGCAGCTGTGCCGGGTTCATCGGGCCGTTCCGCTTCACCTGGGCGGCGAGCGTCGGCCCGGGGACGTACAGCGTCGCCATCCAGGGCAGCGGGGCGTCCGGATCGGCGTCCACGACGGGCGCGGTGAAGGCTCCGCTGACCCGCCGGGCGGCCCCCACCTCCTGCCGGAAACGCGCCCGGAACTCGGGGTTGGCGGCGTACTGCCGGTGCACGATCTTGATCGCCAGCGGAAGGCCCGACGCGGACGTGGCGAGGTGGACCACGCCCATGCCGCCCTCGCCGAGGCGCGCCTCCAGGCGGTACCGGCCGGCGTACTCGGGATGTTCCGCTTCCGGACCCGGACCGGCTTCCCGCAGCGGTGCCATCACCCACCCCCGTGTGTTCGACCGCAAGCGCGACGCACGGAGCTTATTCGATGCTTCACCCTTGCCGCGCAAGGGTTGTTAGCCTGCGCGTCACCTGTACCGATCCGACCCGGGGGAGGGCCTCATGGCCGTAGAAGAGAACACCGTCCAAGCACCCGCGCCCACGGACGTCGGCGCCGCGCCGGCGGAGCCGGTCGTCGTGGAGGCCGGCCCGGCACCGGTCGTGCCGGCGACCGCCGCCACCCTGAGCGTCGAGCCGGTCGGCGCCGCGACGCTCGGCGCCACCTACGAGGTCGGCCGCTACCCGGTCGCACCGGGGTACCGCGTCTATGTCCGCAACGGACCGGGCACCTCGTACGGCGTCATCCGGCTGATGCCCTACGGCGCGATCGTGCCGATCTACTGCCAGAAGGCCGGCGAGCGGGTCACCGGCCCGTACGGCTCCTCGAACCTCTGGGACTGCATCGCGAACGGCGAGTTCGTCTCGGACGCGTACGTGCACACCGGCAGCGACGGGTACGTCGCCACCCGCTGCGCCTGAGCGACCCACCGGCGGCCGGTGGGTCGGCCCACCGGCCGGACCGCGCGGAATAATCGACGGCGTGAGCGAGAACAGCGACACCACCGCAGCCCCGCCCGCCGGACCCCCGGCCCCCGGGCCGCTGCCCACCGGTACGGGCCCGCACGGCGCGACCGCCCCCGGTCCGCAGCCCGAGCCGCTCCGCTTCTTCGGCACGACCTGGGTCGACCACGACGGCCGGTACGCGCTGCGGCGCGTCGGCGTCGCCGCCGGATCACTGGCCGCCGCCGTCGCCTCCTGCGTCGTCCTGCGCTTCGCCTTCGACGGCCTGGAGATCGCCGGGACCGGCAACTCCCTGAACATCCTGGTCGTGCTGATGTTCGCCGTCTGCAGCGCCGTCGCGTACCGCAAGACCTGGGAGGGCTTCCGGAGCCGTCCCGCGGACCCGGGGCGCGAGGACAGCCTGCGGGGCCTCAAGACGATCGGCTTCATCGGCTCCCTGCTCGCCTACTTCGTCCGCTCGCTCCGCGAAGCGCCCGGCGAGGGCGTGCTGCGCACCGAGTACGAGACCGCCCTCGCCCGGTACGCCAAGCGCCGCACGACCCGCACCGGGAACCCGGCCGTGCGCAAGACCCGTAAGCGCCCGTAGGACGCCCGCCCGCGCGCGGGCACCCCCCGCTCGCGTGGCACGCCGCACGCCCACCGCCCCCGCGTACGACGCCCACCGCCCCCGCGCACGACGCCCACCGCCCCCGCGCACGACGCCCACCGCCCCCGCGCACGACGCCCACCGCCCCCGCGCACGACGCCCACCGCCCCCGCGTACGACGCCCACCGCCCCCGCGTACGACGCCCTCCGGCCGCACGGTCGAAGCCCGGGATCCCCAGGGACCCCGGGCTTCCGCACGTCTTGACGCGGGATCCGCGACGCTCCATATTCATCACATGATGAATATGGAGCGCACCACCGGAGCGGCCCCCGCACCACCGCATCCCGGCCCGCCGCCCGCCGCCGTACGGGCCGCGGGCCTCACCGTCGTACGGGGCGACCGCACCGTCCTGCGCGACCTCGGCTTCACCGTCGAACCCGGCAGGATCACCGGTCTGCTCGGCCCCTCCGGCTGCGGCAAGAGCACCCTGATGCGCGCCCTCGTCGGCACCCAGGCCCAGGTCACCGGTGTCCTCGACGTCCTCGGTACCCCCGCCGGCCACCCAGGCCTCCGCTCACGGGTCGGCTACGTCACCCAGGCTCCCTCCGTGTACACCGACCTGACCGTCCGGCAGAACCTGGACTACTTCGCCGCCGTCCTCCTCCCCGGCCGCGCCCACCGGGGTACCCGCCGCGCCGCCGTCGCCCGCGCCATCGAGGACGTCGACCTCGCCTCCCACGCCGAGGTCCTGGCCGGCCGCCTCTCCGGCGGCCAGCGCAGCCGCGTCTCGCTCGCCGTCGCCCTGCTCGGGGAGCCCGAACTCCTCGTCCTGGACGAGCCGACCGTCGGCCTCGACCCCGTCCTCCGCCGCGACCTGTGGAACCTCTTCCACACCCTCGCCGCCGACCGGGGGACCACGATCCTGGTCTCCTCCCACGTCATGGACGAGGCCGAGCGCTGCCACCGGCTGCTCCTCATGCGCGAAGGCGCCCTCCTCGCCACCGGCACCCCCGAGGAACTGCGCACCCGCACCGCGAGCACCACCGTGGAGGAAGCCTTCCTCCGCCTCGTCGACGAAGCCCGGCCCGAACCGCCCTTCGAGGAGACCCCGCGATGAGCAGCGACACCCTTCCCGCCGCCACCCCCGCCCCGTCGCCCGCCAAGCCCCTCACCCCGGCGCGCACGGTCGCCACAGCCGGCCGGGTGCTGCGCCAACTCCGGCACGACCCCCGCACCATCGCCCTGCTGCTGGTGATCCCCGTCGTCCTGATCACCCTGCTCCGCCACGTCTTCGACGGCAGCCCGCAGACCTTCGACTCCGTCGGTGCCTCGCTGCTCGGCATCTTCCCGCTCATCACGATGTTCCTGGTGACCTCGATCGCCACCCTGCGCGAACGGACCTCTGGCACCCTGGAGCGCCTCCTCGCCCAGCCACTCGGCAAGGGCGACCTGATCACCGGCTACGCCCTCGCCTTCGGCGCCGTCGCCCTGGTCCAGTCCCTGCTGGCCACGGCCGTCTCCGTCTGGCTCCTCGGCCTCGACGTCGTCGGATCGCCCTGGCTGCTCCTGCTGGTGGCGCTGCTCGACGCGCTGCTCGGCACGGCACTCGGCCTCTTCGTCTCGGCGTTCGCCGCCTCCGAGTTCCAGGCCGTCCAGTTCATGCCGGCCGTGATCTTCCCGCAGCTCCTGCTCTGCGGACTCTTCGCTCCCCGCGACCAGATGCACCCGGTCCTGGAGGCCCTGTCGAACGTCCTCCCCATGTCGTACGCCGTCGACGGCATGAACCAGGTGCTCCACCACCCCGAGGCCACCGGCGACTTCGTCCGGGACCTCGCCGTCGTCGGCGGCAGCGCCCTGCTCGTCCTCGGCCTCGGTGCGGCCACCCTCCGCCGCCGCACCGCCTGAACGGGGCCGGTGCGAGGATGACGGCGACGAGCACGGGACGAAACCCGGAGCACACCGCGTGCCGAGAACCGTGAGCACAGCCCGGAGGGTGAACCGCATGACCCAGACAGTCGCAGTCCTCGGTACCGGCAAGATCGGCGAGGCGCTCCTCAGCGGGATGATCCGAGCCGGCTGGCGCCCGGCGGACCTGCTGGTCACCAGCCGCCGGGCCGAGCGCGCCGAGGAACTGCGCAGCCGTTACGGAGTCGAGCCGGTCGGCAACGCCGAGGCGGCCAAGAGCGCGGACATCCTCATCCTCGCGGTGAAGCCGCAGGACATGGGAGCTCTGCTGGACGAGCTCGCCCCCCACCTCACCGCCGACCGCCTCGTCATCAGCGCCGCCGCCGGCATCACCACGGCGTTCATCGAGGACCGGCTGCCGTCCGGCACCCCGGTGGTCCGCGTCATGCCGAACACCCCCGTCCTCGTCGACGAGGGGATGTCCGTCCTCTCGGCCGGCAGCCACGCGACCGGCGACCACCTCGTCACCACCGAGGAGATCTTCGGGGGGGTCGGCAAGACACTCCGCGTCCCCGAGTCCCAGCAGGACGCGGCGACCGCGCTCTCCGGCTCGGGCCCGGCGTACTTCTACTTCCTGGTCGAGGCGATGACCGACGCCGGCATCCTCCTGGGCCTGCCGCGGGCCCAGGCCCACGACCTGATCGTGCAGGCGGCCATCGGCGCCGCGGTGATGCTCCGCGACAGTGGCGAACACCCGGTCAAGCTCCGCGAGGCCGTCACCAGCCCGGCCGGCACCACCATCAGCGCCATCCGCGAGCTGGAGAAGCACGGCGTGCGGGCCGCCCTGATCGCCGCCCTCGAAGCGGCCCGCGACCGCAGCCGCGAGCTGGCCTCCGGCCAGGGCTGACCCGTACGGCGGATCCGGTCGCCTGATCCGGTTGCCTGATCCGTACGGCGGCAAGCGGGAGGCCGGGCCCCGTCGTGCCGCACGGGGGACGCGGAACGACGCGGGACGGCCGGACGCGGGGACCGGTGGGTGCGGCCATCCGGTACGGCCGTCCGACAGACCGTCCGACAGCCCCCGATCAGGCGTTGACGCCGCCTCCGGCCCGGGGTTGACACGTAGCTGCCCGCTCCGTATTGTGCTCCGAGTTGTCCGACGTGAGCGCCGACCCCGGTCGGTCCCCGGACAGCCATTCCGCACCACCACACAACGAGGCCCCGACTCTCGGTCGGGCGCCTTTCCGCGTGGTTGTGTGAAATGAGGATCGCGCGTTCGAGAGAACAGCCCCGATTGGCATCGGGGGCCGGCAATCCGCTAATGTCTCACTCGTCGGAAGGGCCGAACGGCCCCGAGGACAAGCCCCACTGACTGGGAATCAGGCCGGAAACGTTCTGATAGAGTCGGACTCGCCGGAAAGGGAAACGCGAAAGCGAAGAACTGGAAAGCGAGAATGTTCCTCCCGCTTCGACCGGGAAACAGACACGAAAGCGTCTGATAGAGTCGGAAACGCAAGAACGAAGGGAAGCGCCCGGAGGGCCCCGGTGAAACGGGACCGAAGGAAGCGTCCGTTCCTTGAGAACTCAACAGCGTGCCAAAAGTCAACGCCAGATATGTTGATACCCCGGCCTGCTTCGGCAGGTTGGTGGTTCCTTTGAAAAGTCCTGCCGGCACTTAACGGTCCGGTGGGCAACAACAGCGAGGACGCTGTGAACGACCGGTCATATTCCGACCTGGTCGTTCCGCTCTCGTGTTGTGATCCCGATTACGGGAAAACATTCACGGAGAGTTTGATCCTGGCTCAGGACGAACGCTGGCGGCGTGCTTAACACATGCAAGTCGAACGATGAAGCCTTTCGGGGTGGATTAGTGGCGAACGGGTGAGTAACACGTGGGCAATCTGCCCTTCACTCTGGGACAAGCCCTGGAAACGGGGTCTAATACCGGATAACACTCTGTCCCGCATGGGACGGGGTTAAAAGCTCCGGCGGTGAAGGATGAGCCCGCGGCCTATCAGCTTGTTGGTGGGGTAATGGCCTACCAAGGCGACGACGGGTAGCCGGCCTGAGAGGGCGACCGGCCACACTGGGACTGAGACACGGCCCAGACTCCTACGGGAGGCAGCAGTGGGGAATATTGCACAATGGGCGAAAGCCTGATGCAGCGACGCCGCGTGAGGGATGACGGCCTTCGGGTTGTAAACCTCTTTCAGCAGGGAAGAAGCGAAAGTGACGGTACCTGCAGAAGAAGCGCCGGCTAACTACGTGCCAGCAGCCGCGGTAATACGTAGGGCGCAAGCGTTGTCCGGAATTATTGGGCGTAAAGAGCTCGTAGGCGGCTTGTCACGTCGGATGTGAAAGCCCGGGGCTTAACCCCGGGTCTGCATTCGATACGGGCTAGCTAGAGTGTGGTAGGGGAGATCGGAATTCCTGGTGTAGCGGTGAAATGCGCAGATATCAGGAGGAACACCGGTGGCGAAGGCGGATCTCTGGGCCATTACTGACGCTGAGGAGCGAAAGCGTGGGGAGCGAACAGGATTAGATACCCTGGTAGTCCACGCCGTAAACGTTGGGAACTAGGTGTTGGCGACATTCCACGTCGTCGGTGCCGCAGCTAACGCATTAAGTTCCCCGCCTGGGGAGTACGGCCGCAAGGCTAAAACTCAAAGGAATTGACGGGGGCCCGCACAAGCAGCGGAGCATGTGGCTTAATTCGACGCAACGCGAAGAACCTTACCAAGGCTTGACATATACCGGAAAGCATCAGAGATGGTGCCCCCCTTGTGGTCGGTATACAGGTGGTGCATGGCTGTCGTCAGCTCGTGTCGTGAGATGTTGGGTTAAGTCCCGCAACGAGCGCAACCCTTGTTCTGTGTTGCCAGCATGCCCTTCGGGGTGATGGGGACTCACAGGAGACTGCCGGGGTCAACTCGGAGGAAGGTGGGGACGACGTCAAGTCATCATGCCCCTTATGTCTTGGGCTGCACACGTGCTACAATGGCCGGTACAATGAGCTGCGATGCCGCGAGGCGGAGCGAATCTCAAAAAGCCGGTCTCAGTTCGGATTGGGGTCTGCAACTCGACCCCATGAAGTCGGAGTTGCTAGTAATCGCAGATCAGCATTGCTGCGGTGAATACGTTCCCGGGCCTTGTACACACCGCCCGTCACGTCACGAAAGTCGGTAACACCCGAAGCCGGTGGCCCAACCCCTTGTGGGAGGGAGCTGTCGAAGGTGGGACTGGCGATTGGGACGAAGTCGTAACAAGGTAGCCGTACCGGAAGGTGCGGCTGGATCACCTCCTTTCTAAGGAGCATTTCTTACCCGGTTTCGGCTGGGTCAGAGGCCAGTACACCGGCGAATGTTCGGTGCTGGTTGCTCATGGGTGGAACGTTGACTATTCGGCACGGTTGGTTGGTTGTTGCGAGTACTGCTTCGGCGTGGAAAGTAATGATGGATCGATCGTGTCGGGCACGTTGTTGGGTATCTGAGGGTACGGCCGAAAGGCTGCCTTCAGTCCGGTCCCGGTGAAGCATCACGTAGTGATGTGTGACGGGTGGCTGGTTGTTGTTTGAGAACTGCACAGTGGACGCGAGCATCTGTGGCCAAGTTTTTAAGGGCGCACGGTGGATGCCTTGGCACCAGGAACCGATGAAGGACGTGGGAGGCCACGATAGTCCCCGGGGAGCTGTCAACCTAGCTTTGATCCGGGGGTTTCCGAATGGGGAAACCCGGCAGTCGTCATGGGCTGTCACCCACTGCTGAACACATAGGCAGTGTGGAGGGAACGAGGGGAAGTGAAACATCTCAGTACCCTCAGGAAGAGAAAACAACCGTGATTCCGGGAGTAGTGGCGAGCGAAACTGGAACAGGCCAAACCGTATGTGTGTGATACCCGGCAGGGGTTGCGCATGCGGGGTTGTGGGATCTCTCTTTCATAGTCTGCCGACTGTGAGACGAGTCAGAAACCGTTGATGTAGGCGAAGGACATGCGAAAGGTCCGGCGTAGAGGGTAAGACCCCCGTAGCTGAAACATCAACGGCTCGTTTGAGAGACACCCAAGTAGCACGGGGCCCGAGAAATCCCGTGTGAATCTGGCGGGACCACCCGCTAAGCCTAAATATTCCCTGGTGACCGATAGCGGATAGTACCGTGAGGGAATGGTGAAAAGTACCGCGGGAGCGGAGTGAAATAGTACCTGAAACCGTGTGCCTACAAGCCGTGGGAGCGTCGCTGTATGTGCTTGCACATGCAGTCGTGACTGCGTGCCTTTTGAAGAATGAGCCTGCGAGTTAGCGGTGTGTAGCGAGGTTAACCCGTGTGGGGAAGCCGTAGCGAAAGCGAGTCCGAACAGGGCGATTGAGTTGCACGCTCTAGACCCGAAGCGGAGTGATCTAGCCATGGGCAGGTTGAAGCGGAGGTAAGACTTCGTGGAGGACCGAACCCACCAGGGTTGAAAACCTGGGGGATGACCTGTGGTTAGGGGTGAAAGGCCAATCAAACTCCGTGATAGCTGGTTCTCCCCGAAATGCATTTAGGTGCAGCGTCGTGTGTTTCTTGCCGGAGGTAGAGCACTGGATAGGCGATGGGCCCCAACGGGTTACTGACCTTAGCCAAACTCCGAATGCCGGTAAGTGAGAGCGCGGCAGTGAGACTGTGGGGGATAAGCTCCATGGTCGAGAGGGAAACAGCCCAGAGCATCGACTAAGGCCCCTAAGCGTACGCTAAGTGGGAAAGGATGTGGAGTCGCAGAGACAACCAGGAGGTTGGCTTAGAAGCAGCCACCCTTGAAAGAGTGCGTAATAGCTCACTGGTCAAGTGATTCCGCGCCGACAATGTAGCGGGGCTCAAGCGTACCGCCGAAGTCGTGTCATTCACACATATAGGGCCAACGCCTGTGTGGATGGGTAGGGGAGCGTCGTGTGCCGGGTGAAGCAGCCGCGGAAGCGAGTTGTGGACGGTTCACGAGTGAGAATGCAGGCATGAGTAGCGATACACACGTGAGAAACGTGTGCGCCGATTGACTAAGGGTTCCTGGGTCAAGCTGATCTGCCCAGGGTAAGTCGGGACCTAAGGCGAGGCCGACAGGCGTAGTCGATGGACAACCGGTTGATATTCCGGTACCCGCTTTGAAACGCCCAGTACTGAATCAGGCGATGCTAAGTCCGTGAAGCCGGCCCGATCTCTTCGGAGTTGAGGGTAGTGGTGGAGCCGATGAACCAGACTTGTAGTAGGTAAGCGATGGGGTGACGCAGGAAGGTAGTCCAGCCCGGGCGGTGGTTGTCCCGGGGTAAGGGTGTAGGCCGTGTGGTAGGCAAATCCGTCACACATTAAGGCTGAGACCTGATGCCGAGCCGATTGTGGCGAAGTGGATGATCCTATGCTGTCGAGAAAAGCCTCTAGCGAGTTTCATGGCGGCCCGTACCCTAAACCGACTCAGGTGGTCAGGTAGAGAATACCGAGGCGTTCGGGTGAACTATGGTTAAGGAACTCGGCAAAATGCCCCCGTAACTTCGGGAGAAGGGGGGCCATCACTGGTGATTGGATTTACTCCATGAGCTGGGGGTGGCCGCAGAGACCAGCGAGAAGCGACTGTTTACTAAAAACACAGGTCCGTGCGAAGCCGTAAGGCGATGTATACGGACTGACGCCTGCCCGGTGCTGGAACGTTAAGGGGACCGGTTAGCTGACTTTCGGGTCGGCGAAGCTGAGAACTTAAGCGCCAGTAAACGGCGGTGGTAACTATAACCATCCTAAGGTAGCGAAATTCCTTGTCGGGTAAGTTCCGACCTGCACGAATGGCGTAACGACTTCTCGACTGTCTCAACCATAGGCCCGGTGAAATTGCACTACGAGTAAAGATGCTCGTTTCGCGCAGCAGGACGGAAAGACCCCGGGACCTTTACTACAGTTTGATATTGGTGTTCGGTTCGGCTTGTGTAGGATAGGTGGGAGACTTTGAAGCGGCCACGCCAGTGGTTGTGGAGTCGCCGTTGAAATACCACTCTGGTCGTGCTGGATGTCTAACCTCGGTCCGTGATCCGGATCAGGGACAGTGTCTGATGGGTAGTTTAACTGGGGCGGTTGCCTCCTAAAGAGTAACGGAGGCGCCCAAAGGTTCCCTCAGCCTGGTTGGTAATCAGGTGTTGAGTGTAAGTGCACAAGGGAGCTTGACTGTGAGACCGACGGGTCGAGCAGGGACGAAAGTCGGGACTAGTGATCCGGCAGTGGCTTGTGGAAGCGCTGTCGCTCAACGGATAAAAGGTACCCCGGGGATAACAGGCTGATCTTCCCCAAGAGTCCATATCGACGGGATGGTTTGGCACCTCGATGTCGGCTCGTCGCATCCTGGGGCTGGAGTCGGTCCCAAGGGTTGGGCTGTTCGCCCATTAAAGCGGTACGCGAGCTGGGTTTAGAACGTCGTGAGACAGTTCGGTCCCTATCCGCTGTGCGCGTAGGAATATTGAGAAGGGCTGTCCCTAGTACGAGAGGACCGGGACGGACGAACCTCTGGTGTGCCAGTTGTCCTGCCAAGGGCATGGCTGGTTGGCTACGTTCGGAAAGGATAACCGCTGAAAGCATCTAAGCGGGAAGCCTGCTTCGAGATGAGTATTCCCACCCCCTTTGAGGGGTTAAGGCTCCCAGTAGACGACTGGGTTGATAGGCCAGATGTGGAAGCCCGGTAACGGGTGGAGCTGACTGGTACTAATAGGCCGAGGGCTTGTCCTCAGTTGCTCGCGTCCACTGTGTTGTTCTGAAATAACAATCCGCTGTGTTTTTCCGGTTGGTTGATTTCATAGTGTTTCGGTGGTCATTGCGTTAGGGAAACGCCCGGTTACATTCCGAACCCGGAAGCTAAGCCTTTCAGCGCCGATGGTACTGCAGGGGGGACCCTGTGGGAGAGTAGGACGCCGCCGAACAATTTTTCCGGGAGACCCCCGTGCCTTGTGGCACGGGGGTTTTCTGCGTTCTGAGCGTCTAGGCTCGAACCATGCGCTACGAACTGGTCATCTTCGACAACGACGGCGTGCTCGTCGACAGTGAGCCGATCTCCAACACGATCCTCGCCGCGTACCTCACCGAGCTCGGTCACCCCACCTCGTACGAGGAATCCCTCCGCGACTACATGGGGTCCGCCGTGCACCGGGTGCACGACCTGGTCCTGGAGCGTACGGGCGGGAAGCTGCCCGACGACTTCGAGACGACGCTCAACGCCAGGCTGTTCGCGGCCTTCCAGGAAGAGCTCGTCGTCGTCCCCGGAGTCGAAGACGTGCTGGGCGAACTGGTCGCGGACGGAGTCGCCTACTGCGTTGCCTCCTCCAGCAGTCACGAGCGGATCCGCGTCAGCCTGAGGAAGACGGGGCTCGACCAGTGGTTCGAGGAGGAGTGGATCTTCAGCGCGGAGGACGTCGGCCGCGGGAAGCCGGCGCCGGACCTGTTCCTCCACGCGGCGCGCTCGATGGGCGTCGCCCCCGAGCGGTGCGTCGTCGTCGAGGACAGCCCGCTCGGCGTCGAAGCGGCCCGGGCAGCGGGGATGGACGTCTACGGCTTCACCTCGATGATGCCGGCGGACCGGCTCACCGGAGTGACCGGGCACTTCTCCGACATGGCGCAGCTGCCCACATTGCTCGCCTGATCCATCTACCCCTGGGTAGCTCCCGGCTCTACGCTCCCGCCATGACAGAAGCGCGGTTGCGGCACGGCAGGGGTTCGTTGGCGTTCAGCTTCTTCGTGCAAGGGGTGACCTTCGCACTGCTGGTGACGCGTATCCCCGCCATCCAGGACCAGTACGGGATATCCGACGGGCTGCTGCCCGTCTTCCTCGCCGCCGTGCCGATCCTCGCCGGGGTCGGCAGCGTGCTCACCGAGAAGGTGGTCGCGCGGGTGCGGCCCGGGACCGTCCTGCGGGTGGCGCAGCCGCTCGTCATGCTGGCCCTGCTCGCGGTCGGGGCGGGCGACGCGGTGTGGCACGCGGCCGTCGCGCTCGCTCTCTTCGGGCTCTCGGTGGGGGCGCTCGACGCCTCCATGAACATGATGGGCGTCAGCCTCCAACGGGCGTACGGCCGCAGCATCATGCTCGGCTTCCACGCCGCGTTCAGCCTCGGCGGGATCCTCGGGGCCTCGCTCTCCTGGGCCGGGGCGCACTGGGACCTCTCCCTCCTCGTCTCCTACCTCCCGGCGGTCGTCGTCCTGCCGCCGGCCGCACTGATCGGGAGCCGGTGGTACGCGGAGGGCACGGCACAGGAGCTCGCCCCCGCCGGGAACGGCGGGGCGGCCTCCCCGTCGGTGCCGTTCCGGTTGCTGCTGCCGCTCTGCCTGGTCATGTGCTTCGCGTACATCGGTGACTCCACGGTCTCCAACTGGAGCGCCAAGTACCTCCAGGACGTGCTGGGCAGTTCCGAGCAGCTGTCGACGGTCCCGTACAACGTCTACATGGTGACGACGCTGCTGGGGCGGGCCGTGGGGGACTACGGGGTGCGGCGGGTCGGGGCGCAGGCCGTGGTGCGGTTCGGCTCGGTGCTGGCGGCCGCCGGGTTCGGGGTGGTGGCGGTGGCGCCCGATCCCTGGACCGGGATGGCCGGTTTCACCCTGCTCGGATTCGGGCTCTGCGTGATCGTGCCGCAGACCTTCGCGGCGGCGGGGCGGATGTTCCCCGGCGCCAGCGATGTCGCGGTCGCCCGGCTGAACGTCTTCAACTACGTCGGTTTCCTCGTCGGTTCGCCGCTCGTGGGGGCGCTCGGCGACGCGTGGAGCTACCGCGGGGCGATGCTGGTGCCGATGGTCCTGGTGCTGGTGACGCTCGTGTACGCCCGGTCGTTCGCCGGGGACGGTGCCCGATACGGTGGCGGGCATGAGCGGCCGCGCACAGTTGATGTGGGATGACGCAGTAGAGGGATACGACTTCGGGGAGAGCCACCCGATGGATCCGGTCCGGCTCGCCCTGACGATGGGGCTGGTACGGGCGTTCGGGCTGGACACGGCCGTGGACGTGACGTCGGCGAAGGCGGCCGGGGAGTCCACGCTGCGGCTCGTGCACCGGGCGGACTACGTGGCGGCGGTACGGGCCGCCTCGGCCGATCCCCGCGGTGCCGACCCCGCGTACGGCCTCGGCACCCTGGACGACCCCGCCTTCGCCGGGATGCACGAGGTCTCCGCGCTCATCGCCGGGCTCTCCGTGGGAGCGGCCGAGGCGGTGTGGCGGGGCGAGAGCGCGCACGCGGTGAACTTCACCGGCGGGCTGCACCACGCCATGCCCGGGGCCGCCGCCGGTTTCTGCGTCTACAACGACCCGGCGCTCGCCATCGCCCGGCTGCTGGAGCTCGGTGCCGAGCGCGTCGCCTACGTGGACGTCGACGTCCACCACGGCGACGGCGTCCAGGCCGCGTTCTGGGACGACCCCCGCGTGCTGACGGTGTCGCTGCACGAGCACCCGCGCACGCTCTTCCCGCACACCGGTTTCCCCGAGGAGACCGGCGGGCCGGCCGGCGAGGGAGGGGCGGTCAACGTGGCCCTGCCGGCCGGGACGGGCGACGCGGGGTGGCTGCGGGCCTTCCACGCCGTGGTGCCGGAGCTGATCGCCGAGTTCCGGCCACAGGTGCTCGTGAGCCAGCACGGGGCGGACACCCACGCCGAGGATCCCCTCGCCCATCTGGCGGTCTCGCTCGACGCCCAGCGGGCCGTCATGGAGGCCTGCCACGACCTCGCGCACGCGTACGCGCAGGACGGCCGGTGGGTGGCGCTGGGCGGCGGCGGATACGCGGTCGTCGACGTGGTGCCGCGCTCCTGGACCCACCTCGTGGGGATCGCCGCGCACCGGCCGGTGGACCCGGAGACGGTGGTCCCGGCGTCCTGGCGGGACGAGGTGTACGCACTCACCGGCCGGGCGGCACCCCAGCGGATGACGGACGGGCGGACCCCCCGCTGGCAGCCCTGGGAGTCCGGTTACGACCCGGTGGACCGGCTGGACCAGGCGGTGCTGGCGACGCGCCGCTCCGCGTACCCCCTGCGGGGGCTGCTGGCCTGAAACGCCGTCGTGCACAACGCCGCTGACGGGCTGTGGGGACGTCGGGCACAGGGTTTTCGCAATCCGTGTTACGCCAACGGGGCGTCGGTGGAGGGGTTGTGGCACCCGCGGGTCCCCGGTGCGGAAGCATGGCACGGGTGTTGAGCACCGGGGCGCTGCGCGCCCACCTGCTGGCGGCCCGGCTCGCGGGGCCCGTCGCCACCTCGCGCGAGAACAGTCTGCGCAGCTACCGCCTCTTCGCCGCCGGGGATCCCCGGGTGACCCTGGGCGTCCGTCCCGAAGGGGTCTGGGGCGAGCGGGAGCTGCTGCGGCTGATGGCCGAGCGGTGCGGGGTCTCGGGCGATCCCCGGCAGGTGACGGGGGCCGACGCGATCGACCCGGAGCGGACCCTGGCGCGGCTGGACGCGTTCGCCGGCCGGCTCGCCGGGGCGGCGGCGCGACGCGCGCCCGTCCTGTTCGGCACCGGGCACCCGGAGCGGCTCCTCGGCTTCTACGCCGGGCTGGCGGACGCCCTGTCGGCGGCCGGCTGTACGGTCCTCACCCCCGGGCGGGGCCGTCGTGTCGACATACCGACTCGATTCGGCGTACGTCCGCACCAGCTTGATTACGTAGGCGGTGTCGCGTTCGTGCGGGACCCCGGCGCACGGGCGGAGGGTGGTGGACAGGGGGCGCACTCCCACTCACCGCTCCCCGTCCGGGCGGCGCTGGAGAGCGCGGCGGAGAGCGCCGACGGGCTGCCCCGGCTGGTGATCGGCGATCACGGATGGGCCTGCGGCGCAGGTCAGATGGGTATCGAGGCGATGGGGCCGGCCGATGTGAACGACCCGGCGCTCTTCGTGGCGGAGGCGGAAGGCTGCCTCTCGGTCGCCGTACCCGTGGACGACGCCGTCGCGGCGGAGCACTACCTCCCGCTGACGCGCTATGTGCTCAATCGGGCGCGTCTGTCACCGTAGGCGCCCGATCGCCTCACCTCTTCCCCACTCGCATCACCCGCCCCTAATCTGGGCAGTGAGCGCACAACGACGAAGAGTCACCGGAGGGGAAGCCGGTGCGCGTCGCCTGCGGAAGGTACAGGTGGGTCATGGCTGCTGGCAGCGAGAGACCTCTGAACGAGGTCAAGTTTCTGACCGTGGCGGAAGTCGCCTCGGTCATGAGAGTGTCGAAGATGACCGTGTACCGCTTGGTGCACAGCGGTCATCTGCCGGCGATCCGGGTGGGCAGGTCGTTCCGGGTGCCGGAGCAAGCGGTTCACGAGTACCTCCGCGAATCCTTTGTGGGGGTCGAGTCCGCCTGACGTTTTCCCTCGGATTACGTCCCTCACCAAGTGACGGGTAGGCTAGGCCGACGTAGGTCGTGTGGGCCCAGACGCCCCGCACCAGTGAAGAGAAGTGAGCGAGGGTAGTCGTGGGCTCTGTTATCAAGAAGCGGCGCAAGCGGATGGCCAAGAAGAAGCACCGCAAGCTGCTCAAGCGCACGCGCGTTCAGCGTCGCAACAAGAAGTAAGCGAACGCAGTTCGTGAATCCGCAGCCCCTCCGCCGTCCTGGCGGAGGGGCTGCGGTGTTTTCCGGCGGCTGCCCGGGAGAGCGGTGCCGAAGGGGCGCCGCTCCCTGCCGGGGCACGACGAGTTCGCCGAACCCCGTCATGGGGGAGCCGCGGGGAAACGTCCACCCGCTACGGTGACCCGCAGGGGACCGCCTCTTCCGCGAGGCGTCCCGACCCGTGGACCGACGGAAGGCGCTGATCTTGGGGAAGGTCGTGCTCGTCACAGGAGCCGCCCGGCAGCTGGGAGGCCGCTTCGTGCGGCGCGTCCAGCGGGAGCCCGGCGTCGACCGGGTGATCGCCGTCGACGCGACGGAGCCCGAGCACGGGCTCGGCGACGCGGAGTTCGTCCGCGCGGACATCCGGCAGCCCGCCATCGGGCGGGTGCTCGCCGAACACGGCGTGGACACGGTGGTCCACCTGAACGTCTCCGGCAAGGCGCTCGGCGCGACCGGCCGGACGGCCATCAAGGAAACCAACGTCATCGGCACCATGCAGCTCCTCGGCGCCTGCCAGAAGTCGCCGACCCTCCAGCGCCTGGTGGTGAAGTCCAGCACCAGCGTCTACGGCTCCGCCCCGCGCGACCCGGCCGTCTTCACCGAGACGACCGCGCCGAAGTCGGTCGCGAGCGGCGGCTTCGCCAAGGACGCGGTGGAGGTCGAGGGGTACGTGCGCGGCTTCGCCCGGCGCCGCCCGGACGTCGCGGTCTGCGTGCTGCGGTTCGCCAACATCCTCGGACCGATGCCGGATTCGCCGCTGGCGGACTACCTCGCGCTGCCGGTACTGCCGACGGTCCTCGGGTACGACCCCCGGCTCCAGTTCGTCCACGAGGACGACGTCGTCGACGTGCTGGGGATCGCGGCGGGCGAACCGCGGCGGTCCACCCTCAACAGCGGGACCTTCAACATCGCCGGCGACGGGGTGCTGCTGCTCTCGCAGTGCGCGCGGCGCCTCGGCCGGCCGACGGTCCCGGTGCTGCTGCCCGCCGTCACCTGGGTCGGGTCGGCACTCCGCGCGGTCGGCATGACGGACTTCTCGCCGGAGCAGATCCGGCTGCTCACCCACGGCAGAGTGGTCTCCACGACCCAGATGTACGAGACGCTCGGTTTCCGCCCGAAGTTCACCACGGCGGAGACCTTCGCGGAGTACGCCCGGAGCCGCGGCCCCGGGCTGCTGCCGCCGGGGACGGCCGGCCGCGCGGTCGACCGCCTCGCGGCCCTGCCGCTCGTCGGCCCGGCACGCCGCACCCGCACGGTGGTGCCGGCGGCGGTCCCGGCGACGACCCAGACGACGCACGGCGCCAGGTAGAGGAGCGCATCGACGATGGCGGACGCCAAGGTCATTCCCTTCGACGACGACCGGTCCCGGTCCTCGGGCGGGGGCGGATCCCGTGCCGCCCGCCGCCGGACCGGCACCGGCCCGCACACCGGTCCGGCCTCCGGGCGGGCCGAGGGCACCACGGCACCCGTGAGCGCCCTGCCGGGGGCCCAGGTGCCCGGACAGGGGTACGGCGGTACGGAACCGCCCCAGGGGGCGCAGGAGCCGCACGAGGCCCCGAACCCACCGGGGGACGCCGGGCGCGGTGACTGGGAGCGGCGGCTCGCGGGCGGTCTGGCCTTCCTGCGGCGGCGCGTCACCGGCGACTACGAGGTGGACGAGTTCGGCTACGACGAGGAGCTGACCGACCAGGTCCTCATGTCGCTGCTGCGGCCCCTCGCGGAGAAGTACTTCCGGGTGGAGGTGAAGGGCGTCGAGAACATCCCGGCGGACGGCGGGGCGCTCGTCGTCTCCAACCACTCCGGCACGCTGCCGCTGGACGGGCTGATGCTCCAGGTCGCCGTGCACGACCACCACCCCGCCGAACGCCACCTGCGGCTGCTCGCCGCCGACCTCGTCTTCCGGCTGCCCGTCGTCAACGAGCTGGCCCGGAAGGCCGGCCACACCCTGGCCTGCGCGGAGGACGCGCAGCGGCTGCTCGAACTCGGCGAGATCGTCGGGGTGATGCCCGAGGGCTTCAAGGGGCTCGGGAAACCCTTCGGCGACCGGTACAAGCTCCAGCGCTTCGGCCGCGGCGGCTTCGTCTCGACCGCGCTGCGGGCCGGGGTGCCGATCGTGCCGTGCTCGATCGTGGGCGCGGAGGAGATCTACCCCATGCTCGGCAACGCCAAGACGGTCGCCCGGGTGCTCGGCTTCCCGTACTTCCCCGTCACGCCGACCTTCCCGTGGCTCGGGCCGCTCGGGATGGTGCCGCTGCCGACGAAGTGGACCATCCAGTTCGGCGAGCCCATCCCCACCGACGGCTATGCGCCGGAGGCGGCGGAGGACCCGATGCTGATGTTCAACCTGACCGACCAGGTACGCGAACAGATCCAGCACACGCTCTACACCCTGCTGGTGGAGCGCCGCTCGGTCTTCTTCTGAGGGCATGCGTCACGGGGCGGGCGCCCGGTTTCGGACCGGTGCCCGCCCCGTGAGGTGACGAGGGCGGTTACTCGCCCTCGTCCTCCGCACTGATGCCCAGGCCGGGGAGGAGACCGGGCAGCAGGGGCGGCAGGGTGACGTCCGGCGTGGTCGAACCGTCGGAGCCACCGGCTTCCTCCGCGCCGCCCGAGTCCGACGGGGCGGCGCGGTCGTCCGTCGGCAGCCCGTCCAGCAGCCCGTCCGTGCCGCCCGTGAGGAGCCCGTCCGGAGCCTCCGGCGACGCCGACGAACCGGAGGGCGCGGGTGAGGCGTCCTCGGCCGGGGGCGCCGCGGAGGGTGCCGACGAGGCGGCCGCGGAGGGGGTGGTCCGCGGGGAGCCACTCTCGTCCTGCGGAACCCCGGACCGCTCCGACCCCGCACCGCTCCGGTCCGGGGTGCGGGGCAGCAGCGACTCCAGCGGGGCGACCTCTTCGTCCATGGCCGCCAGTACCGAGCTCACCTTCTCCCCGACGTCGGCGAGCTGGACGGGCAGCCGGTCGCGCAGACTGCTCCAGCTGTCCCGGTGCGAGCGCGTGAACGAGTCCAGGGTCTGGATGGGACCCAGGGTGCCCTCGCTCTCGTACGCGGCGTGGAGCAGCCGGTGACCCTCGGCGGCGTCGTGCGACATACCGCTGAGAGCGCGCCGGATCTCGCCCAGGGACTCGTGGTCGAGCGGACCGGAACGGCCGCGCTCCATCAGGCGGCGCGCCTCGCTGAGCCGGGTGGAGGCCTGGTCGAGAAAGGCCTCGCCCCGGTCGGTGTCGCTGTCGGCCATGGAGCGCTGGATGTCCTCCATGCCCCGCTTGAGGCCGTACAGCGAGTCGCCGGGGAGCGCGTTGGAGCTGGCGGCGGCCACTCCGCCGAACGCGCCCGCCGCCACGCCGACGGTGAGCCCGCCGGCCGTGAGCCCTTTCGCCCACCGGGAGCGGGGGCGGAGCTTGCGGAGCGGGGAGGCCCGGTGGGCTCCCCTGGGGCGTTGCTCGGGCACGGCGGGACCCGTGGACGCACCGCCCTCGGCGAACATCGCTTCCATGGCGGCGACGAGCTGTGCCCGCTGCACCACTTTGACTTCGGGATCGAACTGCGGCGCCGGCAGTTCACCGAGGCCGTTCGCCAGGGCCAGCAGCGGTCCGGGGGCGGCCGGGCCGGCCGTCTCCTCGGGCTGTCCGGCCGCCGCACCCTGGGGCGTCTGCTCCTCCAGGGCCTGGGCGAAGGCGTTCGCCCGCCGGTGTGCCGAAACGTTTGCGATCACTGGCGGCACCTCCTCTCGTCATGACGGTCGACTCCCCTGAGGGTCCGGAAGGTTGTACACCCGCGATCGGTGCCACTCGATGGAGTGAGTGACGCCGGTCGAGGTGTAGCTACAGGGGGCCTGCATCCGGCACAACGAGCGGCGCGGCAGTTGGGTTACGGACGAAAGATGATCGGACCAGTGCGTCATGAACGCGACACGCGGGCAGCCGGAACGCGCGGCGCGGGGGCGCCCCGCCGGAGCCGGCACGGGCGGCCGCCGGCGGCGGGCCGGCTCAGCGGGCGTCGTCCGGCAGGAGACGGGCGAGGGTGCGGACGGCCCGGTACTGGAGGGTCTTGATCGCACCCTCGTTCTTGCCCATCACGCGGGCGGTCTCGGCCACCGAGAGCCCTTGCAGGAACCGGAGCGTGACGCACTCCTGCTGCTGCGGGTTGAGCCGCCGCACGGCCTGCAGCAGCGCGGCGTTGGAGAGCGACTCCAGCACGGAGTCCTCGGGGGAGCGCTCGACCTCGTTGGCGTCGAGCATCTCGCCGGTGGTCACTTCCAGCCGGAATCGGCTGGACTTGAAGTGGTCGGCGACGAGGTTGCGCGCGATGGTGACCAGCCAGGCACCGAAGTCACGGCCCTGCCAGGTGAAGGTCGAGATGCGGCGCAGCGCGCGGAGGAAGGTCTCGCTGGTGAGGTCCTCCGCCGTGGCCTTGCCGCCCACGCGGTAGTAGATGTACCGGTACACGGTGTCGCTGTACTGGTCGTAGAGGCGGCCGAAGGCGTCGGCCTCGCCGGCCTGTGCGCGCTCGACGAGGTCCATCATGCGCGCGCTGTCGCTGTCGGCGGTGGGGCGGCGGACGGTGGACGAGGCCGGGGCGGCGCGGTTGCTGCGTCTTCCGACCACCGCACCGCGTTCCGCCAGGGCATAGCAAGGGCCGGCAGGTGCGGGTGCAGGGGTGGCGAGCGCGGGTGCGGCGTACGCGGTGGGGACGAAGCCGCGCAAGCGGTCGAGGACCGTTGCACGCAGCGTAGCCAGGCCCGAGGCGTCAACCCCGACGTGTGGGTACACGGGACTCCCAGAGGCAGAGCTTCCATCACGAGCAGTTCGAAATCCGTCACCTTTTGTCGGGGGTGGCGGGCTCCATCATGCGTTTGAGGAGAATAACGCTTCGTACAGGCAGCGCTACACCGAGTTGCTAAAATCACCGGTTGCGCCAATTCCCGTATCGCTCCGTGACTATTCGAGTCGCAGATGGTGACCGCTTATTGATCGGAATGCTTCGCGATCTGTCTCAGCTCATTACGGGTTGTGCTCGCCCACGGACCTCCGGGGCCCGCCGGGACGGGGTGACGGAGGGGAGTGGGGGAGGGCTCGCCCGGTCTCCCCCGCGGGCCGGTGCGAGGTCCGGGCGCCCGCGCGGTGCCGGGCGCGTCCCGGCGACGTCCCGGCGACGTCACGGAGCGCCGAGGGGGAGTGCACGGCGCGCAACGGCGCGCGCCGGGAGTGTTCGGAGAGGGGGCCTGATCCGGACAGGTGTCCCGGGGGCGCGGGCACGCGGGTGCGCACGGAGGTGCGGGTGCGCGAACGCCCGCGCGCACCGCCGTTCGAGGGGGCGAACGGCCGGTGGGCGCGGGCGGGGACGGGACGCGGTGCCCGGAGGCGAGAACGCCGGTGGGTCAGCGGCGGCGGCGGTGCAGGGCGACCGCGGCGACGGTGCCGCCGGCCAGCGCGCCGACCCCGGCGGCGGCCGGCAGCGCGACCTGGGCGGCCTTGCGGCCGGTGCGGTAGTCCCGCAGCCGCCAGTCGTGGGTGCGCGCGTGCTTGCGGAGCTTGGCGTCCGGGTTGATCGCGTACGGGTGGCCGACCAGCGAGAGCATCGGGATGTCGTTGTGCGAGTCGCTGTACGCGGCACAGCGCCCGAGGTCCAGGCCCTCGGCCGCGGCCAGCGCGCGTACCGCCTCGGCCTTGGCGGGGCCGTGCAGCGGTTCGCCGACGAGGCGGCCGGTGTAGACGCCGTCGACGGACTCGGCGACCGTGCCGAGCGCGCCGGTGAGGCCGAGCCGGCGGGCGATGATCGTGGCGGTCTCCACCGGAGCGGCGGTGACCAGCCAGACCTTCTGCCCGGCGTCCAGGTGCGCCTGGGCGAGCGCGCGGGTGCCCGGCCAGATGCGGTCCGCCATGTACTCGTCGTAGATCTCCTCGCCGATGGAGGTCAGCTCGGAGACGCGGTGGCCCTTGACGATCGAGAGGGCGCTGTCGCGGGCGTCCTGCATGTGTTCCGGGTCTTCCACGCCGGCCAGCCGGAACCACGCCTGCTGCCAGGCGAACCGCGCCAGCTCCCGGCGCTGGAAGAACTTCCGTTTGTAGAGGCCCCGGCCGAAGTGGAAGAGCGCGGCGCCCTGCATCACGGTGTTGTCGAGGTCGAAGAAGGCGGCGGCGCGGTGGTCGCCGGAGACCGGGAAGACCGGCTCCCCGGGCGCACCGGCGTCCGGCTCCGCGGTGATCGCGGTGTCGCCGTCCAGCGACGCTTTGCGGGCGGCCTCGGCCGCCGCCTCGCCCGCCAGCACGCTCCGTGCCGTGGCGGAGCGCCCGCGGGGTGTGAGCCATCCAAGAGAGGCCATGCGGCGAGCATAACCATTTCGTCGGCCGCTTCCCGTCCGGCCGGTGGGGGAGGACGTGAACTCTCCGTGGCCCGCTTGTTCGGCCGGTGTTCGCGGCGGCTCGGTGGCGGTGTCGCGGTGGTGCCGTTCCGGGGCGCGGCGGGCGGAGAATGGGCGGCATGAGTGCCCTGCTGCGTCGTACGAAGAAGAAGCCCGCCGACCGGGTCGTCACGCTCCTCGGGAAGCCCGGTTGCCATCTCTGCGAGGAGGCCGGGGAGGTCGTGGCGGCGGTGTGCGCGGAGACCGGCGCGTCGTGGGAGGAGAAGGACATCACTCAGGACGAGGCGTTGTACGCGCAGTACTGGGAGCAGATCCCGGTGGTGCTGATCGACGGGGAACAGCACACCTTCTGGCGGGTGGACGCGAAGCGGCTGCGCACGGCATTGGGTGCCTGAGTCAACGGTTTACGGCTACCATCATGGGCGTTTTGGGTGATCTCGGGGGCGTGGTCATGAGAGAGGTGCTCCGCTTTGTCCCCTTCGAGTCCACAACGGGTCGATGCGATCCGCGGTTCCGGGGCCGCGCGGCGAATTCGCGTGACCCCGGTCACTTTGACCGGACAAAACGGACACAATCTTTGTGCACGTGTTCACAAAGACATAGCCTGCATTCGACGGGGCGGTCCTGGGACATACGGCCGCCTACAGCCCCGCTCATCCCGCAGGAGCACCGTGGCAACTGGCCGAACTCACCGACCGGCGACCCGAAGCCGAGGAATTCCCGAGGCCACTGTCGCCCGACTCCCCCTGTATCTGCGCGCCCTCACCGCTCTGTCGGAGCGCTCCGTTCCGACGGTCTCCTCCGAGGAACTCGCCACGGCCGCGGGGGTCAACTCCGCGAAGCTCCGCAAGGACTTCAGCTACCTGGGTTCCTACGGCACCCGCGGGGTGGGGTACGACGTCGAGTACCTCGTCTACCAGATCTCCCGCGAGCTCGGCCTCACCCAGGACTGGCCCGTCGCCATCGTCGGCATCGGTAACCTCGGCGCGGCCCTCGCCAACTACGGCGGCTTCGCCTCCCGGGGCTTCCGGGTCGCCGCGCTGATCGACGCCGACCCCGCGATGGCCGGTACCCCGGTCGCCGGCATCCCGGTCCAGCACACCGACGACATGGACCGCATCCTCGCCGACAACGGCGTGTCCATCGGCGTGATCACCACCCCGCCCGGCGCCGCCCAGCAGGTCTGCGACCGCCTCGTGGCCGCCGGTGTCACCTCGATCCTGAACTTCGCGCCGACCGTCCTCTCCGTCCCGGAGGGCGTCGACGTGCGCAAGGTGGACCTCTCCATCGAGCTCCAGATCCTCGCCTTCCACGAGCAGCGCAAGGCCGGCGAGGACGGCGCCCCCGACGACACCGACGAGGGTGCGCCGCCGATGCGCGCGACCCCCGTCAGCCGGAAGGGACCCGACGGGGACATGCCCGCGGTGATGCCGGCATGAGCCTCCTCGTCGTCGGACTGAGCCACCGCAGCGCCCCCGTCTCCGTACTGGAGCGGGCCTCGCTCGCCCAGGACGCCCAGGTCAAGCTGTTGCAGGACACCCTCGCCGCGGAGCCCGCGGCCGAGGCGACCGTGCTGGCCACCTGCAACCGCATCGAGCTCTACGCCGACGTGGACAAGTTCCACGCGGGCGTGGCCGAGCTCTCCACCCTGCTCGCGCAGCACAGCCAGGTCGGGCTGGACGAACTCACTCCTCATCTCTACGTGCACTACGAGGACCGTGCCGTCCACCACCTGCTCTCGGTGGCCTGCGGGCTGGACTCGATGGTCGTGGGCGAGGGCCAGATCCTCGGCCAGATCAAGGACGCGCTCGCCCTGGGGCAGGAGCTCCACACGGCGGGCCGGCTGCTCAACGACCTCTTCCAGCAGGCCCTGCGGGTCGGCAAGCGCGCCCACAGCGAGACCGGCATCGACCGCGCCGGACAGTCGCTGGTCACCTTCGGCCTGGAGCAGCTCGCCGACGGCGAGGACGTCGCCGCCTGGGCCCGGGGCAAGCGCGCCCTGGTCATCGGGGCCGGTTCGATGTCCTCGCTGGCCGCCGCGACCCTGGCCCGTACCGGGGTCGGCGAGATCGTCGTCGCCAACCGGACCCGGGCCCGTGCCGACCGCCTGGTGGAGATCCTCGGCCAGGCCGCCGGACCGGAGCTGCGCGCCCGCGCCGTCGGGATGGGCGCCGTCACGGACGAACTGACACGTGCCGACGTCGTGGTGTCCTGCACCGGATCCACCGGACTCGTGCTGACCGCCGAGGCGATCGCGGAGGCCATCGGCGCGGAGTACGACGCCACCTCCGTCGCCGTACCCCCGGCCTCGCCCGGCGCCCCGGTGGACGCGCTGGACCAGCACGCCGCCTGGGTGGAGAACGGCTCGCCCGCCCAGGACGGGGAGACGGACGCCGCACCCCGCGCCATCCCCGCCCAGAGCGTCTCGGAGCGGAACCCGAACGCGCGGAACACCTCCGCGCGGGACGCCGGACCCGTGCGGCTCGCCGTCCTCGACCTCGCGATGCCGCGGGACGTCGACGGCGGCGCGCACCGGATCGACGGCGTGCGCCTCGTCGACATCGAGTCGCTCGCCGAGGCGTCCGCGGACGCCCCGATGGCGGCCGACGTCGACCGGGTGCGGGGCATCGTCTCCGCCGAGGTGGCCGCCTTCGGCGCCGCCCAGCGCGCCGCGCACATCACCCCGACCGTCGTCGCCCTGCGCACGATGGCCGCCGACGTGGTGGCCGGTGAGATCGCCCGGCTCGACGGACGCCTGCCCGACCTCGACGAGAAGCAGCGCGCCGAGATCACGCAGACGGTGCGCCGCGTCGTCGACAAGCTCCTGCACGCGCCGACCGTGCGGGTCAAGCAGCTGGCGAGCGAGCCCGGCGGTGCCGGGTACGCGGACGCGCTGCGAGAACTCTTCGACCTCGACCCGCAGACGGTGGCCGCCGTCTCCCGGGCAGACCTGAACGACCCGAATAGAGGGCGGTCATGACCGACAGCTCACCCCAGGGTGGGGCCAACAACACGCCGCTCCGGCTCGGCACCCGGCGCAGCAAGCTCGCCATGGCCCAGTCGGGCCTGGTCGCGGAGGCGGTCAGCGAGGTGACCGGACGGGCCGTCGAGCTCGTCGAGATCACCACGTTCGGCGACGTCTCGCGCGAGGACCTGGCGCAGATCGGCGGCACCGGAGTGTTCGTCGCCGCGCTGCGCGAGGCGCTGCTGCGGGGCGAGGTGGACTTCGCGGTCCACAGCCTCAAGGACCTGCCGACCGCGCAGCCCGAGGGTCTGGTGCTGGCCGCCGTGCCGGTCCGTGAGGACCCGCGCGACGTGCTGGTGGCCCGCGACGGGCTGACCTTCGCGGAGCTTCCGGCCGGTGCCCGGGTGGGTACGGGTTCGCCGCGCCGCATGGCGCAGCTGAACGCGTACGCCCGGTCGCACGGCCTTTCCATAGAGACCGTGCCGATCCGCGGCAACGTGGACACGCGCATCGGATTCGTACGCGACGGTGAGCTGGACGCGGTGGTTCTCGCCGCGGCCGGTCTCAGCCGTCTCGGCCGCACGGACGAGGTGACGGACTTCCTGTCGCCCGACACCGTGCTGCCCGCTCCCGGTCAGGGAGCACTGGCGATCGAGTGCGCCGCAACCAGCGCCGACCTCGCCGCCGCGCTCGCGGAGCTCGACGACCCGTACACCCGGGTCGCCGTCACCGCCGAGCGTTCCCTGCTCGCCGCCCTGGAGGCCGGCTGCTCCGCACCCGTGGGTGCGCTGGCCGACCTCCTGGTCGACGGTCAGGCTGTCAACGAACTGCGCCTGCGCGGCGTCGTCGGTTCCACCGACGGTTCCTCGCTGGTGCAGCTGTCCACTACCGGTCCCGTTCCCACGTCGCACGACGACGCGGCGGCCCTCGGTCGCGAACTCGCGTCGGAGATGCTCGCCAAGGGTGCGGCCGGTCTTATGGGGGAGCGAGCACTTTGAGCCCCACCGGCCCCGCCGTGTCCGACTTTCCGCTGCTGTCCGCACAGGGACACGTCACCTTCCTCGGCGCCGGTCCCGGCGACCCGGGTCTGCTGACGCTGCGCGCCGTCGAGGCGCTCGCGAGCGCGGACGTCCTTGTCGCAGAGCCCGAGGTGCTCGACGTCGTGCGCACACATGCGCGGGCAGGCGTGAGCACCCCTGAGCTGACCGTCGTTGACACGACGTCAACAGCCGCCGGAGTGCCTGTACTCAGGGACGCGGCCAATATTGTCATGGAGGCCGCGAAGGGCGGCAGGCGGGTCGTCCGTGCGGTCGCGGGCGACCCGGGGCTGGACGGGGGCGCGGGGGCCGAGATGCTCGCGTGCGCCGCCGCCGGAGTGCCCTTCGAGGTAGTCCCGGGCGTCGCCAACGTCGTCGGCGTGCCCGCGTACGCCGGTGTGCCGCTGCGTGACGCGCAGGGCGCGGACGTGCGCTTCGTGGACGCCCGCACCGCCACCGACCGCTGCTGGAGCGAGGTCGGCGCCAGCGACGCGACGGCCGTCGTCTCGACCACGCTGGACGCCGTCGCGGCGGCCGCGGGCGAGCTGGTGTCGGCGGGCCGCAAGCCCGACACCCCGCTGACCGTCACGGTCGCGGGCACCACCACCCGCCAGCGGACGTGGACCGCGACCCTGGGCACCATCGCGCAGCTCTTCAAGCAGACGAAGGTGCTCCCGTCGCCCGACGGGCACCAGCCCGTCATAGCCGTGGTCGGGGAACGCACCTCGGCCGCCCAGCGCGACCAGCTCGCGTGGTTCGAGTCCAAGCAGCTCTTCGGCTGGAAGGTGCTCGTCCCGCGCACGAAAGAGCAGGCGGCCTCGCTCTCCGACCAGCTGCGCTCCTACGGCGCGGTGCCGCACGAGGTGCCGACGATCGCCGTCGAGCCGCCGCGTACGCCCCAGCAGATGGAGCGGGCCGTCAAGGGCCTGGTCACCGGCCGGTACGAGTGGATCGCGTTCACCTCGGTGAACGCGGTGAAGGCCGTGCGGGAGAAGTTCGAGGAGTACGGGCTCGACGCCCGCGCCTTCGCCGGGATCAAGGTCGCGGCCGTCGGTGAGCAGACCGCCGCCTCGCTCGTCGACTTCGGTGTGAAGCCCGACCTGGTGCCCTCGGGCGAGCAGTCCGCCGCCGGACTGCTGGAGGACTGGCCGCCCTACGACCCGGTCTTCGACCCGATCGACCGCGTCTTCCTGCCGCGCGCCGACATCGCCACCGAGACCCTGGTGGCGGGCCTGATCGACCTGGGCTGGGAGGTCGACGACGTGACGGCGTACCGCACGGTCCGCGCCTCGCCGCCCCCGGCGGACACCCGGGAGGCGATCAAGGGCGGCGGTTTCGACGCGGTGCTCTTCACCTCGTCCTCGACCGTCCGCAACCTGGTCGGCATCGCGGGCAAGCCGCACAACGTGACGGTGATCGCGTGCATCGGCCCGGCCACCGCGAAGACCGCCGAGGAGCACGGCCTGCGGGTCGACGTCCTTGCGCCGGAGCCCTCGGTGCACAAGCTGGCCGAGGCGCTGGCGGAGTTCGGCGCGCGGCGCCGGGATGCGGCCAAGGAGGCCGGCGACCCGGTGACCCGCCCGAGCGAGCGCCGTCCGGGTGCGCGGCGGAGGCGTACGACGACCTGACGGCCGGCGTGGGTGACGTACGGGCCCGGCGGCTCCCTCGTGGAGCCGCCGGGCCCTTTCCGTCGGTGGACGCCGGTGGACGCCCGTGGACGGCGAGCCCGATGATGTTCTCCACCAGCCATGTGCACAGGGAACGAGGTGGAGATGGCGTCGCCGCTGGAACGCCTCCGGGGCCTGCTCGGTGAACCGGAGGAGCCCTGGGGATGGCCACGTCGGCAGATCTGGGAGGACTCCGAAGAGCACCTCGGGACCGCGTTGCCCTCGGACTACAAGGCCTTCATGGACCTGTACGGGCCGGGCACCCTCGGCGGTTACCTCCATCTCGACCGGCCGACGGACCTCCTCACCCCCGACGAACTGGCCGCGTTCTGGTCCCTGGACGGCTTGCGCGAGGCACGGGCGGGACACGAGGAGTTCTCTCCGTTCCCCTTCCACCCCGACCCCGGTGGGCTCATTTGCTGGGGTGGGGACGAGCACTGCAACGAGTACTACTTCCTGCCCGGCGACGCGGACCCGGGTGCGTGGGAGATCGTGGTCGGCAGCGAAGCCGGCGAGTGGTACCGCACCGACGGGCCCTTCACCGCCTTTCTGACACGCTGCTTCGACCGACTCGACCGGGCGCCGTTCATGGACCGGAGCTGGCCGGAGGCGCATGCCCGCTACGAACCCGCCGACGGGTAGGCGGGGCGTCCGGCGCTCGCCCGGAGAGGGGGCTCCGGTCACGCGAGGAGGCCCGCTTTCCCGGCCGGGGTGTCGGTAAGCGGGCGATGTGGGCGGGTCTATGGTCGAAGGATGACTGCGTACGGAAACTTCCCCGGCTCCCGCCCCCGGCGGCTGCGGACGACCCCGGCGATGCGACGGATGGTCGCCGAGACCCGCCTGCACCCCGCGAACCTGATCCTGCCCGCGTTCGTCCGTGAGGGCATCGACGCTCCGGTCGAGATCTCGGCGATGCCGGGCGTGCGGCAGCACACGCTGGACACCCTGCGCGAGGCCGCTGCCGACGCGGTGGCGGCCGGGGTTTCCGGGATCATGCTCTTCGGCGTACCGGCCGACGAGAAGAAGGACGCCCGGGGCACGGCGGGGACCGACCCGGACGGCATCCTCCAGCAGGGGCTGCGCGCGGTGCGCGCGGAGGTGGGGGACGACCTCGTCGTCATGTCGGACCTCTGCCTGGACGAGTACACCGACCACGGCCACTGCGGGGTGCTGACCGAGGACGGTCGCGTCGACAACGACGCCACCCTGGAGCGGTACGCCGAGATGGCCCAGGTGCAGGCCGACGCGGGCGCCCACACGGTCGGCCCCAGCGGCATGATGGACGGTCAGATCGGTGTGATCCGGGACGCTCTGGACCAGACCGGGTACGAGGACGTGTCTGTCCTCGCGTACACCGCGAAGTACTCCTCCGCCTTCTACGGCCCCTTCCGGGAGGCCGTCGGCTCCTCGCTGCAGGGCGACCGCAAGACGTACCAGCAGGACCCGGCGAACATCCGCGAGTCGCTGCGCGAGCTGGCGCTCGACCTCGAAGAGGGCGCCGACATGGTGATGGTGAAGCCGGCCGGGCCCTACCTCGACATCCTCGCCAAGGTCGCGGACCAGGTGAACGTGCCGGTCGCGGCGTACCAGATCAGCGGCGAGTACGCGATGATCGAGGCCGCCGCCGAGAAGGGCTGGATCGACCGTGACGCGGCGATCATGGAGAGCCTCACGGGCATCCGGCGCGCGGGGGCGCAGATGATCCTCACCTACTGGGCGACCGAGGTCGCGCAGCGGCTGGGCGGGCGCTCGGTGTAGCCGCGGGGCCGGACCCGGCTGCGTGGACCCCGCCTTCCGGGCGGGGCGTGTCCGTGGTGCGCGAAATCGCGTGCTCGTTCGCGAGGCTGATGGCACGATGCGCCGGTGAACCACTTCTCGTACGTCCCCCTCGGTCCCGGTGACAGGTGCCGGCACCTCCCGGAGCCCGTACGGGCCGAGTCCGGCCGGTGGCCGAAGCTGGAGGCCGCGCTCGCGGTGGTCAACCGCGACGTGCTGGCGACCCTGCCGGGCCAGGAACCGCTGATACTGATGTGCCTCCCCTCGTGCGCGCCGCCGTGCCGGGGAGCCACCAACGGGGACCAGATCTACGTGGCGATGGCGGACGGCCGCTGGCAGGGCAACCAGGTCAACGCGTGCGACCCGGAGGAGGGCGAGCCGCCGGAGCCGGACGACGCGGAGACGGCCCTGGGGGTGGTCGCGGAGGCGGCGCAGGACACGGTCATGGAGCTGCTCTGGCAGGCCTGGCCCCTCTGCCCGGCCCACGGGACGGGCATGCACCTCCTGCCCCCGGACACCGGCCGCGGCTGGTACCCGAGCGAAGCAGAACTGGCCGGCCCACCGGCGTGGTGGTGCGGGGGCGGACAGGAGGACGCGCGCCACCGTGTCTCCCCGGTCGGCGAGTTGGCGGCCGCCCGCGCCCGATGAGCCGCGGCCGCACCCCGCGAGCGGCTCCTGCCTCAGGCCGGCCGGGGCTCCCAGCCCGTGAGGATGCGGGCGGCCTCGTGACCGCGGTGGGCGTCGGTGGAGAGGCGACGGAGGACCTCGGACCGGCCCTCGCTGGGACCGGCCTCGCTGAGGGCCGCCAGCGCGTTGTCCCGTACGAGCGGGTCGTGGTCGCCGAGCACGGCTTCGGCCAGCGCCGCGTGGACGACGGAGTCGTCGGCGTACGAGGAGAGCGCCATCACCGCGTACTGGCGGACCAGGTCCTCGTCCGGGTGCTCGACCGCCGACACCAGGACGGCACCCGCGAGGCGCCAGGTCTCCGGGTCCGACGGGGGCCAGAGCCGCAGCGCCTTCGTCGCCTCGACACGGGCGAGGTCAAGCGCCTCGTAGTCGGCGACGACCCCGATGAGGAACGGCAGGATGCCCGGGTGGTCCGGTTCGGTGGAGAGCATGCCGCCGAGTTCGTAGACGATCTCCCGCCTGCGGTCGCTCTCCTGGGGGAGGGTCCCGTACTCCGTGATCAGCTTTTCCGTCCGGTTCATGGGATATGCGTTTCCCCGGACGCCCTGTCTCACTCCCGCCGTCCGGGGGCAGGGTGTCGGGCTTGCATTCCGCCGTCCAACTCCTGACACCGCAGGGAGACATGCGGGAGAGGTCCGGACAGGTTGACGCGGGTATGCGGCGAACGCCCTTTTCGTGCGCAGCAGTTGCGCGGACCGACCGCATAAATGCGCGTGCTGCCGGACCTCCGGCCCCTAAGGTTCACCGAGGGTGTTTGATCGTGGAGGTCACATGTCGGAGCCGAGTTCGCCCCCCGCCCCGCCGGACCCCGGAGGCGGTGGGCCGCTGGAGGCGTGGGGCCAGATCCTGACGGCCGCTTCCGAGGTTCTCTCCACCATCGGAGAGAGCCTGAAGACCGCGCCGATCCTGCTCGCCGGGTACGCGACGATGCTCCTCGCGACGGTGGCGAGCGCCCTGAGCGACGCGCCCTTCCTCCCCGTCGTCCTGGTGCTGTGCGGTATCTACACCTTCGCCGTCCTCGCCCACTTCGCCTTCCGGCGGTGGGGGAGCGCCCGTTCGCGGTCGGAGGTGGCGACGGCCGACGGTGCTCGGGCGAGGGCGAGGGTCCGGCGGTCCCGGCGGGTGCACGTGCCCCGTTTCGAGGAGTACCGCGGGAACCGCCGGGTGGACGTGGACCGCAGCGAGGACGTGTTCATCGGCGGCTCCCCGGCGTGGGAGTCCGCGCCCGCGGCGCCGCCGGTCCCGCAGCCGCCCCCGGTCCCGGACCCGTCGCCGGGTACCGGGCCCGCGGAGCCGCGGCGGCCCGGGGCCCGTACCCCGTACACCCCCACGTTGGCCCGCAACCGCGACACCGTGCTGAACGCCGCGCGGGGCGGCGCCCGGGGTGACGGGGTGCGCTTCGAGATCGTCGCCGACAGCGGCTGCGGCAAGACCCTGCTGCTGGACGAGGTCGCCGCCGGGCTGAAGGAGGACGGCCGGCTCGTCCTGTTCATCACCGCCGGCGCCCCCCAGTACGGCGAGGGCGGTGAGGTGACCGGCGCCGGGCGGGAGATGGCCGAGTACGCCGCCTGCCGTCAGATCATCGACGCGATCGCCGCCGACGTGCGCCGGGCG
Source organism: Streptomyces sp. AM 2-1-1 (assembly GCF_029167645.1). Classification (NCBI taxonomy): domain Bacteria; kingdom Bacillati; phylum Actinomycetota; class Actinomycetes; order Kitasatosporales; family Streptomycetaceae; genus Streptomyces; species Streptomyces sp. AM 2-1-1. The sequence goes on along the minus strand of NZ_CP119147.1, from coordinate 3,076,721 downwards.
TACGCCGGCGAGGACGGCACGGCACCGCTGCTGGATCCGACGGTCGGGCGGGAGTGGGAGGCCGCCGTCCTCGCGACGCGGGACGGCCGGCGCCAGGAGCCCTCGACGGCCCCCGCCCGTCCGACCCACGTCACCATCGACGTCAGCCACTCCAGCGACGTACGTGTCGGCGCCCTCGGAGAGTCGGTCGCGGGGGCGCTTTCCGGAGCACTCTCCCAGGCACCCGCGCCGAGCCGGCTCGACGAGATGCAGCTGCGGTTGACCGGGGTGCTGGACCGACTGGCCCGGGACCGGCCGACCGCCCTGCTCGTGGACGACGTCCACACCGTGGCCGGCACCCCGGTCGAGGCGTGGCTGATGAACGTGGTGCGGGGGATGTCCACCGCGGTGGTCGTCCACGCCGGGCGGCCCGCCTCCGGCGGAGCCGAGAGCGTCCCGGGCGTACGCCGCCTCCGGCTGGGACTCCTGTCCCGGCAGGAGACCACCACGTATCTGCGGGAGCGACTGACCGACGCCGACTGGCGCAGGGCCGAGGCCACCTCCGCCGCCGACGAAATCGCCACCCTCACCCGGGGCCACCCGATCGGTGTGGCGACCTGCGCCGCGATCGTCCGCGACTCGCTCCCGGCGAACGCCGCGGTCGCGGAGGTCCGCTCGTTGCTCCTCGGCGGGGCCGGGCACTGGGACGACGACGGGGCCTTCGAGGCGGTACGCACCTACGTCGACGACTACGCGGCGCGCGTCGTCGGCCGCCCCCTCGCTCTCTTCGACCTGCTCGTGGTGGTGCGACGCTGCACCCCCACGATCCTCGCCGCGGTCCTCCACGCGACCGAGGGGGTGCCCGAAGCGCAGGGGTTCGAGCTGTACGACTGGTTGACGCGCCGCGCCTTCGTCACCCCCTTCGACGACGACGAGAACGAGGGCTGGCGGCTCCACGACTACCTGCGGGAGAACCTCGACCGCCGCTTCCGCCTGGACCGGCCGGCGGCCCACGCCGACCTGCACGCCGCCGTGGAGCGCCACTACCGGGCCACGATGAACTTCGACGAGGAACGCCAGGACCAGACGGTGATGGCGCTCGGCTCGCGCTACGAGTACGCGGACTGGCAACGCGATTCCCAGGAGTGGCTGTACCACGCCGCGTACGTGCCCCGCGCGGCGTTCGAGGGAAGCAAGCGGGCCATGATCCGGCTCTTCCTGGAGGCGTTCTACTGGTGGGGCATGGAGGCCCCCTCCAGCTACTGCGACCAACTCGTCTCGTCCTACCGGGCGCTGCCGGCCGACCGTGACCTGCGGTGGGTGACCTGGCTCGACGACCTGCGCACCGGCTACGTCGCCGGCCGCGTGAACCAGGTGCCCGGCCGGGACCGGGAGCGCTGGGAGCGGGCCGGAGCGGCGCTGGACTCCGTCGCCGACTACCTGCGGTTGCGGCGGGGGCACGTACCCGCCGACCCGGACCTGCGGCGCATCTACATCGTCCACTCCCAACTGCAGGCGGAGACGATCTGGTTCGCCAGTGACGGGACGGACGCGGACCGGGACCGGGCGGAGGTGTGGTTCCGGGCGAGCCGCGACGCCTGCACCGGCGAGAAGGAGTTGTGGATGCGCAACTGGGCCGACCTCCACATCGCCATGCTCCGGGCCACCTCCGACCCGGCCCGCGCCCGCATCCTCCTCGACGGCCTCGAAGACCGCGTCGCGGCCGAGGACGACCACGAACTGCCGGTGTGGCTCGCCGAGACCTTCGCCGACATCGCCTGGGCCGAGAACGACCACCGGCGGTCCTTCGACGCCCGGATCCGGGCCGTCCTGCACGGCTTCGTCTACCACGTGCGCCAGGACGACGGGCAGTTCCCCAGCAGTTACACCGACTCGCTCTACCGCAGCGTCCTCACCCACATGGAAGAGCGCGAACGCGAGGCGCTCGACGCCGGTCTCACGGAGGAGGTGGCTGCCGCGAAGGCGAGGAGCCGTGCGCTCTTCGCACCGTACTGGCGGCACCTCGGTCAGGACCCGGGGGACACCTTCGGCCTGCCGCACCCGGCGGCCCCCCATGACCTCGGCACCGACCAGACCGACTTCTTCAGGACGGCGAAATGGGTGATCCGTACCATGGGGGACGAGCTGGACAAGTCCGTCGAGGAACCGGTGCGCGAGCCGGCCGTGTGACGCCACCGCCGGCGACTCCGGCGGGCGGATCCCGGACACACCGGCATGTCGTGCGGCTCTCCGGCTCCACCATGGGAGGGTCGGGAACCGACGCGGGAGAAGGCAGGCGACATGCAGGTGAGTGAGATCGGGCTGGACAGCCCGTTGCTGGACGTGGTGTACGACGAACTCCTCGTCCCCAACTTCCCGGACCACGAGCTGCTCACCCCCGCGTCGCTGCGCGCGGGACTGAAGGCGGGCGTGCTGTGGATCTCCGCCGTCGTCCGGGACGGCCGGCCCGACGGCATCGCGATCGCCGAATGGTCGCCGCGGAGCCGGGTGCTGCTGCTCGCGTACATGGCGGTCCGCCGGGACCTGCGGTCCTCCGGCATCGGCCGCACCCTCATGGCCGAGATCCACACCGGCTGGCAGGACCGCGTCCACCCGCTGCTCACCCTCGCCGAGGTCGAGCACCCGGCCGCGCACACCCCGGACGGTGAGCACGGCGACCAGAGCGCCCGCCTGCGCTTCTACGCCCGGCACGGCGCCCGGGTCCTGGACGTGCCCTACTTCCAGCCCTCGCTGCGCCCCGGCGCCCCCCGGGTGCCCGGCATGGTCCTGGTACTCCTCGCGACCGCGCCGGAACTGGCCGGCGCGGACGTGCTGCCGTCCGCGCCCGTCCGGGAGTACATGACGGAGTACTTCGAGGAGAACGAGGGCACCGTGCCCGACGACCCGGCGACCACCGCGCTGTTCGCCGCGATGCCTCCCGGCGGCATCCCGCTGCTGCCCATCGACGACGTCGCGGCGCTTCCCTGCACCCGGGACGTGACACCGGACGTGTGACCGCCCGACGCGTGACCACCGGACCTGTGACCACCGGACCGGTGACCTCTGGGCGGGTGCCGCGTCGGCGGGACCGGTCCCACCGGAAGGACCAGGACTCCAGTGTCCGCGCTGCGCCGGGCAGGTACGCGAGCCGGGCGCAGACCGGTGGAACCGTGTCCACGAGGGAACCGGGCGGCAGCCCCGGCCCGGGAGAGGCGAGGGACGGAAGGGGATGCGGAAGCGTCTCCATGCCGCACACCCTGGTGGGGCCACTGACACCGCAGGTGCGGACGGCCAGAAGTGCTCGAACACCCCTGCCCGGAGGAGGGGTTCGGGCGAGAATTCGTCGGTGGGGCATCCGTGGAGCCCCCGCCGCCGAAGAGGAGACATGGCCTCTCAACCCGAACAGCCCGAACAGCCCGAAGAATCCGACGAACCCGAACGATCTGCCCGGCCCGGGCCGTCCGGGCGCCCGGAGCAGGGCCGGCGGCCGTCGCGGGCCCCGCGGCCGGAGCGGCAGCGTCGAGCCGGGCGGGCTCAGGAGGCGGGCGAGCAGCCCCGGCAGCGCAAGCGCACGAAGACCTCGCGCCTGGCCGACGGCCGGTTGCTCATCGCCGACATCGACCTGGAGCTTCCTCCGGGCCGGAGCCCGCTCCAACGGGCCCTGCGCACCGCCGACATCAACCTTCCGCCGGGCCTCCGGGCCCGAGCGGGCACTCCGGCGGAGAAGGCGGGCGAGACGGGCGGGCGAGACGGGCGAGAGGGCTCTGAGTGAGGAGTGAACAGCGCCGCCACCAGGCTCTGATCAGTCCGCTTTGGGTGTCGTCGCGTAGGTGAAGGGGCCGGTGACGCCCGCGCTGTGATAGGCCGCCGCCTCCAGCGCGGTGGTGATCCGCTGACGCGGTTTCCAGCCGAGGGCGGCGGTGGCGTGGAGCGCGCCGAGGGCGAGATCGTCCCCGCATCCGACCGCCGCGTACTGGTCCGTGGGCTCGGCCACCTGGTAGTCGCTCTCGATGCTGTAGAGCCGTCCGGCTATCCCGACCAGGAAGGTGCCGGCCTGCTCCTGCTCCGAGTCCTTGCGGGCCCAGCCGCCGTCCTTGAGGCAGGAACGCAGGGAGTCGATGAACTTGGTCACCATGAAACGGTCCAGGTCACCACTGGGATGCGGCGCCTCGAACGCGTACCGCAGGAGTTGTCCCATGCGGAACGACGTGGTGAACCCCATGACGTAAGGGCCGGTCCGGAACACCTTGGCGTCCCGGCGCACGGTGATCGAGAGGCCGGCGACACCTGCCGAGTCGCCGCCGAGATGGACACGGTTCTTGTGGACGAGCCCGACGATCGCGGTCATACGGAGGCAACCTCACGAGAGAGTCGGAGCCGAGGCCGGAGACGGAAGCGGAGCCGGGGCCGTGCGGGCCGGCCGGCGCCGAGGGCCGAGGGAGGACGCGCGCTCCGGTGGCGGGTGGGGGATGTCAGGGGATGCTGCCCGGGGTGGTTCGCGGCGAATCGCGGACGGTGGCGCACCGGGGGGCGCACGAGGAGCGGAGCGCACGCTTGTCACCGGAGGCGCGGTGGCGCGAGCCCGGGGAGGGCGAGGGGGCACCGGGGGAGGTGGTCTTCACGCCGCTGTACGTGCGTGGTCCCACAGCTCCAGTCCAGCGGTGAGCAGGCCGAGTACGGCGTTCCGCTCCTCGGGTGTCCAGGCGGCGCACTCGCCGGTGGCCAGCTTCTCGTAGGCGCTGTCCTGGACCGGTCCCTGGGTGAGCAGCGGGTGGTGGGCGTCGATCCCCCGGGCCAGGTCCTCGAAGAAGTTCCACGCGTCCAGCACCTGCCCCGGCGGGACCCGTCGTCGCGCCGGATCGGCCAACCAGTGCTGTACCCGCACGAGTTCCAGTGGCCCCGCCACTTCGGGACCGGCGAGCCGCCGGCCGTGGCGTCGCACGTACAGCCGTGCCTGCCGGGCCGTCACGAACACGGGGACGCGGCGGCGGCCGCCCTCCGTCGACGTCAGCACCCGGTCGGGGCCGTCGCCGGTGCCCGCGATCCACAGGACGATCCCGCTGCGGCTCGCCCCGCGCACCCGGTACGCATAGAGCGCGCCCCGGTCCCCGTCCCGGGTGGGGGCCGGGCCGGTCTCCGTCGTTCCGATCTTCCGCACAGCGCATGGTGTCGGCTCGGGGCTCCCCACCGCATCCCCTTTTCTCCGACGAGGCGGGGCGCGACATGCCGGGAGCACGCGGGTCCGGGGTCGAGCGGTGGTGCGGCGGTAGCGTCGCGGGCCGTTCGTACTCCGAAGTGCCCGTAGTCGTACGAGGTGCGCCACGGGCCCCGTACCGCCCGCTCCCGCCGATTCGCGAGGCCGCCGATGCGCAAGATCATCCTTTCCCTTTCCGTCTCCCTCGACGGCTTCTTCGAGGGGGACGGCCACGACATCGGCTGGAGCCTCGTCGACGAGGAACTGCACCAGCACTTCAACGACGAGCTCGGCAGGATGGGCGCGTTCATCCACGGGCGGGTGACGTACGAGCTGATGGCCGACTTCTGGCCGACGGCGGACGCCGATCCGGCGCACGCGGGAGCGGTGGCCGAGTTCGCCGGGATCTGGCGCGACATGCCCAAGTACGTGTACTCGCGCACCCTCACCGAGGCCGGCTGGGGCTCCGAGATCGTGCGCGAGGTGGACCCCGGGGCGATCCGTGCGCTGAAGGCGGAACCGGGCGGAGACCTGGTGGTGGGCGGGCCGAGGCTGGCGGACGAGTTCCGGCGTCACGGGCTCATCGACGAGTACCGGATCTACGTGCATCCGGTACTCGTCGGACGCGGCACCCCGCTCTTCCGCTCCACGGACACCCGCACGAGCCTGCGCCTCGTGGAGACCCGGCCCTTCGGCAACGGCGTGGTGCTGTTGCGGTACGCGGTCGGGGGCGACGGGGAGGACGGCGCCGGGCGGGGGTGACGCGGGCGGGGCTTCCCCGGGATCGCGGCCGCCCACGAGCAGAGGTGCCCAGGCGCTGAACCGGAGCGGCGTTCTCCCCGTTGCGGTGAGGGGACGTGCGTGCGTCCCGCACCACCACCATGGAAGGAACAACCCACCAGTGAAGCGCTTCCTCACACGTCTCGCGGTAGTCGTGGCTGCAGGATCCATAGCCGTCGTGCTGCCGGCCTCGTCGGCGTCCGCCATCAACCGCGTCGGTTGCAATGAGTCGGGTTACCTGACGCTCCACAACTCAGGCGGCTCCCTCTGCTTCGCCAACGCCGGGGTGGAGAGCGTGGCGATCTACGGCGTGGACCAGATCTGGACCGGCAACAACAAGGTCACGTTCGAGTACGTGCCGAGGCTGGGCGCGTCGGCGACCAGCGAGACCATCGAGAAGTGGAGCTACGGGAAGGTCACCGGCGAGCCCATCCACAAGATCACGAAGATCCGGATCTGGTAGCACGCCTCGTCCGCGCATGAGGTGACAGCGCGGCCGGGCCGTACGACGTCGCCGCGGTGGGTTCACCGAGCGTTTTCAACGTGGCCGCCCGTCGAGTGACGGCGTCAGGCGCGCGCAGCGTACGAGGCACCCGTGCTGCCGTCGGGGGAGGCGTTCGACGCCTCAACCCCGCGGCATGGGTGCCTCGTACGCCCCTGGCCCGTGCTGCGGGACGCGGGGCTCGTCCGGCGGACGGGCTACGCGGCGGCGTAGGCGGTGAAGGCGGACCACGAGGCGGTGTCGACCGTGACGATGGGGCCTTCGGGGTTCTTGGAGTCCCGGATGTGGATGGCGGCGGGGTGGGCGGAGACCTCTACGCAGGCGCCGCCTTCACTGCCGCTGTAGCTTGACTTCCGCCAGGAGTAGCCCACTTCGACGCAGGCGCCGCCCTGCTCAGGGCTGTGGGTGGACTTGAACCACGCGAGTACCGTGCTCATTGCTCTCCTAGCAACCGGTCCAGCAAGCTCCTCGATTCTTCCGCGTTGAGAGCCTGCGTCCGCAGCATCGCATATTTCTGGGTAAGGATGCTGACCTCGTTCGCGTCGGCCACAAGTTGGCTGCCCCGCTGCGTCTCGGTGTATCCAAGGTGTTGGAACTCAGGAGTTTCCAGCAGGATGAACGGGCCATCGAGTGCGGCGTGACTTGCCCGGCCCAGGGGCATCACCTGCAAGGTGACTCCTGCGAGGTCCGTGCAAGCGCGCAGGTGGTGGAGGGTCGTGAAGTACACGCTGTCGCTGCCAAGACGATCGCGGATTACGGCTTCCGAAATGATGAAGCTCAGGGTGGGTGGAGGGTCCCGTTGCAGGATGTTCTGTCGAGCAATGCGGGTGGCGACCTGTTTCTCGATCTCCATAGGGCCCATCACCGGCACCTTGCTACAGAACACCGCCCGGGCGTACTCCTCCGTCTGAAGCAATCCCGGCAACACCTGGTTCTCGAACCATGACAGCGCCAGTGCCTCGCGTTCCAGGTCCATGTACTGCTCGGCCCACGCCGGGATCAGGTCCACCTCCGGCATGTTCTCCACCGCCGTCGCCAAGGCGCCCTTGGTGTCCAGCAGTTCGTCCAGGCGGTGGGCCAGGTCGGGGAGGAGCGTGCGTCTGCCCTGTTCGATCGAGGCGATCGTCTCGACCTGGACGCCGGCGCTCACCGCCAACTGGGCCTGCGTGAGCGCGGCCGCGGTGCGGAACAGGCCGACCAGCGCCGACGAGCTTCATGGCTGACGCATTTCTGCGCTGCCGATTCCTGGTGTGCATGGTCTCCCCCTCCCCACCGGGATCCGTACGTCACGCGCGGGCGGCCCGTACAAAAGATCTGTACGGGTGAGCGCACTGCGACAGCATAGCTACCCAGGGTGACTCTTGGCCGGTGAACGAAACAACGAAGAGGCCCACCCCTCGTCCCGCCCGGCCCGCTCTCCCCGTCCGCCCCCGATCCGTCGCTTTCCGTGAGCTGTTTTTCTTGCGGCGGCGGGACTCGGTCGCCTCCGTGCGGGAGTTCGTGCGGAGGGCCGCGGAGGAGTGGGGGCCCGGTGGCCGGGTGGACGATGTGGTGCTGTGCGCGAGTGAGTTGGCGGCCAACGCGGTGGTGCACGGGGTGCCGGCCGGACGCGGGTATCTCGTCCGGGTGGAGAGGGCGGGCGGGGCGCGGGCGGCGGCCGGCCTGCGGATCGAGGTCCACGACAGCGGTGACGGCCGGCACGGGGTCCGGCTCTCGGGGGCGGCGGGGGCCGCGGGGGCCGTCGGGGACGAGGTGAGCGAGGAGTCCGGGCGCGGACTGATCATCGTGAACGCGCTCGCCGACCGGTGGGGCGTCTCGGTGCGGCAGCCCGGGAAGATCGTGTGGTGCGAGTTCGCGGCGGGCGGGGACCTCGGCAGCCCGTGACCCGGCTTGGTGGGCCCCGATTGCTGTGGGCGGGAATCAGTCAACGGCTGACGCGGTCGACACGCGAGGGCTTGGATGGCGTCATGGCCACCTGTATGTTCCCGCCCTCCCCCGCCGCTCCGGAGACGATCGCCGGGAGTGCCACGCTGGACGATGTCCTGGCCCGGCTGCGGGGGCACCGGCCGGTGTTCCACTCGGAGGCCGACCTCCAGCACAGCTTCGCCCTCGCGGTGCACGAGGTCGCGCGGGAGGTCGGGTGCCGTCTGGAGGTGCCGGTGCGCGGCAGCGAGGCGTCCGAGTACCTCGACCTGTTGTGCCTGGGACCGGCGGGCCGCACGGCCGTGGAGTTCAAGTACGTGACCCGGCGGTGGTCGGGCACGGTCGGGTCACCTCCCGAGGAGTACGCGCTGCGCGGGCACAACGCACCGGACCTCGCACGGAGGGACTTCGTGCGGGACGTGGGAAGGCTGGAACGCTTCTGCGAGCGCGAGGACCAGAACGGGCTGGCCCTCCTCATCACCAACGAGGCGTCCCTGTGGAGCCCCAGGCAGCGCACGACGCCCACCAGGGACGAGGAGTTCCGCATCCACGAGGAACGCGAACTGAGCGGCACCCTGCTCTGGGCCGGTGGCTCCTTTCCGGCCAACACCCGGGTCCTGCGGGGCACCTACCTGCTCCGCTGGCGCCCTTATGCGCAACTGGGCGGCCCGAACGGTGAGTTCCGCTGCCTCGCGGTCTTCGTCGCGCCCGCCCCGGCGAAGCTCTCCACCACCGCCCCGCACCTCCCGGTGCCCGGGCCGGGCGGTGGGCGCCCGGCCCGTGGTTGACGTTGCCCCTGTCGCTGCGCGCGGAGGGGGCGGTGGCCGCGTGGTGCTGCGGCCCCGGTGACCCTGCCGCTGCCGGAGGGCTCAGTACGAGGTGGCGGCGTCGAAATCGGTCAGCCAGTACGTGACGGCGGCCGAGCTGTCGACCCAGACACCCTTGCCCAGCGGGGCGATGGTCTGCGTGGTGTTCCCGAAGCTTCCGGAGGCGTCCTGGAAGTCCACGGTGAAGGCGCTCACGTCGGCACCGCCTTCGCCGCTGCCGTCCGCCGAGGACGTGCGCACGGAGGCGTAGGCGGACTGGCCGGGCTCCAGCGAGACGACCGACTGGGGCACGCTCTCCCGGACGTGGTCCATGACCGCCTGGGCGCCGTCGTAGCCGACCCCCGGGTAGGCATACGCATCGCAGGCGGTCGATCCGGTGTTGGTGATCGTCAGCAGGACGTGGTTGACCGGGCGGCTCAGGATGCTGGCCTTCACCTTGCTGGTGGATCCGTCGCACGTCGTACGGGTGGCGGAGTCACTCCCGTCGTCGCTGCCGGGCGAGTCGTCGGAGGTACCGCCGGAGGAACCGGCCGCGTCCGCCGAACCGTTCGACCTACCCGAAGCGGAATCGCTGCCCGATCCGGAAGCGGAACCCGACTTCGAGCCGGAGGAGGCGGAGGACCGCTCCTGCGGGGAGCCCTTGTCGCCCTGAGCGGCCGGGGCGGGGGAGGGGGCGTGGGTGGTGGCCGGCGCGGCGGCGCCGTCTGCGGCGGCGTCCTGGGCCGAGGAGACGGCCTGGTCGACGGCGGCGGTGTCCTCGTCGGTGCAGCCCGTCAGGGTGAGCGCGCCGACCAGGGCGGCGACGCCGAGGACCGGGATGCGGGTGGAACGGCGGACACGGAGGTGACGCATGGTGAGTTTCCTCTTTCCGAAGTTGTGTGGGTCGCGGTGGGGCGCCGGTTGGGCGTCCCCGGGTTGAACCGGTGTACTGGACAATGACGTCGTCGCCGAGGGGCGTTCCTCAGAGACGGAGGAGCGAGGGGACCGCCGTGCACACGATGATCAGGACTCCTGCGGCGACGGTGCCGACGAAGCGGGTACGACCGGATCCGGGCATGACGGCTCCGGGTGGTGAGGCGGTGGGGTGAGGGCCGTTCGCGGTCGGCGACCCGGCATGGCCACATCGTGTCCGGCGCCCCGTCCCAGCGGCAACGGATCACCGCAGAACTGGGACGCGGGAACGCTTGCACCGCCTCTGACCTGCGGATATGTGAGGTCCCTGGAATGCTCTTCCGGGACGGGAACGAAGGGGGAACGGTCGCGTGGGCACGGAAATCCAGGACTTCGCCGCAGCGCTGGTCGCGCTGAAGGAACGGTCCGGAATGAGTTACGGGACGCTGGCCAAGCGGCTGCACATGAGCACGTCCACGGTGCACCGGTACTGCAACGGTGACGCGGTCCCGCACGACTACGCGCCGGTCGAGCGCCTGGCGAGGCTCTGCCGCGCGACGCCGGACGAACTGGTCGGACTGCACCGGCAGTGGATCCTGGCGGACCAGGCGAAGAAGGCCGGGGGAACACGGAAGGTGAAGGCGGCGACGCCCGCGGCGACCGTTCCCTCCTGGGCCCGCCCGGCCGATGCGGAAGAGGGAGAAGGAGCCGCGGACGAGGGGGACGAAGCCGCGGACGACGGCCGGACCCCAGAGGGCGTGGAGGGCACCCCGTCGGCTGGGGACACGTCCCGCCGACCGGAAACGGAATCAGGTACGGGAGGAGAAACGGAACCGGATCGGAGCGGGGAGGGAGAGCCTGTCCCCACCGTGCCCACGCCCGCTCCCGCACCTGCGCCCGCCGGCCCGTCGGCCGCCGCGTCCGGGGTCCTCCCCACCGGAAGCCCCGCGACCCGCAGCCCCGCCCCCGCGAGCCCCGTCCCGGGGCGCCGTGGGCGCCGGGCTTCCGGTGCGGACCCCGCGGAGCGGCCGGAGCCGGCCGAACCGCTGGTGACGGGAGGGGAGGGCAGAGAGGGCGGTGGAGCCGGCCGCCCGCGTCCACGGCGCACGCGGGTGCTGCTGGCGGCCGCCGTCGTGGTGGCGCTCAGCGTGCCGTCCGCGCTCGTCGCCCGTCACCTCGCCGACGGCGGCGGCGACGGCCGGAACGCCGACGCGACCGGGGCCACCGCCACGACCGCCTCGCCGACCCCCTCCCGCAAGCCGTCCGGTACACCGTCGGTGAGCGCCTCGGCCTCCGCGTCGGCTTCGACGCGGCCCTCCCCGCCGGCCTCCTCCACCGGGGCGGCCACCCCGGTGCCCCCGGCGAAGGAGGAAGCGGCGGCGGCGTCGGACGCGGTGCCGCTGAGCGCCTCCATCACCTCGTACAACTGGGACTCGCCCTGCGGGCAGTACTACCTCCTGGGCGACGATGCGAACGACGTGCCGCCGCCCCCGCCGCAGGACGCCCGGAGCTGGGCGAAGGCGCTGGGCGGGGTGGACGGTGGTTCGCAACTGCTGGAGGTGACCGTGCAGGGCTCGTCGTCGCAGGCCGTGGTGGTCAGCGCCCTCCACGTCCGGGTCCAGTCGCGCAAGGCGCCGCTCGCGTGGAACTCGTTCTCGATGGGCGAGGGATGCGGCAGCGCGATCGTCCCGTGGAGCTTCGACATCGACCTCGACGACAGCCGGCCGCGCACGAAGCCGGTCGCCGGGCAGCAGGGCGACGCCGTCGTCCCCGCGCAGGACTTCCCGTTCCGCACCAGCTCCACCGACGTGCAGGTCTTCCACCTCGACGCCCACGTGGAAGGGCATGACGTCAGCTGGTACCTGGAGCTCGACTGGACCAGCGGCGACCGGAGCGGCACCCTGCGCGTGGACGACCACGGCGAGCCCTTCCGCACGAGCAGCATCAAGGCCCGCCCCGGGTACGTCTACTGGGCCGACCGGGCGCAGTGGATGTCCTCGGAGTACGTGGATCCGGCCCTGGCGGACGAGGGGGAGTGACCTCCCGGACGGGCGGCGTGCTGCGGATCGGTAACGCACGCGCCGCGGTGGACACGTCGGCGGCGGCCGGGGCGGTGAACAGGAGGGCGGGTGCGGGCACCGAAACCACCCGGGGGAGTGACCCGGCGTATCGCGGGCAACCTGTACGACGGCCGACTGCCCGACTGCGGCTTCCGTCCCCCGTGCCCGCGGGGGACAGCGGGCCGCCGCCCTCGTCCTCCGGAAGGTGATCCATGACCAGCAGCACTCTCACCGCCGCCTCCGGCAGCGAGGAGACGGAAAACGCGCGGACCCCGGCAACGACGGAGATCGACCCGGCACTCGCGGTCGAGCGCGTCCAGCGCCTCCGACGGCGGCTGGAGCGGCTCATCGGGATCGCCGCGACCGAGGGGAACGGCCTCCTCCCGCTGCGCAACGGCGACGAGATATTCGGCGCGATGCTCGAAGCGATACGGACCGCCGAGCACACCGTGGACATGATGACCTTCGTGTACTGGCGGGGAGACATCGCCCAGAAGTTCGCGGAGGCGCTCTCCGAGCGCGCCCGGTCCGGTGTCCGGGTGCGGCTGCTCCTCGACGGGTTCGGCAGCCGGCTCATCGAGAAGGACCAGCTGGCGATGATGAGCGACGCGGGCGTGCACGTCGCCTGGTTCCGCAAGCCGCTCTACCTCTCGCCGCTCAAGCAGAACCACCGCTGCCACCGCAAGGTCCTCGTCGTCGACGAGCGCACCGCGTTCACCGGCGGGGTCGGGATAGCCGAGGAGTGGTGCGGCGACGCGCGCAACGAGCACGAGTGGCGCGACACCCACGTCCGGCTGCGCGGGCCCGCCGTCGACGGACTCGCCGCCGCGTTCGCGCAGAACTGGGCCGAGTGCCACGCGGAACTCTTCGACGACAGCGACCGCTTCGTCTCCGGTGCCCAGGAGGGCGACGCGATCGTCCAAGTGGTACGCGGCTCCGCCAGCTTCGGCTGGCAGGACATGCAGACACTGATCCGGGTCGTCCTCGAGTCCGCCGAGGAGCGCGTCCGCCTCACCACCGCGTACTTCGCGCCCGACGAGTACTTCACCGAGCTGCTCTGCGCCACCGCCCGGCGCGGCGTCGAGGTGGAGATCCTGCTGCCCGGCCCGTACACCGACAAGCGGGTCTGCCAGCTCGCGGGGCAGCGGTACTACGAGGCGCTCACCGCGTGCGGTGTGAAGATCCACCAGTACCAGCCGACGATGATGCACACCAAGACCCTCACGGTGGACCGGGTCGCCGCCCTCATCGGCTCCACCAACTTCAACCGGCGCTCGCTCGACCACGACGAGGAGGTGATGCTCGCGGTGCTGGACCCCGAGTTCACCGCCGTGCTCGACGGCCACTTCGAAGAGGACCGCGCGGCGAGCGTGCAGATCGACGGCCGCCGCTGGCGCCGCCGCTCCGTCGTGCAGCGGGCCCGCGAGGCCTCCGTGTACCCGATCCGCCGGTTCCTCTGACCCACCCGGACGGCGACGGACCGTCGCCCGTCCGCGGCACACCCGCCGCACGCCCGCCGCACGTGTGCGGCGGGCCGCCCGGGGCACACGTGCCACCAGCGGTGTCCGCCGCAGCACCCGCCGTACGACCGGGGCCGACGCCGGAGCGCCGGGACGTACGTCACCTAGAGGGAGTGGCCCATGAGCGCGACCGCTGACACGTCACGGGAAACGACAGCCGCGGTGATCACCGAACCCCTGCCCGATCTCCAGCTCCAGCTGCTGATCCAGCTCCTCGACCGCGAACTCCGCTCCAGCCTCCCGCTGACCCTCACCATCGCCGGTGGGGTTCTGCACGGCGACGTGATCGGGCACGAGGAGTGGAAGGCGGAGTGGGCGCGGAGCCTGCGCCAGGTGGAGGGCGAGGGAGCGAACCTCCTCGCGGAGTTCCCCGAATCCGTCGACCAGGGCCTCAGCGAGTTCGGCGCCGAGGAGGACCCCGGTCTGCCGCGCTGGATCCACCTGCGGGACGTCACCCTCAGCGTCGGCGGGGTCAGCCCGGTGCTGCTCCCGCTCTGGCGGGGGCGCCTCTCCGACGTGTCCGGCTGGACCCTGGGCCGCCCGCAGTAGCCGTTTCGTCCTGGGACGGGGCCCGGCGGATCAGTGGATCCGCCGGGCCCCGTCACGTCGGGCGCGCCGGGTGTCAGAGGCGCTCGGGCGTCCGGATGCCCAGCAGCTCCATGCCCGTGTGCAGGGTGCGCGCGGTCAGCTCCACCAGGAAGAGCCGGTTCTCGACGACCTCGGGGGCGTTCTCGTCGCTGAGCACCTGGCACTGGTCGTAGAAGGTCGTCAGGTGCGACGCCAGCTGGTAGAGGTAGGCGGCCAGCTTGTGCGGCTCGTACCCCGCCGCGACCTCGTCCAGCGTCTCGCCGAACCGGTCCAGGTGCAGCCCGAGCGCGCGCTCCGCCGGGGCGAGCTCCAGCTCCGGATGGGCGACCGGCTTCGCGTCCCCGGCCTTGCGGAGGATCGAGCGGATACGGGCGTAGGCGTACTGGAGGTAGACCGAGGTGTCGCCGTTGAGCGAGACCATCTGGTCGAGGTCGAACTTGTAGTCGCGCACGGCGGACGTGGACAGGTCGGCGTACTTCACCGCGCCGATGCCGACGTACCGGCCGTTCTCGACGATCTCCTCCTCGGAGAGGCCCACCTTCTCGGCCTTCTCCCGCACCACGGCCGTCGCCCGGGAGACCGCCTCGTCGAGGAGGTCCTCCAGCCGGACGGTGACGCCCTCACGGGTCTTGAACGGCTTGCCGTCCTTGCCGAGGACGGTGCCGAAGGCCAACTGGTGCGCCTTGACGTCCTCGCTCAGCCAGCCGGCCCGCCGGGCCGTCTCGAAGACCATCTTGAAGTGCAGCGACTGCCGGGCGTCCACGACGTAGAGCAGGGTGTTCGCCTTGAGGCTGCCCACCCGGTCGCGGATCGCGGAGAGGTCGGTCGCCGCGTAGCCGTAGCCGCCGTTGGTCTTCTTGACGATCAGGGGGACCTGGTTGCCGTCCGGGCCCTTCACGTCCTCGAAGAAGACGCAGAGCGCACCCTCGGAGCGGACGGCGACGCCGGTCTCCTCCAGGATGCGGCAGGTCTCCTCGAGCATGTCGTTGTACCCCGACTCGCCGACGATGTCGGGGTCGGAGATCTCCATGTCGAGCTTGTCGAAGACGGAGTAGAAGTAGACCTTCGACTCGTCCACGAACCGCTGCCACATGGCGAGCGTCTCCGGGTCGCCCGCCTGGAGCGCGACCACCCGGTCCCGGGCGCGGGCCTTGAACTCCTCGTCGGAGTCGAAGAGCGCGCGGGAGGACTTGTAGAGCCGGTTCAGCGAGGACATCGCCGCCTCGCCCGCGGACGCGGCGTCCGTGCCCTCGGACGCGTGGCCCAGCTGGTCCGGGTGCTCGACGAGGTACTGGATGAGCATGCCGAACTGCGTGCCCCAGTCGCCGATGTGGTGGCGCCGGACCACGGACTCGCCGGTGAACTCCAGGATCCGCACCATCGCGTCGCCGATGACCGCCGACCGCAGGTGGCCGACGTGCATCTCCTTGGCGACGTTCGGCTGGGCGTAGTCGACGACCGTCGTACCGGC
This sequence comes from Streptomyces sp. AM 2-1-1, assembly GCF_029167645.1. Taxonomy (NCBI): domain Bacteria; kingdom Bacillati; phylum Actinomycetota; class Actinomycetes; order Kitasatosporales; family Streptomycetaceae; genus Streptomyces; species Streptomyces sp. AM 2-1-1. Next base: position 3,060,986 of record NZ_CP119147.1, on the reverse strand, counting down.
GTCCGGCGCGGTCGGCACGCCGAGGCGGCCCTCCTCGTCGGCGGCCCGCGCGGCGAGCGTCTCCACGATCGCCCGGTCGGTGAGGGTGACGTTGAGGAAGCCGGGTCCGGAGACCTCGATCTCCTCGATCAGCCCGCCAACCGGGATCGCGGCCGTGACCTGGGAGGCCAGCTCGCGGGGGTTGCCCTTGAGCTTCTTGGCGAGCGCCAGGATGCCGTTGGCCTGGAAATCGGCCCGGTCGCTTCGTCGCAGCAGCGGGTCGGCGGCGCCGGCGTCGGGCAGTGCTGCCGTCAGGGCGTCCGCCAGCTGCTGCTGGAGCGTGGAAGCGAGGGAAGGGACCGAGGCCATGTGCCGGCTGCCGTTTCCGTAGGGGGTAAGGGTTTCCCCGAGTATCCCACGGGCGGTGAGCGCGCTCGCAAAGCCATTTTCGCGCTCCGCCCTGTACCTGGGAGAATGGCGGGGCCCCCGAAGTTTCCCGTACGAGAGAAGGGCGTGCCGACCGTGGCCGAGAGTCAGACCAGCACAGAGACCGACTGGGTCTCCCGCTTCGCGGACGATGTCATCGCCGAATCGGAGCGTCGTGCGCCTGGCAAACCGGTCGTCGTCGCGTCCGGGCTGTCCCCGTCCGGCCCGATCCACCTCGGCAACCTCCGCGAGGTCATGACCCCGCACCTGGTCGCCGACGAGATCCGCCGCCGCGGGTACGAGGTCCGCCACCTGATCTCGTGGGACGACTACGACCGGTACCGCAAGGTCCCGAACGGCGTCCCCGGCATCGACGCGTCCTGGGCCGAGCACATCGGCAAGCCGCTCACCTCGGTGCCCGCCCCGGCCGGGTCCGCGTACCCGAACTGGGCCGAGCACTTCAAGGCCGCCATGACCGGGGCACTGGCCGAGCTGGGCGTCGAGTACGACCCGATCAGCCAGACCGAGCAGTACACCGCCGGTGTCTACCGCGAGCAGATCCTGCACGCCATGCGCCACCGCGCGGACATCGACGCCGTCCTCGACCGGTACCGGACGAAGAAGGACCCGGCCGCCGCGGGCAAGGGCAAGCAGCAGCAGAAGAAGGTCGACGAAGCCGAGCTGGAGGCCGCCGAGGGCTCCGGCGCGGCGGACGAGGACGACGGCAGCGGCAGCAGCGCCGGCTACTTCCCGTACAAGCCGTACTGCGGCAACTGCGGCAAGGACCTCACCGTCGTCACCTCCTACGACGACGACTCCACCGAGCTGAACTACACCTGCTCGGAGTGCGGCTTCGCCGAGACCGTGCGGCTGAGCGAGTTCAACCGCGGCAAGCTGGTCTGGAAGGTCGACTGGCCGATGCGCTGGGCGTACGAGGGCGTGATCTTCGAGCCCAGCGGCGTGGACCACTCCTCGCCGGGCTCGTCGTTCGTCGTCGGCGGCCAGATCGTCCGCGAGATCTTCGACGGCGTCCAGCCGATCGGCCCGATGTACGCGTTCGTCGGCATCTCCGGGATGGCGAAGATGTCCTCCTCCAAGGGCGGGGTGCCGACCCCGGGCGACGCCCTGAAGATCATGGAAGCGCCGCTGCTGCGCTGGCTCTACGCACGCCGCCGGCCCAACCAGTCCTTCAAGATCGCCTTCGACCAGGAGATCAACCGCCTCTACGACGAGTGGGACTCCCTGGAGCGCAAGGTCGCCGACGGCACCGCGCTGCCGGCCGACCTCGCCGCCCACGGGCGCGCCGTCCGCACGGCCGCCGGTGAGCTGCCGAGCACCCCGCGCCCGCTGCCGTACCGCACGCTGGCCTCCGTCGCCGACATCACCGCCGGCGCCGACGACCAGACGCTGCGCATCCTCGGCGAGCTCGACCCGGAGAACCCGCTCACCTCGCTCGACGAGGTGCGCCCCCGCCTCGACCGGGCCGAGAACTGGATCACCACCCAGGTCCCGGCGGAAGCCCGCACCGTCGTCCGCACCGAGCCGGACGCGGAGATCCTCGGCTCGCTGGACGAGCAGGGCCGCGAGTCGCTGCGCCTGCTCGTGGAGGGCCTGGACAGCCACTGGTCGCTGGACGGGCTCACCACGCTCGTCTACGGCGTGCCGAAGGTGCTGGCGGGCCTCGCGCCCGACGCCAAGCCGACGCCCGAACTCAAGGTGGCGCAGCGGTCGTTCTTCGCGCTGCTCTACCGCCTGCTCGTCAGCCGGGACACCGGCCCGCGCCTGCCCACCCTGCTCCTCGCCGTCGGCGCGGACCGGGTGCGGGCGCTGCTCGGCGCGTAAGGCCTCCGGCCGCCCGCAGGACGACGGAAGGGGCCGCCACCCGGATCATCCGGGTGGCGGCCCCTTGCCGTCTCTCAGGCGATGTGGTCGGCCGCGAGTTCCGCGTCGTACCGCTGCTTGAACTCCGGCATCAGGCGGCGCAACAGGGCCGCGCTGCGCGGGTGGTGGACGTCCTGGCCGTCGGCGAGGTGGATGGCGAGGACGTCGGTGCTGGGGTAGCCGCTGTTCGTCGCGACGAAGTCCCGGAAGACCTGGTACGCGAGCTCGGCGTACTCGGCATCTTCCGCGGTCTCCGCGGTCTGCGCGGTCTCGGCGGACCCAGCCGTTCCGGCGCTCCCGGCCCCGGACGCTTCCTGGGCGGCCCGCTCGGCCTCCCGCACGGTCTCCTCGGCGGCCTGGACGGCCTCCCTGGCGTCCTCGTCGGGGTCGAAGGGGCGGCCGTCGCGCGGGTACGGGACGGCGCCGATGGTGCCGACGTTGCCCAGCGGGCGGGTACGGCCGCCGGCGCCCGAGGGCACCTGGGAGGGCCCGCGCTCGAAGGTGTCCTCGTGGAACGGGTCGTAGTCGCCCTGGTACGGCTGGTCCGCCGGCTGTCCCGCGAACCACGGGCTGACCTGCGCGTCGGGGTCCACCGGCACGTAGTCGTCACCGCGCTGCTGCTGGTGGGTGTCCTGCGGGTACGGCCCCTGGGGGTACGGGTCCTGCGGATACGCGTCCGGCGGCACGTCGTTCTGGGCGAAGCCGTCCCGGGCGAACCCGTCGCGCCCCCGCGCGTCCCGGTCCCGCGGCTGCGGCAGGGCGGCGCGCGGCGGGAGGTCCCGCTGCTGGGGGTGGGGCGTGGCGTCCTGCCGGCGCCCGGCGTCCTGCGCGTGCTCCGTCCCCTCGTACGGGAGGAGCGCGGCCTTCGGCGCGGGCGGCAGCAGCACGGGCTCGATGCCGGCCGCCGCGAGGCCCGCCGGGGCGGTCTCCGCGAGCGGTACTCCGTACTTGGCGAGCCGCAGCGGCATCAGCGACTCGATCGGGGCCTTCCGCCGCCAGGCGCGGCCGAAGCGGGCCTGCAGGCGGGCCTGGTAGATCAGCCGGTCCTGTTCGAGCTTGATGACCTGTTCGTAGCTGCGCAGCTCCCAGAGCTTCATCCGCCGCCACAGCTTGAACGTGGGAACGGGGGAGAGCAGCCACCGGGTGAGGCGCACGCCCTCCATGTGCTTGTCGGCGGTGATGTCGGCGATCCGGCCCACCGCGTGGCGGGCGGCCTCGACGGCGACGACGAAGAGGATCGGGATCACCGCGTGCATGCCGGTGCCGAGCGGATCGGGCCAGGCGGCGGCGCCGTTGAACGCGATGGTCGCGGCCGTCAGCAGCCATGCCGTCTGGCGCAGCAGCGGGAACGGGATGCGCATCCACGTCAGGAGCAGGTCCAGCGCCAGCAGGACGCAGATGCCCGCGTCGATGCCGATCGGGAAGACCAGTGAGAAGTTCCCGAAGCCCTTCTCCAGGGCGAGTTCGCGCACGGCCGCGTACGAGCCCGCGAAACCGATCGCGGCGATGACCACCGCTCCGGCGACGACGAGCCCGATGAGTATCCGGTGCGTGCGTGTGAGCTGCATCGCGGCCACCCGCGATCCCCTCCCCGACCTCTGTTCTCCGCCCGGCTTCTACCATCCGGCGAAGGGCCAGCCTGGCACACGTGTACGAGACGTGACGCGCGGGGAGGGCGGGAGGGCCGTCCCCGGGGGAGTCCGGGGGGAGCCCCGCATTCCGCAAGGTGGGCTCTGGGCTGGGACGTTGCGCCGGGGGCGACTTTCGGTCACGACTTGGCCGCGACCGGCGGGAGCCGCCCGTCGCCGGCCCTGCGCGGTGGTCGCGACAGGGCGTCAGGTGCCTCTCCGACCCTCGGAGGCCGCCCGGACGTGCCGCCGGGGTCCGGCGCGGAGGGCCGGACCCCGGGGCGAGGTCCGATCGGGCGGAGACTGCCCGGCGTCGCGGGCCGCGCCGGACCCGCGTCAGGACTTCTTGGTCGCCTTCGGGGTCGCCTTCGCCGTGGCGCCGGAGTCCGAGTCGTCCGAGCCGCTGCTCTCGCTGCTGCTGGTCTTCGGGCTGTCGCCGGCGCCGGTGCTCTTGCTGCTGCTCGTCTTGGGATCGGCGCTGGTGGTGGCGCTCGGGCTCGCCGACCCGGACGCGGCGGCGCCGCCCGTGCCGCCGACGGCCGCGACCGCTTCCTTCGCCGCTGTTCGGGCGCCCGCCAGGATGTCCGCGGCGGAGGGGGCCTTGGCGCCCGCGTACCCGGTGCCGTTGTAGTTCACCGAGACGACGACGTTGGCCGTGCGCACGACGAGCGTCGCGTAGGAGAAGTCCTCGCTCGTCTTGTTCAGGGTGTACGTGATCGCGGTCGCCTGGTCGCCGATGCCGGAGACCGGCGTGGTCGCGAGCTTCTTGGCGCCGTCGGCGGACTGCGCCTTGGTGACCGACTTGGTGTAGTCGGTGGTCGCGCGCTCCGCGCCGCTGCCGAGGGACTGGTCGGATTCGTACCGGACGAAACCGATGTCCAGCCAGTGGTAGACCGAGCCCTTGACGCCCTGGTCGTCCAGGCCGTTCCAGGAGCAGCCGCCCCGGGCGTCCTCGTCGTTGGACTTGGCCACGGTGCCCGACGCCTTCTTCACGGACGGGACGAGCTTCTTGACCGTCTTCGTGGAGAGCGCCTTGCACGATTCCGGCAGCCCGGCGAACTTCGCCGGCTCCACGGTCGGGCTGGCGGAGGGCGTGCTCGGCGATCCGGAGGCGCTGGAGCCGGAGGCGGAGCTCTTCTCCTTCGCGTCGTCGGAGTCCGACGAGCAGCCGGCGGCGGCGAGCATCACCGGGACGGCGGCGCAGAGGAGTATGCGGGACAGTCGCGGAGCTGATCGGTGCATGGTTCCTTCACTCGGACGGGACAGCGGTCGCGGTCGTGCGGGCGGTTGTCTTCCTGCTCGCGGTCGCGCGGTCGGGCGGTACGGGTACGTGTTCCGGAGAGCCACCGTACGACGGACGCGGAGCCCGCGTGGCCGGGGCGGGCCGCCGCGGCGGCCCCGGCGAGGACCCGGGCGCGGGCCGGAACGGCGGTCTATTCGTTGATGCTCTCGTCCAGTCCCCGGGCCAGTGCCTGGGCCTTCTCCTGGAGTTCCGCACTCTCCGGTGCGTCGGCCGCGCGGATGGCCTGCTCGGCGTACCGGACGGTGACGAGCACGTTCGATGTGCGGAAGACCACGCTGACGGTCCGGCGCTGAGCGGTGGAACCTCCGCTTTCGACCGAATCATTGAGAAATGCGGCATTCCCGATGTGATCCAGGGTCCGGGGAGCCGTGTTCTCGGCGTCCTCGGCGTTCTCCGAGTCGCCGGAGTGCCCCGCTCCGGACCCGTCCCCGGTGTCGCCGGTGCTCGGTGCCAGCGACGCGGGCGCCGTGGGGGAGGTGGATCCCTGGGGCGCCACCCCGTCCCCGGCGGACGGCGACGCGGTGGCGTCGCCCGGCGAGGCCGGGGAGGCCGGAGAGGGGGAAGAGGGGTCGGCGGACGGTGAGGGGGCGGGCAGTCCGGCCGCCTCCGCCTTCTTCCCGTACACCGCGGCGGCGCTGTCCTCGTCGCTCACCGAGGGGTCGTAGGAGACGACCCGTTCGAAGTCGACCACCAGGGTGCGGGTCGAGTCGGCGGACGGCGCCCGCCAGGTGCAGCCCGCCTTGCGGTCGGTGTCGTAGGTGACCGACGCCCGGCCTTCGTACACCTTCTCCCGCTGTTCCTCGGGGAGTTCGGCCACGCCGGGCAGCAACTGCTCGAGGGTGGCCGTGCTCACGGACCGGCAGGCCTCGGGCAGCGTCCGGTACTTGCCGGGGGGTGCGACGAGGACGGTGGGGCCGCCGGGCTTCGCGTCGGCGGTGGCGTCCTCGGTGCCCGAGCTCCCGGTGCAGCCGGCGACGAGCGCCGCGAGGAGCGCGATGCCGGGAACGTACGCCATGGGTCGCAAGGTCCCAGGCCCCCTTCGGTACGAAAACGAGTTGCCGCGCGAGGGCGGCCGATGGACACAATGTGTATCGCACGTGCGGCTGTGCACGCCGGTCGGCCGAGATGTTTGCCGATCTTCGCACCGGTTTTGCGCTTTGCGTCTTATGCGCCCTTTCAGGCTTCTTTCTGTTGTCGTCTCCAGCTGTCGTCGTCTTCAGCTGTCCTGTGTGTCGGGGGAATCGAGGAACCATGTCGTACGTGGAGTTGCCGGGCGCGCAGGTGCCGATCCGGATGTGGGCCGACCCGGCGTCGGTCGAGGACGTCGCGATGCGGCAGCTGCGCAACGTGGCGACCCTGCCCTGGATCAAGGGGCTCGCGGTGATGCCCGACGTCCACTTCGGCAAGGGGGCGACGGTCGGCTCGGTGATCGCGATGCACGGTGCGGTCTGCCCGGCCGCCGTCGGCGTGGACATCGGCTGCGGCATGTCCGCCGTGAAGACCTCCCTGACCGCCGACGACCTGCCCGGTGACCTCTCCCGGCTGCGGTCGCGCATCGAGGAGGCGATCCCGGTCGGCCGCGGGATGCACGAGGAGCTGGTGGACCCGGCCGGCCTGACCGGGACGGGTACGGCGGGCTGGGACGACTTCTGGTCGCGGTTCGGCGGCATCGCGGACGCGGTCAAGTTCCGCCAGCAGCGCGCGGTGCGGCAGATGGGCACGCTCGGCGGCGGCAACCACTTCATCGAGTTCTGCCTCGACGAGGAGGGCGCGGTCTGGCTGATGCTGCACTCCGGTTCGCGCAACATCGGCAACGAGCTGGCCGACCATCACATCGGCATCGCGCAGAGCCTCCCGCACAACCAGGGGCTCGTCGACCGCGACCTCGCGGTCTTCGTCGCCGACACCCCGCAGATGGCCGCCTACCGCAACGACCTGTTCTGGGCGCAGGAGTACGCCAAGTTCAACCGCGCCGTCATGATGGGCCTCTTCCAGGACGTCGTCCGCAAGGAGTTCCGCAAGGCGAAGGTCGCCTTCGAGCCGGTCATCTCCTGCCACCACAACTACGTGTCGGAGGAGCGGTACGACGGCATGGACCTGCTGGTCACCCGGAAGGGCGCGATCCGGGCCGGCTCCGGCGAGTACGGGATCATCCCCGGCTCCATGGGCACCGGCTCGTACATCGTGAAGGGCCTCGGCAACGAGAAGTCCTTCAACTCCGCGTCGCACGGCGCCGGTCGCCGGATGAGCCGGATGGCCGCGAAGCGCCGCTTCACCACCCGGGACCTGGAGGAGCAGACGCGGGGCGTCGAGTGCCGCAAGGACTCCGGAGTGGTGGACGAGATCCCCGGCGCGTACAAGCCGATCGAGAAGGTCATCGACCAGCAGCGGGACCTGGTGCGGGTCGTCGCGAAGCTGAAGCAGCTGGTCTGCGTGAAGGGCTGAGACGGGGGAAGCGGGGTGTGCGTACGGGTCCGGTCCGGGGGGCCGGACCCGTACGCGTCCCGCTCAGAGCGTGCGGTGCACCTTGGTGTTGGAGGCCTGGGCACGCGGGCGCAGGACCAGGAGGTCGACGTTGACGTGGCTGGGACGGGTCACCGCCCAGGTGACGGTGTCGGCCACGTCCTCGGCGGTGAGCGGCGCGTCGACGCCCGCGTACACCTTCGCCGCCTTCTCCACGTCACCGCGGAAGCGCTTGGTGGCGAACTCGTCGGTCTTCACCATGCCGGGCGCGATCTCGATGACCCGCACCGGCGTCCCCACGATCTCCAGCCGCAGCGTCTCGGCGAGGACGTGCGCGCCGTGCTTGGCCGCCACGTAACCCGCGCCGCCCTCGTACGTCCCGTGGCCCGCCGTCGAGGTCAGCACCACGATCGTGCCGTCACCGCTCGCGGTGAGGGCAGGCAGCAGGGCCTGGGTGAGGTTGAGGGTGCCCAGGACGTTGGTCTCGAACATCTGGCGCCAGTCCGCCGGGTCGCCGGTGGCGACCGGGTCCGCGCCGAGGGCGCCGCCCGCGTTGTTCACCAGGACCGCGAGCGAGCCGAACGCGGTGGCGAACTCGTCGACCGCCGCGCGGTCGGTCACGTCCAGGGCGTACGCGGCCGCCTGGTGGCCCGCCGCGTTGATCTCCTCGGCCAGCGCCTCGATGCGGTCCTTGCGGCGGGCGGTGAGCACCACGCGGTAACCGGCGGCGGCGAGCTGCCGGGCGGTCGCGGCACCGATACCGCTGCTCGCACCGGTGATGACGGCGATGGGGGTGGCGGCCATGACGAACTCCTCGGACAGGTGACCGGTACGGGGCCAGGATAGGCGGACGCCGCCGCCCGCCCCGGGGCCGTACCACCGCCCGCCCCCCGGCCGTACCGCCGCCCGTACCCTCAGCCCGCGGCCGGTCCGAACTCGCGCACCGCGTCGGCGACCACCGTCTCCAGGTGCCCGTGGTGCGCGCCGCGCCAGTACACCCGCTCGCACAGCGTGCACTGCGCGAACACGTCGTACGCCGCCTGCGTGCCGTGCTCCAGCCGGTCGCTCACCGCGTCCTTGTCGGCCTCCCGCAGCGGCCCGTTGCAGGCGGTGCAGCGGGTCCACGGCGCGAGGACCGGAGCGAAGCGCCCCAGCACGTCGCGGAGCTGCTCCTCGGGCCGGTCGCTGTAGACGTACGCCCCGGCGAAGATCTCCCGCCTCCGCAGCAGCCCCCGGTCCCGGGAGAGCAGCACCCGCCGCTCGCGCGCGGAGAGCGTCGCCAGCGCGGGGTCGCCGATGTCCTCGCTCTCGTACGCCGCGTCCACGCCCAGCAGCCGCAGCCGGCGGGCGAGGGTCCCGAGGTGCACGTCGAGCAGGAACCGCAACGGCGCTCCCGGCACCCGCTGCGGGCGCTCCACCGCGTGTACGGCGAGGTGCTCGCCGGTGCGTGGGACGCGGGACACCGGCACCGCGAGCCCGTCCACCACCAGCTCGCCCACCTCGGTGAGCGGCACGCCGAGGGACTCCACGACGTGCCCGAGGGTCGACATGCCGTCCGTCGTCAGCCCGGTCACCCCCCGGCGCCGGTCGCGCGCGACGAACACCCCCAGCTCGGGCGCTACTTCGACGGTGATGCGCTGGGTGGTCACGGTGGGCTCGGTCACCGGCCCAGGATGCCACCGGCGGGTGCGGGCGGCGAGGGAATTGTCCGTGCCCGGCGTCCGGCGGCCGCCGGAAGGTGTCAGGCCCGCGGGGCGGGAGCCCGGGAGGCGGGCACCTGCGGGTCCGGACCGCCGGCCGGGGCGGCGGGAGCCGTGTAGAGCGGGCCGAACGCGGCGTACGCGTCCTCGAGGATCTCGCGGGCCGAGACCAGCGTCCGTTCCTCGGCGATCCGCAGCGCCTGGCGGGTGTACGGGGACGGCGGGGCGGGGTGGTGCCGGCGCCACCAGGTCGACCCGACGGCGTACGCGCCGCCGGCGAGGAGCACGGCGGGGACGGAGAGGATCGGCAGCACGTCGCCCACGGGGGGACCTCCTTCAGCGGATGTCCTCTTGTGTCGGCAGGTTCGAGGACTCGGCTGAAGATCGATTCTCGGCCAATGAATGGCCGGAAGACTGCTGATGGGTGTGCATCAGGAGCGGCGCTGCTCCGGTGTACCCGGGCGCGTGTGGCCGGCAGCCGCGCGCTCCGTCCGAGCGGACCGCGGGGGCGTTCTCGTGCGTATCAGGAGTCTCGGGAGCCCCGTGTGCCCCTGGTGTTCCGCCGGTCCCTCGGGTCAGGGCCACACCAGGCAGTACGCCTGGTGGCCGGCGTCGTGCAGCCGGACCGAGAAGTCCTGCCACTCGTGGAGGAGGCGGTAGACGTTGAAGGCGTCGCGCGGGCCGCCCCGGTCCGGGACGGTCGACCATATGAACGCCGCCGCGCCCACCGTCTCCTCGCCCACCTCCCGCAGCGGGTCGACCACGGTCATCGGCAGCTTCACGACGGCGTAGTCGGGGTGGAGGACGACGAGTTCCAGCGGCGGGACCTGGTGCAGCGGGATCCCCTGTATGCCGGTGAGGACCATGGCGGCCACCGTCTCCGGCTTGATCTTGCTGAACATGCCGCCCATGCCGAGCTCGTCCCCGCCCAGCTCCTCCGGGCGCATGGAGATGGGGACGCGTGCCGCGGTCGCCCCGTCCGGAGCACCGAAGTACTTGTAGGTCACCCCCATCCGGCCACCGCTCCTGATCCCCGGGCCGCCGCCGGCATCCGGTGCCGGTCCGCTGCCCGGTACGCGTTCAGCATCGCGCCGGTGCCGCCCACGCCGGGCAGGCTCGGGCCCCGGGCCGTCGGTGCCTTCGCCCACTCCGCCACCGCGATGCATATTTCATCCACCCGACTACTTCTTAGGAGACACCAGCCACACCGCGCAACCCGATCATCGTGTCAGTGACCTCCCCAGCAGGCGTGCGGCGAAACACCTGCCCGCGAGTCCGCGCGCGCCTCTGACACCATGGCATGTGTGAGCTTTCCCCATGAAGCCCCAGTTTCGCAGACGCGCGGGGGGTGACGCCCTTCCGTGATACGAGGAGTGCGCGCTCCTCAGGGCCGTCCCCGCCCGCACCGGTGGCCGCGAAGTCCCCACCGGCCCTCCGACCCCCCGAATCGCAGATCAGGACCAAAGTGGCGTATTCATACGAAGCCCCAGTCTCACAGTCGCTCTTCGACCGGGCGTCCGCCGTGACGCCCGGTGGTGTGAACTCACCGGTGCGCGCCTTCAACGCCGTCGGCGGTACGCCCCGGTTCATGGTGTCCGGCACCGGTCCCTACCTCACCGACGCGGACGGTCGCGAATACGTCGACCTCGTCTGCTCGTGGGGGCCGATGATCCTCGGCCACGCCCACCCCGAGGTCGTCGGCGCAGTCCGGGCGGCGGTCGGCCGGGGCACCTCCTTCGGTACGCCGGGCGAGGGCGAGGTCGCGCTGGCCGAGGAGATGGTGGCCCGCGTCGAGCCCGTCGAGCAGGTGCGCCTGGTCTCCTCCGGCACCGAGGCGACGATGTCCGCGATCCGGCTGGCACGCGGCTTCACCGGCCGGGCCAAGGTCGTGAAGTTCGCCGGCTGCTACCACGGTCACGTCGACGCGCTGCTGGCCGCCGCCGGCTCCGGCGTCGCCACCTTCGCGCTCCCCGACACCCCGGGGGTCACCGGCGCGCAGGCCGGAGAGACCCTGGTGCTGCCGTACAACGACCTGGAAGCCGTCCGCGCCGCCTTCGCCGCGCACCCCGGCGAGATCGCCTGTGTGATCACCGAGGCCGCCGCCGGCAACATGGGCGTCGTCCGCCCGGCGGACGGCTTCAACGCCGGCCTCAAGGAACTCTGCGCCGCCGAGGGCGCGCTGTACGTCTCCGACGAGGTCATGACCGGCTTCCGCACGTCGAAGGCCGGCTGGTACGGCGTCGACGGCGTCCGCCCCGACCTGATGACCTTCGGCAAGGTCATGGGCGGCGGCTTCCCGGCCGCGGCCTTCGGCGGCCGCGCCGACGTCATGGCGTACCTCGCCCCGGCCGGTCCCGTCTACCAGGCGGGCACCCTCTCCGGGAACCCGGTCGCCACCGCCGCCGGCCTCGCCCAGCTGCGGCTGCTCGACGACGCGGCCTACGCCAAGCTCGACGCGGTCTCCGCCGAGCTCCAGGGCCTGGTGAGCGGCGCGCTCAGCAAGGAGGGCGTGGCCCACCACGTCTCCACGGCGAGCAACATGTTCTCCGTCTTCTTCACCGACGGGCCGGTCCGGGACTACGCCGACGCGAAGAAGCAGGAAGCGTTCCGCTACACCGCCTTCTTCCACTCGATGCTCTCCCAGGGCGTCTACCTGCCGCCCTCGGCGTTCGAGTCCTGGTTCGTCTCCACCGCCCACGACGCGCGGGCCGTCGAGCGCATCGCCGCCGCCCTGCCCGCCGCAGCCCGCGCCGCCTCGGAGGCCACCGCATGAGCGAGAACGCCAAGGACATCACCGTCGTCCACCTGATGCGCCACGGCGAGGTGCACAACCCGGACGGCGTCCTCTACGGGCGCAGGTCCGGCTACCACCTCTCCGAGCTGGGCCGGAAGATGGCCGACCGGGTCGCCGAGCACCTGGAGCGGCGCGACGTCACGCACGTCGTCGCCTCCCCGCTGGAGCGCGCCCAGGAGACCGCCACGCCGATCGCGAAGGCCCACGGCCTCGACCTCGCCACCGACGGGCGGCTGATCGAGGCCGGCAACGTCTTCGAGGGCAAGACCTTCGGAGTCGGCGACGGCGCGCTGCGCAGGCCGGACAACTGGAGGCACCTCACCAACCCGTTCAAGCCCTCCTGGGGCGAGCCGTACGTCGAGCAGGTCGTGCGGATGATGGGCGCCCTGGACGCCGCGCGCGACGCGGCCCGGGGGCACGAGGCGGTCTGCGTCAGCCACCAGCTGCCGATCTGGATCGTGCGCAGCTTCGTGGAGCGCCGCCGGCTCTGGCACGACCCGCGCAAGCGGCAGTGCACCCTCGCCTCGCTGACCACCTTCACCTACCAGGGCGACAAGATCGTCTCGGTGGGCTACTCCGAGCCCGCCCGCGACCTGGTGCCCGCGCACCTGCTCGCCGGGGCGAAGCCGGTGAAGGGGCAGTCGAAGGGGGTCGGCGCCTGACGGCGTGACCCGCGTGCGCCCGGTCGCCCCGTACGAGGGGTGACCGCGTGCGCGGGAACGTCCGGCCCGGGGGTGACGTCGCGCACGGACCCGACCGGATACGGCTGATCCCGGGTGCGGCCCACGAGAGTGGCCCGCACCCGGGATCAGCCGCGTCCGGGGCCCGTCAGCCCTCCGGGCCGCCCTTCTCACCGAACCAGTCGAGGCAGACGACCAGGGCGTCGTCCTCCGGCTCCGCGGCGCGGTGCTCGGCGAGCGCCTCCAGCACGGCCCGCGGCACGGACGGCGCGTGCAGCAGGCTCGCCCCCTGGACGGCCCGGGCCAGGGCCCGTTCGCCGTACGCCTCTCCGGTGCCGTTCGCCGCCGCGTAGACGCCGTCGCTGACGAAGATCAGCCGGTCCCCCGGCAGCACCTGGAACTCCTGGGCGACGTAGGCGGTCTCCTCGAACATGCCGAGCGGGAGCTGCGCCTCCAGCTCGATGCGCTCGACGGTCTTGCCGCGCCTGCGCCACAGCTGCGGCGAACCGGCGTCCACCACCTGGACGTTGCCGGTGGCCAGTTCGAAGGTGAGCAGCAGCGTCGAGACGTGGGCCGCCCCCCGGTACTCGGCGTAGAGCGCCTGGTCCGCGAGTGCCGCCTGGTCCGCTATCCCGACGCCCGCCCGGCGGGCGTTGCGCAGGGCGTTCACCGCGAGGTTGGTGAGGAGCGAGGCCTCGATGCCCTCGCCCATGCCGTTGGTGACGGTGAGGGTCAGGGTGTCGGCGGTGGTGGACCAGTCGAAGTTGTCGCCGTGGATGGCGTACGCGGGTTCCAGCTGGGCCCCTATGGCGTACTGCGGCCGGGAACAGGCCCGGGCAGGCAGCAGCTGCCACTGCATCTCGGCGGCGAGCGTCAGCCGGCTGACCCGGCGGGCCCGGAGGTAGAGGTCGGTGTCCCGTTCGGCGACGATGATCTCGTGGCCGAGGAGCTGGGCGATCTCGGTGAGGTCGTGGACCGCCGCGGTGGTGCGCAGCTCCCGGGGGAGCATCACGTTCAGGACACCGAGCCGGTCGCCCCGGACCGTCACCGGCAGGTGCAGGACGACCGAGCCGTCCTTCCCCGCCGCGGGGCGCTCGTACGGCGTCTGGCTGCCGAAGGCGCGCCCCTCGGGGCTGCTGTTCACCGGCACCGGGCCCTCCGCACGCGGTGGGGCGTCGACCGGCTGGAGCACCGTGAGGCTGTAGTCGGCCATCAGCAGCTCGATGCCCGAGGCACCGTAGTGCTCGGCCAGGACGGCGCGCGCGGCCTCCACCAGTGCGTGCGGCGCGGCGGTGCGCAGGGCGCGTTCCACGGCCAGGTAGTTAGTCACAGTCGGTCGGCTTTCTCGCCAGGGTGAGGCGGGGCAGTACAGGGGGGTTTCTCGGGGTACCGCGCGGGAGGGCTGCTCGGGGTGGAGCAGGGTAACGGGGCCGCGGGCGTCCGGCGGTCCACGGCCGGGCCCTTCGCGCCGGGCCGCTCCGACGGCGGAGCGACCGGGCCGCACTCACCGCCCGGCGGGGCGGAAAGGGGCCGGTGCGGCTGCCGCCGTCACACGGTGTCCGTCCAGCCGAGGTGGAGGACGGCCACGTCGTCGGCGAGGCCGCCGCTGTCGGCGGCGAGGTCCTCGCACCTCTGGATGACGGAGTCGACGAAGTCGTCGGCCGGAAGGCCGGCGTACTCCCGCGCGATCTCCACGAGGCCCGCCTCGCCCAGGCGTTCGTACCCCTTGCCGGTACGGCCCTCGATGAGGCCGTCGGTGAAGAGGACGAGCCGCGTCCCCCGGGGCGCTTCCAGGGAGGTCACGGGCCAGCGCGCGCGACCGGGCAGCAGGCCCAGCACGGGGCCGCCCCGCACTTCCTCCAGCCGCACCGGGCCGTCCGGCGGGCGGAGCAGCATCCCGGGATGGCCGGCCCGCATGACGTCGGCCCGGGGGGCGCCCGCCGCGCGGCTGAGGGTGGTGAGGGTGGCGAAGATCTCGGGGCCGGAGCGTTCGGCCACCAGCATCTGTTCGAGCAGGTCCAGGAGGCGTTGCCCGCGCGCTCCGGAGAGGATGAACGACCGCCAGGCGACCCGCAGGCACACACCGAGGGCCGCTTCGTCGGGCCCGTGCCCGGAGACGTCGCCGACGACGGCGTGCGTGGTGCCGTCGGGCGTCTGGACGACGTCGTAGAAGTCGCCGCCGAGGAGGCTCTGGGCACGGCCGGGCCGGTAGCGGGAGCAGACCTGGGTGGTGTCGTCGACGAGCAGCGGAGTCGGCAGCAGGCCGCGTTCGACCCGGCTGTTCTCCTCCGCACGCAGCCGGCTCTCCCGGAGGTCGGCCGCGGAGCGTTCGGCGCGCTTGCGCTGTATCGCGTAGCGGATGGCCCGGACGAAGACGTCCGCTTCGAGCCGCCCCTTGATCAGGTAGTCCTGGGCGCCGCCGGCGACGGCGGCGAGGCCGGACTCGTCCTGGGCGAGCCCCGTCAGGACCACCACGGCCGTGCCGGGCGAGCGGGAGAGGATCGTCTCCAGTGCGCCGAGGCCCTGGGAGTCGGGGAGGTGGAGGTCGAGCAGGACGCACTCCGGGGCGTCCCGGTCGAGGGCGTCGAGCGCCTCCGCGAGCGTGCGCGCCCAGGACAGGTCGATGGCGACCCCGCTGTCGGCGACCATCTCCTCGACGAGCAGCGCGTCACCGGGGTCGTCCTCGATCAGCAGGACGCTGGGGCCGTCACCGCTCCACAGGTCGAAGCCCGGCGAGCCACCGGTACGGGCGGCGGGAAGGGGCGCGGCGGTGCCGGTCCTCGACGGCTCGGGGCTACTGCCGTCACGAGGTACGAGGACCGTGGGGGGCGGGGTGCCCAAGGCGCTGTGCCTCCTCTCACCATGGACCGGCGGGCCATGGGGCCGCACGATGCGTCCGCGACGAGACTAGAGGTAATAGTTGTTCACTGACAACAATTGCAGGAAGGAAACATCCCTGGTCGGGGCGGTGCGGGGCAAACCGTGACAACTCTCACCCTCTCGCGGACTGTCGCGGGAGGGGTGCTCGACGAGCCTACGGTGAACCGTCGGGGGATGGCCCGGGAACGGCCGGGAGGCGCCCCGGGGGAAGGGTCCGAAGGACCGGGGGAGTGCCGGGCGGCGTGTGCTGCGGGAGTGTCACGGGCCGTACCTCTCACTCGCGGCGGGGGCGCCGAGCGGTCAGGCGGGGTTGGCGAGTCGAGCGGGTGCGACCCGCTCGTATCTGTCCCCGTCGATGGCATCCTCGGCGGCGTCCCGGAACGCCGCGAGACCCTTGTGCAGCGCCTCGGCGGCCTCCGGGTCCATCGCCGCGAGCACCAGGGAGACCTCCCGGACCTGGCCGGCTCTGATCTCCTCCAGCAGGGCGCGTCCGGGCCGGCTGAGGTAGAGCTCTATCTCCCGGCGGCTGGCGGGACTCAGCCGCCGTTCGATCAGACCGGCCGCTTCCAGCCGGTCGCAGAGGCGGCTGGTCGCCGGCGGGGTCGATCCCAGCGCCTCGCCCAGGGACCGCATGTTGCCGCCTTCCCGGCGCTCGATCGCCAGGAGCGCGCGCAGCTGGGACGGGGAGGTCGGGCCCGTCGGAGCGTTGGCTTGGGCTCTTCCCCCGAGGACCGCGAGGAGATCGGTCACCTCGGACGCGGTACGGGCCAGTTCTTGGGGTGACGGCGGCCGGCGCGGGAACATCGCTCCACTGTGCCACCCTCGTGGCGCCGTTGTCAGCCCGCGCGGTCGGCTCGGAGGGCCCGGTCGGAGGGCCTCGCGGGGTGCCCGGAACAGTCGGGGGCGGCCCGAGCGCTGGACGGACGTTCCGGACAAGGAGCCCGTGTGGAGACCCGGTGAGGGTCTGGCCGTGTAGTGAAAATCAGGTAAGAGAAGGAACCTCCGCGTCGTTTCCTGTCATCTCAGTCTTAGCCAGTTTGTATGGACATGAGATAAAACGACCGCAGATGGGGACGTGGACGTGAACCAGAACTCCACATACGGGTACGACATCAACCGCCGAGGTCTGCTGGGAGCCGGCCTGGGAGCCGCGGCCGCCGCGGGAATCGCGGGCTGCGGCTCGCCCGGACCGGGAGGGGAGCGGCCCGGGCCCGGTAAGAGTCCCACGGGCGCCGCCGGTACCACCCCCGACCACGACGCCGGCCCTGGTGCGCCCCGGCGCCACGGAAAAGGACCGGCGAACGGGGGCGTACGCCTGATCGGCGACGGCTCCACCTCCGACACCGGAAAGCAGCCGCACCAACCCGACGCGCCCGTCCCCCTGGAACCGGGCCAGACGCCCCCGCAGTTCGTGATCTTCTCCTGGGACGGCGCGGGCGAGGTCGGCAACGGCCTTTTCCCGCGCTTTCTCGAACTCGCCCGGGAACACGACGCCGCGATGACCTTCTTCCTCTCCGGAATCTACCTGCTGCCCGAATCGAGGAAATCGCTCTACCGGCCGCCCAACAATCCGCGCGGCGCCTCGGACATCGGCTACCTCACCGACGACCACGTCAAGCAGACCCTGCGGTACGTGCGCGAGGCCTGGCTCGACGGCCACGAGATCGGCACGCACTTCAACGGCCATTTCTGCGCCGGTTCCGGATCGGTCGAACACTGGACGCCCGCGCAGTGGCACAGCGAGATCAACCAGGCGGTGTCCTTCGTCACCCAATGGCGTACGCACAGCGGCTGGGAGGACGTCGAACCGCTGCCGTTCGACTACCGCAAGGAACTCGTCGGCGGGCGCACCCCCTGCCTCCTCGGCCAGGAGAACCTGCTGCCCACCGCGAGCAGGCTCGGCTGGCGGTACGACGCGAGCTCGCCGGGCGGTGTCCAGATGTGGCCGGAGAAACGTTTCGGCGTATGGGACCTCCCGCTGCAGGGAATGCCGTTCCCCGGCCACACCTTCGAGGTCCTCTCGATGGACTACAACATCCTCGCCAACCAGTCGCGGAATTCGACCCGGGGCATGCCCTCGCGCTATCCCGGCTGGCGCGAACAGGCCGCCGGTGCCTACCTCGCCGGATTCCGCAGGGCGTACGAGACCAATCGCGCACCCCTCTACATCGGCAACCACTTCGAGGAGTGGAACGGCGGCATCTACATGGACGCCGTGGAAGAGGTGCTGAAGGAAGTGGCCGGAGAGCCGGACGTGCGGCTCGTCTCGTTCCGCCAGTTCGTGGACTGGCTGGACGCCCAGGACCCCGAAGTCCTGGCGAAGCTCCGTACCCTGGAGGTCGGTCAGGCGCCCGCCGGAGGCTGGAACGCATTCTTTAAGCGAGCCTGACAAGGGGCTTTACGGGCAGCGAGGGGGGCGCCCAAGATCCCCGGATCTGCCATGCGAAACTTTTCACATGAGCCCTGGCCGCGCACCCCGACGCCGCTTCACCCTGCTCGCCGCCACGACCGCCGTCGTGGCAGGTGCCCTCACCCTGTCCGCGTGCGGGGGGGACGACATCAAGTCGGGCGGCGGTGGTGACACCAACTTCGTCACCGGCAGCGGCGGCATCTCGACCGTGCCGGTGAAGGAGCGCCGCGCCGCGCCGAAGCTCGAAGGCACCACGCTGAAGGGCGAGGCGCTCGACGTCGCCGACTTCAAGGGCAAGGTCGTCGTCATCAACGTCTGGGGCTCCTGGTGCGGACCCTGCCGGGCGGAGGCGAAGCACTTCGCCGCCGTCTCCAAGGAGACCGCGGACCAGGGCGTCCAGTTCGTCGGGATCAACACCCGCGACAACCAGAGGGACGCGGCCCTGAACTTCGAGACGGACATGGGCATCCCGTACCCCAGCCTCTACGACCGGGTCGGCAAGCTCATCCTCCGCTTCCCCAAGGGCACCCTGAACCCGCAGACCATCCCGTCGACCGTGGTCATCGACCGCGAGGGCCGGATCGCCGCCCGCACGCTCCAGGCACTCGACACGGAGCAGCTGCACAAGATGATCGACCCGCTGATCGCGGAGAAGTGACCCGGTGACCGCCCTCGCCGCAGCCGCGTACAACGAGACGGTCGTCAACGGCGCGCTGCTGGCCGCCGTGCCGATCGCGCTGCTCGGCGGTCTCGTCTCGTTCTTCTCGCCCTGCGTCCTGCCGCTGGTCCCCGGCTACCTGAGCTACGTCACCGGCATCAGCGGCACCGACCTGGCGAGCGCGCGCCGGGGCCGGGTCGTCGCCGGGGCCTCCCTCTTCGTCCTCGGCTTCACCGCCGTGTTCGTCTCGGGCGGTGCGCTCTTCGGCTACTTCGGCGGCAACCTCCAGGAACACAGCGAGACCCTCCAGAAGGTCCTCGGCGTGCTGATGATCCTCATGGGGGTCTTCTTCATGGGGCTGATGCCGTGGCTGACCCAGCGCGAGTTCCGCATCCACCGCAGGCCGGTCACCGGGCTGCTGGGCGCGCCGTTGCTGGGCGCCCTCTTCGGCATCGGATGGACCCCCTGCCTCGGCCCGACGCTGAGCGCGGTGTCCATGCTCGCCTTCGACCAGGGCACCGCCGAGCGCGGGGCACTTCTGACGGTCGCGTACTGTCTGGGTCTCGGTGTCCCGTTCGTCCTCGCCGCCGTCGCCTTCCGCAAGGCGCTCGGAGCCTTCGGCTGGGTCAAGCGCCACTACGCCTGGGTCATGCGCATCGGGGGCGTCATGATGATCGCGACCGGCATCCTGCTGCTGACGGGCCTCTGGGCCACGTTCATGCAGGACGTTCAGGGCTGGTCCAACGGTTTCACTGTGGGGATCTGAGTTCCATTGAGCAAGCTGAACACCACTGACGAGCGCGACGACGCGCGCGAGCGGGCCGACCAGGACCGCCGGGATCTCGGCGCCGCCGGGGCGCAGCTCTCCACCGCACCCGTGGAGGACCGCGCGGACCGCGAGGCCGGGCTCCCCGCCATGGGCGTCCTCGGCTGGATCCGCTGGTTCTGGCGCCAGCTCACCTCGATGCGGATCGCGCTGATCCTGCTTTTCCTGCTGTCGCTCGGCGCCATCCCCGGCTCGGTGATCCCGCAGAACAGCGTGGACGAGCTGAAGGTGCTGCTTTTCAAGCGGGAGCACCCCACCGTCACGCCGGTCTACGAGAAGCTCCAGCTCTTCGACGTCTACGGCTCGGTGTGGTTCTCGGCGATCTACATCCTGCTCTTCGTCTCGCTCATCGGCTGCATCCTGCCGCGCAGCGTCCAGTTCGTGGGCCAGCTCCGCAGCCGGCCGCCGCGCGCCCCGAAGCGGCTCACCCGGCTGCCCGCCTACACGACCTGGCGTACGGAGGCCGAGCCCGAGCAGGTCCGCGAGGCCGCGCTCGCCCTGCTGCGCAAGCGGCGGTTCCGCTCCCACCCCGTGGGCGACGCGGTGGCGGCGGAGAAGGGCTACCTGCGCGAGGCCGGCAACCTGATCTTCCACGTCTCCCTGATCGTGATGCTGGTCGCCTTCGCGGCCGGTTCGCTCTTCAAGTCCGAGGGCGGGAAGCTCGTCACCGAAGGCGACGGCTTCTCCAACACGCTGACGCAGTACGACGACTTCACGTCCGGTTCGCTCTACGACACCGACTCGCTCTCGCCGTTCAGCTTCACCCTCGACGACTTCGTCGGCACGTACGAGAAGACCGGTCCCCAGCGCGGCACCGCCCGCACCTTCGAGGCCCGCGTGACGTACGCCGAGGGCGCGTACGGCAAGGACAAGAAGGGCGTCATCAAGGTCAACGAGCCCCTGGTGATCGACGGGACCAAGATCTTCCTGATCTCGCACGGCTACGCCCCGGTGGTCACCGTCCGGGACGGCACGGGCAAGCAGGTCTTCAAGTCCGCCGTGCCGCTGCTGCCGCGCGACGCCAACATCACCTCCTCCGGGGCGATCAAGGTGATGGACGGCTACAAGGACAAGAACGGCAAGCGGGACCAGCTCGGGTTCCAGGCGTTCTTCGTACCGACCTTCGCGGGCGCGGGCAGCGGAACGATGCTCTCGCAGTTCCCCGGAGCCGAGAACCCGGTCCTGGCGCTCAACGCGCTGCACGGCAGCCTCGGCGTCGACTCCGGCCTGCCGCAGAACGTGTACGAGCTCGACACCAGCAAGCTGACGGCCTTCAAGGACGCGGACGGCAACGCCCTCAAGCAGCGCCTCGCGGTCGGCGACACCATGCGGCTCCCGGACGGCGCCGGCTCCGTCACCTTCGACGGCGTCGAGGAGTGGGCGAGCTTCCAGATCTCCCGTCAGCCGGCCGCCGGCTGGGCGCTCGGCGGGGCCGTCGCGGCCATCGCCGGACTCGCCGGCTCGCTCTTCATCCAGCGCCGCCGCGTCTGGGTGCGGGCCGTGCGCGGGGCCGACGGGGTGACCGTCGTGGAGATGGCCGGACTCGGCCGCAGCGAGTCCGCGAAGCTGCCCGAGGAACTGCTGGCGCTGGCCGTCGCGCTCAACGACGTGGCGCCGACCGCACCACCACCGCAGCCCGGCCCCCACCCGGGGCCGGAGACCGACGCCGTGACCGAACCCGGTCCCGGTCCCGACGTACCTGCCGCAGACACTGCCGAAGGGGCTGAGAAGTGAATCTCGCCGCCGCCACCAACGAGAATCTGGCGCACACCAGCAATGTGCTGATCTATTCGTCGATGGCCGTCTACACCCTGGCCTTCCTCGCGCACATCGCGGAATGGGTGTTCGGCAGCCGCAGCAAGGTCGGCCGCACGGCCGCCGCGCTGACCGCCCAGGAGCGGGCCGCCACCGGATCCGCGGTGAAGGTCCAGGTCACCCGGGCGGGTGGCTCGACCACCGTGCTGGAACGTCCCCAGGTGATCACCCGCTCCGTGGCCGGCACCCGGGACGTCCCGGACGGCCCCGGCGCCTCCGGAGGCACGTTCCAGGGCGACATGTGGGGCCGGATCGCGGTCGCGATGACCGTCCTCGCCTTCCTCGTGCAGGCGGGCGGCGTCGTGGCCCGCGCGCTCTCGGTGGAGCGTGCCCCCTGGGGCAACATGTACGAGTTCTCGATCACCTTCTCCACGGTCGCGGTCGCGGCCTACCTGATCCTGCTCGCGCTCCGCAAGAACGTCCGCTGGATGGGTCTGCTGCTGGTCACCGTGGTCCTGCTGGACCTCGGTATCGCCACCACCGTCCTCTACACGGACAGCGACCAGCTGGTACCGGCCCTGCACTCGTACTGGCTGTGGATCCACGTCTCCACCGCCATCATCTGCGGTGCGGTCTTCTTCCTCGGCGCGGTGGCCACGCTCCTCTACCTCTTCCGGGACAGCTACGAGAAGAAGATCGAGGACGGCGGGACGCCGGGCCGGTTCGCCCAGTCCGTCCTGGACCGGCTGCCCTCCGCCGCCACCCTCGACAAGTTCTCCTACCGCGCCAACGCGGCCGTCTTCCCGCTCTGGACGTTCACGATCATCGCGGGCGCGATCTGGGCCGGCGAGGCCTGGGGCCGCTACTGGGGCTGGGACGCCAAGGAGACCTGGTCGTTCATCACCTGGGTCGCCTACGCCTGCTACCTGCACGCCCGCGCGACCGCCGGCTGGAAGGGCCGCAAGGCCGCCTACCTGGCGCTCATCGCCTTCGGCTGCTGGCTCTTCAACTACTACGGCGTCAACATCTTCATCACCGGCAAGCACTCCTACGCCGGGGTCTGACACGCCACTCCGCGACCGGGACGGCCGCCCGCACCTCCCGTACGCACGGGGGAGCGGGCGGCCGTTCCCGCGTGCTGAAATCATCCGGGGATGCGCGCACTCGACGAACTGACCCACGTGGACCGTCCCGCCTGGCCCGAGGTGCGGGACCTCATCTGCGCCGGTACCACTCCGGTCGTCATGCTCCCCGCCGACCGGGACGAGGCCGACCGGTGTCTGCTCCAGATGCAGGTCACCGTCGCGTCCACGCTCGGCGCCCTGGCGTGGCACAGCGGCGGCCTGCTCCTCGACGGGTGGGTCCGCGTGTTCGGCGGCGGCTTCGGGGGTGAGGGCCGGCTGCCGGGTCTCGCCCAGGTCAACGCGTTCCCCGCCGCCTTCGATCCCACCTGGCGTCCGGCCTCCGGCCTGATAGTCGGCCATGACGTTCTGGGCGGTGTCTTCGCGCTGAACGGCCACGACCCCGGAGCGGCGGCCCGGCCCGGTCTCCCGGGACAGATGATCTACTTCGCACCGGACACGCTGGAGTGGGAGGCGCTGGAGATGGGCCACTCGCAGTGGATCTCCTGGATGGTCTCCGGAGGGATGGAGAACTTCTACCAGGGCCTGCGATGGCCCGGTTGGCGTGAGGAGGCCGCCGCGCTCTCCTGCGCGCAGGGACTGTCCGTGTTTCCGTTCCTGTGGTCGAAGGAGGCACGGGACGACCTCGCGGCCACCAGCCGCCGCGCCGTACCGATGCGGGAGGTACTCGGCGTGGCCGCCGACTTCGCCCGGCAGATGGGCCCGGCCGATCCGGGGTTCCTGGGCAGGGTCTGACCCCTCCCGCTCCTCTGCCGGGCGGTCCGGGGGGCGGTCAGCCCAGCGGGGTGTCCAGGACCGCCTTGCGGTGGCTGAAGGTGTCCATCGAGTACCGCCCGTGGTAGCTGCCCATGCCGCTCTCGCCGACCCCGCCGAACGGCAGGTCCGAGACGGTGAGGTGGGCCAGCGGCAGGCCGATCCCGACGCCGCCCGAGGAGGTCTCCGTCAGCAGCCGCCCGCGGACCTCGGCCGACTCGGTGAACGCGTAGAGCGCCAGCGGCTTGTCGCGGCCGTTGATGAACTCGATGGCCCCG
The DNA here is from genome assembly GCF_029167645.1 of Streptomyces sp. AM 2-1-1. Taxonomy (NCBI): domain Bacteria; kingdom Bacillati; phylum Actinomycetota; class Actinomycetes; order Kitasatosporales; family Streptomycetaceae; genus Streptomyces; species Streptomyces sp. AM 2-1-1. Next base: position 3,037,430 of record NZ_CP119147.1, on the reverse strand, counting down.
TCCAGGCCGTCCACGGTGAGGACCGGCAGCACCGGGCCGAAGATCTCCTCGCCCATCACCGGGGAGTCCGGGGCGACGTCGGCGAGCACGGTCGGCGCGAGGTACTTCGTCGCCCGGTCGTGGGCCCCACCGGTGACCGTACGGCCCGAGTCCAGCAGGCGTACGAGGCGGTCGAAGTGGCGCTCGTTGACGATCCGGCCGTACTCGGGGGAGGCCGAGGGGTCCGTACCGAACTGCGCCTCGACGGCGGCGGCGAGCGCGTCCGTGAGGGCGGCGGCGGTCTCGCGGTCGGTGAGGACGTAGTCCGGGGCCACGCAGGTCTGGCCCGCGTTGAGGAACTTCCCCGAGACGAGCCGCTGCGCGACCGTCTTCAGGTCGGTGTCCCGGTCCACGAAGACCGGCGACTTGCCGCCCAGCTCCAGCGTCACCGGAGTGAGGTGCTTCGCCGCGGCGGCCATCACGATCCGGCCGACCGTGCCGTTGCCGGTGTAGAAGATGTGGTCGAAGCGCTGCTCCAGCAGGGCCGTCGTCTCCTCCACGGCGCCCTCGACGACGGCGACCGCGTCGGTGTCCAGGAACCGGGGGAGCAGCCGGGCCACGGCGGCGGAGGTGGCGGGGGCGAGCTCGCTGGGCTTGGCCACCACGCAGTTGCCGCCGGCCAGCGCGCCCGCGACCGGGGCGAGCAGGAGCTGCACCGGGTAGTTCCACGGGGCGATGACCAGGACGACGCCGAGCGGGTCGCGCACCGTGGAGGCGGTGGCGCCGGCGGCGGCGAGTCCGGCGTGCACGGGCGCCGGCTCGGGGCGCAGCCAGTCCTCGAGGTGCTCCAGGGTGTGGTCGATCTCGCGGACGGTGAAGTCGATCTCGGTCCGGTAGGACTCGGTGCGGCTCTTGCCGAGGTCGGCGCGGAGCGCGTCGGCGAGTTCGTCACCGTGCTCGGTGAGCAGGGCGCGCAGCCGCTCCAGCTGGTGGGTGCGCCAGGCCAGGTCCTTGGTGCGGCCGGTGCGGAAGGTGGTGCGGAGGCGGGCGACGACGTCGGCCGGGGACTCGGAGGGCATGAAGGCTCCCTGCTGAGAGGCGTCTGGAGAGTGGGGGGTGTCCGGAGACTGCGGGGCGTCTGGAGACCTGGTGTCCGGAGACGGAGGACTTCTGGATGCGGATGAAGTTGACATCATCAAGCAACGCGTCCCATGTAACTGCGGGAGCTTGAGCAAGTCAAGTAATCGGAGTGCGGCGCGCGGGCGACGTACCGTGGAGGCTCCGCACCCGTGAGCCGCGCCGGACCTCCGTCGCGCCCCTGCCCGAGGATGACCACCCCATGCCCCCGCACCCGGCACCCCGCGCCGACCGCGCCGTCCCCACCCCGGACGATCTGCTGGAGCCCCTGGCCGTCGTCGTCCGGGGCCACTCCGACGACCTCACCGCCGTCGCCGCCCGCCACGGACTGAGCAGCGCGCAGGCCCGCGCGCTCATCGCGCTCGACGCGCCGATGCCGATGAGCGCCCTCGCCCGCCACCTGGTCTGCGACGCGTCCAACGCCACCGGGCTCGTCGGCCGCATGGAGACCCGGGGCCTGCTCGTCCGGACCCCCGCTCCGGACGACCGCCGCTCCAAGGTGGCCTCCCGCACCCCCGAGGGCACCGAACTGGCCCACCGCATCCGCGCCGAGATGCGCGTGGTGCACGGCGCGCTGGAGGCGCTCACCCCGGAGGAGCGCACCGCGCTGCTCCCGCTGCTCGACCGCCTGGGCGCCCTGCTCGGCCCGTGAAGCGCGCGGGCCCGAAGGCGAGGGTCCCTACGCCGGAGCCCGTAGGCAGGAGCCCGTACGCCGGTGGGCATACGCGAGAGCCCGCGCGGACCGGTCGAAAGGTCCGCGCGGGCTCGTCCCGTCCGGGCTGTCCCGCCGGTCAGGCGGTCGCCGGCGGCGGAGTCCCCGGCGCCTCGTCCGGGCCGGTGGAGCGCTCGCGCCGCTTCAGCTCGTCCTCGCGGCGGCGCAGGTCGGCCTCCCAGTCCTTCAGGAGCGACTCGTCCTTCTCGTTCTCCGCGCGGAGGCTGCTGAGGAACTCCGGATTGTCGTCCGGCGCCACCCACTCGGTGCGGTGGTTGCGGTGCCATTCGGAGGGCGTACGGCCGCCGACGGGGGCGTACCGCATCTTGCCCGCCGCCAGCCAGACGATCGGGCCGACGATCCAGAACAGCAGGATGATGAAGACCCAGGCGATCTTCGGCAGGTGCTTCGCCTCGTCCTCCGGGGTGTTGAGGCAGTCGATGAAGGCGTAGATCGTCAGCGCCAGCGGCAGGAGATAGATCAGGGCCCTGAGCATGGTTGAGGAAGTCCCCCCGGAAACGGCGGCGGGGCGTGATGGCCCCCGGTGAGGCGCCAGGGTACCGGCTACCGGTGACACCCCACGGCGAGCAGGTGCGAACCGGCGGCGAGCAGTGCGGGATGAGCATCCGCCAGGCGGGCCGCGACGAGAGCGGACTCGAAGAGCGGTGTTCCCACCAGCGACTCGCCGGTGTGCTGTTCGGCCGCCTTCAGCAGCGACCAGGCCGGCCCCTCGATCCCGTACACCACGGGGTCCTCGCACCCCGAGTCGCGCAGCTCGGCCGCCAGTTCGTCGGCGGTGTGGAAGTACGCCTCGGTGAACCCGCGGCGGCCGTCGTACACCCCCGTCGCGAGGCTCTGCGGGATGCTCTCCCGGACCTCCGGGGCGTGCAGGTGGGCGTACGCGGCGTGCTCGAAGAGCGGGGCGTACCGGTTGATGGCCGCCGCCGCGACCAGCCCGCCGGGCCGGACCACCCGCCGGGCCTCCGCCAGCGCGGCCCTCCGGTCGGCGGAGTCGGTCAGATGGTAGAGCGGACCGAGGAGCAGCACCGCGTCGTACGTACCGTCCCCGGCCGGCAGTTCCCGCGCGTCCCCCCGTTCGGCGGTGGCCCCGGTCCCCAGGGCCTCCTTGACGTGCCGCTCCACCGGGTCCACGAGGTGGACCGCATACCCCGCCTCCACCAGCCACCGTGCGTGCGCCCCGGGGCCGCCGCCCACGTCGAGCACCTTCGCCGGGGCGGGCGGCAGGTGGCGGCGCAGCAGTTCCTGGGTCCGCACCAGCTCCAGCACCCCGTCGGCGCTCTCGCTCAGCCGGCTTCCCTCGTCGTAGCCGGAGGCGTAGAAGTCGATGATCCCGGGCGGTACGTGGCGCGGCGTCATGGGTGCCTCCTGGAGTGCGGCCGTGGGCCAGCGGCGAAGTCCCGGCCACGGTAGACCCGCGCACGCGGGCCGCGGACCCGGCGCGGCGGTGGGGGAGGGGCCGAGGGGGAGCGGGGGGAGGATGACAAACTGGTGGACATGGCTTACGACGATCTTCGCTCCCTGCTCCGGGCCTTGGAACGTGAGGGCGACCTCAAGCGCATCAAGGCCGAGGTGGATCCGTACCTCGAAGTCGGTGAGATCGTCGACCGCGTCAACAAGGCCGGCGGGCCCGCGCTGCTCTTCGAAAACGTCAAGGGGTCCTCGATGCCCCTGGCCATGAACGTGTACGGCACCGACCGGCGGCTGCTGAAGGCGCTCGGGCTGAAGGCGTACGCGGACATCAGCGACAAGATCGGCGGCTTGCTGAAGCCGGAGCTGCCGCACGGGTTCGTCGGTGTGCGCGAGGCCTTCGGGAAGCTCGGCTCGATGATCCACGTGCCGCCGAAGAAGGTGAAGGGCGAGAGCGCACCCGTCCAGGAGGTCGTCCTCACCGGCGACGACGTGGACCTGGACCAGCTTCCCGCGCTCTTCACCTGGCCCGAGGACGGCGGCTCCTTCTTCAACCTGGGGCTCACCCACACCAAGCACCCCGAGACCGGCGTCCGCAACCTCGGGCTCTACCGCCTCCAGCGCCACGACCGCCGCACCATCGGCATGCACTGGCAGATCCACAAGGACAGCCGCAACCACTACCAGGTCGCCGCCAAGCGCGGCGAGCGGCTGCCGGTGGCCATCGCCTTCGGCGCGCCGCCCGCCGTGACGTACGCCTCCACCGCACCGCTGCCCGGGGACATCGACGAGTACCTGTTCGCCGGGTTCGTCCAGGGCAAGCGGATCGAGATGGTCGACTGCAGGACCGTTCCGCTCCAGGTCCCGGCCCACGCCGAGGTCGTCATCGAGGGCTGGCTGGAGCCGGGGCAGATGCTCCCGGAGGGTCCCTTCGGCGACCACACCGGCTTCTACACCCCGCAGGAACCGTTCCCCGCGCTGACCATCGACTGCGTGACGATGCGGAAGCGGCCGCTGCTCCAGTCGATCGTGGTCGGCCGTCCGCCCACCGAGGACGGGCCGCTGGGCCGCGCCACCGAACGGTTCTTCCTGCCGCTGCTCAAGATCATCGTCCCGGACATCGTGGACTACCACCTCCCCGAGGCCGGCGGCTTCCACAACTGTGCGATCGTTTCGATCGACAAGAAGTACCCCAAGCACGCCCAGAAGGTGATGAGTGCCGTCTGGGGTGCCCACATGATGTCGCTGACCAAGCTCATCGTCGTCGTGGACTCCGACTGCGACGTCCACGATCTGCACGAGGTGGCCTGGCGGGCGCTCGGCAACACCGACTACGCCCGGGACCTGACCGTCGCCGAAGGGCCGGTCGATCACCTCGACCACGCCTCCTACCAGCAGTTCTGGGGTGGCAAGGCGGGCATCGACGCCACGAGGAAGTGGCCCGAGGAGGGGTACACGCGGGACGGAGGCTGGCCGGAAATGGTCGAGTCCGACCCGGAGACGGCGGCGAAGGTCGACCGCCGCTGGAAGGAATACGGACTGTGACTGCCGCGGACGCAGCGCTGGGCCACGGCCCGGCGCAGCCCAGGAGCAAGGTGAAGGCGTTCCTGCGACTGGTGATGATCGAGCACTCCGTGTTCGCGCTGCCCTTCGCGTACATCGCGGCGCTGATCGCGATGTTCCGGGTCAGCGGGTCGATCCACTGGGTCGAGCTGCTGCTCGTCACGGTGGCGATGGTGGGCCTGCGCACCTTCGCGATGGCCGCGAACCGGATCATCGACCGGGAGATCGACGCGCGCAACCCGCGCACCGCCACCCGCGAGATCGTCACCGGCGCGGTCTCGGTGCGCTCCGCGTGGACGGGCGCCCTGGTCGCGCTGGTCTTCTTCCTCGGTGCGGCGGCCCTGCTCAACCCGCTCTGCCTCGCGCTCGCCCCGATCGCGGTCGTGCCGATGGTCGTCTACCCGTACGGCAAGCGGTTCACGAACTTCCCGCACGCCATCCTCGGCCTCGCCCAGGCCATCGGCCCGATCGGCGCCTGGATCGCGGTGACCGGCAGCTGGTCGTGGGACGCGGTCATCCTCGGGCTGGCGGTCGGCATCTGGATCGGCGGCTTCGACCTGATCTTCGCCTGCCAGGACGTCCGCGCCGACCGCGCGCACGGTGTGCTCTCGGTCCCCGCCCGCTTCGGCATCCCGGCCGCGCTCTGGGGTGCCCGGGTCTGCCACGTGATCACGACCGGGCTGCTCGTCTGGTTCGGCCTCGCCACCGGCGCGGAGCTCTTCTACTGGATCGGCATGGTGATCGTCGTCGTGGCCTTCGTCTACGAGCACCGGGTGGTGCGCCCGCACGACCTGTCCCGGCTCAACCGGGCGTTCTTCTCCGTCAACGGCTTCATCGGCATGGCGCTCTTCGCCTGCACCCTGCTCGACCTGGTGGTGCGCGGCCTCACGCCGTGACGACGGCGTACGGGGGCGGTGCGCCCTGCGGAGGACGCGGGGAAGAACGCCCGCCGGCCCCTGCCCGGTTCCGGGTTCGGCCGGTGCGCGGGGGACGGATACCCTCGGCGTGTGGAATCCACGACTTCAGTGAGTCAGCAGCGGCGACGGCCTTGGATTGTCGGGGTCTCGGGAGCTTCGGGGACTCCGTTCGCCGCTGCGGTGGTGCGAGGACTGATCGCCGCCGGTGAGGACGTGGACCTGGTGGTGAGCCGCGCCTCCCGGCTCACGCTGCTGGACGAGACCGGGATCGCCTTCCGGGACGCGCACTGGCGGGACGACCTCGCGAGCTGGCTCGCGCGGGGCGCGGACGGGAAGCCGGACACCTTCGGCGTGGACCTCTCCGGGGTGCGTCACTGGCCCGCCGGTGACCTCGCGGCGGGCCCTTCCTCGGGGTCGTACCCGGCCAAGGGGATGCTGATCGTGCCGGCCTCGACCGCCTGTGTGGCCGGGGTCGCGCTCGGGCTGTCGAAGGACCTGCTCCAGCGGGCCGCGAGCGTCACGCTCAAGGAGCGGCGCACCCTCGTCGTGGCCGTCCGCGAAACACCGCTGAGCGGGGCGACGCTGAAGCAGATGGTGGCCCTGGACGAGGCGGGGGCCGTGGTGCTGCCCGCCTCCCCCGCGTTCTACGCGGGCGCCACGCACATCCAGGACCTGGTGGACTTCGTCGCCGGACGGGTGCTCGACGCGGCGGGGGTGGAGCACCGGTTGTACCGGCGGTGGGAGGGGGAACTCGGTGGCGGTTCGCGCACTCCCTGAGGACGACTCCGCCGGGTCAGCGCTTCTTGTGGCGCGGGACGTGGCGCTTCTCGGCACGCGGCGCGGCGGCGGGCCGCTGGGCGCGCGAGCGGTTGGCCAGGTCCTGCTGCTACCGCATGCGGGCGTAAGCCATCTCGATCGAGGCCACGGCGGTCGGAAACACGGTGTCGACTCCTGAAGGTTCATCGGCAATTCTTGGATCTTCTAGAAGATCCGCAGGGCGTGAGCCCCGTTCGCCTTAAATTCTATACATAGACTTGCGATATTGCTGAACAATGGAAGGTTCTGTCTTATGGACGCGGTGGACCGGCAGCTCATCCAGGCACTCCGGGAGAACGGCAGGGCGTCGTACGCCGAACTCGGCCGGCTCGTCGGCCTCTCCGGGCCCAGCGTCACCGACCGGATCAACCGGCTGGAGTCCGCCGGGGTCATCACCGGCTACCGCGCCACCGTCAACGCGGCGGCGCTCGGCCTCGGTGTCACCGCGCTGATCGGCATCTCCCTCTCGGACGCCGCCGACCACGAGGACGTGGCCCGCCGGCTGCGCGATCTGGAGGAGATCGAGGACGCCTGGTTCATCGCGGGCGACGACTCGTACATGCTCAAGGTGCGCGTCGGCGACGTGGACGGCCTGGAGAAGACGATCCGCCGGCTGAGCGGCACCAAGGGCGTCTCCCGCACGCGGACGACCATCGTGCTCTCCACCAAGTGGGAGAACCGGGTCGGGGAGCTCCCCGAGGAGCGCTAGGCGTACGGTGGGCCGAAGTCAGTCTTACGTACGGAAATGGGAGGCGCCCTAGTGGACGCGGGACTCAAGCGCGAGCTGGAGGAGAAGGTCCGGGCCGGCGAGCGGCTGAGCCGCGAGGACGGGATCGCTCTCTACGAGTCCGACGACCTGGCCTGGCTCGGCGGTCTGGCGCACGAGGTGCGCACCCGTAAGAACGGCGACGTCGTGCACTTCAACGTCAACCGTCACCTCAACATGACGAACGTGTGCACCGCCTCGTGCGCGTACTGCTCGTTCCAGCGCAAGCCGGGCGAGAAGGACGCGTACACGATGCGCATCGAGGAGGCCGTCCGCCTCGCCAAGGCGATGGAGAACGAGAACCTCACCGAGCTGCACATCGTCAACGGGCTCCACCCGACCCTCCCGTGGCGCTACTACCCGCGCTCGCTCAGCGCCCTCAAGGAGGCGCTGCCGCACGTGGCGCTGAAGGCGTTCACGGCGACGGAGATCCACCACTTCGAGACGATCTCCGGCCTCACCGCCTCCGAGATCCTCGACGAGCTGATCGAAGCCGGTCTGGAGTCGCTGACCGGCGGTGGCGCGGAGATCTTCGACTGGGAGGTCCGCCAGCACATCGTCGACCACAACACCCACTGGGAGGACTGGTCGCGCATCCACCGCCTCGCGCACGAGAAGGGTCTCAAGACCCCGGCGACGATGCTGTACGGGCACATCGAGGAGCCCCGTCACCGCGTCGACCACGTGCTGCGGCTGCGGGAGATGCAGGACGAGACCGGTGGGTTCCAGGTCTTCATCCCGCTGCGCTACCAGCACGACTTCGTGGACATGAAGGACGGCAAGGTCCGCAACAGGCTGCAGGCGCGCACCACGATGGCCACCGGCGCCGAGGCGCTGAAGACCTTCGCCGTGTCCCGGCTGCTCTTCGACAACGTGCCGCACGTCAAGGTCTTCTGGGTCATGCACGGCGTGCAGACCGCCCAGCTGGCGCTCCAGCACGGCGCGGACGACATGGACGGCTCGGTCGTTGAGTACAAGATCACGCACGACGCGGACAACTACGGCACGCCCAACAAGCTCGGCCGTGACGATCTGCTGGAGCTCATCCGGGACGCGGGCTTCCAGCCCGTCGAGCGCAACACCCGGTACGAGATCATCCGCGAGTACCCGGGCCCGGACGCCGACCGGCGCGAGTCGCCGCAGGCGATGAGGGTCTGACCGGATCCGACCCGGAGTCACCGGAGTTTCCGGATCTCCCGTAGTTTCCGGATCCCTTAGTTCCCGGACGAAAAGGGCTCCGGCCGCAGGTGCGACACCTGCGGCCGGAGCCCTTCGGCGTCGCGGCCGGGCGCGCGGGGACGAGGGCGCGGGGGCGGGTGCGGTGACGGTGGTGCGGGGCATGCGGCAGGGCAGGCCGTCCCGCATGCCGGAAAGGAGTTGAGGGGCGCCGTCTGTAATGGTTAATCTGGCGCTATGCCACTTACTTTCACCCTGGACCCCGACTTCGGTCCCGAGTTGCGCGACGGCATCCTCACGCTGTGGGCCGACGTCTCCAACGCGGGCGGTGCGGTCGGCTTCGTCCCGCCGGTCACCACCGAGGACGTCCGGCCCGAACTGCTGAAGCACCTCACCGCCATCGCCGAGGGCCGTATGCGGCTGCTCGTCGGGCGGGACGAGGAGGGCACGGTCGCGGCGACCGCCTTCCTCTCCCTCAACTCCCACCGCCTGATGAGCCACTGGCTCTGGCTCTACACCGTGATGGTGCACCCCTCCCACCAGGGCAAGGGATACGGGCGCGACCTCATGGCGGCGGCGGCCGACGCGGCGCGCGGGATCGACGGCATCGAGGCCGTCCGCCTCACCTGCCGGGGCGGCACCGGGGTGGACCGCTTCTACGCGAGCTGCGGCTACAAGGAGATGGGCCGGGTGCCCGGAGCGATCCGGGTCGCCGAGGGCGACGACCGGGACGACATCATCATGCTGCTCACCCTCGGCTGACCGGCCGCCGGCCCGGACGGTGCGGCCGGGCCGACCGGCCCGGGGCCGTCGGCGCCCGTCCGCGTTCCCGCAGTTCAGCCGGGGTCGGGCGGGGCGCACGGGGGACCCGCGAACACCCCGGGAACCGAGCGATTCCGGGGCATGCTTCACTGGTCGGGCAGGGTCCCACCACCGTCGTGAGTAGAGAGAGGTCAGCCGTGTCCGCTGCCAAGCCGAGCGCCGTGGTCCGGTACTCCGCGCTGCGCCTGTTGATTTTCGTCGGCTGCTTCTTCGTCGCGGGGGTGGCGGTCCACTTCGGTGTGGTCCCCTCCGGCGCCGGCGGCTCCAACGTCGTCTGGGTCGTCCTGCTGGGGCTGGTGCTGTCCGCCCCGCTGAGCTACGTCCTGCTGCGCAAGCAGCGCGACGAGATGTCCGCGCAGGTCGTCGACAAGGTGGACCGCGCCAAGGCCCGCCTGGAGGCGAACCGCGCGCGCGAGGACGCCGTCCAGTAGCGCGTGGTTCGCGTTTCGGCGCGATGCGCGTATGCCCTTCGTCACATCCGCGCCCTTCGGCGTGTCGCGGAGTGGACCCCGGACCGGAGCAAGTCGCTCCGGAACCGGGGTTTTTGGCGTTCCGGGCCGAGCGGCGCCGCGACGGGCGGGGCGCCGGGCGGTCATAGGAAAACTTTGAGGGCCTCAAAGCCCCGGTGTTAACGTGAACGACATGAAGACAGCAGAGCGCATCCGCTACGCCCCGGGCGTCATGCTCGTGGCGCGCCTGCACGTCGATCTCTGCCGCTGTATGTCCGCGGCCTGTTGCCGCCACTGACCGGCAGCATGCAGCGGCGCCGCCTGCACGGCAGGACGCCGCCTCCCGTCCCCTCTTTCTCCTCCGCGTGCGCGCGCCCCGTGCGTACGCCGCGTCCTGTCTGGAGTGTGTCCGTGTCCGCGAACTCCGCGTCCCCCACGGAGACCACCGAGCCCAAGAGCTCCGGTTTCCGCATACCGAAGGTGCCCTTCTGGGCCCAGATCGTCGCCGGTCTGGTCCTCGGCGTCGTCCTCGGCTGGATCACCCGCTCGTACGACGTCGACTGGCTCTACACCACGCTCGACAAGATTGGCCACATCTTCGTCCAGCTGCTGAAGCTGGCCGTCGCGCCGCTCGTCTTCTTCGCGATCCTGGTGTCGATCACCAACCTCCGCAAGGTCAACAACGCGGCCCGGCTCGCCACCCGAACCCTGCTCTGGTTCATGATCACCTCGCTGATCGCGGTGGCCATCGGCCTCACCATCGGCCTGATCACCAACCCGGGCTCCGGCACCGGCCTCACGCCGAAGGACGGCCTCAAGCCGGAGCACGCCGGCTCCTGGCTCGACTTCCTCACCGGCATCATCCCGACCGACGTGATCACGCCCTTCACCGAGCTGAACGTCCTCCAGATCGTCTTCATGGCCGCCGTCGCCGGCATCGCCGCCCTGAAGCTCGGTGAGAAGGCCCAGCCGATCCTCACCCTCAGCGAGTCGATCCTGGAGCTGCTCCAGAAGGCCCTGTGGTGGGTCATCCGCCTCGCCCCGCTCGGCACCGTCGGCCTCATCGGCTACGCCATCGCCGACTACGGCTGGGACCTCATCGGCAAGTACGCCACCTTCACCGCGGACGTCTACGTCGGCTGCGCCCTGGTGCTCTTCGGCGTCTACCCGCTGCTGCTCGCCACCGTCGCCAAGGTCAGCCCCCTGCAGTTCTTCAAGGGCGCCTGGCCCGCGATCCAGCTGGCGTTCGTCTCCCGCTCCTCGGTGGGCACCATGCCCGTCACCCAGAAGGTCACCGAGCGCCTCGGCGTCCCGAAGGCGTACGCCTCCTTCGCCGTGCCGTTCGGCGCGACCACCAAGATGGACGGCTGCGCCGCGATCTACCCGTCGCTGGCCGCGATCTTCATCGCGCAGATCTTCGACGTGCACCTCGGCGTCGGTGACTACATCCTCATCGCGTTCGTCTCGGTCATCGGTTCGGCGGCCACCGCCGGTCTCACCGGTGCGACGGTCATGCTGACGCTGACCCTCTCGACGCTGGGTCTCCCGCTGGAGGGCGTCGGCCTGCTCATGGCGATCGACCCGATCCTGGACATGATGCGCACCGCCACCAACGTGGCCGGCCAGGCGCTGGTCCCGGTGATCGTCTCGGCCCGCGAGAAGATCCTCGACCTCGACAAGTACCACTCCGCCTCGGCCTCCCCGGTGGACGAGGCGGAGGTCGTCGAGGACGAGCCGGCGCGGGTCCCCGTCGCCGCCTGACCTGCCTCGTCGCCACCTCACCGCACCTCGCGCGGGGGCGTCCGGTCGTACGGGACCGGGCGCCCCCGCGCCGTTGTAGGGGCGTCGCGCCGCCTGGATCCGGGCCCGTGCCCCGTACCCTTACCGGGGAGTAAGGCAGCGGGGGCGGAAGGAAGTCCGACATGGATGCGGTGAAGAGCAAACGGATGCCACGCGCCGTGCGTGAGCAGCAGATGATGGACGCGGCGGTGCAGATCTTCGGGCAGCGCGGCTACCGCGCGGCTTCGATGGACGAGATCGCCGAGCTCGCCGGTGTGTCGAAACCGCTGGTCTACCTCTACCTGAACTCCAAGGAGGAGCTCTTCACCGCGTGCATCCGGCGCGAGGCGAAGGCACTGGTGGACGCAGTCCAGGCGGGGGTCGAGCCGGGTCTGCCCGCCGACCGCCAACTCTGGGAAGGGCTGGGGGCGTTCTTCCTGCACACCGCCGAGAACCCGGACGGGTGGGCGGTGCTGCACCGTCAGGCGCGCACCCACGGGGAGCCGTTCGCCTCGGAGATCACCGCGATGCGGGACGAGATCGTCGCGTTCGTCACCGGTCTCATCGGTGCCGCCGCCCGGGAGGCGCACCACGACCCCGCGCTCCCCGACCGGGACGTGGTGGGCCTCGCGCAGGCGCTGGTGGGGGCTGCCGAGGCGCTCGCCGGCTGGGCCAACGAGACGCCGGGCGTCTCGGCCCGGGAGGCGGCGGCGACGCTGATGAACTTCTCCTGGGCGGGCCTGGAGAACCTCATGCACGGCCGTCCCTGGCAGCCGCCGGCCTAGGCGCGCACCCCGGGTGAGGAGCCGGGGCTCAGGACTCCGCGCCCGGGACGAGCCCTTCGGCGACCAGCTCGGCGTAGACCGCCGTGCCCAGCGCCTGTACGGCGGACTGGGGGCGCACCATGACGGTGAACTCCTTGATCAGACCGGCCTCGTCGAAGTGGAGCAGGTCGATGCCGTGGATCTGCGCGCCGTTCACGGTGGCCCGGAAGAGCAGCACCTCCGAGGGGGCCTCCGCGCCGTCGGCGCTGGTCTCGGAGGCACCCTCGAAGTGGCCGACGTAGCGGAAGTCCTCGAAGACGCGGAGCAGGACGCCGAAGAGGCCGAGCACCTGGGGCTTGCCCTCGAAGGGGGTGAACTTGACCGGGCTGTAGAGGCGTACGTCGTCGGTGAACAGAGCGTCGAACGACGCCGGGTCGCCCTTCTCCACCGCGGTGCGGAAGCGGGTCGCGTTCTCCATGGTTCCTCCGGTCGTCGTGATGCGTCGTAGGGCATGCTCCGTCGCCGGCCGCGCGAAGGGAAGAGGCCGCGCCTCCCGGGTCGCCCCTCCCCGGCACAGATCCCCCGCGGTGCCTCACACGTCCCGGGTCACCGAGCCGGTGAGGTGGATCCGCTCGCCGTCCGGACCGCCGCGCAGTTCGAAGGCGGTGCCCGAGCCGTCCGCCGCGTACGTCACCGTCCCCGGCAGCGGTACGGGCGCCCGGAACCGTGCCCGGAGGGACCGGACGTGCTCGGCGCCCTCCACCTCGGCGAGGCAGCGGGCGACGGTCCACATGCCGTGCGCGATGGGCCGGGGGAAGCCGAACAGCCGGGCGGTGAGCGGGTGGAGGTGGATCGGGTTGCGGTCGCCGGAGGCGGAGCCGTACCGCCGTCCCAGGTCGCCGGGGAGCCGCCACTCGGCGACGGCGGGCAGCGCGGGGGCCGAGGTCTCTGGCGCCGAGGTCTCTGGCGCCGAGGTCTCGGGGGCCGGGGCCGCCCCCCGTACGGGGTGCCGGGCGAGGTACCCGCTGCGGGACTCCCACACCGGCTCGCCCGCCACCCGGGCCTCCGTCACCACGGTCACCTCGGTCCCCCGCCGGTGGGGCTCCAACGACTGCGCGTACACGGTGAGCCCGAGCGCCTCGTCGGCGCGGACCGGCCGGTGGGAGGTGATCTCGATCCAGGTGTGCACCAGCCCGAGGACCGGCAGCGGGAACGCCCGCGCGGTCATCAGCCGCATGGCGAGCGGGAAGGCCGCCACGTGCGGATACGTCAGGGGGAGCGGACCGGTGGCGGGGAACCGGCAGATCTGGCGGTAGCGCGCCAGGGGTGCGGCGGCTACGGGAGCGGCGGGGCGCGAGAGCCGGGTGGCGGGGAGGACGGCGCCGGGGCGGCCGGGACGCTTGAACGGGGAGGCGGCAGCGCCGCGCAGCAGGGTGGGTCCGAGACCGGTCACGGGGCTCACGCCCCCAGCAGGCTCTGGCCGCACACGCGGACCACCTGGCCGTTGACGGCGGTGGAGGCGGGCTGCGCGAGCCACGCGGTGGTCTCCGCCACGTCGACCGGCAGGCCGCCCTGGGAGAGCGAGTTCATGCGCCGGCCGGCCTCGCGGATGAAGAGCGGCACGGCGGCCGTCATCTTCGTCTCGATGAAACCGGGGGCGACCGCGTTGACCGTCACCCCGTGGTCCGCGGCCGCGCGCGGGGCCAGGGAGCGGACCAGTCCGATGATGCCCGCCTTGCTCGCCGCGTAGTTGGTCTGGCCGTTGTTGCCGGCGATCCCGGCGATGGAGGCGGTGGCGACGATCCGGCCGCCCCGGTTGAGGGTGCCCGCCTTCAGGAGCGCGTCCGTGGTCCGCAGCACCGAGTCGAGGTTGACGTCGATCACGGAGGTCCAGCGGTCGGCCGCCATGTTGACGAGGCGCCGGTCGCGGGTGATGCCCGCGTTGTGCACGAGGACGTCGAGCCCGTCCGGGACGGCGGCGGCGATCCGCTCGGCGGCGTCCGGCGCGGTGATGTCGAGCGGCAGCGCGGTGGCGCCGAGCCGGCGGGCCGTACGGGCCAGGTCCTCCTCGGCCCGGGGGACGTCGAGGCAGATCACCCGGGCCCCGTCGCGGGCGAGCACGGAGGCGACGGCCTCGCCGATGCCCCGAGCGGAGCCCGTGACCAGGGCGGTACGGCCGGAGAGCGGGGCGACCCAGTCGGCGACCGGGTCCGGCGTCGCGCCGGTGACCTCGACGACCTGGCCGCTGACGTACGCGGACCGGGGCGAGAGGAGGAAGCGCAGGGTGGACCCGGCGGACGCGGCGGCACCGGGGACGATCCGCACCAGCTGCACGGTGGCGCCCCGGCCGATCTCCTTGCCCAGCGAGCGGACGAACCCCTCCAGCGCCTGCTGCGCCGCGGCCTGGTGGTGGTCGTCGGGGGAGGGGGTCGTACCGAGGACGACGACCCGGCCGTTGCGGGCGACCGAGCGGACGACGGGGTGCAGCGCCGCGTGGAGGGCGGCGAGCCCCGGGACGGTGGTGAGGCCCGTGGCGTCCACCACGATGCCGGCGGGCCGGACCGCCTCCTCCGCCCGCTCCACCACCGGCAGGCCGAGACCGTCGAGCAGCTCGCGCACCTCGCCGGGGACGGCCGGTCCACCGGCCGTGAGGTGCAGCACCTTGCCGTCGAGCGTGGGCGTCTCCAGCGACCAGCGGCGCAGCGGCACGGGCTGGGGGAGGCCGAGGCGGCGGGAGAGGAAACGGCCGGGTGCTGTGCCGGTCAGGTGCAGATAGCGGTCGGCCATTGTCCAGACTCCCTGCTCGGTCGTAGATTTACTCCGGAGTAAGTTTACTCAGGAGTCAGGAGCTGGTCGAGATGAACCGCTTGCGGAAACGGCCCGGAGCGACGGCAGGGCTCAGGACGGCCGGACCGGCCGGAGTGCTCAGGACGGCCGGACCGGCTGGACGGCACGGGGCGGCCGGCACGGTCCGCACGTTCCCGGCGACCGCGACGGCCGGGACGTGCCGGACGGGAGGACCGCGATGATCCCCCTCCCGCAGCCGCGCCGGGTCGCCGTCCTCGGCGGCAGCCGCATCCCCTTCGCCCGCTCGGACGGCCCCTACGCCGAGGCGTCCAACCAGCAGATGCTCACCGCCGCGCTCGACGGGCTCGTCGGACGGTTCGGGCTGGCCGGGCAGCGGGTGGGGGAGTTCGCCGCCGGGGCCGTCCTCAAGCACAGCCGCGACTTCAACCTCGCCCGCGAGACCGTGCTCGGCTCCGCGCTGGACCCCCGCACACCGGCGTACGACCTCCAACAGGCGTGCGGTACCGGCCTCCAGGCCGTCATCACCGTCGCCAACAAGATCACCCTGGGCGTCATCGACTCGGGCATCGCGGGCGGCGCGGACACCGCGAGCGACGCACCCCTCGGCGTCAACGACGAGCTCCGCCGCATCCTGCTGAACGCCCGCCGGGCCAAGGGCAACGCCGCCCGGATCAAGGCCCTCGCGGCGGTACGCCCCCGCCACCTCGTGCCGGACATCCCGCGCAACGCGGAGCCGCGCACCGGCCTCTCGATGGGCGAACACGCCGCGATCACCGCCCGCCGCTGGGCCGTCCCCCGCGAGGACCAGGACCTGCTGGCCGCCACCAGCCACCAGCGCCTGGCCGCCGCCTACGACCGGGGCTTCCTGGACGACCTCGTCGTCCCCCACCTCGGCCTGGAGCGCGACCAGAACCTGCGGCCCGGCTCCACGGTCGAGAAACTCGCCACGCTCAAGCCGGTGTTCGGGGCCGGACACCCCGACGCGACGATGACCGCCGGGAACTCCACCCCGCTCACCGACGGCGCCGCCACCGTGCTCCTGGCGAGCGAGGAGTGGGCCCGGGAGCGCGGCCTCGAACCACAGGCCTACCTCTCGCTGTACGAGAGCGCCGCCGTGGACCACGTGCACGGCGAGGACGGCCTGCTGATGGCCCCCGCCCACGCCGTGCCCCGGCTGCTGGAGCGGGCGGGGCTCACCTTGGAGGACTTCGACCTCGTCGAGGTGCACGAGGCGTTCGCCTCGCAGGTGCTGGCCACCCTCGCGGCCTGGGAGCAGCAGGGCCTCGGCCCCGTCGACCGGGAGAAGCTCAACGTGGCGGGATCCTCGCTCGCCACCGGCCACCCGTTCGCGGCGACCGGGGCGAGGATCGTCGCCACCCTGGCCAAGCTGCTCGCGGAGCGAGGAGGGCCGGGACGCGGGCTGATCTCGATCTGCGCGGCCGGCGGCCTGGGGGTGACGGCCATCCTCGAGCGGCCGTGACCAGGAGAGACAGTTCCGGCGCCCCTCCGATCCACCCTCCGACCGTGACCCCACCCCAGGAGCCGTACGTGTCCACGCCCCCCGCTTCCCCCGCGCCCGCCCCGTCCCCCGTCCTGGTCGAGCCGCGCACGGTGCGGGACGCGGCCGGCCGGGTGCGGGAGGTCTCCGTACCCGCGTTCGCCCCGCCCGTCCGGCACGGCTCGCTCGCCGACATCCCCTTCGCCAACGCCCGCGAGGCACCGCAGGACGCCGTCCTCAGCCGCAAGGAGCCGGACGGCAGCTGGCGTGACGTGACCGCGCGCGCGTTCGCCGACGAGGTGCGCGCCGTCGCCAAGGGCCTGATCGCGGAGGGGTTCCAGCCCGGAGCCCGGATCGCGATCATGGCCCGTACGACGTACGAGTGGACGCTGCTCGACTTCGCCGCCTGGGCCGCCGGACTGGTCACCGTGCCCATCTACCCGACGTCCTCGGCGTACCAGGTGCGGTGGATCCTCCAGGACTCGGGCGCACGGGCCTGCGCGGTGGAGACGAAGGAGCAGGCGCGCATCGTCAGCCAGGAACGCAGGGAACTCGACGGCCTGGCCCACCTGTGGCAGTTCGACACCGGGGCGCTCGGCCGCCTCCGAACGGCCGGTCAGGGCGTCCCCGACGCGGCGGTGGACGCCCGCCGCGGGCTGCTCGGCCCGCACAGCCCCGCCACCCTCATCTACACCTCGGGCACCACCGGCCGGCCCAAGGGGTGCGTGCTCACCCACGGCAACTTCTTCGCGGAGGTCGACAACGCCATCGAACTCCTGCACCCGGTCTTCAAGTCCGTCTCCGCCCACCCCGCCTCCACCCTGCTCTTCCTGCCGCTCAGCCACGTCTTCGGCCGCATGGTCGCGATCGGCTGCATGCGCGCCCGGGTCCGCCTCGGCCACGCCCCGTCGATCCGCACCGAGGACCTGCTGGCGGACCTGGCCGGCTTCAAGCCGTCGTTCCTGCTGGCGATCCCGTACGTCCTGGAGAAGGTCTTCAACACCGGTCGCGCCACCGCCGAGAAGATGGGCCGCGCCTCCTCCTTCGACCGGGCCGCCGGAATCGCCCAGCGGTACGGGCAAGCGGTGGAGGCCGCCGAACACGGCACGGGCCCCGGCCCCGGCACCGCCCTGAAGATGGCCCGCAGGCTCTACGACCCGCTGGTCTACCGCCGCATCCGCGCGGCCCTCGGCGGCCACGTCCGGTACGTCATCTGCGGCGGCTCCCCGCTGGGCCGCCGGCTCGCCTCCTTCTACGCGGGCGCCGGCATCCAGATCTTCGAGGGGTACGGCCTCACCGAGACCACCGCCGCGCACACGGTGACCCCGCCGCTCAAACCCCGGATGGGAACCGTCGGCTGGCCGCTGCCCGGCGCCTCGGTACGGATCGCGGACGACGGCGAGGTCCTGCTCCGGGGCGGCCAGGTCTTCGCCGGCTACTGGGACGCGCGGCGCGGTGAGCCCGTCCCGGCCGTCGACGAGGGCTGGTTCGCCACCGGTGACATCGGCGTGCTCGACGACGACGGCTACCTCACCATCACCGGCCGCAAGAAGGACATCATCATCACCTCGGGCGGGAAGAACGTCGTCCCCGCCCCGCTGGAGGACTGGCTGCGCGCCCACCCGCTGGTCGGCCAGTGCATGGTCGTCGGTGACAACCGCTCCTTCATCACCGCCCTGATCACCCTGGACGAGGACGGCCTCGCCCACTGGCGGCAGATGAAGAAGAAGCAGGGCGTCCCGCTCGGCGAGCTGATCGACGACCCCGAGCTGCGCGGGACGATCCAGCACGCCGTGGACGACGCCAACACCTCCGTCTCCCGCGCCGAGTCGATCCGCGCGTTCACCGTGCTGCCCGTCGACTTCACCGAGGCGAGCGGCCACCTCACGCCCTCCCTCAAGCTCAGACGCGACGTGGTGGCACGGGACTTCGCCGCCGAGATCGAGGCGCTGTACCGGAAGTGAGGCAGGGCGGTGGCAGCGTGGCGGCCCGGCTCAGAGACCGCCCAGCCCCGGCGACGCGTCCACGATGATCTCCGGCGGTTCCGGGCGGGTTGCGGGCGGCCGTACCGGAGGTGCGGGGGGCGGGCCGAGGACGTGGCCGCGCGGCAGGGCATCCAGCCCGTGGAGCGCGACCTCGCGTACGAGGCGGGGCACGCGGGTGGGCTCCGGGCGGCCGGGCCCGGACGGCCCGTCGCCCGCGCCCCCACCGTCCGCGGTGAACGGCTCGCCGGCCGACACGGCCGAGATCGCCCTCCGGCCCGCCGGGGTCACCTCTCCGTAGGCGGTGGGTGCGAGTTCGTACCGCTGCAGGCGAAGGTGTGCCGCCAGGAGGAGGGGTGGGTAGGCCAGCAGGGGCGGATACGCGTGGCACAGCACCGCGACGGCGATACCCGCGACGGCGAAGACGGGGGACCACCGGACCGTCCGCGCGAAGCGGTACCGGGCTCCGTAGTAGGCGCGCAGCACGGGATGGTCGGCGATCACGCCGACGGGGGCGTTCCCGTCGCGGAGCAGGCCGTCCAGGACGAGCCGTTCGCGCACCGCCCGCACGGGGGGCGCGCTGCGGGACACGGTGAGCGGCCAGTACGCTTCGTCGTCCTCCTCGGTCGGCTGCTCCCAGGCGTCGCGCACGGCGGCCTCGACGCCGTCCCGGGGCTCCCCGGAGAGCACGGCCGTGATCCGGTACGGCGCCCGCCGCTCCACCGCGGCCCGGCCCTCCGCGTGCATCCGCACCAGGACGGTCGTGCCCAGCCCCGAGTCCCCGCCGCACAGGTAGGCCAGTTCGTACAGGTCGAGCCGGTCCTCCACCGGCCTCACCGGCGCGCTCAGGCCACGTACGGCCCGGTAGGCGGCGCCCAACCGCCGTTCAGGACCGACGAGCAGCGCGAACGCCGCGAAGGTGAGCAGGACCCCCACCCCGTTTCCCAGCCAGGTGCCCACTGTTCCCCCTTCCCCGGCCGTGACCCCGGCCCCCGCCGACGTTCGTCCGGCCGAGGAGGGTATGCCCGGAGGGCGGGCGCGGAAGTCCTCGTTCCGGCACCGCACCCGGAACCGCCGCGCGCGCCAAGGCCCTGCGGAAAGGCTCGCGGGGCTTATGGGAACGCCCGACTTCCGTCATCCTGGGGGCCGTTCAAGGAACACGACACCCGACTTGACGCCCGTACCCCACGACGCCCGGCTCTCGACTCGGAGGATGAATCCGCGTGCGATCCCCCCTGCGCATCGCCCTGCTCGCTCTCGTCGCCCTGCTGGCCGGCCTGCTCACGGCCACCCCGGCCGCGGCGGCCCCGAACTTCAAGGCCCCCTACCCCTGCGGCCAGCAGTGGACCTACAGCCACCACTCGGCCGAGGTCCGTCTCGCCCTCGACTTCGTCCGGACCGACGGCGGAGCCACGGCGGGCACCCCCGTGCTCGCCTCGGCGGCCGGTACCGCCTACCGCTACGCGCAGCCCAGCGGCGCGGGCAACTACATCGCCGTCGACCACGGCGGCGGCTGGAAGACCTACTACTTCCACCTCTCCGCGTACTCCGTCGCCAACGGGGCCCAGGTCGCCCAGGGCCAGCAGATCGGGGTGACCGGCTCGACGGGCAACAGCTCCGGCGCGCACATCCACTACGAGCAGCTCTACAACGGCGTCGGCCAGAACATCGTGCTCAACGGCCAGTCCCTCGCGCCGTATCCGGGCGCCTACTACAGCAGGTACCTGACCAGCGACAACGGATGCGGTGGCGGAGGTGCGGGGAAGTACTGGGTGGACACCTTCGCCAACGCCACCGGGTACGCGGCGGCCAACACCGCCGACGCGCAGGGCGTCCTCGACGCGGGGACCAACTACGTCTACTGCAAGGTCTGGGGCGCACAGGTCGGCTCGGGCTCGGCGTACAACCACTGGTGGCTGCGGACCGACCTGGACACGGTGTACGCGGGCAAGAACGGGTACAACGCCTACGTCTCGGCGTACTACCTCTCCCGCTGGGGCAACGACGAGGCCCGCGACAACAACGGCGCGGTGATCCCGGACTGCTGAGGGGTGGCGGCGGGGGCGGACCGACGGCTCGCCCCCGCCCGGCCTTCCGTCCCTACAGCGGGTTGCTGCCGTCCAGGTTGAGCGCCGACCCGGGGCGGAAGAAACGCTTCGCGAAGAAGTGGCCGTGCTCGGCGGCCATCCGGAACCACTGCTCCGAAGCCGCGAGCCCGTCGCGGTCCTCCACCAGGCGGCCCATCTCCCACATCGACTCGGGGTCCTTGCGCTCCACCCCCAGCCGGAAGAGGCGCTCCGCCTCGTCCGGATCACCCCCGATCTTCGCGAGCAGCGCCATCGACCGCAGGGCCCGCAGGTCACCGCCCTCGGCCGCGGCGGCGAGCCTCTCCGGGGTGCCGTACTTCCGGTGCTGCCGCCAGGCGCGGAGCGCCAGCAGCAGGCCGAGCAGCCAGACCAGCCAACTGACGTCGAACACGGTGTCGTTGTCGGTCGCCATCCCGATCACGCTCAGGATCGCCGCCACGACGAAGAGCAGGAATGCCATTCGTACCCCCCCGGGTCGCGCATCGTCACCGGCTCTCTTCCCAGCGGGCGGCCCCGCTACCCCTGAGGAGGCGCCCGGATGCGCCGGAAGTCCCGGTGACCACGTCCGGGGGGACCGCCGTCCACGGGCCGGACCCCGGGCGCCACAATGGGCCAGGACCGACGGACCAGGTCCGCCGACCGCCCTCCGGGGCGCCGACCCGCTCCCCTCCGACTGACCGGGGCCCTCGTGGCCCCACCGGGCCGGGGCGGGCGCCGCAGAAGGATTCCCATGAGCGACCCCGGCCCGTTCGTCGTCGTGCCCGGCGTGCTGTGGGTCGCCGCCGCCGGAGTGTCGCTGATCACCGCGATCGTCCGGTCCTCCCGGAGCAGGCGGAGGGCGGCGAGCGCGGGCGGCCAGCCCGGCGACTGGAGACCCCTGGGGCCGGAGTACACCTGGCCCCTGTACGCGGCGAGCGCCGTGTACGCCGTCGAGGCCCTGATCGTGCGGCGGGTCGGCTGGGGCGAGGCCTCGCTGAGCATCTGGTGGCCGGCCTTCGCCGCCTCGGCGCTCGGGTACCTGATCCGCCGGCGGCTGGGCGGACGGACGGGGTGGGCCACCGCGCTGTTCGCCGCCGCGGGCTCCGTGCTCCTCGGGCCGGTGTTCGCCTGACCGGTGGGGGTGCCCCGCGCTGCCCGGGGCCCCGGTGGGTACGGAAACGGTGTGCGCCCGCCCCGTGCCCCGGCCGCCGTCGCGCCCTACCGTGGGGCCGGTCGCTCCGGCGGCCGCCGGGCGACCGGCAACCGACCGGCCCCCTACGCAGCACGGACCACGACGGAGGTTCCCCCGCATGCGGATCGCCACCACCATCTTCCTGACCGACCAGACGGTCACTCCCGTCGCGCTCGCCCGCGAGTTGGAGCAGCGCGGCTTCGCCGGGCTCTACCTGCCCGAGCACACCCACATACCGACGAGCCGGGACACCCCGTACCCGGCGGGCGGCGAACTGCCGCCCGAGTACGGCAGGACGCTGGACCCGTTCGTCGCGCTCGGGCAGGCGGCGGCGGTGACCGAGCGGCTCGCGCTGGGCACCGGGATCACGCTGGTCGCGCAGCACGACCCGATCGACCTCGCGAAGCAGGTCGCCACCCTGGACCACCTCTCCGGCGGCCGGTTCACCCTGGGCGTCGGCTTCGGCTGGAACGTGGAGGAGGCCGCCGACCACGGCGTGGAGTGGAAGACCCGGCGCGCCCGGGGCCGTGACCGGCTCGCCCTGATGCGGGCGCTGTGGGCGGACGATCCGACCTCCTACGAGGGGGAGTTCGGTTCCGTGCGTGCCAGCTTCGCCTACCCGAAGCCGGTGCGGAAGGCGCGGGGGCCCGTCACGGGCCCCCGTACGCTCATCGGCGGCGCGGCCGGCCCGAAGCTCTTCGCGGACATCGCGCGGTACGCGGACGGGTGGCTGCCGATCGGCGGGCGCGGGCTCACGGAGTCCGTGCCGAAGCTGCGGACGGCCTGGGAGGAGGCGGGGCGCGACCCGGCGCACCTCCAGGTGGTGCCGTACGCGGTGGTGCCCACACCGGGCAAGCTGGCGCACTTCGCGGAACTGGGCATCGAGGAGGTCGTGGCGCAGCTGCCGTCGGCCGGTGCGCCCGCGGTGCTGCGGGCACTGGACGCGTACGCCGCGCTCCTCTGACGCGGAGGGCCGGAGGGCGGCGCCCGGCCGGCCCGGCCCGGCCGCCGGCGCGGCCCGCGCGGCGCCCGGCCGGCCGGGTCGCGGGGCGCGGGCGGGTCGCGGGAGCCGGGGCGCCCGCGCTACCGCACCGACCGCAGCGCCCGCAGTGCCGGAACCCCGAGCCGGCCGGCCCGCCGCTCCGGCTCCGGTACGGCCTCCTCGCCGTCCGCCACCGCGGCCGGACCGCCGTCACCGTCCTCCTCGTCCCGCGCCCGGTCCGGCTGGCGCTCCCGCACCAGACCCGGCAGCGCGACCAGTTCGGTGAGCGCGTCCACCCGCCAGTCGGCCGATCCGACCACGTCCGGGTGATCCGCCCACCAGTGCCCGAAGGGGCCCCGGCGCAGGTGCGCGGTCCGCAGACCGGCGGCCCGCGCGGGGAAGAGGTCCTCGGCCGGGTGGTCGCCGACGTACACCGTGGTGCGCGGATCGGCGCCCGACGCCTCCAGGACCCGCGCGAAGAACCCGGGGTCCGGCTTGGCCAGTCCGCCGCACTCCGCGGGGGTGACGACGTGGTCGACCGGCAGGTCCAGGGCCGCCAGCTGCTCGGCGGCCCGCGCCGGCCGGTCCCCCGCCACGACCACCCGGAGCCCGAGCGAGCGGAGCCCGGCGAGCGCCGGGCGGACGTCCGGGTAGAGGTCCCGCTCACCGAGGTGCTCGCCGCGCCCCGCCGCCTCCCGGGCCCGCTCCGCCTCCGCCACGTCCATGCCGGGGCGCAGCAGCGCGAGCGCGTCCGCGGCGCTGCCGCCGCCGACGACGGCCGCGCCGACCAGGGCGCTCACCGTGTGCGCGGGCACCCCCAGCCAGTCGGCCCAGGACGCCCAGTGGCGGTCGTCGCGAACGAGGGTCTCACCGATGTCGAACACGATCGTTTCCATCACCGTCCCGACCCTACGGGGCGGACCCCGCCGCACCGCCGACATCCGGTCCGGGCGCGCGGCGCCGACCCCGGTGAGGTGCACGGACGTGAGGAGAACCACCCGCCGGGGGCCACCGGGCCGCTCGTATGCTCGGTCCATGACCGATGCTCAGAGCGGACGCCCCACGACCAACGCCATGCGGCGCGCCCTCAGACGGGCGCGTGACGGTGTGGCCCTCGACGCGGCCGAGGCAGCCGTGCTCCTCCAGGCGCGCGGTGACGATCTGACGGATCTCGCCGCGTCGGCCGCCCGGGTGCGGGACGCGGGCCTGGCGGCGGCGGGCCGGCCGGGGGTCATCACGTACTCCCGCAAGGTGTTCATTCCGCTCACCCGCCTCTGCCGCGACATCTGCCACTACTGCACCTTCGTCACCGTCCCCGGCAAGCTCCGCCGCGAGGGCCACGGGATGTTCCTCTCGCCCGACGAGGTCCTCGCCATCGCCCGCGAGGGCGCGGCGCTCGGCTGCAAGGAAGCGCTCTTCACCCTCGGCGACCGTCCCGAGGACCGCTGGCCCGAGGCGCGGGAGTGGCTGGAGGCCGAGGGGTACGACGACACCCTCGCCTACGTACGCGCCATGGCGATCCGCGTCCTGGAGGAGACGGGCCTGCTGCCGCACCTCAACCCCGGGGTGCTCGGCTGGACCGACCTCCAGCGGCTCAAGCCGGTCGCCCCGTCGATGGGGATGATGCTGGAGACCACGGCGACCCGCCTCTGGTCCGAGAAGGGCGGCCCGCACCACGGCTCCCCGGACAAGGAACCGGCCGTCCGCCTGCGGGTCCTGGAGGACGCGGGGCGCTCCAACGTCCCCTTCACCACCGGCATCCTCATCGGCATCGGCGAGAACTACGAGGAGCGCGCCGACTCCCTCTTCGAGATCCGCCGCACCGCCCGCGCCTACCACGGCATCCAGGAAGTCATCATCCAGAACTTCCGCGCCAAGCCGGACACCGCGATGCGCGCGATGCCCGACGCGGAACTGGAGGAGCTGGCCGCGACGATCGCGGTGGCCCGGCACATCCTCGGGCCGTCCGCCCGCATCCAGGCCCCGCCGAACCTGGTGGACTCCGAGTACGCGCTGATCGTCGGCGCGGGCATCGACGACTGGGGCGGGGTCTCGCCCCTCACCCCGGACCACGTGAACCCCGAGCGCCCCTGGCCGCACATCGACGAACTCGCCGCCCGCACCGCCGAGTCCGGCTTCTCCCTGCGCGAACGCCTCACCATCTACCCGGAGTTCATCCAGCGCGGCGAACCCTGGCTCGACCCGCGGCTCCTCCCGCACGTACAGGCCCTCGCCGACCCCGGGACCGGCATGGCGAAGGAGGGCGCGATCCCGGTCGGCCTGCCCTGGCAGGAACCGGACGAGGAGTTCGGCGCGAGCGGCCGCACCGACCTGCACCGCACCATCGACACCGAGGGCCGCACCGGCGACCGCCGCGAGGACTTCGACGAGGTGTACGGGGACTGGGAGGCGCTCCGCGAGGCCGCCGCCCCCGGCATGGTCCCCTCCCGCATCGACGCGGACGTGCGCCAGGCGCTGGGCCGGGCCGCCGACGACCCGACGAAGCTCACCGACGCCCAGGCACTGGCCCTGCTCCACGCGGAGGGCCCGGCGCTCGACGAGCTCTGCCGGATCGCGGACACCCTGCGCCGCGACACGGTCGGCGACGAGGTCACCTACGTCGTCACCCGGAACATCAACTTCACCAACGTCTGCTACACCGGCTGCCGTTTCTGCGCCTTCGCGCAGCGCCGGACCGACGCCGACGCGTACACCCTCTCGCTCGACCAGGTCGCCGACCGGGCCGCCCAGGCGTGGGACGTGGGCGCGGTGGAGGTCTGCATGCAGGGCGGCATCCACCCGGACCTGCCCGGCACCGCGTACTTCGACATCGCGCGGGCCGTGAAGGAACGCGTCCCCGGCATGCACGTGCACGCCTTCTCGCCGATGGAGGTCGTCAACGGCGCCACCCGCACCGGGCTTTCGATCCGCGACTGGCTGACGACCGCCAAGGAGGCAGGACTCGACTCGATCCCCGGCACGGCGGCGGAGATCCTGGACGACGAGGTCCGCTGGGTCCTCACCAAGGGCAAACTCCCCACCGCCACCTGGCTGGAGGTCGTGAGGACCGCCCACGAGGTGGGCCTGCGCTCCTCGTCCACCATGATGTACGGACACGTGGACCAGCCCCGCCACTGGCTCGGCCACCTGCGCACCCTGGCCCGGCTCCAGCAGGAGACGGGCGGGTTCACCGAGTTCGTGACGCTGCCCTTCATCCACACCAACGCCCCGGTCTACCTCGCCGGCATCGCCCGCCCCGGTCCGACCGACCGCGACAACCGGGCCGTCACCGCGATGGCCCGGCTGCTGCTCCACCCGCACATCACCAACATCCAGACCAGCTGGGTGAAGCTCGGCACCGAGGGCGCGGCGGAGATGCTCCGTTCGGGCGCCAACGACCTCGGCGGCACCCTGATGGAGGAGACCATCTCCCGCATGGCGGGGTCGGGTTACGGCTCGTACCGGTCCGTCCAGGACCTGGTGGCCATCGCCGAACTGGCCGGCCGGCCGGCGAAGCCGCGTACCACCCTGTACGGAGAGGTCCCCGCCGAGCGCGTCGCGGCGGCGACCGCCTCGGACGGCCACCTGCCGGAGCTGTTGCCGGTGCTGCCGGCCTGATCCGGCGCTCCGGTCCCCGTACCCCTCCGCGTTCCTGGGCGGGGTACGGGGGCGGTGGGTCCGCGTCCGTCAGTCGCGCCCCAGCGCCTTGCCCAGCCGCAGCAGCCCTTCGCGGATCTCCTGGGGGGTGTGGGTGGTGAAGGACATCCGCAGGGCGGCCGGATCGGGCGTACCCGCGAAGAAGGGCGCCCCCGGCACGTACGCCACGTCGTGCGCGACCGCCTTCGGCAGCAGCGCGGTCGCGTCGTGGCCGTCCGGCAGCCGGACCCAGACGAACATCCCGCCCTCGGGACGGTTCCAGGTGCTGCCGGGCGGAAGCGCGGCCGGCAGGCCGTCGAGCAGGGCGTCCCGCCGCTCGCGGTAGGCGACGCGCACCCGGCCCACGTGGGCGTCGAGGTCGGCGACGGCCAGATAGCGGGCCGCCGCCGCCTGGTCGACGGCGGAACAGTGCAGGTCGGCGGCTTGCTTGACGATGGCGCAGGCGCGGAGCAGCGCGGCGGGGGCCCGGAGGTGGCCGAGCCGCATGCCGGGTGCCATCACCTTGGAGAAGCTGCCCAGCAGGACCGTGCGGTCGGCGGTGGCGTCCAGCGAGGAGAACCACGGCACGTGCTCGCCCTCGTAGCGCAGCTCGCCGTACGGATCGTCCTCCACGATCCACAGACCGAGCCGCTCGGCCACCTCGGCGACGGCCCGCCTGCGCGCGAGCGGGAGGGTGCGTCCGGTCGGGTTCTGGAACGTGGGGATGGTGTAGAGAAGTTTGGGCCGCTCCCGCTCCACCAGCTCCGCGAGGGCGGCCGGGTCGATGCCGTCCTCGTCGCACGGCACCGGCACCACCCGCGCCCCCGCGAAGCCGAAGCACTGCAACGCGGCGAGGTAGGTGGGGTCCTCGACGAGCACCGTGTCCCCGGGCTCCAGCAGCGCCGTCGCCAGGAGTGTCAGCGCCTGCTGCGACCCGGTGGAGACCAGCAGATCGTCCGCCCCGGTGGCCAGCCCGCGCGCGCAGTACCGGGCGGCGACGGCCGCCCGCAGCCCCGGATCGCCCTCGGTCACCGAGTACTGGAGCACCCGCCCCGCGTCCTCGGCCAGCACGTGGTCGTACGCGGCCCGGATCTCCCCGGCGTCGAACAGCTCCGGTGCCGGGAGCCCGCCCGCGAACGAGATCACCTCCGGCCGCGCGGTCAGCGCGAGGATCTCGCGCACGGGCGAGGCACCGACCGAGGCGGCACGGGCAGCGAGGGCGGGGGTGGCGGCTCGGGTCTTCATGGGCGCAGCTTACGAACAACCGCCGTGATCCAGAAAGGCCTTGTGCGACGGTTCCCGGGAAGGGGGCACGTGGACCCGCTCCGCCGAAGGAGGTGGGGAGCACGCCGGCCGGCCGGACCGTTCACCGGCTGCCGCCGCACGGTCGGTGCTCGTCCGTCCCCCTGCCCACGCACCGCCCCCGCCCCCGCGGCCCCGGTTCACTCGCAGCCCCCGGCTTCGAACTCCGCCGAGGAGACGGTGGACGTGAGCGCTTCGCCGCCGTCCGTCACGGATTCGCGGAGGACCTGCCCCGGAGCCAGCCGGTCCCGGTCGGCCACGGTGAAGGAGACAGGAGCCGACGACCACGAGTTGTCATCGGTCCAGCCGTACAAGGTGTAGGTGGTCCCGGCGACGAGCGGTCCGAGGGGTGTGGTCGTGGTCCAGCCAGGGGAAGGGGAGTCGAGTGACCAGGTGGTGAGACCGGCCTCGAAGGGCTCCGCGGCGGTCCACGAGCCGATCGTCCTGCTCCCTTCGGCACCGTCGGTCCGCGGGGAGAGGGTCGCGCCGTCGATGTGATGGCCGCAGACCCTGATGACGCCGAGCAGATGACCGTCCCCGGTCACGGAGATACCGGTGACGGCATCGATCGGCACGGTGCACCCCGAGCTCGCTGCCAGCGCCGCGGTGACCGCCGCGGCGCCGACCCCACGCCGGAGCACGGCCCAGAACACGGCCTTGCGCATGAACATCCCCCGTCCCAGGACCGCACGAGCCGCCCTCTGTACGCAGGACGTTAGGGAAGACCCCCGACGGGGCGCGGCGTCTCCACCCGTCCGTTGCGCCGTCGTTGTGATCTTGTGGCCGGGGGATCTCCGGATCGGCGGCCGCCCGGCCTGGTGGGCCCCCAGTCCACTGCCCAAGCCCGCTGCTTGAACCCGCTCCCCAGGCACGCTCCTCAGGCCCGCTCTCCGTGAGTGACCGGGGCCCGCGCGGTAATCTGCACTCCCGTGACCGCACGCATCGCCCCCGCCGCCCCGCCCCGTTCGTACCCCGTCCCGTCGGGCCGGCTCCGGGTGGCCGCCGCGCAGGCGCGGGCCGTCGCCGGTGACGTCGTGGCCAACACCGCCACCGCCGCCGCCCTGGTCCGCGAGGCCGCGGGGGCCGGGGCACGGGTGGTGGTCCTCCCGGAGAAGTTCCTCAGCGGGTACGAGCCCGGCCTCGTACGCGCCGAACCGCTGCGGTGCGCCGTGCAGCCGGGCGACCCGCGCCTCGCCCCCCTCACCGACGCCTGCCGGGAGACCGGCACGGTCGCCGTCGTCGGCGCCGCGTTCCACGAGGCGGGGGAGGTGTACGTCTCCGCCCTCGTCGTCGGCGCGGACGGCGAGCTGGTCACCCGCTACGACAAGCAGCACCTCTTCTCGAGCGAGCGTGAGGTGTACCGGCCGGGCACCGCCGGGTGCACCCTGGAGGTCGACGGCTGGCGGCTCGGTATCGGCATCTGCTACGACTCCGGCTTCCCCGAGCACGCCCGCGCGGCGGCTCTGGACGGCTGTCACGCGTACCTCGTCGGGGCCCTCTTCAGCGTCGGGAACGGCCACCACGAGTCCCGTACGTGGTTCCCCGCCCGCGCACTCGACAACACCGTCTACACGGTCCTCGCCAACCACATCGGTACCACCGGTGGCTGGAACACCTGCGGGGGCAGCGCCGTGTGGGGGCCGGACGGACGCCTGCTGACCGAAGCCGGCCCGGACCGCCCCGAGGTGGTCACCGCCGACCTCGACCCGGCCGCCCTGACCGCCGCCCGCACGGCGGAGACGATGCTGAGCGACCTGGGCCGGGTCGTCGCGGGGGAGCGGGCGCGGTTCGTGCTGGGGGCCGGGCGGTCCTGAGGGCCGTGTCCGGGACGGCCCGGCACCGCTCAGGCCGTCACGGGCGCACCGGCGCGGGCGATGCGGGAGGCCAGGAAGGCGAAGGCGAGGGCCAGCGCGGCCTGGACGGCCACCGCGACGGCGAAACCGTGCGGCAGCCCGGCGCCGGGACCGTCCGCCGACGCGGTCGAGACGGCGTGGAAGAGGCCGCCCAGGAGCGCCACACCCAGGCCGAGGCCCAACTGCTGCAAGGTGGTGAAGAGTCCACCGGCCACACCCGCCGCCCAGGTCGGGGTGCGGGACAGGACCGTGCGGAGGACCGGCCCGTACATCAGGGCCTGGCTGACACCGAGCAGGATCAGGAGCGGCTGCAGGGCCGACGGGGTGTCCCCGTGGGCGCCGCTCACGGCGAGGGCGAGGACCAGGAGGACGGCTGCCTGGCCGACGGCCGCGCCCGTCATCGTCCAGCGGCCGGTGCGGCGTTCGATCGCCGGCAGGGCGACGGCGGTGACGACGAACGCCGCGCCGAAGCCGAGAAGCAACACCACCGCACCCCAGGCGTCCACGCCGAACGCCCCCTGGGAGAGCGCCGAGAACTCGTACAGGAAAGCCCCGTATCCGGTGAAGAAGAGCAGCGTCATGATCAGGCCCTGCCGCACGGCCGGGGCGCGCAGCACGCTCGGCGGCACCACGGGCAGCTCGTCACGGCGTTCCGCGGCGCGTTGCGAGCGGGCGAAGACGGCGAGCACCGCACCGCCCGCGGCCAGCATCGCGAGGACCGGGGCCGGCCCGCCCGCGGAGGTGCCGAGCGTCAGGGGCACCACGACGAGGAGCAGCCCCGTGCCGAGGAGCGCGGCCCCGCGCAGATCGAGGGAGAGCGGCGCCGCCGAACGCGACTCGGGCACGGTGCGCAGGGCGAGGAGGGCGACCGCCCCGATCGCCCCGGTGACCATCTGGACGAGCCGCCACCCCCAGTGGTCGCCGGCGCTCTGCGACACGGCGCCCGCCAGGAGTTGACCGGTCACGGTCGCGATCCCGCCGACGGCGGCGAACAGGGTGACCCCCAGCACCCGCAGTCTCTCGGGAGCCGTGGACTGGATGGTGGAGAGCACCTGCGGGGTGAACAGCCCAGCGGCGACGCCCAGGACGGCGCGCAGCGCGACGAGCGCGACCAGGTCCGGCGCGAGTGCCGCGAGCACGGAGGCCACACCGAACGCGCCGACCCCGGCCGCGAGCAGCCGGCGCCGCCCGAACCGGTCGCCCAGACGCCCCGCGACGACGAGGGTCGCGGCGAACGCCGTGGTGTACGCGGAGAGGACGAGCTGCCCGCCCGACACCGTCACGCCCAGGTCCGCGGTGATCGCGGGTTCGAGCAGGTTGACCGACCCGAACGTCATGTTTACGGGCAGGTAGGCGAGGAGCAGGACGGCGAGGCCCGCGCCGGTGAGGGCGCGCGCCGGGTGCGGCGCCGCGGGGGACGCGGTACGGACGGCACGCGCGGTGGGGGAGACGGGGGAGAGGGGAACGGTCGGGACGGGCTCTGCGGGCTTTACGGGCTCTACGGTCGGCGCGGTCATGAACACGACTCTGCGCGCCGCCTCATCCTGGTACCAGGAGCCTGGTCATCCGGGTACCGCCACCACCTGGATCCGGCGGCCCGGAGCCCCGAGACTGGGGTGGTGACCTCTTCGACGCCCGACCGCAGCGCCCTCGGCGCCTTCCTGCGCGCCCGCCGGGCCCGCGTCACCCCCGGCGAGGTGGGCCTGCCCGCCGGCGGCCGGCGCCGCACCCCCGGTCTGCGGCGCGAGGAGGTCGCGCAGCTCGCCGGGGTCGGGGTCACCTGGTACACGTGGCTCGAACAGGGGCGGGCCAGGAACGCGTCGGACCAGGTACTGGACGCCGTGGCGCGGGTACTGCGCCTGGACGGGGCCGAGCACCGGCACCTCATGATGCTGGCGGGCCGCGGCACGGCCACCGAGCCGGGGCCGCCGATGGACCTGCGCCCCGAGCACACCGCCGTGCTGGCCAAGCTGCTGCCGTACCCGGCCGCCGTGCAGACCGACTGCTACGACCTGGTCGCCGCCAACCGCGCCTACCGTTACCTCTTCGCCGACCTGGACGCGTACCCGGTCGAGGAACGCAACTGCGCGTGGCTGATGTTCACCGAGCCGAGCTGGCGCGACAGCCTCCTCGACGAGGAGTCCGTCCTCCGCGACATCGCCGCGAGGCTCCGCGCCCGCCAGCCGGAACACCGTGACGACCCGCGCTGGAACGCGCTGATCACCCGGTTGCGCCAGGAGTCGCCGGACTTCGTCCGGCTCTGGGAGTCGTACGAAGTCAAGGGCGAGCGATCCCAGTTGCGGCGCTATGTGTCGCCGCGCGTCGGCGCCCTCGACGTCCAGTTCCAGAGCCTGTGGCTGGACCGGGCGCGGGGCGAGCGGATCATCGTCATGACGCCCACCGACGCCGCCACCACCCAGCGCCTGGAGCGCCTCGAATCGCTGGTCGGCGCGGCCCCGGCGTGGACCGCCTTCGGCGACAGCGCCGCCGGCGGTTCGGCCGCCGGGGCCTGAGAACCCGGGCCGAAGATCCGCCCGGGGGCTGAGGAACTGCCGGCCGGGGCGGAGGTCACGTGACGGCGTTCCCGCCCTCCGGCGCCGGTGACTGCCCCTTCGCCGTGGTGATCACCTCGTCCAGGACGTCGCGGGAGCGCAGCAGTTCGCCGATCCTGCGGTCGATCCGGTCGCGTTCGGCACCGAGGTCGCTGACGAGCCGGGGCGTGGCGACGGCGGACGGTCCACCGTCCGAGTCCCGCACACAGGGCAGAAGTTCGTAGATCTTCGAGCTGCACAGCCCGGCCGCGTAGAACTCCTGGATGCGGATGACCCGGTCGACCGCGCCGTCGGAGTACTCGCGGTGACCGCCGGGCGTACGGTCCGAGGCCAGCAGACCCCGTTGCTCGTAATAGCGCAGGGAACGCTCGCTCACGCCCGTACGCCGGGCCAGCTCACCGATCCGCACGACGCTCCAGCTCCCTCCGGGACTTGAACCTGACACCGGTGTCAATTCTTACCCTCCCGGCATGACGAACGCACCCGTATCCGCTTCTGCGAAGGCATCGGTCTTCGACCCCGCCGCGCTCGGTCCGCTCCGGCTCCCGAACCGTCTGGTGATGGCCCCGCTGACCCGTAACCGCGCGACGGCGGACGGGGTCCCCACTCCCCTGATGGTCACCTACTACGCCCAGCGCGCCACTGCCGGCCTGATCATCGCCGAGGCGTCCACCCCGAACGCGGTGGGCCAGACGTACCCGAACATCACCGCGATCCACCGCCCCGCCCATGTCGCCGGATGGCGGGCGGTCACCGACGCGGTACGGGCGGCGGGCGGGCGGATGTTCCTCCAGCTCCAGCACGGCGGACGTGTCGGCCACCCCGACACCAGCGGACTGACCCCGGTCGCGCCCTCGCCGGTGGCGCTCCCCGAAACCCTGCACACGCCCGCCGGGATGCGGCAGGCGCCCGTTCCGCGCGAGATGAGCCTCCGGGACGTCCGCGACCACGTCGCCGACTTCGCCACCGCAGCGCGCCGCGCCCTCGAAGCCGGCTTCGAAGGGGTGGAGGTCCACAGCGCCAACGGGCACCTGCTCCACCAGTTCCTCTCCCGGAACACCAACCGCCGTACCGACGCCTACGGCGGCCCGGTGGTGAACCGCGTCAGGTTCGTCGCCGAGGTGGTCCACGCCGTCGCCCGGGAGATCGGCCCCGACCGGGTCGGACTGCGCATCTCGCCCGGCAACACGGTGAACAGCATCGAGGAGGGCGACACCGAGGAGATCTACCCCGCGCTCGTCGCCGCCCTGGCCGGCAGCCGGATCGCCTATCTGCACATCGGTTACGCCGACCCGGACCAGCCCGTCTTCCAGCGCATCCGCAAGGACTGGCCCGGCACCCTGATCGCCAACCCGGTGCTCCCGCAGGACCGCATCCCCGAGGACGGCGGCCTCGCCGCGAGCGACCGCCTGCTCGCCGCCGGCGCCGACCTCATCGCCCTCGGCCGCCCGTTCCTCGCCAACCCCGACCTCGTCCACCGACTGCGCACCGGAGCACCGGTCAACCAGGTGCGGGACGCGTACCTGATGTACGTCGGCGGGGCGACCGGCTACACGGACTACCCGGCCCTGGCCGCCCGTCACCCCGGCATCCCCACCGCCCCGGCGGCGGGCGAGGCAGCCGTGGAGCGGTGAGACACCGGAGCTGCGGGCTCGGAGGCTCGTAAGAATCCGGGAGTGGGAGACTGGCGGGTATGGATATCCGCCACAGGAACAACGTGACCGTCACCGGCCGTGCGGACGGGCCTGTGCTGCTGCTGGCGCACGGGTTCGGCTGCGACCAGAACATGTGGCGCCTGGTCGTGCCGACGCTGGCGGAGAACTACCGGGTGGTGCTCTTCGACTACGTGGGCTCGGGCCGGGCGACCCCGTCGGCGTGGGACGAGCGGCGGTACAGCTCCCTGGACGGCTACGCCCAGGACGTGCTGGACGTGGTCGAGGAGCTGGACCTGACGGAGGTGACGTTCGTGGGGCACTCGGTCAGTGCGATGGTCGGGGTCCTCGCGGCGGCCAAGGCACCGGAGCGCTTCTCCCGGCTGGTGATGGTGGCTCCCTCACCCCGCTACATCGACGAGGACGGCTACCGCGGCGGCTTCAGTGCGGAGGACATCGACGAACTGCTGGAGTCGCTGGAATCCAACTACCTGGGCTGGTCGGCGGCGATGGCCCCGGTCATCATGGGCAACGACGACCGGCCCGAACTCGGTCAGGAGCTGACTGCCTCGTTCTGCGCGACCGACCCGGACATGGCCCGCGTCTTCGCCCGCACGACGTTCCTGTCCGACAGTCGCGGCGACCTCAAGACGGTCACGGCACCGACGCTGATCCTGGAGTGCCGGCAGGACGTGATCGCCCCCCGCGAGGTCGGCGCCTACGTCCGCGACGCGATCCCCGGCAGCCGGCTGGTCACCCTCGAGGCGACGGGGCACTGTCCCCAGCTGAGCGCACCGGAGGCCACGGCCGACGCGATCGTCGACTTCGTCGGAGCCGCCTGATGATGTGCCGCACCGGCCAGTCCCCGGATCCGGGCCAGTCCCCGGATCCGGGTGGGGAGCAGGACGTGGACACCACGAACACGGTGTTCACCTCGCTGCTGGAGGACAGTGCCGAGGAGCTCTACGAGCAGGCCCCGTGCGGTTACCTGTCGACGCTGATGGACGGCACCATCGCGAAGATCAACCACACCCTGCTGAGCTGGCTCGGTCTGGAGCGGTCCCGGGTGGTGGGGCGGATGCGGTTCACCGACCTGCTGACCGTGGGCGGCAAGCTGTACCACGAGACGCACTTCGCGCCGCTGCTGCAGATGAAGGGCGAGGTCAGCGGCGTTGCCATGGACATAAAGGCAGCCTCCGGCCGACGGATGCCGGTGCTGGTGACCTCGCGGGTGAAGACCAGCGACGCCGGCGAGCCGCTGCTGATCCGCACCACCGTCTTCGACGCCAGCGAACGCCGCGCCTACGAAACCGAGTTGCTGCGCGGGCGCCAGGCGGCCGAGGAAGCCCGGCGGCAGGCCGAGGAAGCCCGGCGGCAGGCCGAGGAAGCCCGGCGGCAGGCCGAGGCCGACCGCGTCCGGCTCCAGCAGGCGTTCGCCGTCCTCCAGCAGAGCCTGCTGCCCTCCCAGCTGCCCGAGATCCCGGGTCTGGAAGCCGGTTCCTACTACCACACGGCCTCCCCGGACCTGCTGGGCGGAGACTTCTACGACCTCTTCCCCCTGGGCTCCGACCGGTGGGCGTTCTTCCTCGGCGACGTGTGCGGCAAAGGCCCCCAGGCCGCCGCGGTCACCTCGCTGGCCCGCTACACCCTGCGCGCCGCCGCCCTGCACGACGCCGACCCCGTCTCCGCGCTCACCACGTTGAACACGGTGCTGTACGAGCGGTACTCCAGCGGCGAAGGGCGTTTCTGCACCGCCGTGTTCGGCACCCTCGAACCCCACGACGGCCACGTCGAGGTGCACCTGGCCTCGGGCGGCCACCCCTCCGCGCTGATCCGGCGCGCCGACGGCAGCGCCGACTACCTCCACACCCCCGGCGGGATGCTCGTCGGCGTCCTGCCCCGGGCGACGTTCACCGCCGCCCGCACCCGACTGCTCCCCGGTGACACCCTGCTCCTGTACACCGACGGCCTGACCGAGGCCCGCATCGGACCGGACCGCCGGCTGTACGGCGACGAAGCCCTGCGCGCTTTCGCCGCCGCCCAGCCCGCACAGGGCCCGAAATCCCTGATCACCGCCCTGGGCGGGCTGCTCGCCTCCTTCGGCGACGGTCTCGACGACGACACAGCACTCCTCGCCCTCGGCGTGCCCGCCCCGCCCCACACCCGCGTGAGTGACGAACTGACATGAGCCCACTGACGATCACCACCCGCGCCGCAGCCACCGGCCCCGTACTGGGGATCATCGGTGATCTCGACTACGCGACCGCGCCCGGACTTCGCGATGCCCTGGACGGCCTCAGTCTCACCACGGGACAACTGCTGGTCCTGGACCTGGCCGGTCTGGAGTTCTGTGACTCCAGCGGGATCAGCGCTCTGCTGTCCGCCAGGATCCAGGCCGTCGGACAAGGCGCTCGCATCTCCCTGGTCTCGGTGCCCGCCAACACCGCCCGCGTCCTGGGCATCCTGGGCCTGGACCAGGTCTTCGCCATCGACCTGGGCGCCGGGCAGGCTGCCCGGCACGATCCCCTCACGGGCTGAGCCCCGGTCCGTCACCACCCCGGCAGGCCGAACGCCCGGTTCAGCCGACACGGGGCGGGGTGTGCGGTGGCCCTCAGTAGTAGCCCTTGGAGCCGTCGAGCAGCTCCCGGACGATGTCCGCGTGCCCCGCGTGCCGCCCCGTCTCCTCGATGAGGTGGGTCAGCATCCAGCGGAGGTTGGCGCCCGAGGAGCGGAAGCCGGGGTGCCGGCCGACGTCGTCCAGGGAGGCCGCCGCGACGATCTCGTTGCTGCGCGCGCACTGGGCCTCGTACTCCGCGAGGAGCTCGGAGAGAGTGCGGCCGTCGGTGACCCAGTCGGCGTCCTCGACCGACTCGTGGAACGCCGGGTTCTCCTTCTCGTCGCCGCCGAGGAACAGCACCTCCAGCCATGTGTGCTCGGTCCAGCGCATGTGGGAGACGAGGCCGGCCATCGTCATCGCCGGTGAGGTCGGGACGACCGGACGGCGCGCGTCCTCGTCGCTCAGTCCTTCGCACTTCCAGCGCAGGATCTGGCGTTGCAGGTCCAACCAGCCCACCAGTGAGGTGCGTTCGTCCGCCTGGAACGGGGGGCGCTTCAATTCGTTGTCCATAACGGCGCACGCTACCGGGGCAGTTGTGAGACGCAACGGGATTTACGGGGTGCGGTGCGCATCGGCGGGCTGCCCCGGCAGCCCGGTGCGGGCCGGCAGCCCCGGCCGCTGGCCCGGCCACGGCCCCGGGGCCCGCGAGCGGGGACGCACGCCCGGGGACGCGGCCCGGAGCCCGCTCAGCGCCCGGCGGCGAAGGCGACGAATGCCGTCCAGGCGGGAGCGGTGATGAGGAGAGCGGGGCCGGCGGGGTTCTTGCTGTCGCGGACGGGGACGAGGCCGGGGAAGTCGTCTGAGACTTCCAGGCAGTTGTTGGGGCCGCCGTCGCTGAAGCTCGACTTGCGCCAGGCGGCGCGGCGGAGGTCAGACGACGCAGGCGTCATTCGGAGCTCCGGAACTGGTCGAGGAATGCGGTCCACGCTGGAGCGGTGACGGCGAGTGTGGGGCCGGTGGGGACTTTGCTGTCGCGGATGGGGACGAGGCCGGGGAAGCCGTCGCAGACTTCCACGCAGTTGGTTTGGCCTCCGTCGCTGTAGGTGGACTTACGCCATGCGGCGAGGCTGAAGTCGAGCGTGCGGTTCATGAGGGAAGCTCCTCCACAATGCCCCGGATGAATGCCAGCGACTCCGCTGGGGACAGGGCGAGATCGCGGACCCGATCGTAGGACAGCCGATAGCTGGTCACTTTGTCCGCCTCGTCGACCAACTCGCTGATGCCGTTGCCCTCCACATAGGCAACGGAGGTGCCGTCCGGCTCCCAGAGTACGGTGAGATGGCTGTCCATGAGTCCGTGCACACCAGCCGAAAAGGGCAGCACCTGGAGAACCACGTCGGGGAGATGGCAGACCTCGATCAGATGGTCCAATTGACTCCGCCACGACTTCGTGTGCGCCGTCGGCCGTCGCAGCGCGACCTCATCCAGGATCAGTCGGACGTGGGGCACCGGGTCTCGATGCAAGATCTCCTGACGGCTCATACGCGCAGCGACCTGCTCCTCGGCCACGTCGAGATTGCTGTTCGAGGCCTGGGCCGCCGACAGCACCTCACGGGCGTACTCCTCCGTCTGGAAGAGTCCAGGAATGGCGAGCTGGAACATCCACATGACGCGAGCCCGGTTCTCCAGCCGCATGAACTCCTGGTACTTGTCCTTGAAGACTTCCCTCCGGGCGACCTTCCACAACCCCTGGAGCAGTTCCCCGCTCTCCTAGTACCGGTCGAGGTCCTGCATCACCTCCAGCTTGGAGAGCCGCTGGCTCACCTCCAGCCGGTAGAGGTAGCTCTTGTCGTAGCGGGTCTCCTCGGCGAGCTGCCCCAGCGACCTGCCGGCCTTCTCACGCAGGTAGCGCAGTGTCCGGCCGAGCGCGGCGCGGCCCGACTCCTCGTCCACGTCGGCCGGTTCGGTCATCGTGGTCCTCCCGTTGTCCTGTGCGCGGGCAATCGTGTGCTGCTGCCGAGCGTAGGTCGCGGCGGTGATCACCGAGTCACGAACGGTGAGCGTCACCCGATGGAAGTCACCCGAAGCCCACACCTCTGCGAGGCACACGTCATGGCCGATTCCCAGCTCCGTCTGCTGCCCTGGAACTCCCCTGAGGGCAGGTGCTGTTACCTGAGCACCGATGATCCGGGCAGCCGGATGTCGCGGCTGGCCGACGACGTGGAGGCCGAGCTCGTCGCGTGCGGGGAGGACGTGCTCGCCGGGGCGCGGGAGGTGCTGGCCGACGAGTCGGCCGGGGAGGGGGCCGTACGGTTCGCGCTGAAGGCGGCCACCGAGTCGCTGCGGGACGTGCTGCGGGTCGCGGAGTGCCGGGAGGGTCGTCCTCGGTCGACGTGGACCACCGGCGGGACTTCTCCGGAGCCTCCGCTGTGAGCCATTGCCGTAAGCCCTTGCCGTGAGGCGTCCGGCCGCCCGGCGCGGGGCTCGCGCACGCGGCTGAACCCCGGGGAATCCCGTTCAAAGGTGATCTCCGGAGCTACTCCGTACATACCGTTCCAGCCCTGAACCAGTCGTTCCCGCTCTATTACAGTGCTGGCGGAGCCGTACCGACGGTAGGGGGACTGGCCGGATGACCATCGGGACCACAGCTGTCTGGGGCCGTGTGGAGCAGCAGGACTTCCGCAGCCGGGTACGGGGGGCGCTGCTGGGCGCGGCGCTCGGGGACGCCCTCGGGGCGGCGGTCGCTCCGCTCGCGCTGGAGGAGATCCGGGAGGCGTACGGGGTCGGCGGGGTCGCCGACTTCGTGCCGGTGGGCGGGCGGCGCGGGGGTGTCACGGCAGTCACCCAGCTGACGCTCTTCACCGTGGACGGGCTGATACGGGCGCAGGTGCGGCGGGACACCGGGGCCTGGCACCCGCCGACCGACGTGCACCGGGCCCATCTGCGGTGGGCGGCGACGCAGCGCGACTGGGGGCCCGACGAGCGGCGCGAGGACGACGGCTGGCTCGCGCGCGAGGAGTGGCTGTACGCCCGCCGCACCCCCGCACGGGCCTGCCTGCTCGGCTTCGGGGACGCCGTGATGGGCACCCTGGAGCGGCCGAAGAACCCCGAGGCCCGGGACTCGGCCGCGCTGACCCGGTCCGCGCCGTTCGGGCTGCTCGCGGGGTGGGAACCGCAGCTGGTGCACCAGCTCGCCGTCGAGTGCGCCGCGCAGAGCCACGGCCACTCCACGGCCCAACTGGCCGCCGGCGCCTTCGCGGTGGTGATGCACGGACTGGCCCGGCGGGACACCCTGGACGGGTCGGTGCAGCGGGCGCTGGCGCTGCTCGCGGAACGCCCGGGCCACGAGCCCGTCACCGAGGCGGTGCGCCGGGCCCTCGGAGCCGTACGACAGGGCATTCCGGGGCCCGCGCTGATCGAGTCGCTGGGGGCGGACGACTCGGCGGAGGAGGTGCTCGCGGTGGGGCTGTACTGCGCGCTCGTCGGCGAGGACGTACGGCACGGGTTGCGGTTGGCGGTGAACCACGGCGGGCCCTCCTCGGCCACCGCGGCGGTCTGCGGGGCTCTGCTGGGCGTGCTGCACGGGGAGACGGCGCTGCCGCCGTCCTGGCTCGCGGAGATCGAGGGCCGGGCCACCCTCCTCGAACTCGCCGACGACTTCGCGATGGAGATGACCCAGGGCCCGGCCCTGCACAACGCCACGGCCGCGGCGCCGGGCTGGCTCGCCCGCTACCCGCGGGCGTGAGGGGGGAGCGGGCGGCGGCTCCGGCGGAGAGCACCGACGGCGGCCGACGGGCGGCCGACGCCTGGACCTCACACGGCGGCGAGCCGGTCCACCAGCAGCTCCACCCGCGAGTCGGCGTCCTGCGGCAGCAGCCGTTCCGACCGGGTCAGGGTCGCCACGCCGTGCAGTGACGCCCAGAACACCTCGGTGAACAACTCAGCTGCGACGCCCTCTCCGGCTACTTCTCCCAGGCACTCCAGCAGCGCGGCGAAAGCGTCCTTGAGCGGTGCCGGGGTGTCCTCCCGCGCGTACGCCAGACCGCCGTCGAGCCGGAAGATGGCGTCGTATACCGCCGGGTTCTCCGCGGCGAAGGCGAGGTAGGCGCGCGCGAGGGCGGCGACCCGCTCGCGCGGGCCGTTCGCGGCGGCGGTCGCCGCCCGCACCGCCGCGGCCAGTTCGGCGGCGCCCTGGAGGGCGACGGCGCCGATGATCTCCCGCTTGCCGCGGAAGTGGCTGTAGAGGACGGGCTGGCTGTACTCGATGCGCTCGGCCAGCCGACGGGTGGTGACCGCGTCCCAGCCCTGCCGCTCGGCGAGCTCACGGGCCGTCGCGACGATGAGGCGCTCGCGCTCCGCCCGCTCACGTTCCTTGCGTTCCTGTACCGACATGAATCGATCCTAGCGCCGCTAGACAAGAGAGCGGCAGCAGGGCTAGCGTTGCCTCATCATCTAGCAGTGCTAGATCCCAGGAGGATCGTCATGTTCGACGCACTTCAGGTCGCCACCACCGTGATCGTCGGCGTGATGGTGGGGGTGGAGTTCTCCGTCGCCTTCGTCATCAACCGGATATTCGACGCGCTCCCCGAGGACAGCGGCCAACTCGGCCGCGCGCACGGGGGCCGGATGCTGGGCGCGGTGATGCCGGTCTGGTACATCGGCTCGCTCGTCCTCATCGTGGTCTGGGCCGTGGCCGGCCGGCACCACGAGGGCGCCGGCCTCACCGTCGGCGCGGGAGCGCTGCTGCTTCTCAGCGTGGTCATGTCGCTCCTGCTGCTCGTCCCGATCAACAACCGGAGCAAGACGTGGACGCCCGAGAACCGGCCGGTGGACTGGAAGGAGCAGACGAAGCGCTGGGAGCGATGGCACTACGTCCGCGTCGCCGTCCTCGTCGCCGCCTTCGCCCTGCTGGTCGCTGCCCTCACCTGACCCCGGGGTCCGTCCGCCCCGGCGGCCCCGGACGATCGCCCCGCCGCGCATCCACGACGCGGACGGCGGGACATCGGCCGTCCGGCGTTTCCGGCCCGCCGGTTCCGGGATCGCCCCGGCCGGTCGGTCGCTGGGCCGGTCGGTCGCTCCGGCCGGTCAGTCGCGCCGGGGCCGCCCGTGGCCCCGGCCCGGCCGCAACAGCACCGGCCGGAGCCTGCTGTACCCGCGTACGGACACGGGCCGCAGCGAACGGAGTTCGTAGGCGGCCATGCCGGAAAGCTCCCCGGCCAGCTCCGTGTTGACGAGGACGGTGTCGGGCCGGGCCACCGCCGTGAGCCGCGCGGCGATGTTCACGGCGGCCCCGTAGACGTCGCCGAAGCGGCTGAGTACGGCTCCGTGGGCGAGCCCGGTCCGTACCTGCGGCAACCGCTGCTCCGCCTCGGCGCGGGCGGTGAGCTCCAGGGCGATGTCGGCCGCCTCGGAGGCCGACTCGCAGACGAAGAGCACCTCGTCGCCGATGGTCTTCACCACCCGGCCCCGCCCCTCGGCGACCACGTCACCGGTGAGGCTCTCGAACAGGTCCAGTACGCGCACGAGTTCGGCGTTGCCGAGGCCTCGCGTCATCCGGGTGTAGCCGACCATGTCGGTGAAGCCCACTGCCCGGTCGCGGACGTCGGCGCCCTCGTACGGTGGCACCGGGCCACCGGCTGCCTCGTCCCCGAGCCCGTCCGTACCCTGCCCCGACCGGCTGCGGGCGGCCTCGTCGGCCTCGGCGAGGACGCGCTGCGCGTACGCGGCGAGGTGGCGGCGCCAGACGTGTTGCTGCAACTGCTCCATCTCCGGCAGCAGTGCGGCGGCGTGGGCCATCAACGTCCCCCCGTCCAGGGTGGAAGCCGACTCGCGGTTGATCCAGGACCAGAGGGTGTGCACCTCCCACTCCGCGAGCCGGGAGAGGTGGTGGCCCAGGGCACGGGCCATCATGATCTCGCTCTCCTCGGTGATGAGCCCGGCCTCGATGAGCCGCTCCCCGGCCCGGAGCGCCTCGACGTCGGCGTCGGTGAAGATCCGCGCGTCCTTGCCGACCATGGGGAAGCCGAGCGCGCGCCAGATCGACTCGGTGCGCTCGGAACCCACCCCGGAGCGTTCCGCCATCTCCTGCCGCGTCCAGACGCGGCCGCCGCCGAGGAGCACCTCCTCCACGGCCTCCCCCAGCGCGTCGATGCCGAGGGGGCCGGACGACTCCTGTGCCGGTCCCGCCGCACTCATGTGGTGTGCACGATCAGCACGTCGAGAGGCGCCTTCCTGGCGATGTCGGCGGGGACGGAACCGAGGATGCGACCCGCGAGGGAGCGCAGACCGCGGTTGCCGACGACCAGCAGATCGGCCGAGGTGTCCCGGGCGATCCGGGTCAGCGCGGCGACCGGCTCGTCCTCCACCGCGACCGTCCGCACGTCCTTCGCACCCTGAGCCCTGGCCCGGTCCGTCGCGACACGCAGGGTGGCCTCGGCCGGCGCCGAGCCCACCACCTGGTACGCCTCCGCGCCCAGCTCGTCCTGCGCCTGCGCGAGTTCGTGCCCGCGCATCGGCTGATACGCGCAGGCGATGACGAGTTCGGCCTCGCAGACGGCGGCGAGCCGGGCCGCCCTCTCGACCGCCGCCAACGACGACTCCGAGCCGTCCGTGCCGACCATGACCGTCTGGTACGCGACCACGCCAAACCCCTTACTCCTGAGTCAACTTACTGCAAAGTAAGGTAGAGCGAGGCTCGTCCGCCGGGCAAGGGCCGGGAGGTGTGCGGCGCGGGTGACATGCCGCACGCACCGCCTTCTGGCCGCATGGCCCGATCTCGCTCCCCGCGCCCCGATGATGGTTCTTGTCGGCCCGTCGGCGCTCGGAGGATGCGCATCCATCCGGTACGGCGCGCCTTCCGTGTGGTGCGGGTCACGGGAACCCCTCCCTCCGGCCGGAGAGGTAAGGGGTGTGAGACGTGATGAACAGGAAGAGCGGCAGCGCATGCGCGCACGCATCAGGGCGGGAGACCGCGGGGCGTTCGCCGCGCTCTACGAGGAGTACGCGCGGGCGGTCTACAACCACGCCTACCGGCTGACGGGCGACTGGTCGACGGCCGAGGAGGTCCTGTCGGAGACCTTCCTGGCCGCCTGGCGCACCCGGCAGGCGCTCGACCCGGAGGGCGACTCGCTGCGGCCGTGGCTGCTCGGGATCGCCACGAACAAGGCGCGCAACGCCAACCGGGGCACCGGGCGCCGCCTGGCCTTCCTGGCCCGCCGCCCCGCCCCGGAACCGGTGGCGGA
Source organism: Streptomyces sp. AM 2-1-1 (assembly GCF_029167645.1). Lineage (NCBI taxonomy): Bacteria > Bacillati > Actinomycetota > Actinomycetes > Kitasatosporales > Streptomycetaceae > Streptomyces > Streptomyces sp. AM 2-1-1. The sequence continues at coordinate 2,993,801 of NZ_CP119147.1, read as the reverse complement.
CATCGCGGACGCCACGGCCGGGCGCGTCGACGACACGCGGCGGCTCGCCGCAGTCCAGGAGGCGTTCGGCGGACTCCGCCGCCAGGAACGCGAGGTGCTCGTCCTCTGCGTCTGGTCCGGGCTGGACTACGCCGAGGCCGCCGAAGCCCTCGGCATCCCCGTGGGCACGGTGCGGTCGCGGCTCTCCCGGGCCCGCACCCGGCTGCGACGGCTCACCGACGACCGGCTCCGCCGGACACCCAGGACCCCGGAGGGGGCCGCGCGGGAAGCGCGCACCCCAGAGGCGGACCGAGCCGGAAGGGAACCCCGCCCCGGCCGCGGAGAGACAGGGAGCAGGGCCGCGTTCGTGGCCCTGCCCATCCAGGAGGAAGCCCGATGAACGACCGCACCGCGGGCCCCGACCGGGCCGCCCACGAGGAACTGGCCCGGCTGCTGCCGGCCCCGGCCGAGCGGGACCTCCCCCCGGGCCGTCATCTCCACCACAAGGACACCCTGATGCGTCTGATCGACCAGGACGGCGACCGCGCCACCGTCCGCCCCCGCTTCCCGCGCCCCGCCGTCCTGCTCCGCCCCGCCGTCCTGCTGCCCGTCGCCGGACTGGCCCTGGGCGGGGTGCTGCTGACCACGCTGGCCGTGGCCGGCCATGACCCCGCACCGGCGCCGACCGCAGCGGGTGCGGCCTCCCGGAGCACTGCTCCCCGGGGTGCGGCCGTGCTGCTCGACCAAGTCGCCTCCGTCGCCGCGAAGAAGAACGAACAGAAGGTCGGTGAGGGGCAGTTCGTGTACGTCAGGACGGTGCAGGCCGCGAACGAGGGTGCGTTCGACGGCCCGGTGAGACTGACCGAGCCCCGTGTGCGCGAGGTCTGGATGGCGCAGGAGCCGGGGCCGGTGATCGACGTCGGCCTGATCCACGAGGACGGCTCGTACTTCCCGATCACCGTCGGGGTCCCGGACGGGGAGCCCGCCGTGGGCTCTCCGGCCGGGCTCGGCCGGCCGACGTACGCGTGGCTGGCCTCGCTGCCCACCGACCCCGATGCCCTGCTCCGGCGACTCACCACCGAGATCACCCGCGACCAGGACGCGCGCGACACCCCGGCCGGAGACCGGGACCGGGACCAGGACGCCTTCGACACCATCGGTGAACTGCTGCGCGAGACGCTGATGCCGCCGAAGACCGCGGCCGCCCTCTACAAGGCCGCGGCGAAGATCCCCGGCGTGACCGTGGACCCCGGCGCGGTGGACGCGGCCGGCCGGCCCGGGATCGGCGTGGCCCGCGACAACACCCGGGCCGGCTGGCGCACCGCCTGGATCTTCGACCCGGTCACGCTGGAGTACCTCGGCGAGAGGAGCTACCTCATCGAGGACTCCTCCCTGGGCGAGAAGGGCACCCTGATCAACGAGTCGGCGGTCCTGGAGCGCGCGGTCGTCGACGCCCTGCGCGAGGAACCGTCCGGCGGGAAGCCGTCGACGACGACCTGATCCCGGCAGCGGGCTGCCCGGGCGCGCCCGGTACGGGAACCGCCGCGCCGGGGTGACCTCGGCGCCGGGGCGCTTCGGTGTCTCAGCGCCGGGCGAACTCGTGGCGCGGCGCCTCCCGCAGGGTGAACCACACGCGGGCGAGGAGGCGGGCACGGCGGGTCGGGACGGTGAAGGGGACGGGCCGGCCGCCCGCGTCCGTACGGCCCGGTCCGGGGAGTCGCGCGGTCGCCAGACGTCCACGGGGTCGGCGGCGGCGAGGCCGAGGGTCCGGCGCAGCTGTTCCGGGGTGGTGCCCAGGTCCTCGGCGGCTTCCTCGGGGGTGAGCCCGGACAGCTCCCGCTTTCTCCTCTACTCCTCGCTCGTGGACTCCTCGCTCGTACGGGGGCTTTCGGCTCCGTTCGGCGACACGGTGCGACCTCGCGGGCGGTGACGGGGGGCGGGAGAGGACTCCCCGTCACCCGATCTCCCCCGAGCGGGTCGGGACCGTGTCCAGGGCGGCGAGGTCGTCCTCGTCGAGGGTGATCGTCCCGGCGGCCACGTTCGCCTCCAGGTGCCCGGCGTCGGCCGTCCCCGGGATGAGCAAGGTGTTCGGCGCGTGGTGGAGCAGCCAGGCCAGGCCGACCTGGGCGGGGGTGCGGCCCAGCGACTCGGCGACCGCGAGGACCGCGGCCTCGTCGGTCACCTTCGGCATGCCGGGGAAGGCGCTGCCGAGCGGGAAGTACGGCACCCAGGCGATGCCCTCCGCGACGCAGAGCCGCAGCATCTCCTCGTCGTCGCGGGCGACCAGGCTGTACGCGTTCTGCACGCAGGCCAGGCCGACCGGAAGCGCGCGGCGCAGCTCGTCCATGCCGACATGGCTGATGCCGATCACGTCGATCTTGCCCTCGTCGCGCAGGGTGGTCATGACGGCGAGCTGGTCGTCGAGGTCGACCACCTGGTCGCCTTCGGCCATCAGGCCGGGGCCGCGGGAGGCGCGGCGCAGGTTGACCAGGGGGATCCGGTCGAGCCCGAGGCTCTTCAGGTTGTCCTCGACGGAGGCCCGCAACTCCTCGGGCCGCTGGGCGAGGCGCAGCGGGTGGGGGCCGCCGGAATGGGGCGTGGCACCGACCTTGCTGACGACGTACACGTCGTCCTCGGGCCGGACGGCCTCGCGGACGACGTCGTTGGCGAAGCCGTCCCCGTAGAACTGGGCGGTGTCGATGTGGTCGACGCCGAGCTCGATCGCCCGGCGCACCAGGGCGAGGGCGGCGGCGCGGTCGGCGTGGAGGCGGGGGAGCTGCATGGCGCCGAAGCCGACGCGGGAGACGGTGCGGGCGCCGAGCCGGCCGGCCCCTCCGGCGCGGGGGGCACCGGTGGCGGTGGTGTCTGTGGTCGTCATGGGGTCATCCCGTTCTCGTGAGGTCTCGTGAGAGGATGAATAAGCGGAGGAGCCTCCGTTCGTTTGACCGTAGCACAAACGGAGGGACCTCCGCTTTGATGAACGCCGAAGTTCCGGACGGACCGTCCCCCACGGCCGGGGGTGCGCGTCCCGCCCGCGCGGACGCGCGGCGCAACCGCGAGAAGCTGGTCGCTGCCGCCCGCGCCGCGTTCGCCGGGGCCGACGACACCGTGCCGCTGGAGACCGTCGCCCGCGCGGCCGGTGTCGGCATCGGCACCCTCTATCGTCACTTCCCCACCCGGGAAGCGCTCGTGGAGGCCGTCTTCGCGGCCGAACTGGACGCGGTCACCGCCGGCGCCGACGAGTTGCTCGCCACCCTCCCGCCCGAGGAGGCGCTGCGCGCCTGGATGGACCGTTACGCCGGGTTCGTCGCGGCCAAGAGCGGCTTGATGGGCACCCTCCGATCGGGCTGGGCCTCCGGGGCCATAGCCACCCCCGCCACCCGGGAACGCCTCACCGCCGCCATCGCGACGCTCCTCGCGGCGGGCGCCCGCACCGGCTCGCTCCGCGGGGACGTCGAACCCGACGACGTCATGTCCATGGTCTTCGGAGCCTTCCAGGCGGTGTCCATCGGCGACACCCCGGAACGCACCGGCCGGGTGCTCGACCTCGTCGTGGACGCGCTCCGCCCCCGCGACTGAGGTGCGGGGGGAAGGAGTTCGGGGCGTGACCCGCCTGAGGGCCGTCACGGCCCGCACTCTTCTGCTGTGATGGCCGTGCATGGCGCGTCCCGGCCCCGCTGACCGGCGCGGTGCGGGGCCCGGCGGAGTCCTGAGCCGGGGAAGGCGCACTGCTTTCCGGCAACCCCTTCCGGCAACCCCTTCGCCCCCGCGCCCGGTGGTGCCGGCTATCCGGCCGCCGGGCGGCTCGCAGCGATGCCCGCCAGTACGAGATCGACGCCGGCGAGGAACTGCTCGCGGTCGTCGTGCCCCCGCATCTGGTCCGCGACGGCCCGGGTGAACGGGTAGTCGTCGGGGTCGAGCCCTTCCCAGGCCGTGGACGCGGCGTCGAGGAACCGCGCGCGACTCGCGTCCGGTCCGAGCGTCCGGGCGTTCGCCGCGTTCGCGGCGTTCTGCCCGGCGGCGCCGAGGATGTAGTGCATCAGGGCCGACGTCACCGTGAACCAGCTCTCCCGGGGCGCCCCCATCGCCCGGACCTGCCGTCCGAGGCTCTCGAAGATCCGGGGCGCCGCCGTCCCGCCGTGGCCGCGGGCGAGCCGGGCGGCGAGCTGGGGTGCGAGCCAGGGGTGGGCCTCGGTGGCGTCGAACAGACCGGTCGCGACGGCGCGGACCGCGTCCTGCGGCGACCCCTTCAGGGGCGCCGCCCCCGGTGGATCCACGGTCACGGCGGCGGTGACGACCGCGTCGACGGCGGCGCCCAGCAACTCGTCCTTGTGGGCCACGTGGTGGTAGAGCGCTCCGGGGCCGGTGGCGAGGCGCTGCGCGAGCGCCCGGAACGTCAGCCCGCTCTCGCCCGTCGCGTCGAGCAGTTCGACGGACGCCTCGACGATGCGCTCCCGGGAGAGCGCCTCCGTGCGCCGCTGCGACCGGCGCGGTCCTGTGGTCATGCGTCCATTTTGACATGAATGGAACGTTGTTCCAATATGGTTTGGAACAACGTTCCAATCTATGCGGGAGGACGAGCCACCATGAGCAGCACCCACGTCACGATCGTCGGCGCCGGACTCGGCGGCCTCACGCTCGCCCGCGTCCTGCACGTCAACGGCATCCCGTGCACCGTGTACGAGGCGGAGACCTCCCCGACCGCCCGCACCCAGGGCGGCATGCTCGACATCCACCACCACAACGGACAGCCCGCCCTGCGGGCCGCCGGCCTCTTCGACGCATTCCGCGCGATCGTCCTGGAGGGCCACGAGGCCGCCCGCATCCTCGACCGGGACGGCACCGTCCTCCTCGACGAAGCCGACGACGGCAGCGGCGGCCGCCCCGAAGTGCTCCGCGGCGAACTGCGCCGGATCCTCCTCGACTCGCTGCCCGCCGGCACCGTCCGGTGGGGGCACAAGGTCAGCGGCGTACGCCCCCTCGGCGCCGGCCGTCACGAGGTGGCCTTCGCCGACGGCTCCTCCGTCGCCACCGGCCTGCTGGTCGGCGCGGACGGCGCCTGGTCGCGCGTGCGGCCGCTGCTCTCCGACGCCGTACCCGCCTACACCGGCATGTCGTACGTCGAGACCTACCTCCGCGACGCCGACGCGGCGCACCCCGCCGCGGCGAAGGCGGTCGGCGACGGGGCGATGTACGCGCTCGCGCCGGGCAAGGGCATCCAGGCCCACCGCGAGGCCGACGGCACCCTGCACACCTACGTCTCGCTCCGCAGGCCGCGGGAGTGGTTCGCCGGGATCGACTTCGGCGACCCCGCCGCGGCCTCCGCGCGGACCGCCGCGGAGTTCGACGGCTGGGCGCCGGAGCTCACCGCGCTGATCACCGACGGCGAGAGCGCACCGGTGCTCCGCCCGCTCTTCGCCCTGCCCGACGAGCACCGGTGGGAGCGGGTGCGGGGGGTGACCCTGCTCGGTGACGCCGCGCACCTGATGATCCCGTCCGGCGAGGGCGCCAACCTGGCCATGCTGGACGCCGCCGAGCTCGGCACGGCCCTCGCCGCGCACCCCGGCGACACCGAGGCCGCGCTCGCCGCGTACGAGCGGGAGCTGTTCCCCCGCAGTGCGGCCGAGGCCGTGGACGCCGCCGAGCTCCACGGGACGATGTTCGGCGGGGACACCCCCCACGGTCTGCTCCGGATGTTCACCGGGCAGGCACCCACCCCGTGAATCCGTCCGGGTGCGCACGCGCACGGGCCCCGCATCGACCCGGGGCGGGGCTCAGTCCCGGACCGGCGCGGTGTCCGTGGCCGGACCGGCCTGCGCGGGGACGGCCGCGGCGGCCGAGCCGTCGCCGTCGTCCTCGTTGATGCGGGTGAGCACCGCGTCGCGCTCGGGGGTGTCCTCCGGTTTCACGAACCCGATCACGACGTACAGGACCAGGGACACCGCCAGCGGCACCGAGACCTGGTACTGGAGCGGCACGCCGCCGTCCACGGACCAGTTGATCGGGTAGTTGACCAGCCAGAACGCCAGCAGGCCCGTCGCCCAGCTGACCAGCGCCGCCGTCGGCCCGGACTTCCGGAACGTACGCAGCAGGCCGAGCATGAACGGGATGGCGATGGGGCCCATCAGACCGGCGACCCACTTGATGACGACGGTGATGATGTCCTTGAACGCGGGGGAGTTGACCTGCGTGGCCACCGACATCGACAACGCCAGGAAGGCGATCGTCGTCCAGCGGGCCGCGATCAGCCCGGCGCGCTCGTTCCAGCCGCGCGCCGCCTTCGAGAGGGTCGGCGCGATGTCACGGGTGAAGACGGCGGCGATGGCGTTGGCGTCCGAGGAGCACATGGCCATCGTGTGCGAGAAGAAGCCGACGATCACCAGCCCCAGCAGGCCGTGCGGCAGCAGCTGTTCGGTCATCAGCGCGTAGCTGTCCGAGGCGTCCGGCTTCTGCGCGTCGACGAGCAGCGGGGCGCACCACATCGGGAAGAAGAGCACCAGCGGCCAGACGAACCACAGGATGGCGGAGAGGCGCGCCGAACGCGTCGCGGAGCGCGCCGAGTCGGTGGCCATGTACCGCTGGGCCTGGTTCCACATGCCGCCGTTGTACTCGAAGGTCTTGATGAAGAGGAACGCCAGCAGGAAGGTGACCGTGTACGGGCCGGCCGTCGGGTCGGCGTGACCCTCGGGCAGCTTGTCCCAGACCGTCCACAGGGTCGAGAAGCCGTCCAGCTTGCCCATCACGGCGATCAGCATCGCGAGGCCGGCGAAGAGCTGGATGACGAACTGCCCCAGCTCGGTGAGGGCGTCGGCCCACAGGCCGCCGACCGTGCAGTAGATGGCGGTCACCACACCGGTGATGAGGATGCCCTGGGTGATGGTGAGCCCCGTGAAGACCGAGAGCAGGGTGGCGATGGCGGCCCACTTCGCGCCGACGTCCACGATCTTCAGCAGCAGACCGGACCAGGCGAGGGCCTGCTGGGTCTGGATGTTGTAGCGGTTCTTCAGGTACTCCAGCGGCGACGCGACGTGCAAGCGCGAGCGCAGCCGGTTCAGCCGGGGCGCGAAGAGCTTCGCGCCGATGAAGATGCCGATGGCGATCGGCAGCGACCAGGTCACGAACGAGGTGACCCCGTACGTGTAGGCGATGCCGGCGTAGCCGGTGAACATCACCGCGCTGTACCCGGACATGTGGTGCGAGATGCCGGACAGCCACCACGGCATCTTCCCGCCGGCCGTGAAGAAGTCGCCGACGGTGTCCACGCGCTTGTGCGACCAGAGTCCGATCGCGACCATCACACCGAAGTATCCGATGAGTACGGTCCAGTCGAGACTGTTCATGTACCCCTCCAGGGGTCCGCCTTGTGAACGGGAACGCTCTTCGTCAGTACGGCCGTCCAGCGGTTCCCCGTGCGGGTACGAGGACTTGGGGGATTGAATCGCTTCCGCGCGGGCGCGGTCAAGGTATCCACGGTCATGAGTGTGAACACGAATCAGTAACTCGAACGATTTTACTCGTTCTTGACCTTGGGGGGCGTTGTCGCGACCGTGACCGGGGCCACACGATGAGCGGGCACTTCGTCAGGCTGTGCGGACAATCGAATACGCGCGACGCGCGCGAGGTGGGCGGCGCGGCGAACGGCTCGCGGAAACCGCGGGGTTGCCGGGCACGCGGGCATCCCGCGGCGGCGGCATCACGCCGTCGCCGGGGCCCACTCGCCCCGCCACCGTGACGCCCTCACGCGAGCGGCGTGGGGCGCGGCCCGCGGGCCCACCCCGCACGCGGCGCGCGAAAACGGCAAGACCGCACGGGATGCGGGTCCCGTGCGGTCCGAGAAGGGGGGAACTTGGCCGATCGACAACCGGCGACGCCGGAAGGAAACCGGAACGGAACCGGAACGACAGCCGGTCCCCACCCGGGTGAGGAATGCGGCCGGGGGTCCGAAGGGCCGCGCGGTGCGGACGGCACCGTGCGGATCACCTCGTGCGGATCCCCCGGTACGGAGCGCCCTCGGCGGTTCGCCCCGTCCCCGGCCGGGCGTGCCGGACTCTCTCGGCCAGGACGGCGGGCCGGTCGAGAGAGCCGGGCGGGCGGCACGGAGACGGAAGCGTACCGGCGGGGGTCACCGGACTCAGATGTCGAGCGTGCGCTCCGCGACGTCCCGCACGAACGCGTTCCAGGCACCGGGCACGAAGGTGATCGAGGGGCCCTCGGTCACCTTCGAGTCGCGCACCGCGATGGAGGCCGCGACGGGGGACTTGACCTCGACGCAGGCGCCGTTGCCGCCGGAGTACGACGACTTGGTCCACATGTCCGTAGCACCCTGGAAGATAGCCATGTTCACTCCGGTTTCGATGAGTTGCTGGTGAGCCTCGCACCAGACTGCTGTCAGCTGGCGTGATCGACGCTACTCGCCAACTCCACTGGCGGAAGATGCCGTTCACTCGACCGGATGGCATTTGCCAGAGAACTCTTACCGGATGGGGCGGCGACGGTGTATCGTGCCGTCGCCCCACGCGGCACATCGCTGCATGTCGCACAAAGGGTGCTTTGGCGGGGTGGCCGGATCGAGCCCCCGACGATCAGGGTATTCGGCCCTTTCCGCCCGGCCCTTCCCCCGGCCCCTTTCTCCCGGCCCCTTTCTCCGGGCCTCTCCTGGGGCCCCTTTCCCGGAAATCCGCCCTCGGCTCAGTCGGTGTACTTCTTCGCGATCCCGACGATGAACTGCCGGCTCTGCTCGACGTTGAGCGCCTGGGCCCGGAGGTGCTCGTACATGACGCTGTACCGCTGCACGTCGTTCGCCTTCTCCAGGTAGAGGTCGCTCGTGACGCCCTCGATGTAGACCACGCTGGAGTCCGCCGTGTCGGGGAACTCCAGGATGGCGTACTGCCCGTTGATGCCCGGATGCGCGCCCATCTCGAACGGCAGCACCTGCACCGTCACGTGGGGCAGCTTCGAGCAGGCGACGAGGTGCTCCAACTGCTCGATCATCACCTGCTTGTCGCCGACGGTCCGGTGCAGCGCGGACTCGTCTATGACGACCCACAGCCGCAGTGGACGCTCGGGGTCGTTGATCCGGTCCTGGCGGCGGGCCCGGACGTTCACCCGCTTCTCGATGTCGGCCGACGGGGCCTCCGGCAGCGCGCCCGTGATCAGCGCCTCGGAGTACGCCCGCGTCTGGAGCAGACCCGGAATGACCTGGGGCTCGAAGCCGCGCAACGACTCCGCGTCGGTCTCCAGGCCGATGTAGACGCTGTACGGGATGTCCCCGAACGCGTGCCACCACCCCTGCTGGCGCGAGTCCTTGGCCATCTGCATGAGGGAGTCGACGATGCGGTGGTCCGCCACCTCGTAGACCCCGCAGAGGTCGCGGACGTCCCGCTGGCTGATGGAGCGGCGTCCGTTCTCCAGCCGGCTGATCTTCGACTGGGAGACCAGCAGGCGGTCGGCGACCTCTTCGGCGGTCATGCCCTTGAGCTCGCGCAGGCGGCGCAATTCCTGGCCCAACCGGCGTCGCCTGACGGTGGGATTGACGGTGGACGGCACGGAAACGGCACCTCCGGCTGTGTAGCTGTGCGTATCTACTGCTCAGCAGACTGCCACCCCTGGCCCTCGCTCCGCTGGGAAACGGGGAACGCAAGCACGCGGGGCAGCCGGTGGACCGGCTGCCCCGCGTGTGGTGCGGCTCCCGAACCGGGTCTTGGTGGACATCGGTACGGCGGTATGGGATTTTCCGCGCGGTCTCCCGCCCGGGTCCAGCACGGTGCGCAGCGCGGATGTCCCGCGCGGCGCACCGCGGTTCAGCTCACAGCCGTCTGTGCCATGGAGCCGCGACGTGCTTGCGGCTGCAACGGCACTCCCGCTGCCTGCTGGTTGCGGCGGGGCTGTGCGCCCGCACCGCTCTGGACGTCCATCACGGCGTGCGCCACGAGGCCGCCCATCGGGTCGTGCCTGATCAGGTCCCGGAGGCGGGAGCGTGATGAACGCCCCTCGTTCCCCGGGTACAGGTGCTTGCCGAGTCCGACCGCGTGGGCCAGCGCGGCAAGCGCCGCGGTCCGCGGGTCCGGCGGTACGCCGGTGCGGATCGCACTGTCCAGCCGGGACTTGATGTCCCTGCTGACTGCCGTGTCCGTCGCCTGGTAGCGAGTCGTCGGCAGTACTCCGCACATCTGGCCCGCCACGGCATGCACCATGCCGCACCGCTCCAGATGAGCGAGATAGATCTGACGGAGCCCGAGTCGGGGTCCGCCGATCCAGTGGACCGCCCGTACCGGGCTGCCGCGTCTGCGCAGCAGTTCCAGTGCGGAGTCCAGTGTCGGATCTCCAGTCGGCCGTGGCATCACCACGGCGATACGATCCCCGTCAGGGGCTATCCGACCTGCCAGAGCCAGCTCCACTAGCTGTGCTCCGGCGAGGCCGAGGTCGAGCGACTGCGGCTGCGCCGTGGTACCCGTGGTCGGGTCCAGAGCGAGCAGCAAAAGCTCTTCCGGAATTGTTCTGCGGCTCCTGCCCATCCATGCCTCCCCGCGTGGATGAGTGACAGGGTGACCCCTCTCACAACTGTCTGTCGAGAGCGCCTGCCAGCTTTGTACGGGAACCAGTACGTATGTCGTTCTCGTCTAGCAGCTGAAGCCAGGGTTCACACAGGACACTGGTACACGGTTCGGACAGCGGGGGCAGTCCCCGCAGCTTTAAGAGGAGGCATTGGTGGCGGGCGAGTCCCCCGGCAAGTCGGAGCAGCGGAAGTCCTCGGGGACGGCTCCTGAGGAACGCGACCCCCGGCTCTCCGTCTTCCGCGAACCCGCCGGACCGAGCGACGGCGCGAGGGCCGGGAGCGACGAACCGGCGAACGACGACACCACCGGTGACGCGACGCACCCCGACCCCGGTTCCGGCCCGGACGGCGACGCCCCCACCGGTACGGAGTCCGGCAGTACCCCGGGCCCGAAGGCCGGCTCGCCGCAGGACGACGCCACCGCGGTGTTCCGCGTGCCTTTGAAGGACGCTCCGGCGGACGGGACTGCGGCGCCCGACGCCCCCACGCCGGCCGCTCAGGCGGACGAGGTCGCTCAGGAGCCCGCCGACGAGGCCCCCGCGCCCGAGACGGGTGCGACGGCGGAGGACGCCGGCGAGAGCGGCAACGCGCTCGGCGACGAGGCCCCCGACGCCGAGAACGCGGCGGCACAGGCCCCTGAGGGCCCCGCAGAGCCCTCAGGAGCCGATTCCGGGCCCTCCGAGGCCGATCCGACCCCCTCCGGCGCCTCCGGCGCGGTGGAGAGCCCTGCGAGCGCCCCGGCCGCCCCTGACGCCGACGAGGCCCCGGCGGACGCCGCTGAGGCTCCGGTCGGCGCGGACGAGGCCCCGGCGGACGCCGAGAACGCGTCCGAGGGCGACACCGCGGCCGACGGCGAGACCTCGCCGGGCGACAAGCGGCTGCGCACCGCGGTCGCCGCCTGGGTCGGGAAGACCGACGCGGCCGCCGGACCCGGGAAGCCGGCCGAGCCCCCGGCACCCGGCAAGGGCGCCGGCGCCGGGAACGCCGCAGGGGCACCCGAGGAGTCCGCCGGGGACGCGAAGCCCGCGGAAATCGCCAAGCCCGCCGGGGACGCGAAGCCCGCGGAAAGCACGAAGCCCGCCGGGGACGCGAAGCCCGCCGAAGACGCGAAGCCCACCGAAGATGCGAAGCCCGCGGCGCCCGAGCCGCCGGCCGGCGACGAGGAGCCCTCCGAGACGCGGACGACCGGGGCCACGGTGCCCCGTACCCGCGAGGAGGCCGCCCCCGCCGCACCGGTGAAGGCCGCCACGGGCGGGAAGTCCTCCGGAGCGACCGCCGACGCGAACGCGAACGCGGCCTCGGACACCGAACCGGGAGCCGACGCCGGCTCCCCTGCCGACGCCGATGCCGACGGCACGGGCATCGACCAGCCCACCGCCGTGTTCAAGGCGGTGGGCTCCCGGATCGACCAGCCGACGACCGCGCTGAAGCTGCCGCGGCGCGAGACAGCGGCCACCACCGGCCCGAAGAAGGCCTCGGACCCGGAGCCCGCCCCGGACACCGGATCGACGCCCGCCGCGGCCCCGACGCCCGATGCCGCCGCCGACGCGAAGTCCGTGCCCGCCCCGGTCTCGAAGCCGGAGCCGAGGCCCGGGAGCGGCACGGACCCGGAGTCGAAGCCCGGGAGCGCCCCGGACACGAAGCCGAAGCCCGAGAGCGCCGCGGAGCGCACCAGCACCTTCGTACCCCTGCGCTCGGACGACGTACGGACTGCGCCCGCGTCGCGCCGCCCGGACCCGCAGGGCCCGGGCGCGGGTCCCGGGGCCACTCCCGCCCTCGGTACGCCCCCCTCGGACGAGCCCGACCGGACCCGGTCGCTGCCGCTGCCTCCGAAGCCGCCGCTGGACCTGCTCGCCGAGCTGACCAACACCCCGCCGCCGCGTGAGACCCCGGTCCGCACGGCGGTCCGGCGGGTCAAGATCTGGACGCCGCTCGTCCTGCTGCTGTTGATCGTCTTTGCAGCCGTACAGATGTTCAGGCCGTTGCCGGACCCGTCGCTCGCGGTCACGACGAAGCCGACCTACACGTTCGACGGCGCGGCCCCCGACCTGTCGTGGCCGGATCAGGGCCAGGGCTGGATGGCGGCGACCGGCCTGGGCAGGGTCGGCTCGTTCGGCAAGCAGAAGCCGGTGCCGATCGCGAGCGTGGCGAAGGCCATGACGGCGTACATCGTGCTCAGGGACCACCCGATGAAGAAGGGTGCCGACGGGGAGTCGATCAAGGTCGACGCCAAGGGCGAGTCGGACGGCAAGCTCTCCTCCGAGGGTGAGTCCACGCTGGACACCGTCAAGGAGGGGGACGTGCTCACGCAGCGCGACGCCCTCTCCGCGATCATGATCCCCTCGGCCAACAACATCGCGCGGCTGCTGGCGCGGTGGGACGCGGGCTCGGAGAAGGCGTTCGTCGAGAAGATGAACGCCACCGCGAAGGAGCTCGGGATGGTGAACACCACGTACACCGACCCCTCCGGGCTCAACGCCACCACCGTGAGCACCGCCGAGGACCTGGTGAAGCTCGGTGAGAAGCTGGTCGAGATCCCGGCGCTGATGGAGATCACCGTCCTGCCGAGCTGGACCGACCCCACCGGCAAGGCCTGGCCCAACTACAACCGCCTGGTCCCCTTCGACGGGGCGCTCGGCATCAAGACCGGCTCGACCACGAAGGCGGGCGGCAACCTGCTCTTCGCGGCCCACAAGATGATCGACGGGACCGACCAGCTGATCGTCGGCGCCATCCTCGGCCAGTACGACAGCCAGTCGATCATCGACGAGGTGAACCGGGTCAGCAAGACGGTGATGATCGCCACGCAGGACGCCCTCGAGGGCGCCACGATCGTGAAGAAGGGCCAGGTCGTCGGAGTCGTCGACGACGGGCTCGGCACGACCACTCCGGTCGTCGCCACCAAGGACGTCAAGGCGGTCGGCTGGGGCGGCCTCACGGTGAAGCTGGAGCTGACCGACGGCGGCGAGACCGTCCCGCACGCGGCGGTGGCCGGCACCCACGTCGGCACCCTGACGGTGGGCGAGGGCAGCAGCCGGGTGGAGGTCGCGGTCGCCCTGGCCGAGGACCTGAGCGAGCCCGGTTTCGGGGCCAAACTGTCCCGGATCGGCTGACGGCCGGTCCGGCGGCCCGGCCTGCGGGAAGCCCGTGGGAAGCGGGACGGGGGGCACCGGTCCGGTGCCCCCCGTCCCGCTTCTGTCCGCTTGGTACGTGTTAGCGTCCCGGAACAGACCGAACAGACGAACAGCCGGGCAGGCCCGACGCACCCGGCCGCCCGGTGGCCGAGGGACCCACCGGGCCGGCGGATGACGGGGAGAGCCGTAGTGACCACCGCGGAGCCGAGACCCGGCCGCGAGGCGGACAGCGAGAGAGACCGGAAGAAGCCCGGGGAGACCGACACCCCCGGCACCGGCGGCGGCTCCACGGACGCCGCGGACGGCACCGGACCCGCGGCGGCGAGCAGCCCGGCCCCGACCGCCGACCGCCTCGCCTCCGGTGACCTCCTGGCCTCCGCCGACCTCCTGGAGTCCAGCGATCACCTGTCGGCCGGTGAGCTGCCTGCCTCCGGTGACCGCCTGACGTCCGGAGAACCGGCCACCCTGGGTCTCCTGCCGACCCAGCGCGACCCGGGAGCGGAGCCCCGCGGGACCGGTGGCGCCCACCCGCGCCTCCGGTCCCCCGGTGCCGGCGGGCATCCGGGGACCCATGAGCGTCCGGGCCACGGCCCGTCCCCCGAGGACTCCCGTGAGCATCCGGACACGGTCCCCTCCGGGAAGCTCCTCACCCGGCTGGCGCGCCACCCCGTCACGATCGCGACGGTCGCCGCGGCCGTCACCCACGTCCTCTGGTTCTTCTTCTTCGCGAACAGCGGCGGTGACATCGCGGCGCAGGACGCCTGGGCCGAGTTCGTCGGCCAGCACCCCGGCACCGCGTACAACCTCGCCTGGTACGGGGGCATGCACCCCGTCTCGTACAGCGTGGTCTCGCCCTACCTGATGTCCCTGATCGGCGTGCGGTCGACGATGATGCTCGCGGGCACCGTCTCGGCCGGGCTGACGGCGATGATCCTCGTCCGGGTCAAGGCCGTGCGGAACCCGCTGGTCTGCTCGCTCGCCGGGGTCTTCGCCTACCTGTGCAACGCGCTCTCGGGGCGGGTGACGTTCGGGCTCGGCATGATGTTCGCGGTCGGGGCCGTCGCCGCCGTCTTCTGCTGGCCGCACCGCTGGCGCTACCGGCGCTGGGCGAAGGCGGCCGTCGCCGCCCCGCTCGCCGGGCTCGCCACCGCGTCCAGCCCGGTCGCCGGCCTCTTCCTGGGTGTGGTGGCCGCCGCGCTCTTCCTGCACAAGCGGCGCCCCGGCGCGTACGCCCTCGGGCTCGCCCCGGTCGCGGTGGTCGGGCTCTCCTCGTGGCTGTTCCCGTTCTCCGGTACGCAGCCGATGTCGGTGGGCACGCTGGCGCTGCCGTTCATCTTCGCGGTGTTCGTCTTCGTCCTGGTCCCCGGCGACTGGAAGACGGTCCGCACGGCGTCCGCCGTCTACGGCCTCGGCACGCTCGCCACCTACTTCGTGGACTCGCAGATCGGGTCCAACATCACGCGCCTGGCGATGCTCTTCGCTGGTGTCGTGCTGCTGGCCGCGCTGCCGTTCACCGCGCCGCGCACCCGCCGGTGGTACGCCCTGGTGATCGCCATCGTCGGCCTCAACTTCTGGATCGGCTTCAAGAGCGTCGCCGACATCGTCCGCACCGCCCCGACCGCGTCCTGGGCGCGCGAGCTGGCACCACTGGTCAACCAGCTGCAGGTCGCCGACGCCACCCGCGGGCGGATCGAGGTGGTCCCCGCGAGCAGCCACCGCGAGGCCTCCGCCCTGGCGCCGTACGTGAACCTCGCCCGGGGCTGGAACCGCCAGGCCGACATGAAGCGCAACCCGCTCTTCTACGACGACACCCTCGACGCGGTCAACTACCGCGAGTGGCTCGACCGCTGGGCCGTCCACTACGTCGTCCTGCCCAAGGGGAACCCGGACAGCGGAGCCGCGCAGGAGGCGACCCTGGTCGGCGACGGCCTGCCCTACCTGAAGCAGATCTGGGCCGACGCCAACTGGAAGCTGTACCGGGTCGAGGACCCGACCCCGCTCGCCGACCCACCGGCGACCGTCGAGAACGCCGAGGCCGACGAGATCACGCTGCGCGTCGAGAAGGCGGGCCGGGTCCTCATCCGGGTGCCCTACACGCGCTGGCTCGCCCTCGTCGACGACGACGGCAACAGCCTGGACAGGCCCGAGGAGACGCCGGAGTCCAAGGAGCGCACCAAGGCGGACGAGGACGCTCCGAAGACCTTCGACAACGTCAACGGCTGCCTGCTGAAGGTGGACGAGGAGACGCACGACGACGAGTGGACCGAGCTGGTGGCCCCCAAGGCGGGCGTCTACCGGCTCGCCGCCCCGTACCAGCTCAGGCCCGGCACCCCGTGCCCGGAGGAGATGCGCTGACCCCCGGCGCGAGCGGGCCCCGGACCGCTTCGGGCGTACCGCTCCGCCCGAAGCCGTACGCCGGATCCCGCAACGCCTCCGGTTTCCGCAGGTGGCAGGCGGTGCGGGCGGTCACCCGGGGCGGTGCGGAATACGGTTGCGGCGACCGCCGCCCACCGGATTCGATCGCCTCATGCTCTCCGACGAAGATCTTGTACGGGCCCTGGTCGCCGCGCAGTTCCCGCAGTGGGCGGGGCTCCCCGTCCGCCGGACCGGCTCCCACGGCACGGTGAACGCCGTCTACCGGCTCGGCGGCGCCATGGCGGTACGGCTCCCGCTCGCCGAGGGCGGCGCCCGGGACGCGGAGAAGGAACACCACTGGCTGCCCCGGCTGGCCACGCACCTCCCGGTCCCGATCCCCGCCCCGCTCGCCCAGGGCGAACCGGGGGAGGGGTACCCGTGGCCCTGGACGGTGTGCCGGTGGCTCGAAGGGGAGCCCTTGGCCGGGTGGTCGGCCGCGCCCGGCGGGGAACAGCCGGCGGAGAGCCCGGACGCGTTGCCGGACGGCGGTGAACTCGCCTCGGACCTGGCGCAGTTCGTCGCCGCGATGCGGTGCGTCGACCCGGCGGGCGCGCCGCCCGCGTACCGCAGCGAGCCGCTCGCCGCACGGGACTCCGGCACCCGCCGGGCCATCGGGACCTTGCGCGGTGCGCTGGAGCGGGAACCGCAGGCACTCCGCCCACCCGCGGGGGAGGGGCGCTGGGACGCCGGAGCCGCCCTCGCCGTCTGGGAGGCGGCGCTGCGGGCCCCCGCGCCGGGCGGCCCGGTGGTCTGGTCGCACGGGGACCTCCAGCCCGGGAACGTCCTCATCAAGGAGGGCCGCCTGGGCGCCGTCATCGACTTCGGCTGCATGGGCCTCGCCGATCCCGCACTCGACCTGATCGCCGCCTGGTACCTCCTCCCCGCCCCGGTCCGCCCCCGGTTCCGTACCGCGCTGGGAGCCGACGACGCGACCTGGAGCCGGGCCCGCGGCTGGGCCCTCTCCATCGCCCTTCCCGAACTCGTCCACCACCGCACCACGAACCCGGTGATGGCGGCCCACGCCTCGCGCGTCATCGGGGAGCTGCTGGCGGAGGGGACGGAGTAGCCCTCCCCGCCGGAGAGAAGATCGGGACCGCGGACGCCGTCCGCCACGAGAAGGCCCTCGGAACGACCAACCCCGGATACGGCCGTCCCGCGGTCGCGCTCCGCAGTACGGGCAGGGCCGACCCGCTCAACCCACCGGCGCTGAACCGGCGGTGGACCGGTCCGGGACGGTGGCCGGCCGCGCCCAGGACCTCAGCAGGCCGCGCGTGCGCTCCCCGCGGAGCGCGAGGCGCAGGACCGCGAACCCGAGAAGGCCACCGAGGGTGTTGGCGACGAGGTCGTTGACGTCGACCGAGCGGCCCGAGCTGAAGACGAGGTACTGCGCGAGCTGGACGCACTCGATGGCCAGGCTCGTCAGTGCGGAGAGCAGCGCCACCCGGCGGGCCCGGTCACAGCGGGTGAAGAGCGGCAGCAGGAAGCCGAACGGCACGAACATGACGACGTTGGCGGCCATCGTGACGTCGGCCGTGAGGAGGGGGATCCAGTTGATCTGGTTGGTCCACGGCATCCGGTTGCGGTAGGCGCCGGTGTAGATCCACAGCGGGAAGAGGGTGAGGGTGACGACCGTGGCGGCGTACACGGCGGCCGTCACCCGCGCGGCCAGCCGTCCGCCGCTCCAACCGGGTGCGTCCCGGCGCCGCCGCGTCACCGCGTACGCGGCGAACGCCGCCAGGGCCGGTCCGGTCACGTAGAGGGCGGGGATCTCGAACTGGGTGCTCATGGCGTGCTCCGGAACTCGACGGGGCGGGCGGGCGAGGGCGGTAGGGCGACGGCGGTGGACCTGCGGTCGTGAACCGACGGCGGTGGCACCGACGGCTCCACGCTCCCCGTAACCCCGCTGCGCCCGGATCGGCCGAACGGCAGATTCCCCCGGCCCCGCCTACGACTTTCGGCAGAGGTCCCCCGTCCCCGCCGTGCGTAGGCTGCGGCTCATGTCCACCGCTGCGCCCCGGCCGTCCCGCTCGCTCCGCCCGCTCACCCGCCCCGTGCTCCGTACCGGTCTCCGCGTCCTGGCGGGGGTGGCCGCGGCGCTGTGGCTCTGCGCCGCCCTCTACGCGGACTACCTGGCCGGCGTCGACCGGACCCCGGCGACCGGATACCTCGCCGTCTCCGGGCTCGCGGCGGCCGTCCCGCTCGTCGTACGGGCGCTGCGCCGGGACCGGATACCGGCCGGGGTGCTCGCCGGCGCCGGGGCGGCCGTCGCCGTCCTCTCCCTCGGGTCCACGGCGGCGCTGCGCGCGGTCGCCGCCCGCCCCGGGGAGCCTCTCGAACGCGCGGACGCCTACACCTTCTTCGAGATCAGCGCACTGATCCTCGTCCTGGCCGTGACCCTGCGCCACGGGGCACCCCGGACGTCCGCCGTCGCCGCCCCGCTCCTGTTCGCGGCGGTGGTGGTACGGCCGATGGCGGTGGAGATCGACGAAGGCAGCCTCGTCGTCACCCTGTTCGCCGGACTGATCGCGGGCACGGTCGCGACGGTCTCCCTCGGCCTGCGCCTGGTGGTGGCCGACCGGCGGCACCGCGACGAGAACCTCAGGCTCGAACAGCGCCTCGCCTTCGCCCGCGACCTGCACGACTACGTCGCCCACCACGTGATGGGCATCGTCGTCCACGCCCAGGGAGCCCAAGCCGTCGCCGCCGCCCGCCCGGAGATGATCACCCCCGCGCTGGCCCGGATCGAGGAGGCCGGTACGGAGGCGCTCGCCTCCCTTCGCCGCATGGTCAGCGGCCTCCGAGCGCCCGACAGCTCCTCCGGCAGAGCCGATTCGGGGACGGCCGAGTCCGGGACGGCCGAGTCCGGGACGTTCGCGTCCGGCGCGTTCGCGTCCGGCGCGGGCGAGTCCGGCGCGGGCGAGGAGCACACCCCGTGTGCCGATCTCACCCGCATCCGCCGGCTCGTCGCCGACTTCACCCTCCCCGGCGCCCACGCCCGGCTGGTCGAGGAAGGCCCGCTCGACGAACTCCCCACCGACACCATGACCGTGCTCCACCACATCGTCATGGAGTCCCTCACCAACATACGGAAGCACGCCGCGGACACCCGCCGGATCACCGTCCACCTCGGCATCGCGGACGGCCACGACCACGTCACCGCCACCGTCACCAACGACGGCACCGCCCGACCCGCCCACAGCCGTGGCTACGGCCTCACCGGCCTCAGCGAGCGCGTCACCTCCACCGGCGGCACCTTCACCGCCGGCGACGACCCCCAGGGGCGGTGGCGCGTCAGCGCCCGACTCCCCCACCCCGCAACGGAGACGTCCGCGTGAGCGCCGATCCGCCCGGGAACCCCGAGGTCCCCGAGGTTCTCGCGAACCCCACGAGCCCCGTGATCCGGGTGCTCCTCGCCGACGACCAGGCCATCGTCCGTACGGGGATGGCGATGATCCTCTCCGCCGAGGACGACATCGAGGTGGTCGCCCACGCCCACGACGGCCTGCACGCCGTCGAACAGGCCGCGGCGCACCGCCCCGACGTCATCCTCATGGACATCCGCATGCCCCGTCTCGACGGACTCGACGCGCTGCGCCTCATCAACCGCCCGGGCACGGTGAACCCCCCGAAGGTCGTCATCGTCACCACCTTCGACGACGACGCCTATCTCACCCGGGCCATCGCGGCGGGCGCCTGCGGCTTCATCCTCAAGGATTCGGGTCCCCGCCTGCTCACCGAGGCGATACGTGCCGCCGCCACCGGCGACGCCCTCGTGAGCCCCTCGCTCACCCTCCGCCTCCTGCGCAACCACAGCCCCGGCCGCCCCACCGCCCGTACCCGGGGGCGCACACCGATCTCCCCCGCCCAGCCCCTCACCCCGCGCGAACAGGAGGTCGTCGTCCTCCTCGCGGACGGCCTCACCAACGCCGAGATCGCCTCCGCCCTCTCCATCAGCACCGGCACCGTCAAGACCCACCTGAGCAACGTCCAGTCCAAGCTGGCAGCCCGCAACCGTGTGGAGATCGCCGCCTGGGCGTGGCGCACCGGGCTCACGGGGACGGAGTGAGAAGGGGAGGGGCCCTCTCGCTCGCAGCCCGCGCCCGGATGCCGCTCGCCGCCCTCGCCCGGATGCCGCTCGCGCCATCCGGGCGGAGGATCAGTGCGACAAGGCCGCAGCCGGCTTCTCTTCCCCGGTGACCCGGCGCTCCACCGTCCAGCGGCGCAGAGCGAGCCCGAAGCCGACTGCCGCCAGCACCGCCGGGACGGCCAGCTCGACGGCCAGTGATGCCAGCCAGTCGGGGTTGAGTTGCCCCGTCATGCCACTGGTGAACCGGCACGTCGCCTGAGGCGGAAAGAGACGTGGGTCCAAGGTCTCCGGTTGCTGGGATCCCCAGTCGGAACCCGCCGAACAGGCCGATGACGGGCCCATGAGCAATTTCCAGCCGGCCAGGGCGTAGACGAGGAGAAACGCGGAGCCGGTCACGCAGAACGCCGTACCGGTGCGGCGGAGTTTCTCGACCCGGGTCATCGGCACCACCAGATCACTGCCGGGTTCCGGGTCGAGCCACTCGGCGAGCAGGGCGACCAGCAGGCAAGTGACCATGAACAGCAGGCCGGCCCAGAGCAGGACGTTGAGTACGCCGTGACCCCCGAGGGACGCGACCTCACCGTTCTGGAATTCGCAGACGGTGGCCGGTGGAAACGCTTGGTTCCGCACCCGCAGGAGCCGGCCCGGTCCCTGCGTGATTCCGTGCATGCACCTCTCGTCGAACTCCATCATGGCGACCAGGGCGAGCGCGGAGCCGACCGCCAGAACACCGAACGAAATCCCTGCCGCGATCCAGAGGCCGCCTGTTCGGTAGCCTCCGGGTGCTTGCGCCTGTGACATGCGCGCACCTTATCCGAGCGGTGTTGATCTCCGGCCGGTGCACGATGTCCACGGAAAGCGCGGCCCGTCATGGCGAAAGCACCTTCTCACCGGCACGGGCCAGGCGTCCCGACGCGGGCGGTCGGCCGCAGGCCCGGCGGCATGTCGTGCGGGGGTCATCCGGCCGTACGTCGGCGGTCGGCGCCGGTCATGGCGATGATCCGGGTGTCCTCGGAGAGCCGTGACGTGATGCGCCCCCCGAGGGCGCTGGTGAGGTCGGGGCCGGTGGCGTGGCCATGTTCGTCGAGCGGAGCGCGGGCGGGCAGGTTGCTGGTGTAGAGGCTGGGGCGGCAGGCGTTGTACCGCTCGTTGATCAGCCGGTACGTCATCTCCTCCGTCCACTCGCTGGCCTTCGCCGATCCGAGGTCGTCCAGGAGCAGCAGCGGGACGTGGCAGAGGCGGCGCAACTCCTCCTCGGTGCCCCTGTCCGAGCCCTTGGGACGCAGGCGGCCGTACATGTCGGCGGTGGTGATCGAGATGACCTCGTACGAACAGGGTCCGGCAGCCGCGATGCGGCGGAGCGCGCCGTACGCCTCGTGTGTCTTGCCGGTGCCGGTCGTACCGGTGAGGAGCAGCGACCCGGCGGTGTGCGGGTCGGCGGCGACGGCGTCCGCCCATTGCCGAACGGCGGGGAGCGTGGCGTCCGCCCGCCGGTAGCGGGGCGGCGTCGCGGTCTCCCAGCGGCCGAGAGCCCAAGCGGCGCGCCGGCGGTGGTGGTACTCGGGGTGGCCCGGCTCCTCGGGGACGGGTAAGTCGTCGACGGGGCCGGGGGTGACGCCTTCGCGCTGTCTCTGGACGATGCCGCCCATGAGGTGGGCGAGCGCGGACGGGCCGACGGCCCCGATGGTGGTGGGTTCCACGGTCAGAATCCGTTCTCGTACACGGAGGGGTCGGCGGGGTTGGTGTACGGCTGCCAGTCGTGGGACGCGGCACGAGCTGCGGGCCGTACGGCGACTCCGGATGCGGGCAGCGGGGGAAGTTCGCGCCAGCCGGGCAGGAAGTACTTCGCGAAGCTGATGTCGCGGGCGTTGGCTTGCTTCCGTGCGAAGGCGGCGAGGGCCGGAACGCCGGTGCGTGCCACGAGGGCTTCGACGAGCGACCATTCGGACGTCGAGAGGTTCCAGCGGACCAGGACTCCCGCGCTGGTGAGGGCGTCGACCAACGGGCGTGCTTCGGTGGGGATCTCGGGCCCCGAGATCGGCTGATGCGGGCTCTCCAGCCGGCTTGCTTCCACTCCTGGTAGGAGTGGGTTGGTAAAGGGGGCCCGGCTCGGTACCGCAAGGGGTCTCGACCCGGTACCTCCCCGGACCTGAACCGGTACCCCTCCACTCCTCACCACCGGTCTCGGTCTGACACCCCCCGGTACGGTCAGGGGTCTCGACCCGGTACCCCCACTTAGCAGTTACCGGTGGCGAAACAGGACCTGTAGAGCTCGGAGCGAGCCGTGTGTGGGTCACGGCGAGGGGCAGTCGATAAACCGCAGCCCGGCTGCCGCGCGGAGCTTCGACCATCACCAACTCCCCGGACGCAAGGGCCTTGTCGACGGCGCGGACCACCACCGACTTGCTGACGCCGCCGAGGCGGGCCCGAAGCTCGGTGGTGCCGATGCGGGTGACGCATTGGGGGTCCTGCACCTTGTCGGCGACCGCCAGCAGCACGAGGCGCGGGTTGCCGGAACTCCTGGAGTGGGTCCACACCCAGTGCATGGCGTCGAGGGTCACGCGGTCCTTCTTCCGTACGTCCGTGGGGGCGCGGGGTGGTTGGGGATCGAGATGTCGGCGTTCCGACGATCTTCAGGTCGGGCACGGAGCCCAGGTTCAGCCCGCTGGCTTCGGCGGGCTTCGCCTGGCAATTCACCGATTACACACTTTGATCTAAGTGCAGAGGGGCGGAGCTTCGCAGGGAAACTGAGTGTCTTCACCCTCGGAAAAGGTGGTCTGATGAGTGTGTGGACAAGCGGTCCACTCAAAATGAACCTAAAAGACCGAAACGCTTCGCAGAAGTGCGGGTTGCGACTGGCGACTGTGCCCCTGGAGTTGCACGCGATGCGGCATGATGGCTGCCCATGGACTGGACCGCGCTTGGGCAAGCGCTTCGGGCGGCTCGGGAAAGCGCTGGGCTGAGGCAAGTGGACGTTGCCAAGCGGCTCGACGTCGGTGAGTCGACTGTGCAGTCGATCGAACGGGGCCAGCAGTTCAACAAGCCGACCCGCACCATTCGCGCTTATGCCGCTGAGCTCGGCTGGTCGAGCGGTGCGGTGGAGCGGGTCCTCGCAGGGGGCGAGCCGATCGTCGAGGAGGCTGTGCACAGGCCGGACTTGACGCCGTTCGAGCCGACGGCCGCCCTGTCCGACAGCGGTCTGCCGCTGCGCATCGTGGCGGACCTCACCGACAGTGGCCCCCTCCTTGACACAGTGGTGATCTCACTGCCGGGGGGCGGGCAGGCCGTGGTGGTCGTCAAGGGCAAGGCCGGCGGGTCGCCGCAAGAGATTCAGGAGGCTCTGGAGGCGTGGAGACGCACGCAGACGCACCTGGTCGAGAGGTTTGTCGGCGAAGCGCGGCCTGCGGAATCAGAAGCAGAGGCGGAACGGGAAATCCGGTCTTAGCCCGGCGTCGTCGATTCGGGCGTTCGACGACTGAGTGGGTGGCCCGTCAGTTGGGTGCCTCTCGGCAGTTGCTCCGAGGCCGTACGTGCCATGGCATCAGGGGCCGACGTGTCACTGCCGCCAGAACCAGGGCGTGGTGGTTCTTCGGCCCACCGTTCGCGCGAGGGTTGGGAGAGCCCGTGGACCTGGCAGATCTTCTGGGCGAAGCGGTGACTGCCCTCAAAGCTCCGCTGGAGCAGGCTGACCGTGAACAGGGCTGGACCGATGACCTGCGGCGGGAGATCCAGGAGGAGATATCGGTCCATCGCTCGGCGCTGCGCCGGCATGGACCCTGGATGGTCATGTACCTACGCCCGAGCCTCGATGAGTGGTTGGCACAGGAAGCCGTGCAGCCGGGGAAGCTTCGCGATGTGGTCATGGAGGTGCAGACGCGCGTGAACGAGGCGCGCGACGCAGCCGGTTCGCAGTGACGATCTTGAAGGTTGCCCGGCGGCCCCGCGTCGCCGGGATCCGCAGGCTCCTGGAGACATCGGGAGGCAGTGGCACGCAGGTGGCACGGCCGTGATCATGAGAAAGGGCCAGTTCGGGAGGATCGCGCCTCCGAACTGGCCCTTCGTGCTGTGCCCCCGGCAGGATTCGAACCTGCGACACCCACTTTAGGAGAGTGGTGCTCTATCCCCTGAGCTACGAAGGCCGGGGCTGGTGGCAACCAAACCCTTCGGCCAGGCGTGGTGCGGTGCTCTCCGCAGGCTCACCTGGGCGGACAACACGACGTACCGACGACTGACCAGGACAGCGTAGCGGATGCGCGCCGACGAGGGTTCTCCGTGGGGCGGCATCGGAGCCGGACAGCGAGCCGGAGCACCTGTGCGCCCGCCTGCCTGGTGCCCGGGCTGCCTCCTCACCCGACCGTCGCCTGGCAGTCCTCGCAGCGCCGGATCGCCTGACGGTCGGTGTTCCCCTCGGTCGCCTTCGCGGGACAGCTGGTGCTCAGCCGGTCCCAGAGCCCGGCCGGCGGGGCCGGGATCCAGCCCCAGCGGGGGGCGGTCACCAGCTCCTCCGAGAGGTGGGCACAGGCGCCGGGACGGTGCGCGTACCGCCTCGGAGAGATGAGGATCGCGTCGGCCGGAAAGCTCCGCCACTCCAGACGGGGTGAGGCGACGGGGCGCGTGGTCGGCGCGGCTCCGTCGGGTGGGCATGTGCAGCCCAGTCCGATGACCAACTCGCAGCGGTCGCAGCACTTCTGTCGCATGTCTCTCCACTCCTGCCTCCTGGCCGGTGCCGTCGTCCCGGGCGTCCGGCGCGTCGGGGCCCCCTGGGCGTCCCGGGGGTCGGACGCCGGGGGACCGGTGCCTGGAGAACGCACGTGTGCCGGGGTGGTCACGGTCCCCCGGGGCCATCCGGACGTACCTCGCTCCACCCCTTTCCCGTTCGTCACGGGCCCGACGGGTAGGTTGCCCGGAGATCAGCGGCAGGCGCGCCGGGCGACCGGGTCGGTGTCCCGCGGCACTGGACGGGGATCCACCGGAGCCGGGGCAGCCGGGGCAGCCGGGGCAGCCGGGGCAGACGGGGAGTCGGGGCAGTCGGGGAGTCGGGAGCCGCGGAGGACGGGGGAGCGGTATGACGCGCGAGGCGCTGATGAGCGCGCTGGCGGCGCTGCGACGTGCGCAGATGGGAAGCAGGCGGGCGCCGCACAAACCGCTGCTGATGCTGTGGTTGCTGGGGAGGTTCGCCGCGTCCGGCAGTTCCGCGGTCAGCTACGACGAGGCGGAGGAGCCCGTCAGCCGGCTGATCAACGACTTCGGGCCGGCGGTGACGAGCCCGTCCCGGGCGCGGGAGCGGGCTGCGATGCCGTTCGTCCACCTCGAGCGCGGCCTGTGGGACCTGCGGGACCGGGATGGTGCGCCCATCGGTGCGGACGCGCCCGAGCGGGGCGCCCCGCTCCGGGCCAGGGGCGCGCACGGTCGTCTCCGCCAGGAGGTCGAGACACTGCTCGCCGATCCGGAGACCTTCGCGGCGGCAGCCCGGCTCCTGCTGGAGCAGCACTTCACCCCGGCGCTGGAGGCGCCGATCTGCGACGCGGCCGGCCTGGACCCGGCTGTTTTCGGCAAAGGGGCGGGCGTACCGGCGGACCGCAAGCGGCGCGCGCGGCGGGCCGGATTCGCCGAGGAGGTGCTGCGGGCGTACGCGTACTCCTGCGCGTTCTGCGGCTTCGACGGTGCGCTCGGCCGCAACCCCGTGGGGCTGGAGGCCGCGCATGTGCGGTGGCACAGCCAGGACGGGCCCGACGAGGTGCGCAACGGGCTGGCCCTCTGCGCCCTGCACCACGCCCTCTTCGACATCGGTGTGCTGGGCCTCCTGCCCGATCTGCGGATCCAGGTCTCGCCGCTCTACGTGGCCAGGACCCGGGCGGGCCACGCCGTCGACGCCCTCCATGGTCAACGGGTCGCGGAGCCCCGGCCCGGTAAGCCGGGTATCGCGGAGGAGTTCGTCCTGTGGCACGGTCGGCAGGTCTTCAAG
Source organism: Streptomyces sp. AM 2-1-1 (assembly GCF_029167645.1). NCBI lineage: Bacteria > Bacillati > Actinomycetota > Actinomycetes > Kitasatosporales > Streptomycetaceae > Streptomyces > Streptomyces sp. AM 2-1-1. The sequence continues at coordinate 2,967,666 of NZ_CP119147.1, read as the reverse complement.
CGGCCGGGGACACAGGCGGCGTAGGGCGTCGCAGCTGCGGCCGCTTCTGCCCCGCGCCCGATCGGCCAGGACGACCAGTTCGCACCGCCCGGCCCACGGGTTGCGGGAGGCGTTCGGCGTGACCCCGTCGCTCCAGGTCGTCGACGATCCGGCCCGCCGCCCCGGGCCGAGCGACCCGAAGCCGCTCGACGGCGGGCTCCGCACCCGTATCGACCACGCCCCCACGGGCGCCCGGCCGGAGAAGTCCTGGCCGGGCGCCGGCACGGGTGCCTACCGCAGGTCGTCCGCGCCCCACCCGGCCGGTTCCGCGTCCGCCGCGCTCACGTCGGTCGCTTCGACCGCGTCCGCGCGCAGCGCCGTGCGCCGGGTCCGGGTCGCCTCCTCCGTCAGGCTCGACAGCAGGCGCAGCGCCGCGTCGGAGGGGGAGCCCTCGGGGGCGGTGTACAGCAGCATGCGGTGGCCGGTGCCGTCGGCGAGGTGGAGGTTCTCGAAGTCCAGGGTCATCGCGCCCACCGCCGGGTGGTGCAGCGACTTCGTCCCCACGGTGCAGTCGCGCACCGGGTGCTTCGACCAGAGCTTCGCGAAGTCGGCGCTCCGCAGCAGGAGCGAGCCGATGAGCTCCGCCAGCGCGCTGTCCTGCGGATTGCGGCCCGCGACCAGACGCAGCGCGGAGAGCGCCACCCGGGCTTCCTTGGTCCAGTCGGTGTACAGCTCGCGGGTGTGCGGGTCCAGGAAGAGCATCCGCGTGAGGTTGGGGCGGGCGGCCGGTGTGTCCGGGCTCGCGGGGTCCAGGTGCCCGGCGAGCAGGGCGTGGCCCAGCGCGTTCCAGGCGAGGACGTCGTTGCGCCCGTCCAGCACCACGGCGGGTACCTGCGGCATCGCGTCGATCAGCCGGCGGGTGGGGGCGCGTACGTACTCCGGGCGGTGCGGCGCAGCCCGTTTCGCCTTCGGCGGCCGGGCGAGGTCGCGCAGGTGCGTGTGCTCGTCCGGCGTGAGGCGCAGGGCGCGGGCGAGGGCGTCCAGGACGCTGTCCGAGGCGTTGGCGCTCTGCCCCTGCTCCAGGTGCGTGTAGTACGTGATGCTCACCCCGGCCAGCAGGGCGAGCTCCTCGCGCCGCAACCCGGGTACCCGCCTGCGGGTGCCGTGGTTCGGCAGGCCGACGTCCTCCGGCTGGAGCCGTGCGCGGCGGTTGCGGAGGAAGTCGCCCAAAGCCGTGGGAGTGTCCATGCCCACCAGTGTGCCGGGGCGAGGTCCGGGCACGGGGCCCTGAAGGTGGCCCTGCCAGTGATAGCTTCCCGGACGCCAGCAAGACCGGAGGGCTGGGTAACTCCCGCGCACAGCAGCAGAGTCACTCTCCAGGACGACCGCTCGGGCCGTCCGCTCCGGAGAGGGATGTGTGTGATGGCCGTTGCCGAGGGTGTACGGGCGGGGGAGGGGCCGGTCCGTCTGGACGGTCGTCTGCGGCTCGTCCTGGTGGTGTTGCTGGTCGCGCAGTTCATGCTGGCGGTGGACTTCTCGATCCTCAACGTGGCGTTGCCGGTGATCGGTGACGGACTGGGCTTCTCGCTGTCGGGGCTGCAGTGGATCGCGACGTCGTTCGCGCTGGCGGCGGCCGGCTTCACCCTGCTGTTCGGGCGGATCGCGGACCTGTTCGGCCGGCGGCGGCTCTTCCTGGCGGGACTCGCGGTCCTCGGACTCTCCTCCCTGGTGGGTGGGTTGGCCCAGAGTCCCGAAATGCTCATCGTGGCGCGGGTGTTCCAGGGTCTGGCGACGGCGGCGGTCACCCCGGCGGGTCTGTCACTGCTGACGACGTCGTTTCCGGAGGGACCGCTGCGGCAGAAAGCACTCGGGCTCAACGGGGCTTTGATGTCGGCGGGGTTCACGACCGGCGCGATCCTGGGCGGGGTGCTGACCGACCTCCTGTCGTGGCGCTGGTCGTTCTTCATCAACGTGCCGGTGGCGGTCGCGGTACTGGTGATCGCGCCGACGGCGATCAAGGAGTCCCGCCCGGCGGTCCGTCCCAAGCTGGACGTGCCGGGCGCGGTGGCGGTGACGCTGGGGCTGCTGGCGCTGGTGTTCGGTCTGACGCAGGCCGGTGAGCACGGCTGGGGTTCGGGTGCGGCGCTGGGATGGCTGGCGGCCGGCGTGGTGCTGCTCCTGGTCTTCTACGCGGTGGAATCGAAGGCGACGAGCCCGCTGGTGCCGGTGCCGGTGCTGAAGAAGCCGACGGTGGCCTGGGGAAACGTCGCCGGTGCGATCGCGTTCCTGACCGAGACGAGCCTGGTCTTCCTGATGACGCTGTACCTCCAGGAGGTACTGGGGTTCTCGCCGCTGACGGCCGGCCTGTCGTTCGGCGTGCTGGGTGTCGGCACGGTGGTGGGCGGCTCGATGGCGCCCCGCGTGATCGGGGCGACGTCCACCCGGACGACGCTGCTGATCGGCGGGGTGGTGCAGGCGGTGGCGACCCTGTCCCTGGTCGGGCTGGGCGAGACCGGTTCGAGCATGTGGCTGCTGCTCGCCGCTACCTTCGCCGGGGGCGTGGGGAACATGCTGGTGATCGTCGGGTTCATGGTCACGGCGACGACCGGCCTCGCCGACCACGAGCAGGGCATGGCGACGGGCCTGGCCACCATGACCCAGCAGATCGGCATCACGATGGGCACGCCGGTCATGTCGGCGATCGCAGCGGCGAACACCGACATCCACGACGGGATCACGACCGCAGTGATCGTGAACACCGCGGTGGTCGCCCTCGGGGTCCTGACCTCCTTCTTCTTCCTCCGGACCGAGAAGGCCTCCCACGCGGGTCGGTCCAGCTGACATTCGCCGAGTACGGGCGGATCGACAGGACCATGCACCTGCTCGCCCTGGTCCATCCGCTGGCCGACACGTACCGGCGGTTGATGAACCGGCAGCTCACCGTCCAGGAGTCCCGCCACCGGCTCGTCCGCGCGATCTGCCACGGTGGCCCGGGCCAGATCCGCCAGGCGTACCGGGAGGGTCAGGAGGACCAGCTCGCCGCCCTGGGTCTGGTCATCAACGCGGTGGTCCTCTGGAATACCCGCTACCTGGACGCTGCCGTGGCCCGGCTCCGCTCCGAGGGCCACGACCTCAAGGACGAGGACGTCGCCCGCCTGTCCCCGCTCAAGGACCGCCACATCAACTTCCTGGGCCGCTACCTGTTCAACATCAAGGCCAGCGGCCCCGGCCAGGGCCTGCGCCCCTTCCGCGACCCGGACGCGTCCGAGGACGGCGACGAGGACGGCGAACAGCCGTGAGGTACCCGGCAGGAACGGTCACCTGGTGGACAGCCCGATGCGTCGCAGCCATGCCTCGACTTCGGTGTCGGCGTCCCTGACCTTCTCGCCCTGGACAGCGAGGCCGGGGGCGATGGTTGCGCCGGGGCGGGAGGCGGCGTAGTCGCGTTCGGTGGTGCCCAGGCCGCTCATGGCGTAGGTGGTGACCGGGCGGACGGTCTTGCCGCGGAAGTCCAGCCCGTCGGTGAACGTAGTCATGATCATGGGTGCGCGGACGTTCCAGATCGGGCTGGCGAGCAGGATGGTGCCGTAGCCGGTCAGGTCGGGCAGGCGGTCCTTGATGGCCGGGCGGGCGTCGGTGTCCTGCTCTCTGACGTTGCGCTGGACGGTGGCATCGTAATCGTGGGGGTAGGGGTCGGCGGCTTCGATCCGGTAGAGGTCGCAGTCGATCAGGTTGTGGAGCTTTCGGGCCAGGACCTCGGTGTTGCCGGTCTTCAGGTCGGTGCGGTCGCCGTAGTAGTAGTTCTCGCCCGGCCGGGAGAAGTAGGCGAGCAGGATCCCGCGAGGCTTACGGGAGGGCTCGGGTGCCGGGGCTGTGGTGGCCTGGCCGGACGTCTGCCGGTCGGGGTCGCGTGTGCAGGCGGCGAGGACGGGGGTGGTCATGGCGGCGGCTCCGGTCAGCAGTGCGGCACGCAGGAGGGCGCGCCGCGCGGGCAGACGGTCGGTTCGGGTCACAGGTCGGCCCCCCGGGGACGAAGGTTCGAGCAGGACAGAGGGCGGCAGGCCATCGGTCTGCCGCCCTCTGTGGCCGTGGCTCCTGGGATCAGGCGTCGAGGCGGCGCTTCGCGAGCCAGGTGACCATCTCGGGGTCGTGGTGGTCGAAGAACAGGGAGCTGCCGGTGTCGAGGGTGGCGATCTGGGCCATCTGCTCGTCGGTGAGGTCGAAGTCGAAGACGTCGAAGTTCTCGGCCATGCGCTCGGCGCGTACGGACTTGGGGATGGTGATGACGTCGCGCTGGGTGAGCCAGCGCAGCACGACCTGGGCGACGGACTTGCCGTGCTCCTTGCCGATGCCGGCGAGGAGCGGGTTGGTGAACAGGTCGTTCTTGCCTTCGGCGAAGCCGCCCCAGGACTGGTGCTGCACGCCGTGCTCGCGCATGAGGGCGTGGTAGTCGGTGCGCTGGAAGAAGGGGTGGGTCTCGATCTGGTTGACCTGCGGGGTGATCTCGTTGTTGACGATCAGGTCGATCAGGCGGTCGGGGTAGAAGTTGGCGACGCCGATCGCGCGGGTCAGGCCCTCGCGGTTGGCGGCCTCCATGGCGCGCCACTGGCCGTAGACGTCGCCGAAGGGCTGGTGCATCAGGTACAGGTCGAGGTGGTCCAGACCCAGCTTGGTCAGCGAGGTCTCGAAGGCGCGGCGGGTGTTGTCCTGGGCGGGGGCGTCCTGGACCCACAGCTTGGTGGTGACGAACAGGTCCTCGCGCGGGATGCCGCTGGACTTGATGGCGCGGCCGACGGCTTCCTCGTTGCCGTAGGCGGCGGCGGTGTCCAGCAGCCGGTAGCCGGCGGCGAGCGCGTCGGAGACGGTGCGTTCGGTGTCCTCGGCGGGGATCTGGTAGACGCCGAAGCCCAGGAGCGGCATCTCGACGCCGTTGTTCAGAGTGACGGTCTTCATCAGCGGGGTGTCCTTTGCTGTGCGGGTGCCGGTAGGGGGTGCCGGTCGTGGTCAGGGGCGGATGAGCGCCTTGAGGACCTGGCGGTCGGCCATGGCCTGGTAGGCGTCCGGCGTCCGGCCGAGGGTGAATTCCTGGTCGAAGACGCGGCCGGGGGTGATGGTGCCGTTAAGGACGTCGGGCAGGAGCTGCTCGATGTAGGCGCGGGCGGGGCTGGCTCCGCCGGTCAGGGTGATGTTGCGCATGAAGAGGGCCGGCCCGATCGGGCCCTGTTCGTACTGAGGGACGCCGAGGCGGCTGACGGTGCCGCCGTCCAGGACCGCTCCGAGCGCGGTGTCGAAGCTCTGGCGGGTGCCGACGGCCTCGATGACCTTGTCGACGCCGCCGGTCAGGTCGCGGATGCGGGCGATTGCTTCCTCGCCGCGTTCGGCGACCACGTCCGTGACGCCGAAGTCACGGCCGAGATCTGTACGGGCCGTATGGCGTCCCGCGAGGACGATCCGCTCGGCCCCGAGCCGCTTGGCGGCGATCACCGCGCACAGGCCGACCGCGCCGTCCCCGACGACGAGCACGGTGTCGCCGCGGCGGACGCCGGCGGTGACGGCGCCGTGGTGGCCGGTGGTCATGACGTCGGACAGGGCCAGCAGGGACGGCAGCAGCGCGGAGTCCGCAGCCACCGGGAGCTTGACCAGGGTGCCGGCGGCCTGTGGGACGCGGACGGCTTCGCCCTGTCCGCCGTCGACGCCGTCGAAGCCGTACCGGCCGCCGTGGCGGCAGGAGATGTGCAGGCCCTTGGCGCAGTAGTCGCAGGTGTTGTCGCTGTAGGTGAACGGGGCGACGACCAGGTCGCCCGCCGTCAGGCCGGTGACGTCCGCGCCGGTGTCCTCGATGACGCCGAGGAACTCGTGCCCCATGGGGCGGCCGGTGTCGGTGGCGGGCATGGAGGCGTAGGGCCACAGGTCGCTGCCGCACACGCAGGACGCGACGACGCGGACGACCGCGTCGGTGGGCTGGTCGATCTTCGGGTCGGGCCGGTCTTCGACACGGACGTCGCCGGCGCCGTACATCACGGCTGCACGCATGACGGTGCTACTCCAAACGGGTGGTGGGGGTGCGGAGCGTGGCGCCCCGGCGGGGTGGGGGTCAGCGCTCCAGCATCCGGGCCTGGGCCTCGGTGTGGGTGTCGCCGGCGGCCGGCGGGAGGGCGGTCAGCGTCTCGATCTGCTGCGCGGTGAGGGTGACGGTGTCGGCGGCGGCGTTCTCCTCCACCCGGGACACGCGCTTGGTGCCGGGGATCGGGGCGATGTCGTCGCCTTGGGCCAGCAGCCAGGCCAGCGCCACCTGCCCCGGCGTCGCACCGACCTCGTCGGCCAGGGCCTTGACCTGATCGGCGAGGGCCAGGTTGCGCTGGAAGTTCTCGCCGGTGAAACGCGGGTTGTCACGGCGGAAGTCGTTCTCGTCGAATTGGTCGGGGGAGCGCACCGTGCCGGTCAGCATTCCGCGGCCCAGCGGGGAGAACGGCACCAGGCCGATGTTCAGCTCCCGCAGTACGGGCAGCACCCGCTCCTCGATCCCCCGGGTGAACAGCGAGTACTCCGACTGCACCGCGGTGACCGGCTGCACGGCGTGCGCGCGGCGGATCGTGTCCGGGCCCGCCTCCGAGAGCCCGAAGCCCCGCACCTTGCCCTCGGCGATCAGCTCACCGACGGCGCCCGCGGTCTCCTCGATCGGCGTGTTCGGGTCGACCCGGTGCTGGTAGTACAGGTCGATGTGATCGGTGCCCAGGCGCTTCAGCGAGCCCTCGACAGCCGTGCGGATGTTGGCCGGGGAGGAGTCCAGGTTCCACGCGCCGTCGCCGCCGTGCGAGACCAGGCCGAACTTCGTCGCCAGGACCACCTTGTCCCGGCGCCCCTGCAGGGCCCGGCCGAGCAGCTCCTCGTTGGTGTAGGGGCCGTAGATCTCGGCGGTGTCGATCAGGGTGACGCCCAGCTCCAGCGCCCGGTGCACGGTGCGGATCGACTCCGCGTCGTCCGTGCCGGAGCCGGTGTAGCCGTGTGACATGCCCATCGCGCCCAGCCCGATCCGGGAAACCTCCAGGTTACGCAGCTTGATGTACCGCATCTCGCCCTCTTCCGATCATGGTGTTACCTGGTCTCTCACTCTCGCCCGGCCCGGCAGGTCGTGCCGGGTGAAACCCGGGCGGCGCGAGGGACCGGCGTCTTCCTCATCCACCTTTCCCCGGATTGCTCGGGTGTGGCAGGGCGGGCTCTTCGGGGGTAACGACAGGGCCCCCCTCCCGCCCGCCCCGCGGGTGCCCGGCGGGTGAGACTGGAGTCATGACTTCGACGAGCGCACAGAGCGAGGGCGCCGAGCTGGGTCGTTACCTGCGCGCCCGCCGCACCCAGACCAGCCCCGAGCACGTCGGCCTCACCGTCGGCGCCGGCATCCGCCGCACCCCGGGCCTGCGCCGTGAGGAGCTGGCCACCCTCGCCGGGATCAGCATCGACTACTACGTGCGCCTGGAACGCGGCAAGGAGACCCGCCCCAGCCCCGCCGTCCTCGACTCCCTCGCCCGCGCCCTGCACATGGACGACCAGGAGCACCAGCACCTGCGTGAGCTCGCGGCGCGTGCCGCCCGCTATGTCTCCGAGCCGCCGCCGGCACCGAGCCGCACCGTACGCCCCCACCTGAAACTGCTGCTGGAGTCGCTGCGCCCGAACCCCGCGTACGTCATCAGCCGCAGCATGGACATGCTCGCCTGGAACCCCGGCGGCCTCGCCCTGTACGCGGGTCTGGAGGACTGGCCGGCCAAGCACCGCAACCTGGCCCGCTACCTCTTCCTCCACCCGGCCGCACGGAACCTGTTCCCGGACTGGGACCGGCAGATCACCGCCTGCGTCGCCCGGCTGCGCGCCGTCGCAGGCACCGCTCCCGACGCCCCGGACCTGACCAACCTCGTCGGCGAGCTCCTCCTCAAGAGCCCCGACTTCGCCCGGCTGTGGGAACGCTACGAGGTCACCGGCCGAAAGCCTGCACAAAAGACTTTCCAGCACCCCGGCGTCGGCACCCTCACGCTCACCTCGCAGTCCATGCAGCTGGAAGGCACCCCCGGACAGCGCATCGGCGTCTACACCGCTGAACCCGGCACACCCGGCCACGACGCCCTGCTCCTGCTCGACATGACCGCGCCCGCAGTCGCGCCCCACCGGGAAGCCCCGCACACATCGATCTGACCGCCGTTCTCACAAACGGTCCTATGCCCGAGCAAGACAAAAATGACGGCCCGGCGACCGCGAAGCGCCGTTCCGGTTAGCAGAACTCGTTCTCACCCAAAGGTGGGTTCGAGGTACTTCTGAGAATGTTTTGTGACAGCTCCGGTGCATGACGGCCCTTCAAGAAGCCTCACCGAACGATGCGGACGACGTAGAGTGCCGCGCCTGGCTCGCCGTGCCGCTCGCGCTCCGGCGCGGTCGCCGGCGCCTACCACACCCGCCGCTTCACCAAGGTGCCCCGCCTCGCCGAGCTCCTGCGCGTGCCCACCCCCGCCGACCGCGGGCCCGGCCAGCCGTGGCGCTCCGGCACCCCGTCCCGCCCGCTCTCGCGCCCAACGCCCCGAGCGCCGACATCCGCATCGGGTACGCACGGTGCTCGACGCTCGGCCAGGAGCTCCAGTCGCAGCTCGACGCCCTCGCCAAACACGGCATCGAGCGCGACAAGGTGTTCTCCGAGAAGATCAGCACCCGCGTGCGCGTCCGCCCGCAGTTCGAGGCCGCCCTCGCGCTCGCCCGCCAGATCAAGGCCCACGCCCCCGCACTGCCGGGTCATCTTCACCGTGTACGAGATGAAGCGACTGGGCCGCGACGCCGCCGAACTCACCTCGCTCGCCGGCCATCTCACCGCCCACGGCCTGGTCCTGGAGATGCTTGCCGGGCCGCTGCCCGGGATGTACGACCCGAGCGGGCCGGGCCGTCTACTGTTCGCGTTCTTCGCGGCGATGGCGGAGACCGAGCGGGAGAACATCCGGGAGTCGACCCTCGAAGGTCTCGACGCGGCGGCCCGCAAGGGCAAGCACGGTGGCCGACCTGCCGTCATCACCCAGGACATGCTGCACACCGTGCTGCGGCGCCGGGCGAACGGCGAGTCGGTCGAGCAGATCCAGCCCGACCTGATCATCCCCACCGGCAAGCGCAAAGGCCATGCTCCAGCGTCGCCAGCATCTACCGCGCGCTCGCCGAGCACGAGAGGAGGGAGGCATACCCCGAGGCCGTCGAGGAGGCGCACGCCGACTTCGCGGATCTCCGGGAAGCCGACGACATCCCGCACCCCCGCCGAACCCGGATCCGGCCTCCGGATGACCCGCTGACACCCAAGGAAGCTGCGGACCGCGACCGCTTCCACGCACAGGTCCTTCAGACCACGGAGACCCAGTAGTCAAGCACGATCGTTCTCACCGGGATTTCCTGTACGTCAACTACTCACACCCGGCATCCGCACCGCCACGGCTGCGGCGAGCGGCTCCACCGGGGCCGGCCGGAGGCGACGAGGAGCGTGCCGTGCCGCGCCACCACTCCTCCGGCGTGCACGAGCCGGAGCAGCGGGGCCGCGGCGACCGCGGCACCCACCCGCAGCTGGTCCCGCGGGGGTGCCGTCCCGCCGGTCCGGCCCGAGCGGCACGATCCGCTCGCCGACGCTCAGCCCCGTGTCCGTCGGACCCGCTCTTTCCTGCCTCCCCGTGCGCCGCACACCGTTCCTCCCCGTACGCCCTCGCACGGGCCGCCGGGCACCGGCCCGGTCGTCCCCGCGGCGGACCCGCGAACCCGGAGGACTCCGGAGTGCCGTCGGTGCCCTCCCCCTCCCACGGGGAGGGCGCATCCGCCTCCCCCGGGGAGAGCACCGTCCGCGCAAAATCGGAGACAAAATTGTTGACAATCATGTTGGCCTAGATTTAGCGTCGACAAGCACTCACTCAGGGAGGGCACGAATGCCGAAGGAAGCCAGTCCGGGCAGCGGGGAGCAGGCCAAGCAACTGGCGTTGTCCCAGCTCCGGCAGGCGATTCTGCGGGGCGAGATGGCGCCGGCCCAACGGCTGGTGGAGAACGAACTCGCCGAGCGGTTCGGTGTGACACGGGCCAGCATCCGTGCGGCGCTGATCGATCTTGCCGCGCAGGGGCTGGTGGAGCGGATCCGTAACCGCGGGTCCCGGGTGCGCGTGGTGACCGTGGAGGAGGCGGTAGCCATCACCGAGTGCCGCATGGCGCTCGAAGGGCTGTGTGCCGCCAAGGCGGCGGTCCTGGCCACCGAGGCGCAGCGCGAGGAGCTGACCGGTCTGGGCGCACTCATGGCCAAGGCGGTGGCAGAGGGCGATCCCCTCACCTACTCCGAGCTCAACCACCAACTGCACACCTGCGTCAGGGAGTTCTCCGGGCAGCGGACCGCCGTGGAACTCCTGGAGCGACTCAACGGGCAACTGGTGCGCCACCAGTTCCAGTTGGCCCTGAGGCCCGGTCGTCCCCAGCAGTCCCTGAGCGAACACCTCGCCATGATCGAAGCGATCGTGGCCGGGGAACCGCAGGCGGCCGAGCAGGCCGTCCGCGCTCATCTCAGCAGTGTGATCGACGTGTTGCGCGCCTGACCCGCCAGGGGGTTTCCGGTGGGGCGGGAGCGCACCCGCAGCCAAGGAGACGCAAGCATGACCCAAGCCAACGCGCCCGCCCCCGCACGGTCGACGCTCGTCGTCACCGCGCACGCCGGAGACTTCGTGTGGCGGGCCGGGGGCGCCGTCGCCCTCGCCGCCTCGCGCGGCGAGAGAGTGACCATCGCCTGTCTGACCTACGGCGAGCGCGGTGAGTCGGCGCGGGCCTGGCGCGAGGGCAAGGCGCTGGAGGAGATCAAGGCGATGCGCCGGGACGAGGCGGAACGGGCCGCCGCCGTCCTCGGGGCAGAGGTGCGCTTCCTGGACGCCGGTGACTACCCCCTGTTGGTCACCCCGGAGCTGACCGACCGGCTGGTCGCGATCTACCGCGAGACCCAGCCCGACGTGGTGCTCACGCACCCGCTGGAGGACCCGTACAACGGCGACCACCCGGCCGCCGCCCGGATGGCGCTGGACGCCCGGGTGCTGGCCGGGGCCATCGGCTACCCGGCCCCCGGCGAGGTCCTGGGTGCCCCGCCGGTCTTCTTCTTCGAGCCCCACCAGCCGGAGATGTGCGGCTTCACCCCCGAGGTGCTCCTCGACATCACCGAGGTCTTCGACACCAAGCGCGAGGCGATGGAGTGCCTCTCCGCGCAGGCGCACCTGTGGGAGTACTACACCGACCTCGGCAAGCGGCGCGGAGTGCAGCTCAAGCGAAACGCGGGACCCAACCTGGGCCTGGCGTCGACCACCTACGGCGAGGCGTACATGCGCCCGTACCCGCAGGTCACGGGGGTCCTGGCATGAGCGGCGTGATCGTCACCAACCCCCCGAAGGCGTCCCTGGCCCAGGCCGACGCCCTGGCCGGCCACGGTGTGGCCACGGTGCACGAGGCCCTCGGCCGCACCGGCAGCCTCGGCCCCGCGCTCCGCCCGGTCCAGCAGGGCGTACGGATCGCCGGCACCGCCGTCACGGCCCTCTGCTGGCCCGGCGACAACCTCATGATCCACGCGGCGGTGGAGCAGTGCGGCGAGGGGGACATCCTCGTCGTCACCACCACCTCCCCCTGTACGGACGGCCTGTTCGGTGAGCTCTTCGCCACCGCCCTCCAGCGCCGGGGCGTACGCGGCCTGATCACCACCACCGGGGTGCGTGACACGGCGGAGCTGCGCGCGATGAACTTCCCCGTCTGGTCGAAGGCCGTCAGCGCGCAGGGCACCGTGAAGGCGACCGGCGGATCGGTCAACGTCCCCGTCGCGATCGAAGGGCGGATCGTCCGGCCCGGCGACATCGTCCTCGCCGACGACGACGGCGTGATGTGCGTGCCGCGCGAGCGGGCCGCCGAGGCGATCGAGGCCTCCGTCGCGCGTACCGCCAAGGAGGAGGCGTCCCGGGCGGCCTTCGCCGGGGGGCAGTTGGGCCTCGACCGGTACGGCCTGCGGGAGACACTGGAACGGCTCGGCGTGACGTACCGCTCGTACGAGGAGCACCTGCGCGACGGAGCGGCACCGTGACGCTCCCCGAGGAGGTGCCGTGCATGCTGATGCGGGGCGGCACCTCCAAGGGGGCGTACTTCCTCGCCGGTGACCTCCCCGGGGACGCCGCCGCCCGCGACGACCTGCTGCTCCGCCTGATGGGCAGCCCCGACCCGCGCCAGATCGACGGGCTCGGCGGGGCGCACCCGCTGACCAGCAAGGTCGCCGTCGTCCGGCCCTCGGACGGCCCCGACGCGGACGTCGAGTACCTCTTCCTCCAAGTGGCCGTCCAAGAAGCAGAGGTGAGTGACGGTCAGAACTGCGGGAATCTGCTGGCCGGCGTCGGACCGTTCGCCGTCGAACGCGGGCTGGTCCCGGCCGGCGGGGACCGCACCACCGTCCGCATCCGCATGATGAACACCGGGGACCTCGCCGCCGCCACCTTCCCCACCCCGGGCGGCCGCGTCGAGTACGCCGGTACCACCGCGCTCTCCGGCGTGCCGGGGACGGCGGCTCCCGTGGTCGTCGACTTCCCGCCCGGTTCGGGGGCGCTGCTGCCGACCGGACGGGTCCGCGACACCGTCGCGGGGACCCCCGTCACCTGCGTGGACAACGGCATGCCCACCGTCCTGATCGCCGCCGCCGATCTCCGGGACACCGGGATCACCGGCTACGAGAACCCCGGCGAGCTGGAGGAGAACACCGCGCTCGCCCACCGCCTCCGCGAGATCCGGCTCGCGGCCGGCGCTCTCATGGGGCTCGGTGACGTCTCCACCGCCACCGTGCCCAAACTCAGTCTGCTCGCCCCGCCCGCGGAAGGCGGCGCGGTGACCACCCGCACCTTCATCCCGGTCCGCTGCCACACCTCCATCGGCGTGCTGGGCGCCGCGAGCGTCGCCGCCGGGCTGCTGATCCCCGGAAACGTCGGTGAGCGGATCGCCCGGCTCCCTCCGCCGGGAGGCCGGGTGCGCATCGAGCACCCCACCGGCCACCTGGACGTGACGGCGGCCGTCGACGTCGGCGAGGACGGCACCACCCCGGTGCCGGGCCGGACCGCCGTGGTGCGCACCGCCCGCAAGATCTTCGACGGGACCGTCTTCGCGCGGCCCGCCGCCCCGTACCGCACCTCCGCACCTCCGCACCCGCACCCGCACCCCTCGAAGGAGGCACGGATGACTCCGCCTCTCGGTGACATCGCCCACCTCGGACACGTCGAACTCCTCACCCCGGACCTCGACGCCAGCGTCGACTTCTTCACCCGGATACTCGGTCTGACCGAGAACGGCCGCGACGGGAACTCCGTCTACCTGCGGACCTTCGACGACTACGAGCACCACAGCCTCGTCCTCACCGCGCACGGGACGCCGGGCGTGCGCCGCACCGCACTGCGCACCTCCAGCGGGGAGGCGCTGCACCGCAGGATCAAGGAGCTGGAAGCCGCCGGACGGCCGGGCCGCTGGGCCGAGGACGAGCCCGGCATCGGCCCGCTGTACCTGACCAGCGACCCGGACGGCCATCAACTCGCCCTGTACTGGGAGAGCGAGCACTACGTCGCTCCCCCCGCACTGAAGCCGGGGCTGAAGAACCAGCCGCAGGCCAAGCCGTCCCACGGGGTCGGCGTCCGGCGGCTGGACCACGTCAACTTCCTCGGCTCCGACGTGGCCGCCAACGCCGCCTTCACCCGCGACGTCCTCGGCGCCCGCCCCACCGAGCAGATCGTCCTCGACAGCGGCACGCTCGCCGCCCAGTGGCTGACGTTCACCAACAAGTCGTACGACGTCGTCTACACCTCCGACTGGACGGGCTCCAGCGGCCGGCTGCACCACATCGCCTTCGCCACCGACACCCGCGAGGACATCCTGCGGGCGGCCGACATCTGCCTCGACAACGACGTGTTCATCGAGACCGGCCCGCACAAGCACGCCATCCAGCAGACGTTCTTCCTCTACGTATACGAGCCCGGCGGCAACCGGGTCGAACTCTGCAACCCGCTCACCCGGCTCGTGCTGGCCCCCGACTGGCCGCTGATCACCTGGACCGAGGCCGAACGCGCCAAGGGCCAGGCGTGGGGTCTCAAGACGATCGAGTCCTTCCACACGCACGGCACCCCGCCCGTCGCCTGACGCCCAGGAGCCGCCGGTGAGCGGCGGTTCGACGGCACGGCGCGGGAAGCAGACGCCTCGCGGCCGGACCGGCCCCCGCGCCCCGCGGCGCCGGGGCCGGTCGGCGACGCCCGGTGCCGTCCCACGACGCCCGCGGCCGCCCCGCGCCGCCGACCTCGAAGGCTGGTCCCGGGCCGGTCGGGTCTGTCCCGTGCCTCTCCGGGGGCCCCTCTGGGCCGGTCCCGGGCCGGTCGGTCCGGGGGCGGCCCCTTCGTTCCTGAGATTGTTGACAAAAACGTTGACACTCAACGGGCGCGTTCCTACCGTCGTGCCCACCGGGTCGCCGCGAGCCGCACGACCCGCCCACCGTCCCCCGCCCAGCTCCGAGCGGCCCCAGGCCCGCCGGACGAGAGGAAACAACGATGTCCTCCTCCACCACCCTGTCGCCACGGGGCAGAAAGCTCGCGTTGCTGGTCGTCGGCCTCTGCTGGCTGGTCGTGCTCTTCGACGGCCTCGACATGTTCGTCTACGGCGCCGTGCTGCCGCACATGCTGGAGCACCACGCGCTCGGCCTGAAGCCCTCCATGGCGGGCGACCTCGGCAGTTACGCCACCTTCGGCATGCTGATCGGCGCCCTCTCGGCCGGCACGATCACCGACTGGGTCGGCCGCAAGAAGCTGATCATCGTCTGCACGGCGGTGTTCTCGCTCGCCTCCGCCCTCTGCGCGGTGGCCGGCTCCGTCGGGGTCTTCGGCCTCGGGCGCTTCATCGCCGGGGTGGGCCTCGGCGGGCTGCTGCCGGTCACCATCACCCTGGTCTCCGAGTACGCCCCGCGCGGCCGGGGAGCGATCATCGTCGGCACCCTGATGACCGCCCACCAGGCCGGCGGCATCGTCTCGGGCTTCATCGGCCTGTGGACCGGCGGCGAGAACGGCTGGCGCGTCGCGTACTGGATCTGCGTGGTCCCGCTCTTCATCGGTGTCCCGCTGGTGTGGAAGTTCCTGCCCGAGTCGATGAGCTTCCTGGTGGCGAAGGGCCGTGACGAGGAGGCCGCCGACCTCGCCCGCCGCTTCGACGTCGACGTGCCCGCCGCCAAGGCCGCCCGTCCCGCCGCCGGAGAGCGCTGGGACGCGCTGGCCGCCCTCTTCCGCGGCAACCTGTGGCGCCGCACCCTGCTCTACTGGCTGACCTCCTTCGGCGGTCTGCTCCTCGTGTACGGCGTCAGCAACTGGCTGCCCACGATGATGCGCGGCGCCGGGTACGAACTCGGCTCCTCGCTCTCCTTCGTGGTGATCATCAACGCCGGTGGCATCGTCGGCATGCTGGTCGCGGGCCGCTTCTCCGACCGCTTCGGCGCACTCCGCGTCGCCGCCCTCTGGTTCGCGCTCACCGCCGTCGGCGTCTACCTCCTCGGCGTCCACATGGCGCTGCCGCTCACCTGCGCGGTGGTCTTCCTGACCGGCCTCTTCCTCTTCAGCGCCCAGGCCATGGTCTATGCGGCCGTCGCCGGCGACTCGACCGACGACAACCGCGCCACCGCCGTCGGCTGGACCAGCGGCATGGGCCGCTTCGGCGCCGTCTTCGGCCCCTGGCTCGGCGGACAGCTGGTCGCGAACGGCCACGAGGACTGGGGTTTCACCGCCTTCGCCGTCACCGCCGTGTTCGCCACGGTGATGCTCTGCCTGACCGGCCTGCGCCCCACGAAGGAGACCGGCGGCGCCGGCCCCGCCCAGCCGCTCTCCGCGACGGGCTGACGGGCCGGTGGCCCGACGGCCTGATGGACCGAGGGGCCGGCCGACCGGATCATCCCGTCGGAGGCCGCCGGGCCGGACCATCCCCTCCGGTGCGAGCCGGACCGCCCCGCACCGGTGGCCACCGGGTCCCGTTCGCCCCGCACCGGTGGCCACCGGGTCCCGCTCGCCCCGCACCGGTGGCCACCGGCCGGCAGCGGACCCGGCGGCCACGGGTCAGGAGCGCGTTATCCGGACCCGGTACCCGCCGTCCTCGTCCTCGTCGAGCACCGAGACCCGGATACCGTTGGCTCGGTCGGTGAAGGTCTGGCCCGGCTGGAACGGCGCGTCGGAGAGCTCGGCGTGCACGTTGGGCCGGCTGGTGCAGCCGCCACTGTCACCGGTGCTGTCCGCGACGGAGACCGGCCCCTGGCCCGTCTCCACGTCCGAGTCGACCTGGTAGATCAGCACCCCCGGGCGGCAGACCGCCTCGTCGTTCCCGGCGGCGGTGCGCACCTCGGCGACGTACCCGGAGTCCTCGCCCAGCGGGACGACCGCGAGCTTGGTGCCACCGGTCGTCGCGAGCGGTTCGAGGACACGCTCGGTGGTGCCGGGCCCCGACGCGCAGGTGACCTGCCCGTTGTCGAGCCAGCCCAGCTTCCACTTGTGCCAGCCGAGGAAGTCGTTGTCGGCGCCCCAGTCCTCGGACATGATGTCCCAGTGCCCGACCGAGCCGCCCCCCTGCGCGGTGTAGAGGTCGGGGAGGCCGAAGACGTGGCCGTTCTCGTGGGGGAGCACCCGGTAGCCGGTCTTCGCGTAGGAGCCCGAGCCGTCGTCCTGCCGGCTGTAGACGAACGAGGTGTTGGCCAGCGGGACACCGTCGGCGCGCGGCGCCTCGTCGTTGGCGGGGAAGGTCACGGAGAGCACGGTGTCGAGGGCCGAGGGGCCCGCGTTCGGGGTGACCAGCACGTTGATCAGGTCGTACGCGGAGAAGTCCACCCGTGCGTCGGCGGCCCGGACGATGTCCGACACCAGCTGCCGGTAGCCGGGCTCGTACGGCGCGCCGCGCTCCATCCCGTACTCCGCGAACTTCAGCGGCATCCGCAGCCAGCCCTTCACCGGGGCCTGGGGGCGGTAGTCGAGCCGCCCGTAGGAACTCCTGCGGAACCAGTCGGAGGTCTGCGGGAAGAACTCCGCCATCCGGTCCGCCGCGGTCCCGCTGCCCGGCGCGTCCGGGAAGTCGATCATGAGGTTCAGGGCCCGTACGGTGCCGGTGGACGGGGCGTATCCGGGCGGGGTCGGCATCCCCTCCGACATCTGTACGCCCAGGGCGGCGGATATCCGGCACGGTCCGAGCGCGGATCCGGCGGAGAGGGGCACCGAACCGGCGGAGGCCCGGCTCGCGTCGGGCAGGGCGGCGCTCGCGGAGGCCAGCGCGGCGATGACCAGGGCGGTCGCGCCCGCGAGTGCGAGCGGGCGGCGACAGCTGCGTATCCCTCGGCGAGGGTGCTGCATGGGCGCGCCTCCGGGGTACGCGGCAGCCGGCCGACCCGGACTGCGCTCTGGCGCTCAGCCTCCGTCGGCCTCTCGCGGACCGCTCGTCGGGTAAGCCGATCGGAGGGTTTTCCGGCGCGGGAGGATAGGTGACGCGGGTCACACGCAGGAGTGAAATAACCGGGGACGCTTTCCCCGTTTGCACGTGTGTCCCCAGGAAGTGGGGACGCGGTCCCCGGTTGGTCGGGGCGCCGCTCGCACACGTGAGGAACGGACCCCGCCCGTGGAGACCGCCGCTCGAACCGCACCGGACTGCCGGCGCCGTACGCCCCGTCCGCGGGCCGACGCGCTGCGCAACCGCGAGCGGATCGTCACGGCCGCCCGGGAGATGTTCGTCGAATCCGGGCCGGACGTGCCGCTCGACGACGTGGCCCGGCGGGCCGGCGTCGGGAACGCCACGCTCTACCGGAACTTCCCCGACCGTGCCGCACTGACCCATGAGGTGGTACTCGCCGTCCTGTCCCGCACCACCGACCGGGCCGAAGAGGCCATGGCCGAGGAGAGTGACCCGTTCGCCGCGCTCAGCCGCTTCGTGCACGCTGCCGCCGACGAACGGATCGGGGCCCTGTGCCCCCTGCTCTCCGGGACGTTCGACCAGGAACACCCCGAACTGCTCGCCGAACGCCGGCACCTCGAAGAGGCCGTCGAGGAAGTCGTGCGGCGGGCCGCCGCCTCCGGGCGGCTGCGCCCCGACGTCGCCGTGGGAGACTTGATGGTCGCCCTCACCCAGCTCACCCGACCCCTCGCCGGGTCTTCGTGCATGGCGATCGACCAGTTCGCCCACCGCCATCTGCAACTGCTCCTGGACGGTCTGCGGGCCCCGGCCCGCTCCGTACTCCCCGGTTCCGCATCGACCTTGGAGGACCTGCGGCGTCGCTGACGCCCCGCGCACCTTCTCCGACCCACGTCCGGCCCGGCCGGTATCCCTACGCCTTTCCTTTTCCTCTTCTTCCGCTCCGTTTCTCCTCTGCTTCCCACGGGACCGGCAACGTCGCCGGTGACCGGGTCCGGGCCTCCTCGGTCCGCACCCGGGGGAAGGCGCCCGCTCGACGCGGCGCGCCCCCCTACCCGTGCCCCGCCCGCCGCACCGGGCGCTCCGTCCGCCCGTCACCGCGCCCCGAGGCGCCCGATCCGCCGAGGTCTCGAACCGGTCCCGCCCACTCCATCGGCGCCCCGGCACCTCTTCCACGTACCGCACGAACTCCCGTGATCGACGTCCCGCCGATCCCGCGCACGTCCTTAGGTGGCTAGTCCCATGTCAGAAACCCTGTCGAAGAACGCCGGCGTCCCGGCTCCCGACCCCGGGCGCTGGAAGGCCCTCGCCTTCATCGCCCTCGCCCAGCTGATGGTCGTGCTCGACGCGACCATCGTGAACATCGCGCTGCCCAAGGCCCAGGTGGACCTCGGCATATCCGACGCCAACAAGCAGTGGGTCATCACGGCCTACGCCCTCGCCTTCGGCGGGCTGCTGCTCTTCGGCGGGCGCATCTCCGACCTGTTCGGCCGCAAGCGCACCTTCGTCATCGGTCTGATCGGCTTCGCGCTGGCCTCCGCACTCGGTGGTGCGGCGGAGAACCAGGCCCTGCTCTTCGGCTCCCGCGCCCTCCAGGGCGTCTTCGGCGCCCTTCTCGCGCCCGCCGCCCTCTCGCTGCTCGCCGTGACGTTCACCGACGCCAAGGAGCGCGCCAAGGCGTTCGGCATCTTCGGTGCCATCGCCGGTGGTGGCGGCGCGGTCGGCCTGCTGCTCGGCGGTTTCCTCACCGACTCGCTCAACTGGCGCTGGACCTTCTTCGTCAACATCCCGTTCGCGATCGTCGCCGCGATCGGCGCGTACTACTTCGTCCACGAGCGTGCCGGTTCGCGCAACCGCTCCTCGCTGGACATCCCCGGTGTGCTGCTCTCCACCTTCGGTCTGGTCTCGCTGGTCTACGGATTCACCCGCGCCGAGTCCGCCGGCTGGTCGGACGCGCTGACCATCGGTTCCTTCGTCGCCTCCGTCGTGCTGCTCGCCGCCTTCATCCTGGTCGAGTCGCGCGTGAAGTCCCCGCTGCTGCCGCTGCGCGTGCTCGCCGACCGCACCCGCGGCGGCATCTACGCCTCGCTGGGCCTCGCCGTCATCGGTATGTTCGGCCTCTTCCTCTTCCTCACCTACTACCTCCAGGTGGTCAAGGGGTACAGCTCGCTCTCGACCGGCTTCGCCTTCCTGCCGATGGTCGCGGGCATGATCACGGGCTCCACGCAGATCGGCGCCCGCCTGATGACCCGCGTCGCCCCGCGCCTGCTGATGGGGCCGGGCTTCCTGCTCGCCGCCGTCGGCATGCTGCTGCTGACGCGCCTGGAGGTCGACTCCTCGTACGCCGGTGTCATCCTGCCGGGCATGGTGCTGCTCGGCCTCGGCATGGGCACCGCCTTCATGCCGGCCATGTCCATGGCCACCCACGGCATCGAGCCGCGTGACGCGGGCGTCGCCTCCGCGATGGTCAACACCTCGCAGCAGGTCGGTGGCGCCATCGGCACCGCGCTGCTGAACACCGTCGCCGCCAGCGCCACCACGGCGTTCCTCGTGGACCACGCGGCCGGTGCGACCGACCCGAAGCTGCTCCAGCTCCAGGCGATGGTGGACGGTTTCACCACTGCCATCTGGTGGGCGGTCGGCATCCTGGTGGTCGCCTCCGCCATCGCCTTCACCCTGATCAACGCCGGCAAGCCCGTCATGGGCCCGGTGAGCCAGGGCGGCGGCACGCGTGACGGCGCCGAGGACGAGTTCCAGGTGCCGGTGATCGCGCACTGATCGCCGATCGCACCCTGATGCCCTGATCGGACCGGCCCCGGCGTACCAACGCCGGGGCCGGTCCGGCACATCCGCCCTGGTTCCGCGCCCGTGTCAGCGCAGCCAGGGCAGATCCGCGTCCGGGTGCTCCGGCTGCAGTCCGGTGGCGACGATCCGCATGATCTCTCCGAGCCGGCCCACCTGCTCGGGCGTGAGCCGGTCGAACACGGCCTGCCGGACGGCCTCCACGTGGCCCGGCGCCGAGCGGCGCAGCATGGCGCGGCCCTGCTCGGTGAGGACCGCGTTCTGGCCCCGCTTGTCGGTGGGGCAGTTCTCGCGGCGTACCCAGCCGTTCTTCTCCAGCCGGGTGATGGCGTGGGAGAGCCGGGAGCGGGTGATCTTGGCGTCCTTCGCCAGCTCCGTCATCCGCAGCTGCCCGCCGGGCGACTGGGAGAGCTCGACGAGCAGCCCGTAGTACAGGTGCGGCATGCCGGCGTCCCGCTGCAACTGGCGGTCGAGGTGGTCCTCCAGCAGCGTGGTGGCCTGGATGTAGGCACGCCAGACGCTCTGCTCTTCGCCGGTGAGCCACCGTGTGCCGGTCGTGGGTGCCGTGGTCATGCCGTCCACTCTACGACCTTTCCTTGAAACTTGAACTAGATGGAGTTAGGCTCTGCGGAGCGTGAGCTTGAAGTTTCAAGGATCTCGCTCAGAGGCGCCCTGTCCGGCGGAGCCGTGACCCCGCGCCTGCCCCGAAGTCCGACGCACGAAGCCGTGGGAGTGTCATGACCGTCACCGCCGGGCGCATGCCCGCCCTCTACCTCTCCCACGGCGCCCCGCCGCTCGCCGACGACCCGGTCTGGACCGGAGAGCTGGCCGCCTGGTCCGCCGATCTGCCCCGGCCCCGCGCCATCCTGGTCGTCTCCGCGCACTGGGAGGAGGCGCCCCTCGCCCTCGGCGCCACCGCGACCGTGCCGCTGGTCCACGACTTCTGGGGCTTCCCCGAGCACTACTACCAGGTGCGGTACGCCGCCCCGGGCGCCCCGGAACTCGCCGAGGACGTCCGCAAGCTGCTCCGCGCCGCCGGGACCCCGGTCATGGACGTCCCGGACCGCGGCCTCGACCACGGCGCGTACGTCCCGCTGGTGGAGATGTTCCCGGAGGCCGACGTCCCGGTCCTCCAGATCTCGCTGCCCACCCTCGACCCGCGCAAGCTGATGGCGATCGGGCGCAAGCTCGCCCCGCTGCGCGACGAGGGCGTACTGATCGTCGGCAGCGGCTTCTTCACCCACAACCTCGCGGCCCTGCGCCACACCGGCCCCGGTGTCCCCGCCTGGTCCGCGGAGTTCGACGACTGGGGGAAGCGGGCCCTGGAGGCCCAGGACATCGACTCCCTGCTCGACTTCGAGCACGCGTCCCCGGCCGGCCGCCTCGCCCACCCCCGTACCGAGCACTTCGCGCCGCTCTTCGTGACGCTGGGCGCCGCGGAGTCCGAGCTCGACCGGGGCCGCAGCGTGATCGACGGCTTCTGGCTGGGGATGGCGAAGCGCTCCGTCCAGTTCGGCTGATCCGGAGCCGTGCCGCCCGCGCGGGCCGGGCGGGAGCGCCGCCCCGGCCCGTGCGGGCCCCGCCGCGGACCGCTCAGAGCGGCTTCTCGTACCAGCTCACGTCCCAGTACCGTCCGAACTTCCGCCCCACCTCGGAGTACGTGCCCAGAAGGCGGAAGCCGAAGGCCGCGTGCAGGCGCCCGGACGGTTCGTTCGGCTGGGCGATGCCCGCGTACGCGCGGTGGATGTCCTCACCGGCCAGCGCCTCGAAGAGCGCCGTGTACAACAGCGTGCCGATGCCCCGGCCCGTCGCGTCCGGCGCGCAGTAGACGCTGACCTCGACCGAGGTCCCGTAGGCCGCCTTCGGGCGGAACGCACTGCTGGTGGCGTACCCCAGCACCCTGCCGCCGCCGGGACCCGTCCGGCCCTCCTCGGCGACGAGCAGGCGGTGCGGCCCGTGATCCGGGTGCGCGTGCAGCCAGGGCAGACGCTCCGGGGGAGTGAAGGGAGTCGTGTCGAACGTGAGCGCCGTCTCACGGACGTAATGGTTGTAGATGTCCGTGAGGACCTCCAGATCTCCTTCTCCACCAGGTCTGACCTGCGTGTCCCCGGGTATGCGTGACATCTGTCCTCCCGTCTGCGGCGGACAGGGTACTGCATGATCGCGAAACTGAGACCGGTGCTGGGGAATTCTGTCCGGATTCCAGTCGTTGTTTCCATCGGATGCAGGGCACCCGAAAAGGTGTCGCGACCTACTCAGCAAGGGAGCACGCATGGCAACCCGTGCCGTCGCCCGTCGTTCGTCCGCCACCGGTGGGACCGACCGGGCCCGCAGTGTTCGCGGTGGAAGCGGGGAGATCGCCGACCGCGACCTGGTCGGCATGTACCTCGACGAGATCGCGCGAACGCCCCTGCTCGACGCCGCCAAGGAGGTCGAGCTGTCGCAGGCCATCGAGGCCGGTGTCTACGCCCGCAAGATTCTCGACGGTGAGGTCGAGAGCGACGCCGGCGGAGCGAAGCCGCAGGAGCTGGAAGCGCTGTACGCCGAGAGCGAGCGCGCCAAGGACGTCTTCATCCGCTCCAACCTCCGTCTCGTCGTCGCCGTCGCCCGTCGCTACCCGCGCGCGGGTCTGCCGCTGCTCGACCTCATCCAGGAGGGGAACGCCGGCCTGGTGCGCGCGGTCGAGAAGTTCGACTACGCCAAGGGCTTCAAGTTCTCCACCTACGCCACCTGGTGGATCCGCCAGGCGATCACCCGCTCGATAGCGGACCAGTCCCGCACGATCCGGCTCCCCGTCCACCTGGTGGAGGAGCTGGGCCGCATCCGCCGGGTGCAGCGCGAGTTCAACCGCGAGCACGGGCGCGACCCGGAGCACGCCGAGATCGCGGCGGAGCTGGACTCCAACGCCGAGCGCGTGGGCAACGTCCTGGACTGGGCCCGCGACCCGGTCAGCCTCAACATGCCGGTGGACGACGACGGCGACACGCAATTCGGCGACCTGCTGGAGGACACCTCCGCGGTCTCACCGGAGCAGTCCGTCATGTCGCTGCTGCGCAGCGAGGAGCTGGAGGAGCTGATCGGCAAGCTCGACAACCGCACCGCCTCCATCATCCGGATGCGGTACGGCATCGAGGACGGCCGGGAGCGGACGCTGACCGAAGTGGGCAAGCAGCACGGTCTGACACGTGAGCGGATCCGCCAGATCGAGAAGCACGCATTGGTCGAATTGAAGCGAATGGCTCACGACACGGGCTTTGACGCTGCGGCGTGAGCCAATAACCCGTAATCTCCCCATCAAGCCGGTTCGCACCGGCCCGACGATCGGTCCTCGCACCGATCCCCTGAACCGAGTCCCGGCGCCCACCCCCCCCGGCGTCGGGGCTCGCTCATGTCCGGGCTCGTCGCCGGGGCGGGGGCGCGGCTTCGCGAGGGGTCCCGCCGGGCGGCTCAGCAGATGCGGGTGCGGTGTTCCATCGCGTCCCGGGCCGTCTGCTCGTCGGTGTAGACCTCGCACATGTGGCGGCCGTCCTCGGTCGCCGTGTGCTCGACCTCCCAGAGGCTGGTCTCGCTCCCGTCGAGCAACAGGAACGCGTGCTCGTAGAGGGTGAAGCCGGCGTCGTGGTCGCCGACCCGGAACTGCCTGCCGAAGATCTGGGTGATGTGGTGGGCGAAGGCCGAGCGCAGCAGCAGGGCGGTGGCCCCGCCCGGCCGGTCCGGGTTCTCCGCGCGGCGCAGCACCCGGCGGGCGTGGTCGGCGCTGTTGTCCGGCGCGTACGACCGGGGCGAGGGGCTCGGGACGACGGCCATCAGCGCGTTGAGCGCGTCCAGGTCGATGGTGGGTACGTCCTCGCTGAAGGCCGGGCCGTCCGAGCAGGCGTCGGCCACCCGCGCGGCGGCGACGTGCGCGTCGGCTTCGTCGTCGTACAGCTCGTGCACCTGGGCGCTGGGTGCGTCCCGGCCGCCCCCGTGCACCAGCTCCCAGATGCTCAGCGCGCTGCCGTCGGCGAGCAGGTAGGTGTGCCGGTACGTCTCGCGGTGCAGCCGGGCGCTGTGGTGCGAGGAGGAGAGGGTGGTGCTGTGCGCGAGTGCCGTGCCGAGCTGTTCGACCGTGCAGTCGGGCAGGTCGAAGGAGTTGAGGGCCTGTCGCAGGAGTCGGTCGAGGTGCTGCTCGGTTGTCTCGTACGGATCGCTCAAGGTGCAGTCTCCAGGCCGTTGCCACAAGTGACGTCGTGCGTGCTCAACGTAGTCCCTGGCTCCGACATCGTCGCCGGGGTTGGAAAAAACGTGGGGCGGTGACGGAAAGTTCCCGGCCTTGTTCGAGCGGCTCGGTGAACTCCCCGCCGGCCGGGGCGAATCGGCGAGCGGGGCCCGTCGCACCGTATGCGGGAATCCGCCGGAACGCACTCGTGTAAACCTCCACGAGCGAGTGGATGCCATGGTTCCGGCCATGGTCACCGGCGGACGGGGGCGCCGGGCCGGGGCCGCCCGCGGCGTGCGTCCTCGGCTACCACCGTCGGTGCCCTCAGCGCCCCTCCGGCCGGTCCTTCGACCCCCGGCCGGTTGTGCGCGGACCCCCGGCCGACTCTGCGCGGACCCTCCTCCGGCTGCGCGCGGACCCCCCGGCCGGCTCTGCGCGGACCGCCTCGCCCCCGGCCCCCTCCGTCCTCGGCGGGGCGAACCGGCGAGAGCCCGCGCGGCGCCCGTCGCGGGGGAGCTCCCCCGCGCAGCGCCGCCATGCAGGGGATGCGCTTCCCCGAGCGGGGTGCAAAACAGGGTGAACGTACCCAGAGGTACCTACGGTGGTCGGGTGACCGAGCCCCCAGAAGCTTCCGCCGCACCACCCCCGCCCGGCGACCCCACCTCCTCGTTCGGCGTCTCGGCGCGGGTGTCCACCGACGACCCGGCGCCGTCCGGCCCGGGCAGCGGCCTCCGCAGGGCGGTGGCAGCGCTTCCCCGGTCCGTCGACGCCCGCGCGGCACTGGTCGGAGCGGCCGTCTCGGCCCTGCTGATCCTCGCGATCGTCCTCGGCAGCCGACTGCTCGCCAACTTCGACTCCGCACTGCTGCCCTACGCCGTCGCCAGCGTCTTCCTGGCCTTCGGCATCGCCTACCGCTACACGGTCTGGATCTCGGCCCCCGGCGCCGCCCGTCTCTTCAAGCAGGGCTGGCGCAGCCTCTTCTCCGCCGAGAACTTCCGCAGGACCCCCACCGCCCTGCCGAAGATGATCGCGACCTACCTCGGCTTCCAGAAGTTCCTCGGCGCCCGCTCGCACGCCCGCTGGGCCGCCCACCAACTGATCTTCTGGGGCTGCGTCCTGGCCGCCCTGATCACCTTCCCGCTGATCTGGGGCTGGTTCACCTTCACCTCCGGCTCCGGGTCCGGACCCGGATACGAGATGCGGATCTGGGGCTTCGAGATCCTCGGCTTCGACTCGCTCGGCTTCATCGGCTGGGTGATGTTCCACGGCCTGGACCTCGCGGCCGTCCTCGTCATCCCCGGCGCCTGCTACTTCCTCCGGCGCCGGATGAAGGACCGGGGCGCCGGCACCGGCCAGCGCTTCGGATACGACCTGATCCCGCTCATCGCGCTGGTCGTCATCTCCGTCACCGGCCTGCTGCTCACCTTCTCGTCGATCTTCCTGCACGGCGGGGGTTACGAGTTCCTCGCCGTCCTCCACATGGTCGCCGTGGTGTTCACGCTCATCTACATCCCGTTCGGGAAGTTCTTCCACATCGTCCAGCGGCCTGCCGCCGTCGGCATGCAGTTGTTCAAGTACACCGCCCGCCAGGACGACGAGGTCTTCGCCTGCCGCCGCTGCGGACAGGACATCGACACCGGACCGTACGTGGAGAACCTCCGCGGCACCATGCGCGACCTGCGGCTCGACTTCGACGAGTGGGCCGAGTACTGCCCGCGCTGCAAGCGGGTGCTGCGCGGCAGCGCCTACCTCACCCAGGTGAAGAAGGGGTTCAGATGACCGCGGACCCGCGACCCGCCCACCCCGGTGCGACGGCCGATCCTGCCGGCCCCTCCGGCCGGCGTGCCGCCGTACCCCTCGATCCCTCCCTCGCCCCGCCCGGCACCCGCGCCTTCCGCGACGCGGGAGGCATCCCCGCCGACCAGTGGCACGCCGACCAGAACGGCGAGACGCTCGTCCCCACCCACTGCTGCTTCTGCGGCATCCAGTGCGGGATGTACCTCCGGGTGAACCGCGCCGGCAAGGTCTTCGGCGTCGAACCCCGCAACCACGACATCAACCGGATGCGGCTCTGCCCCAAGGGCATCAACGCCTACCAGCAGGTCAACCACCCCGACCGGCTCACCGCCCCGCTGATGCGCCGCTCCCGCGACGAGGAGTTCGCCGAGGTCTCCTGGGACGAGGCGCTCGACTTCACCGTCTCCGAGATCCGCCGCATCCAGGAGATGTACGGGAAGGACGCGTTCGGTCTCCTCGGCGGCGCCAGCCTCTTCTCCGAGAAGACCTACCTGGTCGGCAAGTTCGCCCGGGTCGCGCTCAAGACGAAGCACGTCGACTACAACGGCCGGCTCTGCATGGTCAGCGCCGCCGGGGCCAACAAGCTCGCCTTCGGCATCGACCGGGCCGGGAACCCCTTCTCCGACATCCTGCTCACCGACTGCCTGCTCATCGCGGGCTCCAACCTCGGCGAGTGCTTCCCCGTGCTGACCCAGTACGTCTGGGGAGCCCGGGACCGGGGCGCCACGCTGATCGTCATCGATCCGCGCGAGACGGCCGTCGCCCGTACCGCCGACATCCACGTGGCCCTCAAGCCCGGCACCGACTCGGCGTTCTTCAACTCCGTGCTCGCCGTGATCGTCGAGGAAGGGCTCACCGACGAGGCGTACCTCGCCGAGCACACCACCGGCTGGGAGGAGGTGAAGGCGAAGGCGGCCGCGTACCCGCCGTCCCGAGCAGCCGGGATCTGCGGCGTCCCCGCCGAGCAGATCGTCCAGGTCGCCCGGACCTTCGCCCGCGCCCCCAAGGCCATGGCCTGGCACGCCCGGGGGATCGAGCACCACTCGCAGGGCGTCGAGAACTGCCTCACCGTGATCAACCTCTGCGCCGCCACCGGCCACATCGGCAAGCCCGGCGCCGGCTACGGAACCCTCACCGGCCAGGGCAACGGCCAGGGTGGCCGCGAGCACGGCCAGAAGGCCGACCTGCTGCCCGGCGGACGCTCCATCCTGAACGAGGAGCACCGCCGCCAGATCTGCGAGGTCTGGGGCATCGAGGAGTCCGAACTCCCCACCGCCGGAACCTCCATGATGGAGATGGTCTGGCAGATGCAGCGCCGCGAGATCCGCGGTCTGATCGGCATCTGCAACAACCCCTTCGTCTCCCTCCCGAACTACCGGGTGGTCAAGGAGGGGTACGACGCCATCGAGTTCCACGCCCAGTTCGACTTCTTCCTCTCCGAGACCGCCGCCAACGCCCACGTGGTATTCCCCGTCACCACCTGGGCCGAGGACGACGGGGTGATGGCCAACGCGGAGGCCCGCGTGGTCAAACACAACAAGGCGCAGGAGCCGCCCCCCGGCGTCCGGACCGACACCTGGGTGATGTGCGAACTCGCCCGGCGCCTCGGTGCCGGCGACAAGTTCGCCTTCGCCGACTCCCGCGAGGTTTTCGACGAACTGCGCGTCGCCTCGCGGGGCACCGTCATCGACTACTACGGCATCACCTACGAACGGCTGGAGGAGACCGGCGGCATCGCCTGGCCCTGCCCCTCCACCGACCACCCCGGGACACCCCGCCTCTTCGAGGACGGCCGGACCTACCACGACGACGGCAGGATCCACCTCCAGGCCGTCGAGTGGCACCTGCCGGTGGACCCGTACAGCGACGAGTTCCCGATGAGCCTCACCACCGGGCGCACCATCGCGCACTTCCTCTCCGGCAACCAGACCCGCAGGCTGGGCGCCCTCGTCGAGCAGTCGCCCCGGCCCTGGGCGGAGGTCCACCCGTCCCACGGGTTCCGCACCGGCGAGCCCGTCCGGGTCACCACCCGGCGCGGCAGCGAGGTCTTCCCCGCCCTCGTCACCGAGGCCATCCGGCCCGACACCGTCTTCGTGCCCTACCACTGGCCGGTTCCCACCGCCGCCAACGCCCTCACCATCGACGCGCTCGACCCGCGGTCGAAGATCCCCGAGTACAAGGTGTGCGCCTGCCGCATCGAGCACGCCGGGGAACTCGACCTGGTGCCCTCGCCGCCCATGGCCCCCGGGCACGTCGCCTACCCCGAGACCCAGGTCTCCCGGACCGACCCGTCGCCCCCCACGTCCCCCCAGGGCCGTGGCACCTCGGAGGGAGCTGACGCCCCGTGATGGGCAGAACGATCTTCATCGATCCCGGCCGCTGCATCGGCTGCCAGGCCTGCGTCTCCGCCTGCCGCGAGTGCGACTCGCACCGCGGCAAGTCGATGATCCACCTCGACTACACCGACGAGGGACAGAGCGTCGCCTCCCTCCCCACCGTCTGCATGCACTGCGAAGACCCCGTCGCCCCGTGCGCCGAGGTCTGTCCTGCCGACGCCATCCTGGTGACGGCGGACGGCGTGGTGCAGCAGGCCGACACCACCCGCTGCATCGGCTGCGCCAACTGCGTCAACGCCTGCCCCTTCGGTGTGCCCAAGATCGACCTCGGTGCGAAGCTCCAGCTGAAGTGCAACCTCTGCTACGACCGCACCGCCTACGGCCTCGCCCCGATGTGCGCCACCGTCTGCCCCACCGGCGCCCTCTTCTACGGAACCGTCGAGGAGCTCCAGGCGGAGCGCCCCGGCGTCCAGGTCGCCGACACCTTCGTGTTCGGCCGGACCGAGGTGCGCACCGGCGTCGCCATGGTCGTCCCCGCCGACAAGGTCCAGTGGCCCGTCCCCGGCGGCCTGCCCGTCGTCGAGATCAACGGTAAGGACGTCCGCCCATGAGCCTCACCGCACAGCCGCCGGGCAACGAACGGCCCCCCGGGAACGACCCGCGTGAAGCCCTGCACGACCGCATCTCCGCCGACGCCCTCACCACCCGCCGCGACTACCTCCGGATCGTCACCACCGTCTCCGGCGGACTGGCCGTCGGCGGCCTCGGTGTCGCCGCGGGCATCCTGCACCGCCACGGCGACACCGACGACGGGAAGCCGGCCCGGCCGAAGCGGATCGCCGACCGGCTGCTCCCCGGCGAGTCCCTCGCCTTCCGCTACCCCGGCGACGAGGACCGCGCGGTGGCCGTACGGCTCGACGACGGCACTCTCGTCGGCTACTCCGCGATCTGCACCCACCTCGCCTGCGCCGTGCTGTGGCGCAAGGACCGGGGCGTGGCGGGCGAGCTGTACTGCCCCTGCCACGAGGGCGTCTTCGACGCGCGCACCGGCGAGGTCACGGCCGGTCCGCCGCCGCGCGGACTGCCCAAGGTGGTCGTCACCGAGGAGACCGACGGCAGCGTGTGGGCGATCGGCACGACCCGGTCCGGCGAGTCCGTCGAGGAGGGCGTCTGCCGCCAGCTCGCGGAGAGCGACCCCGCTCTCGCCGGCCGCCTCGGCTGCCCCGGAGCCGCCGACGGCGTCGAGGCACCGGGCCGCGGCGGGGGCGCCGAAGCGCCGCCGCGCACCGGCACGGCCGCCGCGCACGGCGGAGGCGGCACCGCAGCGAGGGGTGGGCGGGCATGACCGAGGAACAGCCCCGGCCACCCGGGACCCCGGCCTACCCCGACTACCACCCCGGGAGCGTCCGGCCCGAGCTCAACCGGCCCCTCAAGGAGCGCTATCCGCAGATCCGTCCCACGAGCGGCTACGGCGACCCCCGGATCCGGCACACCGGACCGGGCCCCGGGGCGGGCACCGACCAGGAGCCGGAGCGCTCCGCCAGACTGACCGCCCGCCTGGTACTGGCGATGACCGTGGTCGTCGGCCAGCTCTGGGGGCTGCTGGTGATCGTCGACGAGTGGATGGAGGGCAACACCGGGACCGCCTGGTGGGGTGCCGGTTTCCTCTGCCTGTCCTTCCTGGTGGTCCTCGGGCTGTGGTGGATGGACCCGAAGGACCGCTGAGCGGGCCGACGGGGCCGGTGCCCGGGCCGCCGTACCCTGGAGGCATGAGCACCGCCCCCGTCCCCGGACCCAGCGAGCAGCAGCCGGAACAGCCCGAGTCGCCGAAGCCGGATGCGAAGCCGAAGCCGGAGCCGCGACCGGAGCAGGCCCGGCCGCCGCGGCCGAAGCTGCACTTCGACGATCCGCTGGACCGGCAGTCGTCCGACGACACGGACCGGGGCTGGGGAGAACGGCCCGCGAACGGGGGCAGCGCCGCCGATCTCGCCCGCTTCCTGGACGAGAAGCCCCCGCACCACATCTGAGCCACCTGTGCCGCGGCGCCCCCGCACGGGACGCCGCCACGCCGTCACGCATCCGACACCGCCACGAGCAGCTCGCCCGCCGCATGGGCGCCGGCCAGGGCCACAGCCGTCTCGCGGGTCACCGACAGCACCACCAGCGCACCCCCGCCCGGATCGTCCGGTCCCGCCCCGGAGGGCGTCGGCCACTCTCCCCGCGCCCTGTCCGCCGGTCCTGCCGCATCCTCCGAGGGCGCGCCGGGCACCCGGCCGACCCGGACACCGCGCGCCACCATCCGCGCGTCGTCGCCGGACCCCGGGGCGGAGATCACGTCCACCCGGTCGCCGGGCCGCAGCAGCCGCACCGTCGCCGCGTCCGCGATCCGCACCGGTGCGGAGACCAGACGCACCGGTGCGCGCGGTCGCTCGGTCCCCACCGTGCCCGCCGCCCTGCCCTCCCCGGCGCCGAGGCCCGACGCGGCGAGAGCGGCGGCGGCCAGCGCGAACCCGGCGGCCAGGGCGCGCTGCCGGCCGTACACCGCGCGGCGCAGGCGCGACGCGCCGCCGCCCCGCACCCGCAGCGGGGCGAAGTCCGGAACCACGCACCGGGGCGGTACGGGGGACGGGAGCCGGCTCGTGCCGTCGGGCCGGGCCCACCCGGGGGCGGACGCGGCGGGGGAGCGGGAGTACGTGGCCGAGAGGCCGGAGGACGGCCGGGTCGTCGTGTTCGGGAACATGGCGCCACCTGGGTCTGCGTGCGGAGGTCCGCCGGATGCCCCGGACGGACCCCCTCACGATGCCCCGGCCGCCAGGATCCCGCCGGGGCCTGTGGACGGCCCACCGGTTGGGGACAACTTGGTCACCCGAAGGAGCGTGATCAGCCCCGGGGCAGCACGATCCCCGTGTCGAGCCCGTCCAGCGCACGGGCGCACACACAGTCGCGGTCCTCCGCGGAGGGCAGGGCGGCCACCGCGTCGAAGAGCACCGACCGCAGCCGGTCCACGTTCTCCGCGAACACCCGGAGCACCTCCTCGTGGGAGACTCCCTCGCCCGCCTCGGCCCCCGCGTCCAAGTCCGTCACCAGCGTCAACGTGGAGTAGCAGAGCCCGAGTTCGCGGGCGAGCACGGCCTCGGGGTGGCCCGTCATCCCCACCACCGACCACCCCATCGCCGCGTGCCAGCGCGATTCCGCGCGGGTCGAGAAGCGCGGCCCCTCGACGACCACGAGGGTCCCGCCGTCCACCGCCTCCCACCCCCGTCCGCGCGCGGCGGCGAGCGCGGCGGCGCGCCCCTTCGGGCAGTACGGGTCGGCGAAGGCGAGGTGGACCACGTTCGGTACCGTGCCGTCGGGCAGCGGCTCACCGTCGTAGTAGGTCTGGGTGCGCGCCTTGGTGCGGTCGACCAACTGGTCCGGGACGAGCAGCGTGCCCGGTCCGTACTCGGGCCGCAGGCCCCCGACCGCGCACGGGCCGAGCACCTGGCTCACGCCGAGGGAGCGCAGCGCCCACAGATTGGCGCGGTAGTTGATGCGGTGCGGCGGAAGGTGGTGACCGCGTCCGTGCCGGGGCAGGAACGCGACCCGCCGGCCGGCGATCTCGCCCAGGTAGACGGAGTCGCTGGGCTGCCCGTACGGGGTCTCCACCCGGACCTCGGTGACGTCGTCCAGGAAGGAGTAGAAGCCCGATCCGCCGATGACCCCGATCTCCGCGCGCGCCCCGGAGGCCGCGCCCGTCGCCACCTCCGAAGCCGAAGCCGTGCCCGTTTCCGCCTCCGAAGCCGTGCCCGTATCCGTACCCGCACTCATGACGTCCCCCCGGCCCCGCGCGTCGACGCGTCCGTGATCGTGCCTGCGTTCACCATGCGGTCAGGTTATCGGGGGACAGCACGAGGACTCCGCCGAGGTGATCGGCGGAGTCCTGGTGAGACCGTGCGTGCGGTGGAGCGGTGGCGCGGATCCGGTCGGTGGCCTCAGGCGGCCGAGCCGCTCGACGAGGTCGAGGCGGAAGACGATCCGGCCGACGAACCGGCCGACGACGAGGCCGACGCGGTGGAGGCCGCGGACGAACCCGCGTCGGAGCTCGACGAGGTCGACTTCGAAGCGGAGTCCGACGACTTGGTGGACGGCGAAGCAGGCGTGCTGCTCGACGACGATCCACGGCTGTCGTTCCGGTAGAAACCGGAACCCTTGAAGACGATGCCGACCGCAGAGAACACCTTCTTGAGGCGTCCGTTGCAGTTCGGGCACACGGTCAGGGCGTCATCGGTGAACTTCTGCACCGCCTCGAGGCCTTCGCCACATTCGGTGCACTGGTACTGATAGGTCGGCACTTGCTCCTCCTGGCACTCTCACTCAGTGAGTGCTAACGACGTTCCATACTGACGTATTCCGTGGGATCAGTCCACCGTGACCGGCTCCCGGTGACCGATCCCACGTGCCACGGCCTTCCCGGAAGGGGGCGGAATCAGGCGCGAACGCAAGGCCAGAAGCGTCGCCAGCGCGAGCACGGTGGCGACCAGCGGCACCACGAAACCGCTGCTCGCGCCCCGTTCATCGGCCAGCCGGCCCGCCACCGTGACGGCCGCCGCCTGTCCGAGGGCCACCGCCCCGGTCAGCCACGTGAACGCCTCGGTCCGGGCGGAGGCCGGCACCAGCGCCTCGACCAGGGTGTAACCGCTGATCAGCGCGGGCGCGATGGAGAGCCCGACCAGGAAGCCGATCCCGGCCATCAGCGGTGCGGAGTGCACGGCCCAGAGCACGGAGGCGGTGAGGGTCAGGGCGGCGTACCCGACGACCAGCCTGCGCCGGGGCCCGCGCTTCCACGCGACGGCGCCGCAGACGATGCCGGCCAGCATGTTCCCGGACGCGAAGACGCCGTAGAGCAGGCCGTTCGCCCCGGGGTGGCCGATCTCCTCGGTGAACGCGGTCAGCGACACCTGCATCCCGCCGAAGACCGCGCCGATGCCCAGGAAGGCGACGGCGAGCACCCGCACGCCGGGGACGGCGAGCGCCGAGGTGCGGGGCGCGGAACCGGCGGCGGGGGAGTGCGGGGCGGGCTCGGTGGAGCGCCGCGCCGCGAAGAGCACACCGCCGAGCAGGGTCAGCGCGGCCTCGGCGACCAGTCCGGCCGCCGGGTGCACGCCGGTGCAGAGCGCGGTGGTGATGACCGGGCCCAGGACGAAGGTGAACTCGTCGGTCACCGACTCGAACGCGGCGGCGGTCGCCATCAGCGGGGAAGCCGGCCGGTCGGGAGCGGCCCCCAGCAGCGCCGCCCAGCGGGCGCGCACCATGGGGCCGATCTGCGGGATCGAGGCACCGGTCGGGACGGCGGCGGCGAAGAGCGCCCACAGCGGCGCGTGCGCCAGCGCGAGCGCCGTCAGCGCGCCCACCGACGCGGCGTGCACCAGTACGCCGGGGAGCAGGACTCTTCCCTGCCCGAACCGGTCCGCCAGCCGGCCGCTCTGCGGTCCGAACAGGGCCATCGAGACACCGGAGACCGCCGCGACGGCGCCCGCGCTGCCGTAGGAGCCGGTGGTGTGCTGGACGAGCAGGACGATGCCGATGGTCAGCATCGCGAAGGGCTGCCGGGCGGCGAAGCCCGGGAGCAGGAAGGTCCACGCACCGGGAGTGCGCAGCAGTTGCCCGTATCCGGGACGGACGGGGACCGTGGACGCCACGGCCGTGCCTTTCTGCCGCCTGGTGGCACCGCGCCCGGGACGCCGACGAGGCGTACGGGGGCTGCCGAGAGCTGTCCTCTTCGCGCGGAACTGCGGTAGATGCCGGGCGTCCCGCTCAAGGAGTGCGGAGCGACGCCACGACCGCCATACGGTCGCGCCAGCTCTGCATCAGACAGAGTTGGTCGATCAGGTCGGTCCCATGTTACAGCCGCGCGTCACGGCGGTAGGGGGCGCGGGAGCGAGGACCGGCGCCCGAGCGGGGTGTACGAGGTGTACGGGCGGCTCGGCGTGCGCGCGGCGCGCACCGGTGCGCGGTTCGGGGGTGTTCGCGGCCGTATACGGTTTCACGGCGCCCGGGGGTGCGCGGCGCGGCACAGTGCGGGGCCGATGCACGCACGGCGTGCCCGGCGGGCACAGTGTGGGGCCGACGCACGCACGGCGTGCCCGGCGGGCACCGGTCAGCGTCGCGCGGGAGGTCCCTCCGAGCGGTCGCCCGGCCCCGGCCGCCCTCCGCCTCCGTGCCGTTCCGGGGGGTCCGCGGGATGCCTCGGGCGCACCGCGTGCCCGGGGTCGCCCGCCTCCCCGCCCCGCTCCCCGTGCCCGCCCGGCTCCGGCCGCCCCGCCTTCTCCATGCGCCGGCTCTTCTCGGGGCGCGGGCCCTTCCGCCGCCGTCCGTCCTTCTCGCCCCGCCCGGCCTCCGCCGCGCGGGCGGCCCCTGCCGCGCGGGCCACCGCCGCGCTGCCGCGACGGGCCTTGGGCGCGGTCTCCTGCCGGTCCGCCGCACCGCTGATCCGCTGCATCGTGTGGGCGACCCGGTCCAGGTGGGTCGCCCGGGCGAGCCGGGCCACGGCGTCGTCGTCGGCCGTGCCGCCCGGCCGGGGTCCCGCGCTGAGCCAGCCGGCCAGCTTGCCGCCCTCGCCGACCGCCCGCAGTCGGGCCTCCACCGCGTCGCGCACCGGGTCGGTCGCGACCACCAGGAGTTCGTCGCCGCGCCGCAGCACGGTCGCGGGCGCGGGCACGAAACTCGTGCCGTCGCGGACCACCAGCGTGACGGCGGAACCGGACGGCAGGCGCAGTTCGCCGACCTCCACGCCGTGCATCCGCGACTTCGCCGGGATCGCGACGGAGAGCAGGTGGCCGCGGAGCCGCTCCAGCGGCGCGGACTCGATGCCCAGGTCGGCGGCGTCGGACGGGTCTTCGGCGATCTTGAGCGCCTTGGCGAGCCAGGGCAGGGTCGGCCCCTGGATCAGGGTGTAGACGATGACCAGCACGAAGACGATGTTGAAGACGCGGGTGGAGCCGTCGATACCGGCCACCATCGGGATGGTGGCGAGGATGATGGGGACCGCTCCGCGCAGCCCCGCCCAGGACATCAGGGTCTTCTCGCGCTTCGGCAGCCGGAAGGGCGCCAGGCTGATGAAGACCGAGAGCGGCCGGGCCACCACCGTCAGCACCAGGCCGACGACCACCGCCGGCCAGAAGTCGTCGAGCAGGTCGTGGGGGGTGACGAGCAGGCCGAGCAGGACGAACATGCCGATCTGGGCGAGCCAGCCCAGCCCGTCGGCGAAGCCCCGGGTGGCCGGCCAGTGCGGCAGCTTGGAGTTGCCCAGCACCATGGCGGCGAGGTAGACGGCGAGGAACCCGCTGCCGTGCGCGAGGGCGCCCTCCGCGTACGCCGTCACCGCGATGGCCATCACGGCGATCGGGTAGAGGCCGGAGGCGGGCAGGGCGACGTGGCGCAGCGCGTAGGCGCCGAGCCAGCCGGCCGCGAGGCCGATGGCCGCGCCGATGGCGAGTTCCAGCGCTATCTCGCCGATGAGGATGTACCAGTGCTCGACCGGGCCGCTCGTGGAGAACGCGATGACGAGGATGACCACGGGCGCGTCGTTGAAGCCGGACTCCGCCTCCAGCACGCCGGTGATCCGGGCGGGCAGCGGCACGCGGCGCAGTACGGAGAAGACGGCGGCCGCGTCCGTCGAGGAGACGACCGCGCCGATGATCAGCGCCTGCTTCCACTCCAGCCCGACGAGGTAGTGCGCCCCCGCCGCGGTGACTCCCACACTGATGCCCACACCCACGGTCGAGAGCACGGCCGCCGCCGGCAGCGCGGGCCTGACCTCTTTCCACTTCGTGCCCAGTCCGCCCTCGGCGAGGATCACGACCAGGGCGGCGTAGCCGATCACCTGGGTGAGTTCCGCGTTGTCGAACTTGACGTCGAAGATGCCGTCCTGCCCCAGCGCGATGCCGATGCCGAGGTAGAGGAGAAGGCTGGGCAGGCCGCTGCGCGACGAGATCCGGACCGCCGCCACCGCGACGAGCAGGACGAGCGACGAGACCAGCAGGAGTTCGTTGAGCGTGTGGACGGTCAGGGCCGGATTCCTTCCCCGCGTACGGCCGCCGGGCAGGTTCCCGGCGGGTAGGTACTTCGTTACCTTACCTAATCTTTAACGCTTTCTTGACGCCTTCGAGTATGTGTACGACCTGTGTGCACATGGCCGCAGCCCCCCACCGCGTCCGCGTGTGATCGGGGCTGCGCCTATGGTTGCTCCTGCACTCCCAGGACCACCCTGCCCCGCGAAGGACAGCGATGCCCGCCAACACCACCGTCTCTGCCGGTCCTTCCGCTGCGAAGAAAACAGGCAGGAAGAAGGGGCGACGCGCCCGCCTCCTCGTGATCGTCCTGGTCCTGGCGCTGGTCGCGGGTGTCGGGTACGGCGCGTACTGGTCCGTCGCCACGGTCCGGGCCTCGTACCCGCAGACCACCGGATCGCTCGAGCTCCGGGGCCTCACCGGGGACGTCGAGGTCAAGCGCGACGACTACGGCATTCCCCAGGTGTACGCGGACACCGACGCCGACCTCTTCCGCGCCCAGGGCTTCGTCCAGGCACAGGACCGCTTCTACGAGATGGACGTCCGCCGCCACATGACGGCCGGCCGGCTCTCCGAGATGTTCGGTGCCGGCCAGGTGGAGACCGACTCCTTCCTCCGCACACTGGGCTGGCGGAAGGTCGCGCAGGAGGAGTACGACAAGGTCCTCGGCGCCGACACCAAGAAGAACCTCCAGGCGTACGCCGAGGGCGTCAACGCGTACCTGAAGGGCAAGGACGGCAAGGACATCTCCGTCGAGTACGCGGCGTTGAACCTCACCAACGACTACAAGCCCACCGAGTGGACCCCGGTCGACTCGGTCGCGTGGCTGAAGGCGATGGCCTGGGACCTGCGCGGCAACATGCAGGACGAGATCGACCGCTCGCTGATGACCAGCAGGCTCTCGGCGAAGCAGATCGCGGACCTGTACCCGCGGTACCCGTACGACAAGCACGAGACGATCGTCGGCGAGGGCGCGGTCTCCTCCCTGACGGGCGAGTTCGACCCGGACGCCGAGGCGAGCGACCCCACGGTGGACGGCGACACCGTGGCCGGCGCCACCGAAGGGCTGAACACCCAGCTCGGCGCGCTCTCCGACACGCTGGACGAGATCCCGGCGCTGCTCGGCCCGAACGGCAACGGCATCGGCTCGAACTCCTGGGTCGTCTCCGGCGACCACACCACCACCGGCAAGCCGCTCCTCGCGAACGACCCGCACCTGGCGCCGATGCTGCCCTCGCTCTGGTACCAGATGGGGCTGCACTGCCGGAAGGTCTCGGCCACGTGCCAGTACGACACCGCCGGGTACACCTTCTCGGGCATGCCCGGCGTGATCATCGGACACAACCAGAACGTCGCCTGGGGGCTCACCAACCTCGGCGCCGACGTGACCGACCTCTTCCTGGAGAAGGTCTCCGCGGACGGCTACCTCTACGACGGCAAGACGGTCCCCTTCACCACCCGTGAGGAGACCATCAAGGTCGCCGGCGGCCGGAGCCGGAAGATCACCGTCCGCGAGACCAACAACGGCCCCCTGGTCTCCGACCGCAGCAGCGAGCTGGCGAAGGTCGGCCAGAAGGCCCCGGTCGCCAACGCCGCGCCCGACCGCGCCTCCGGTTACGCCGTCGCGCTGAAGTGGACGGCGCTCCAGCCCGGCCACTCCATGGACGCCGTCTTCGAGCTGGACCGCGCCCACGACTTCGCCTCCTTCCGCAAGGCCGCCGCGCACTTCGAGGTGCCCTCGCAGAACCTCGTCTACGCGGACGCCGAGGGGACGAAGGGCAACATCGGCTACCAGGCGCCCGGCTGGATCCCGGTCCGCAAGTCCGGCGACGGCACCATGCCGATGCCCGGCTGGTCCTCGAAGTACGGCTGGGAGAAGGAACCCGTCCCCTTCGACGAACTGCCGTACGCGTACAACCCGGCGAGCGGTTACATCGTCACCGCGAACCAGGCGGTCGTCGACGAGAAGTACCCCGAGATGCTCACCCGCGACTGGGGCTACGGCACCCGCAGCCAGCGCATCAACGACCTCATCGCCTCGAAGATCAAGGGCGGCGAGAAGATCTCGACCGTCGACATGCAGAAGATGCAGATGGACAACACCAGCGAGATCGCCGCGCTGCTGGTGCCCAAGCTGCTGAGCATCAACATCGCCGACAAGGACGTCCGCGAGGCCCAGAAGCTGCTGGAGGGCTGGGACTACACCCAGGACTCCGACTCGGCCGCCGCCGCGTACTTCAACGGCGTCTGGCGCAACATCCTGATGCTGGCCTTCGGCGACAAGCTGCCCAAGGAGATGCGCGTCGAGGGCGACTGCATCTACGTCACCCGGGCAGACGGCACCGGCCCCGTCGACGAGCAGAACAAGCTCGTGCGGGAGTGCGGCCGGCGTGACGCCGCCTCGGCGCAGCCGGACGGCGGGGACCGCTGGAACGAGGTCGTCCGCACGATCCTCGACGACGAGGACAACGCCTGGTGGAAGGTGCCCGCCCAGGGCCGCGAGTCCGCCGTCAACAACCGCGACCAGCTGTTCGCCCGCGCCATGGACGACGCCCGCTGGGAGCTGACCGCCAAGCTCGGCAAGGAC
The DNA here is from genome assembly GCF_029167645.1 of Streptomyces sp. AM 2-1-1. Taxonomy (NCBI): domain Bacteria; kingdom Bacillati; phylum Actinomycetota; class Actinomycetes; order Kitasatosporales; family Streptomycetaceae; genus Streptomyces; species Streptomyces sp. AM 2-1-1. The sequence goes on along the minus strand of NZ_CP119147.1, from coordinate 2,928,462 downwards.
ATCACCACCTGGAGCTGGGGCCGGCTGCACCAGCTGACCCTGAAGAACCAGACCCTCGGCACCTCCGGGCCCGGTCTGCTCCAGCGGGCGCTGAACCGGGGCCCGTGGAACCTCGGCGGCGGCGAGGCGGCGGTCGACGCCACCGGCTGGAACGCGGCCGGCGGCTACGACGTCATCTGGGTGCCGTCGATGCGGATGGTGGTCAACGTCGGCGACTGGGACAAGTCACGCTGGATCAACCTCACCGGCGCCTCGGGGCACGCGTTCAGCGCGCACTACACCGACCAGACGGACAAGTGGGTCGAGGGCGAACTGCTCGACTGGTCCTACGGCACCGAGGCGGTGGACACCTCCACCACCGACACGCTGACGCTCACGCCGGCGGCGTCCGCCGGCTGAAGCGGCGGGTCCCGGCCGGAGTGACGACGGCGTCCACGGGGTGGTCGTGCGGTTCCGCCGGGACCCGCTCGACCACCTCGTGGCCGTACAGCAGCACCACGAGTGCGGGGCGGGCCCCGGCGTCGGCGAGCCGGGCGAGCACCCGGTCGTAGCTGCCGCCGCCCCGGCCGAGCCGCATGCCGCGCGCGTCGGCGGCGAGGCCGGGGAGCAGGACCGCGTCGGCGTCCAGGACGGCCCCGGGGCCGAGGCGGGTGCCGTCGGGTTCGAGCAGCCCGCGCCCCGCCTTCGCCAGGCGGTCCGGGCCCTCGTACACCGCCCAGTCGAGGTCGTTGTCGGGCAGCAGGACCGGCAGCAGGACCCGTGCACCCCGGGCGCGCAGCGCGTCGAGCAGCGCCCGGGTTCCCGGCTCGCGCCCCACCGACACGTAGGCGGCGACGGTCCGGGCGCCGGCGAGAGCGGGCAGCGTGAGCGCGGTCCGTGCCAGCGCGGCGGCGGATTCCGTCAGCTCAGCCGGGGTCAGAGCGGCCCGCGCGGCGAGGAGTTCGCGCCGCAGCTCCGCCTTGCGGGACGGTGTGGCGGCCGGGTCGTCGGCCTGATGGGGGGTCACAGGAAGCTCACACTCTTCTCATATGGGCGCATATGCGTACAAAGTTAAGCAGGGAGTCCTCGTTCGTCCGTGTCCACCCGTTATCGTTCTGCGCATGACTGAGTCGACACCCAGGATCAGCAAGGCCGTCATCCCGGCCGCAGGTCTCGGAACCCGCTTCCTGCCGGCTACGAAGGCCACTCCCAAGGAGATGCTGCCCGTCGTCGACAAGCCGGCCATCCAGTACGTCGTCGAAGAGGCCGTCGCGGCGGGCCTCTCCGACGTACTGATGATCACCGGGCGCAACAAGCGCCCGCTGGAGGACCACTTCGACCGGAACTACGAGCTGGAATCCGCGCTCACCCGCAAGGGCGACGGAGAGCGCCTCCAGCGGGTGCAGGAGTCCAGCGACCTCGCCACCATGCACTACGTCCGCCAGGGCGACCCCCGCGGCCTCGGCCACGCCGTGCTGTGCGCCGCCCCGCACGTCGGTGACCAGCCGTTCGCGGTCCTCCTCGGCGACGACCTGATCGACCCGCGCGACGCGCTGCTGGCCCGGATGGTGGAGATCCAGGAGCGCGAGGGCGGCAGCGTCATCGCGCTGATGGAGGTCGACCCGGCACAGATCCACCTCTACGGCTGCGCCGCCGTGACGGACACCGCCGAGGAGGGCGTCGTGCGCGTCACCGGCCTGGTGGAGAAGCCCGAGCCGTCCGACGCGCCCAGCAACCTGGCCGTCATCGGCCGGTACGTCCTCGACCCGTCCGTCTTCGGCATACTGCGACGGACCGAGCCGGGCCGCGGCGGCGAGATCCAGCTCACCGACGCCCTCCAACTGCTCGCCGCCGACGAGAAGATCGGCGGTCCCGTCCACGGCGTCGTCTTCAAGGGGCGCCGCTACGACACCGGCGACCGGGGCGACTACCTGCGGGCCATCGTCCGGCTCGCGTGCGAACGCGAGGACCTCGGACCGGACTTCCGCACCTGGCTCCGCCGTTACGTCACCGAGGAGATGTAGCACCTTGAGCAGCACGATCTGGTCCGTCGACGAACACCTCGACGACATCCTGGGCGCGGTGAAGCCGCTCGAACCCATCGAGCTGCAACTCGCCGACGCCCAGGGGTGCGTCCTCGTCGAGGACGTCGTGGTGGGGATCGCGCTGCCACCCTTCGACAACAGCTCCATGGACGGCTACGCGGTCCGGGTCGCCGACATCACCGGGGCGAGCGAGGAGTTCCCCGCGGTGCTGACCGTCGTCGGCGACGTGGCGGCCGGCAGCGACGGGCTCCCCGGCGGCGCAGCGGTCGGCCCCGGACAGGCGGCCCGCATCATGACCGGCGCCCCGCTGCCCCCGGGCGCCGAGACGGTGGTCCCCGTCGAGTGGACGGACGGCGGCACCGGCGAGGGCCCCGCCGCCACCATGCGCGCCCACCGGGACGCTCCCCAGGCCGCGGGCGGCGAGGTCAGGGTCCACCGCGCCGCGGCGGCCCGCGCCCACGTGCGGGCCCGGGGCAGCGACGTGAAGCCGGGCGACCTGGCGCTCGCGGCCGGATCGGTCGTCGGCCCGCCGCAGATCGGCCTGCTCGCCGCGATCGGCCGCGCCACGGTCACGGTGCGCCCCCGGCCCCGGGTGGTCGTCGTCTCCACCGGCAGCGAACTCGTCCAGCCGGGCGAGGAGCTGACCGGCGGTCAGATCTACGACTCGAACAGCTTCGCGCTGACCGCGGCCGCCCGCGACGCGGGCGCCCTCGCCTACCGCGTCGGCGCGGTCACCGACGACGCCGAGACCCTTCGCGCCACCATCGAGGACCAGCTGATCCGGGCCGACCTGGTGGTCACCACCGGAGGCGTCAGCGTCGGCGCGTACGACGTCGTCAAGGAGGCGCTCTCCTCGGTCGGCGACGAGGACGAGGCGGGCGGCGGCGTCGACTTCCGCACCCTCGCCATGCAGCCCGGCAAGCCGCAGGGGTTCGGCTCCATCGGCCCCGAGCACACCCCGTTGCTCGCGCTGCCGGGCAACCCGGTCTCCGCCTACGTCTCCTTCGAGCTCTTCGTCCGACCGGCGATCCGCGCGCTGATGGGCCTCGACGAGGTGCGCCGGCCCACCGTCCGCGCCGCTCTCACCACCACCGGTGCGCTCTCCTCCCCGCCGGGCAAGCGCCAGTTCCTGCGCGGTACCTACGACGAGGCGTCGGGCACCGTCGTCCCGGTGGGCGGGTCCGGCTCCCACCTGATCGGCGCCCTGGCACGGGCGGACGCGCTGATCGTGGTGGACGAGGACACCACCTCGGTCGAGCCCGGCGCGGACGTCGAAGTGGTCCTGCTCCGCTGAGACCGCCGCCGTGGCGGTACGGTGTCTGCCGCTGCCTCACCGGGGGACGTACCCCGGACCCCCGGCCCGCACTCCGGTGCGGGGCGGGCGGGCGAACGGCGCCCTACCGCTAGGCGGAGTGAGTTGAGTACGCAGAACAGGCTGACGCACATCGACGAGTCGGGCGCGGCCCGCATGGTCGACGTGTCGGCGAAGGACGTCACGGCGCGCGTCGCCCGGGCCAGCGGCCGGGTGCTCGTGTCGCCGCGGGTGATCGAGCTGCTGCGGGGCGGGGGAGTCCCCAAGGGCGACGCCCTCGCCACCGCCCGTATCGCCGGGATCATGGGGGCCAAACGCACCCCCGACCTCATCCCGCTATGCCACCCGCTCGCCGTCTCCGGCGTCGAGGTCGATCTGAGCGTGGCCGACGACGCCGTCGAGATCAGCGCCAGGGTACGGACGACGGACCGCACCGGGGTCGAGATGGAGGCGCTGACGGCGGTCTCGGTGGCCGCGCTCACCGTGATCGACATGGTGAAGGCGGTCGACAAGGCCGCGGTCATCACCGACGTGCGGGTGGAGGCCAAGTCCGGCGGCACGTCGGGCGACTGGGAGCGCCCGGCGCGGTCGGGGGCGGACGCGTGAGCGCCCCCTCCGGTCCCGGAGAGCCCCCGGCCCCGTACACCGCTCTCGTCGTCACGGCCTCCAACCGGGCGGCCGCCGGGGTCTACGCCGACAAGGGCGGCCCGATCCTCGTCGACGGCCTCACCGCCCTCGGCTTCGCGACGGACGGCCCGCTCGTCGTGCCGGACGGCGAGCCGGTCGAGCTCTCGCTCCGCGCCGGGGTCTCCACCGGCTACGACGTCATCCTGACCACCGGCGGCACCGGCATCTCGCCCACCGACCTCACCCCGGAGATGACCCGGCGGGTGGTGGACCACGAGGTGCCCGGCATCCCCGAGGCGATCCGCGCCGAGAACCGCGCCGCGGTGCCGACCGCGGCGCTCTCACGAGGGCTCGCCGGGGTCGCGGGGCGCACGCTGATCGTGAACCTGCCCGGTTCGACGGGCGGCGTGCGCGACGGGCTCGCGGTCCTCGGCCGGATCCTGGTGCACGCGGTCGACCAGCTGCGCGGCGGCGACCACCCCCGGCCCGGGAGCCCGTCCTGAACGCGCCCCTCTGGCCGGTTCTCCTGAAGGACGGTGAGGTGACCCTGCGGCCGATACGCCTGCGGGACCAGAACGTCTGGCGCGAGGTCAACCGCCGCAACCGCGAGTGGCTCCGCCCGTGGGAGGCCACCGTCCCGCCGCCCGTCCCCGGCGGCCCGGTGATCCGCCGGCCCACCTACCGGCAGATGGTCCGTCACCTGCGCACCGAGGCGAGGGCCGGCCGGATTCTGCCGTTCGCCATCGAGTACGAGGGGCGTCTCGTCGGCCAGTTGACCGTCGCGGGCATCACCTGGGGCTCCATGTGCTCGGCGCACATCGGCTACTGGGTCGACCGGGAGGTGGCCGGCCGGGGCGTCATGCCCACCGCCGTGGCCCTCGCCACCGACCACTGCTTCCGCCGGGTCGGGCTGCACCGCATCGAGATCTGCATTCGCCCCGAGAACCGGCCGAGCCGGCGGGTCGTGGAGAAACTCGGATTCCGCGAAGAAGGGCTGAGGCCCCGTTATCTGCACATCGACGGGGCCTGGCGGGACCACCTCATCTACGCGCTCACGTCGGAGGAGGCGGCGGACGGGCTGCTCCGGCGCTGGCACCGGGCGAGACCGGGGACGCGCCCCTCACCCGAATAAATCAAATGCGTGTTCGAAATAAGCGCCTTGTCGTCGCATTAAGCACCGGCGGCGTCACTCGTTGGTCTGAACAATCACAGAAAAGGCCCGTGATATCAGCCTGATCGTGCGACACACCGTGGCAATTGGCCGATGCCGCCGCGCAAACCCCTCTACGGTGTGAGCGTGAGCAGCAGCGGCCTGATCTACGCAGTCATCGTCGGGGCCTGGGCCGCCTACTTGGTGCCGATGTGGCTCCGAAGGCAGGACGAACTCAACGAAGCCCGTCCGACGGAACGCTTCAGCACCGCCATCCGGTTGCTGTCCGGACGGGCGGCGATGGAGCGTCGTTACGCCAAGGAGTTGCGGGAGCGTGACGCCGAGGAGGCGGAGCCGACCGTATCCCCGGACGCCGAGACGGATCGAATGGACTCCGTCGACGTCCGGGCCTTCGCCGCGCCCGGAGCGCACACCGAAGCCCGGATCCTCGATCCGGCGCACGCTCCCGAGCGCGCCGCCGGACGCCCGGCGGTGGAGCACCCGGCGCCCGACCGGGGTGACCCCCGGGCCCGTACGCCGGCGCAGCGCCCGCCCGCCGGAAGAGCCCCGGAGCAGCGCGCGGCGCCGGGGGCGTCCGCGATGCGACGCGGCCGAGCCGGAGCGGAGGACGCCGAGCGCGTCCGTCGCGCCCAGCGCTCCCAGGTCCTTGCCCGGCGCCGGCGCACCACCATCGTCCTCTTCCTCGTCTTCACCTGCGGCGCGGTCGTCGCGGCGGTCGGGGGCCTCGGCTTCCTCTGGGCGCCCGCCGCGCCCGCGGTGATGCTGAGCGCGTACATCGTGCACCTGCGGGCCCAGGAGCGACGGCGGTTCGCCTTCACCATGGACCGCCGCCGGGCCGAGGACGCGGCGCAGCGCCTGCGCGAGAACCGCCCCCGCCGGCACCAGCAGGCGGCGGCCCCCGCGGTCGAGCCCGACGAGGAGCCCGAAGCGCACCCCGCCGATCCGGTACCCGTGCCGACCGTCTCCCCGCAGGAGGCCGGCCGCCGGGCGCTCGTCGAGCAGACGGACCACGCGGAGTGGGTGGACCAGCAGCGCGACCGCGGCCGGGTCCAGGGCGACAGCTGGGAGCCCGTCCCCGTCCCGCTGCCGACCTACGTCACCGCCCCGGTCGCCCCGCGCGCCTCCGGCGGCGTCGAGGTCAACGACCCGGAGACGTGGAGCGCCGCCCGCTCCAGCACCGTCGAGCCCGCACCGCCGGAGCCGGACGTCCCCGACGCCGACCGGGCGCCGCGCCACCGCGCCGACGCCCGCCGCACCCGGGACCGGGGCCGTACCCCTCTCTTCGACCAGTACGACGACGAGGAGGACCGACCGCGTGCCGCCAACGAGTGACGGCCGCGGAAGGTCCGACGGACCCGGCGCCCCTGACCAGGGGGGAACGGATTTCCAAGCACCCCCTGGAGGGTGCTAGAGTTTCACTCGTCGCAAGGGCCTGTGGCGCAGTCTGGTAGCGCACCTCGTTCGCATCGAGGGGGTCTGGGGTTCAAATCCCCACAGGTCCACAGACGACAGTTCGCGAGTAGCTCTCGGGAACGTCACGAGATCCCGTCCGGTCGGAAGACCGGGCGGGATCTTGGCGTTCACGGGGTCCGCCGGCGTGTGGGACCCGCCGCCGTACGCGTACGACGGGGACTCCGTACCCCGTCCCCGCACGGTGACGCCGACGCGCGTGGTCGGTTGGGACGGCCGTCACCGCCGGAGCAAGGTCGGCGGGTACCCGGGCCGGCTCCGGCCGGCCGCCCGGCCGGACTGTCGCTGCGGCCGGCGTGTGGACCACCTTCGCGTCACGACCGGTCGCCGCCTCCCGTCGCGATGCCCGCCCGGTACGCCAGGACCACCGCCTGCACCCGGTCGCGGAGGCCCAGCTTGGTGAGGATGCGGGAGACGTAGGTCTTCACGGTCTCGGGGCTGAGGACCAGTTCGCCGGCGATCTCGGCGTTCGACAGCCCTTCGCTGATGAGGAGGAAGACCTCGCGTTCGCGGGGGGTGAGCACGGTGAGACGGTCGCGTTCGGGGGAGGCGGGCGCCCCGGCCGGGCGCAGCCGTTCGGCGAAGTGGCCGATCAGGGTGCGGGTGACGACCGGGGAGAGGAGGGACTCGCCTCGGGCGACGGTGCGTACGGCGTTGATCAGTTCGGGCGGTGCCGCGTCTTTCAGCAGGAAGCCACTGGCGCCGGCGCGCAGGGCCTCGTACACGTACTCGTCGACGTTGAAGGTCGTGACGACCAGGATCTTGGCCGGGCTGAGGACGTCGGGGCCCGCCAGGTGACGGGTGGCCTCGATGCCGTCGAGCAGTGGCATACGGATGTCCATGACGACGACGTCCGGTTCCAGCTCCTGCGCCCGGCGGATCGCCGCCCTCCCGTCCGCGGCCTCGCCGACGACCTCCATGTCCGGCTGCGCGGAGAAGATCGTGGTGAAGCCGGCGCGTACGAGAGCCTGGTCGTCGCAGACCAGCACCTTGATCGTCGTGGGCTCGCCGCTCATGCGGCACCTCCCGCGGGGATGCGCGCGGACACCCGGAACCCGCCGTCCGGGGCGGGGCCCGCCGCGAACTCGCCCCCCAGCATCTCCACCCGCTCCCGCAGTCCGGCCAGACCCCGGCCGCCCGACGCATGCGGGCCGGCGGGGCGGGGCGCACCGCCGGGGGCACCCGCGGTCATCACCTCGACCTCCGTCCAGCCGGGGCCGTGCGTCACCCGTACGCGGGTCTGCCGGCCCGCGGCGTACTTCACGGCGTTCGTCAGGGATTCCTGCACCACGCGATAGGCGGTGAGCCGAGCTGCCACGGCCATCTCCGGTTGTTCCCCCTCCTCGGCGAGTTCGACCGGCTGGCCACCCGCGCGCGTCTGCTCCACCAGGTCGGACACCCGGCCCGGCATCGGCGTCCGCTCCCGGTCCCCCGACTCTCCGGTCGCCTCCAGCACGCCGAGCAGGAACCGCAGTTCGGCCAAGGCGCGGCGGCCGGTGCCGTTGATGGCGTCGAGGGCGTCGTCGAGACGCTCGGGCGCCCCGGTGAGGTACTTCGCCGCGCCGGCCTGCACCACCATCGCGGTCACGTGGTGGGTCACCACGTCGTGCAACTCCCGCGCCAGGCGACTGCGTTCCTGGGCGACGGACGCCTGGGCGGTGAGCCGCCGCCGCTCGGCCTCGTGCGCCCGCCGCTCACGGACCAGGAGGCCCAGGCCCCACAACACCGCCAGGACCGCGTAGTAGAGGAGGAAGTCGGCCGGCCCCGCGGGCGATCCCAGGGCGTGCAGGACGACGCAGAAGATCACGTAGCCGCCCGTCGCCACCAGCGCGACGGACCTGCGCAGGCTTCCCCCGTGGGCGCCCGCCGAGTAGAGCGCGAGGTACAGCCCCACACTGCCGAAGGTCGGCGGGCAGCCCAGGGACTCGTGGACCGCGAACGAGATGCCCGTCACCGCGAGGCAGGCGGCCGGCCACCGGGTCCGAACCGCGAGTGGCAGCGTCTGACCGAGCGTCAGCAGCACCCCGGTGAGCGAGACTCCGTGGGTGGGGAGGTCCCCGAACCGCGCCCCGATCCCCGACAGCGGCGGCGCGAACGACAGCGCGGTGAAGACGAGGGCGAACGCGCGGTCCCGGGTGCCGACAGGTCGGGAGGCCCACCACCGCGCGAGGCGACGGAGCCCGGCGAGCGGATCGGCCGGGGGGCCGGGGGGCGCGGGGTGCGCGCCGCGCGAGGCAGGCGCCGCGGACGGGCGGGCCGACGGTCGGCCCGGGCGGAGGGCGGGGCCCACCGGCTCGGGGCATGCCGTGGCCCTGGGGTCGTGAGCTGCTCGGTCTTCCATGCACCGTCCATGATCCGGTAAGTCCGGGGCCGGAGCGACCGGTCCGGTGGCGAACGGAGCGTGAGGCGTACCGCGTTCACCGGTCGGCCGACGTTCCGCGCCTCCGTCGGGCAGCCCGCCCTCCGCGCCCCCGCACGGGGAGCGGACGGCCTCCTACGGCGAACGTAGCGCCTGGTGACGCGGGCGGCATCCCCCCACGGGGGACAGTCCGGTAGCTCGCCCGGGGGACCGGCGCCGGGGGAAAGTGCCCACCCCATGGTGACGATCCGCCGGAGCCAAGGCCCGTACCTTTCCGGCATCGAAGGTGCGAACCGCCCGCGGAGAGCGGGAACTTGAGGAGCAAACCATGTCGTTCCCCCATCCCCGCCCGGCGGCGCCGGCCGACGGTGACAGCCGTCCCACCCCGAACCCCTCCCGCCCGGTCGCCCGGTGGGCGGCCTCCCCCTGGGTGCGCCTGCCGGTGTTCTTCGTGACCCTGCTGGCCGTCAACGCGATCGCCGCCGGGATCAACCACGCCGCCGACGCGACCGCGTGGACCGCCCTGATCGCCGGGGTGGCGACGGGCGTCGCGGCGCTGGCCGTGTACGCCGGACTGGTGCGCCGCCTGGAAGGCCGCAGACCGCAGGAACTCACCCTCGCCAAGGCGCGGCCGGAGCTGTGCCGGGGGGCCCTGCTCGGACTGGGCCTCTTCGCCGTCACGATCGCGGCGGTCGCCCTCTCGGGCGGCTACCACGTCCGGGGGTGGGGTTCGATCGGCGGCTCGCTGACCACCCTGGGGCTGATGAGCTGCGTGGCGGTCACCGAGGAACTGGCTTTCCGGGGCGCGCTGTTCCGGATACTGGAGGAGAAGGCAGGGACGTACGGGGCGGTCATCGTCTCGGGGCTCGCCTTCGGCACCCTGCACCTGGTCAACGAGAACGCGACGCTCTGGGGCGCGCTGGCCATCGCCGTCGAGGCCGGGCTGATGTTCGGCGCGCTCTACGCCGCCACCCGCTCGCTGTGGCCGGTGATCGGCGTGCACCTGGGCTGGAACATGGCGGAGCAGGGCATCTTCGGCACCGCCGTCTCGGGTTCCGGGAGCGGGACCGGCGGCCTGCTGGACGCTTCCACCAGCGGCCCCCACCTGCTGTCCGGCGGGAGCTTCGGCCCGGAGGCCGGCATCTTCGCCATTCTGGTGTGCTCCGTCGCGACGGTGGTGTTCCTGCGGGCCGCCGAGCGACGGGGCCGGATCCACGGGCGCGGCGAACTCGCCCGGGCGCGACGCGGCTGAGAGGCGTCCCCCGCCGCCGAGCCGGGGGGACCGGACGGAGCCCGCGTCACCCTGGCACGGTCGAGCGGAACGGGGGCCGCGTCTCGGCGCCGAGGTGTGCACGACCCCGGCGTCCTGAGACCGGCCCCGGCCCACGGATTCGGCGCGGTCCGTGCGTCGGCGCTGCCGCCGTCTCGGTCCTGCCGCCACGGTGGGCGGCGGCTGCTGCTGGCGGCCGGCCCGGCCGCGGCGCGTCGCCTCGGCCGGACCGGCCGCAGAGCCCTTGGCGTGGGGAGTCGGGGCGGCGAGTGGGGAGACGGCCAGTCCGGTGCGCGCCGGGGGATCAGAAGGGCTGGACCATCGTCTCCAGCACGTGCTGGGTGAGGCCGGCGTGGTCGAAGTCCTCCTTGCCGGTGGGGTCGATCTCCCATTCACCGATGGCGACCGAGGACTCCACGACGAGCTTGCAGCGCTCGTAGCGGCGCTCGGTGTACCGCTCGAACGCCTCCTGCGGGGAGGAGCCGGCCGCGAGGCACTGGGCGAGTACGACGCCGTCCTCGATGGCCTGCGCGGCGCCCTGCCCCAGGTGCGGGGTGACCGCGTGGACGGCGTCACCGATGAGGACGATCCGGTCCCGGTGCCAGGGGGCGGGGGCGATGAGCCACTCCTCCGGGCGGAACACGATGGCGGAGGGGTCGGTGACGAACTCGTCGCGGACCCGGCCGGCCAACCCGCCGAACGGGGCGAGCAGCTCCCGCAGGACGTGGTCCATCCGGTTCTGCTCCAGTCGCTGCCCCTCCTCCCACACGGTGTTGAAGAAGAAGTACGCCATCTCGGGCCCGATCGGCACAAAGCCGGCCATGCCGGTGGGCCCGTGCTGGAGGATGATGCGGTCGATCTCCGGTATGCGGGGGATGTTGAGGCGGAACGCGGACTGCCCGATGTAGACCGGTGTCAGGTCCTCGGCAAGGACGTACGGGCGGACCTTCGAGTACACCCCGTCCGCGCCGACCACGAAGTCCACCCGGCCGCTCGTACCGTCCGTGTACGTCACGTCGACGCCCCCGGGGCCGTTGACGAGTTCCGTGAAGGTCTTGGCGTACTCGATCGTCACGCCGGCGCCCCGGGCCCGCTCGGTGAGGATGCGGTGCAGCTGCGGACGGGCGAGCCCGTTCATGGGCGGCAGCTCGGAGCCGGCGATGCGCGCCCCCGGCATCTCCCGGACCAGGTTGCCGGCCACGTCGTGGACCTGGCCCCACGCGGTGGTCGCGTACCCCACGCCGAGGCACGCCTCCGCGCAGCCGATCGCGTCGAGGGCCCGCAATGCGTTCACCGGCTGGATGATGCCGACGCCGTACACCGAGGAGTGCAGATCCTCGTGCAGTTCCACGACGTCGACGTCGTACCCCGCCTCCCGCAGCGCGACGGCGGTGGAGAGGCCGCCGATACCGCCACCGACGACCAGAACAGTTCCTCGGCTCATTTCCGACCACCCGCATCTCGTTCGGACGGTCCGGAGCGGATGCGCTGGACCGATGAGTGGCGAACGTAATGGCCCCGCGCCACATAGGGAAGCAAGGGGAAACGCATAGTTAAATTGCGTTCCCGTCGCCTTCCCGTCGGGCCGGAAGTGCTCTCTCGAAATCGCGCATGTCCGGTCCCGGGGGGCCGGACATGCGCTCACCGCGCACTGCGCAGGGGAACTCGACAGGGTGGGCAACGGCTGCGAACTGCGGTGATGTCCCTGAGGAGTCATCCCCCACCCTCCGGAGCGAGGGATGTGCGTCCTGAGTCGGCGTGCGGTGTCGGATTTCCTTTCCCGGCGCTGATGTGCTTGCCCGAATTCCCCGGGGGGTGCGAAGCTTTCCGGGGCGCCGTGATTCATTTCCGAGCGGTCCGCCGTTATTGTTCGGCGCCCCTCGCGCCGACGGGTTTCCCGTGGCGACTTCGTCGCCGACTTCTGTACGGTCGGGCCGGACGGCCCTCGCCCGGGCCCTCGGACCGACCGGGAGAATCACGTGGAGCCCCACCTGCTCGACACCCTGGACCTCAAGCTGCTGCAGGCGCTCGAACTCGACGGACGTACACCGTTCAGCCGGATCGCCCAGGTGCTCGGGGTCTCCGACCAGACCGTCGCCCGCCGGTTCCGGCGGCTGCGGGCCACGGCGGGGCTGCGGGTGGTCGGCATGGTGGACGAGAGCCGCCTCGGCCGGACGGGCTGGATCGTCCGGCTCGGCTGCGCGCACGACGCGGCGCCGTCGCTGGCCGCCGCGCTCGCCCGGCGGCCCGACACCCACTACATCGACCTGGTGGCGGGCGGCGCCGAAGTCGTCTGCGCGATCCGCCCCCGGAGCGAGCGGGAGCGCGACGAACTCTTCCTGGAACGCATCCAGCGCACCCCGCAGGTGACCTCTGTCACCGCCCACTGCGTGCTGCACTCCTACTACGGCAACACCCTCGGCTGGCTGAGGAAGATCAGCGCGCTCGACGCGGAGGAGGAGCTGGCACTGCGTACCGCCTCGCCCGCCCCGTCCTCGGCGGCGGTGGTACTCGACGCGGCCGACGAGACCATGCTCACGGCGCTCGCCCGGGACGGCCGGGCACCCCTCACCGAGCTCCAGACGGTCACCGGACAGTCGGAGGCGTCCGTCGCACGGCGCCTGGACCGGCTGCGCTCCACCGGTGTGCTGTACTTCGCCGTCGAGTACGACCACGTACCGCTGGGACGGGGCGTCGAGGCCCTGTGCTGGCTCACCGTCACCCCGCGCGACCTGGTCGGGGCGGGCCGGCTGGTGGCCGGCCACCCCGAAGTGCGCTTCGCGGGCGCGGTCACCGGACGGACCAACCTCGTCGTCTCGGTGCTCTGCCGCACCACCGCCGACCTGTACGCGTTCGTCGGGGAGAAGCTCGCCGGGCTGCCGGGAGTGGTGACGGCGGAGACCACCCCCACCCTGCGCCGGGTCAAGACCCTCACCCAGCCATCTGCCGGGTGAAGCCCTTCGCGGCGGGGAACGTCACATCGCGCGGCCCTCTCCTGTTTCTCCCGTGAGGCCCCTCTCCCGCACCGGACGTGCCCGGTCTGCCGGTCACCGTCGCGGGGGTGAACGACGACGTCCTCGTCCCGGAGGCGGGACCGGACGGCATCGGGGGGATCCGGGTGGTCCGCGACCCCGGCAAGCCGGAGCGGGTGCTCCTGCCGGACCGTCCGTTCCAGCCGCGCGGCAAAGGGCCCGGAGGCCGGGAGCCGGGGCGACCCGGGCGGGGTGGCGGACGCGGGGGTCAGGACTCCTGGAGCGGCTTGGCCATGCAGATGCTGTTCTCGTACGTCCGGTAGTGGCCGAACTTCTCGCAGACCGTGTAGCCGCTCGACGTGTACAGCCCGATGGCCTCCGGCTGCTTGTCGCCGGTCTCCAGGACCATGCGCGTACGGCCGGCGGCGCGGGCGTCCTCCTCCAGCAGGCCGAGTATCCGGCGGGCGAGTCCCTGGCCACGTCCCTCGGGTACCACGAACATCCGCTTGAGTTCGGCGTCGCCGTCGGAGTAGCCCTCTTCGTTCTGCTCCATGGCACGCCAGCCACCGGTCGCCACCGGGCGCTCCCGCTCGTCGTAGGCGAGGAGGTACAGGCCGTGGGGCGGCTCGAACATGGTCGGGTCGAGGAAGGTGGCGTCGCCGCCGTCCTGGTACCGCTCCACGTACTCGAGCTGTACCTGTTCGTCGAGCTTGACGGCGTCAGGGTGGTCGTACGACCGGCGCTGGATATTCACGCAGGTAAGCGTACATATGTGCGCCCCCGCCCTTGGGTACTGTTCCCGGGTGCTTACCGTCACCAGTGTCAACGTGAATGGGCTCCGTGCCGCCGCGAAGAAGGGCTTCGTCCCCTGGCTCGCCGGGACGGCGGCCGACGTCGTCTGCCTCCAGGAGGTGCGGGCCGAGGCGGCCCAGCTCCCCGAGGAGGTACGCGATCCCGAGGGCTGGCACGTCGTGCACGCCCCGGCCGCCGCCAAGGGGCGCGCGGGCGTCTCCCTCTACTCGCGGCGTGCGCCGGAGCGCGTACAGATCGGCTTCGGCGGGTTCGCGGCCGAGGGCGGCGAGGAGTTCGACCTCAGCGGCCGGTACGCCGAGATCGACCTCCCGGGTGTCACCGTCGCCAGCCTGTACCTGCCCTCGGGCGAGGTCGGCACCGAGCGGCAGGACGAGAAGGAGCGCTTCATGGCGGTCTTCCTCCCGTACCTGGTGGGGCTGAAGGAGCGGGCTGCCGCCGGGGGGCGCGAGGTCGTCGTCTGCGGCGACTGGAACATCGCGCACCGGGAAGCCGACCTCAAGAACTGGAAGTCGAACCGGAAGAACTCCGGCTTCCTCCCCGAGGAGCGGGAGTGGCTGACCCGGGTCTTCGAGGAGGCCGCGTACGTGGACGTGGTGCGCGCCCTCCACCCGGACCAGGAGGGGCCGTACTCCTGGTGGTCCTACCGTGGCCGCGCCTTCGACAACGACGCGGGATGGCGGATCGACTACCAGGTGGCGACGCCCGGCCTCGCGGCCCGCGCCGTCAAGGCCTGGGTCGAGCGGGCGGCGACCCACCCCGAGCGGTGGAGCGACCACGCGCCGGTGACGGTGACGTACGAGCGGTAGGGGCGGAGTGCGCTCACCATCGCTGTGGGGGCGCCGCGCGCCCTGCGCGCGGAGGGTGTCGGGCGGCACGGACGAGAGCGCGGAGTTCCGCTTCGTGGCATCCGAGGAGATCGGCTCGCTCCCCGCACCGCACGCAGCGGCTGCGTGTCCAGCATCTCGTGGAGCGGCGCGCGTCTCGGTAGGTGGGTGAGGGAACGGGCCGCCGCGGGTCGCGATCGGCTCGGACGGTCAACAGGTCCGCGCCGCAGCCCGCGTGGGCGTGATCCGGTTGGCGCCCCACACCCCGGGCGCGGTCCCGGAGCGCCTACTCCGGGGTTGCGCCCGCCCCCGGCCCGCCCTCGTCGCTCTCGCGCAGCCGCCGGTCCAGGGCCATCGAGAGCTCCGCGTCCACCACGGCGCGGGCCAGTGGGCGGAGTTTGTCGATCGGGCTGTCCGCCGCGTGCACCTGGATGACGCGGACGAAGATCTCGGCCAGCGACTCGGCGTGCTCGCGGATGCGGCGGCCGGTGGAGAGGACGGTGGCGAGCGGGACGCCTTCGCGCACCAGTTCCGCGGATACCTCCAACAGGCGACGGCTGATGTGGACGATCTCGTCGCCGTCGGTGGCGAGGTAGCCGAGGTCGAGGGCGGTGGCGAGGTTCTCCGGTGTGACTTCGCCCTCGAAATAGTCGGCGAGCTGTTCCGGAGTCAGCCGGACCGGGGTCTCCTCGGTGGGCTCGCCGAGGCCGAGGACCTCGGCGACATCGCGTCCGCTGTCGAAGGTCGCGGCGAGGTCGGCGATGCCGTTGAGGGTGTGGCCGCGCTCCAACAGGCCGGTGATGGTGCGCAGTCGTGCCAGGTGGTGGCTGTCGTACCAGGTGATGCGTCCCTCGCGGCGGGGCGGCGGGATGAGTCCGCGCTCGCGGTAGAAGCGCAGGGTCCGCACGGTGATGCCGGCCTCCTCGGCCAGCTCCTCCATGCGGTATTCGCGTTGCTCATGTCCTTCGGCCACAGAGCGAACCTTATGTCGTACCGCCGGTAACTTCCTTGTCCCGCCCTCTACCCATCGGTACGGGGCTGCTCTACCCTCCGAAAGGTGCCAGTGATTGCTGGCAGCGTCGAATGGCGTACCTCGGGGAGGCGGCAGCATGGCCCAGCACGAGCACGTACGGGTGGCGGTGATCGGATCCGGATTCGGGGGCCTCGGGGCCGCGGTCCGGCTGCGCCGCGAGGGCATCACCGACTTCGTCGTCCTGGAGCGGGCCGGCTCGGTGGGGGGTACCTGGCGCGACAACACGTACCCCGGGTGCGCCTGCGACGTGCCCTCGCACCTCTACTCCTTCTCCTTCGCCCCCAACTCCGAGTGGCCGCGCACCTTCTCCGGCCAGGAGCACATACGTGCGTACCTGGAGCGGGTGGCCGACACCTTCGGCATCCGTCCGCACCTGAGGCTCAACCACGAAGTCACCGTGATGCGTTGGGACACCGAGGCGTTCAACTGGGTCATCGAGACGGCCAACGGCTCGACGATCGTCGCGGACGTCGTCGTCTCCGCGACCGGACCGCTCTCCGACCCGAAGATGCCGGACGTCCCCGGGCTCGACACCTTCCCGGGCGAGGTCTTCCACTCCGCCCGCTGGAACCACGACTACGACCTGACCGGCAAGCGCGTCGCGATGATCGGCACCGGTGCCTCCGCCATCCAGATCGTGCCCGCCATCCAGCCCCGGGTGGGCAGGCTGACGCTCTTCCAGCGCACCCCGCCCTGGGTGATGCCGCGCGCCGACCGGGCCATCGGCAAGGCGGAGCGGTGGCTGCACCGCACCGTCCCGGTCACCGGCACCGCACGGCGCGGACTGCTCTGGGGCATAAGGGAGCTGCAGGTCAGCGCCTTCACGAAGTACCCCGACGGCCTCGGCCTGATCGAGTCGATAGCCAAGGCCGGCATGGCCCGGGCGATCAAGGACCCGGCGCTCCGCGCCAAGCTGACCCCTTCGTACCGCATCGGGTGCAAGCGCATCCTGCTCTCCAGCACCTACTACCCGGCGCTCGCCCGGCCCAATGTCGACGTGGTCGCCTCCGGCCTCGCCGAGGTGCGCGGATCGACGCTGGTCGCGTCGGACGGTACGGAGACCGAGGCCGACGCGATCGTCTTCGGCACCGGCTTCCACGTCACCGACATGCCGATCGCCGAACGGGTCGTCGGCGCCGACGGCACCACCCTCGCCGAGACCTGGAAGGGCGGCATGCGCTCGCTGCGCGGCGCGACCGCCGCCGGCTTCCCCAACTGGATGACCATCATCGGCCCCAACACCGGGCTCGGGAACTCCTCGATGATCCTCATGATCGAGTCCCAGCTGAACTACATGGCCGACTACCTGCGGCAGTTGAAGGTCCTCGGTGCCGGCACCGCGCTCGCCGCCCGGCCGGCCGCGGTGGACGGCTGGAACGACCGGGTGCAGCAGCGGATGAAGCGCACCGTGTGGAACACCGGCGGCTGCACCAGCTGGTACCTGGACGAGAACGGCCGCAACACCACCGTCTGGCCGGGTACCACAGCCGACTTCCGCCGCGCCACCAGGTCAGTCGATCTGGCGGAGTACGACGTGATCCGCGCCCCCGCGACCGCCCGGCCGCCTACGGTGGTCGCGCAGAGGTCCGGCGGGTCCTGGACGCCCGGCGGGGCCCCGCAGGCGGCCCAGGAACCCGCGGCGGCACCGAACGCAGCACCCCGGGCAGTACCGCACGCGAAGAACGCCGGACCGGACCGGCCCGTGACCGAGGAGGCCACCCGATGAGCGCACGACCGAATCCCGGTACCCCCGCCCCCGTACCGGCGCGGACGCTCTTCGCCGTCTCCGCCGACGGCTCCCGCGTCCACGTCGAACTGCACGGCCCCGAGGAGGCGCCCGCGGTCGTCCTCGCGCACGGCTGGACCTGCAGCACCCGCTTCTGGGCCGCCCAGATCGCCGACCTCGCCGTCGACCACCGGGTCATCGCCTACGACCAGCGCGGACACGGCGGGAGCCCCGACGTCGGCCCCGGCGGCCACAGCACGGACGCCCTCGCCGACGACCTGGAAGCGGTGCTCGCCGCCACCCTCGCGCCCGGCCGCAAGGCGGTGCTGGCGGGGCACTCCATGGGCGGGATGACGATGATGGCCGCAGCCCGCCGCCCCGGCTTCCGGGAGCACGCCGCCGCCGTCCTGCTGTGCAGCACCGGCAGTGGGCGGCTGGCGGCGGAGTCCCGGGTCCTTCCGCTGCCGAAGGGGGCCGCCCGTACCCGGGGGACCCGGGCGATCCTCGGGGCGCCCTTCCCGCTGGGGCCGGTCACGCCCGTCACCCGCAAGCTCCTCAAGTACGCCACGATGGGCCCCGCTTCGCCGCCCGAGCGGGTGGAGATCTGCGCGCGGATCGTGCACGCCTGCCCCGCCAAGGCCCGCACCGCGTGGGGCCATGTGCTCTCCGACCTCGATCTGGACCTCAACGTGCCCGAGTTGCGGGTGCCGACCGCGGTGCTGGTGGGCCGCGAGGACCGGATGACCCCGCCCGCGCACGCCCGTGCGCTCGCCGCCGCCCTGCCGGAGTGCCTCGGTCTCACCGAATTGCCCGGGATGGGGCACATGACGCCGCTCGAAGCACCCGAAGCCGTCACCGCCAAGATCCGCGAACTCGTCGCCGGTCACCTCACCGGGACCGCGACGACCGAGAAGGAGGATGTCGCATGAGCGCCGGTAGGAGCCTCGAAGGACAGGTCGTCGTCGTCACCGGAGCGGCCCGGGGCGTGGGCGAGCTGCTCGCGCGCAAACTCTCCGCGCGCGGCGCCACGCTGGCCCTGGTCGGCCTGGAGCCGGAAGAGCTGAAGCAGGTCTCGGAGCGGCTCCACGGGGAGAGCGGCCACTGGTACGCGGACGTCACCGACCACGAGGAGATGGCGCGCGTCGCCCAGGAGGTCAAGGCGCGCTTCGGCAAGGTGGACGTGGTCGTCGCCAACGCCGGGGTCGCCACCGGCGGCCCGTTCGTCGACTCCGACCCGGTGGCCTGGCGGCGGGTGATCGAGGTCAACCTGATCGGCAGCGCGGTGACCGGCCGGGCGTTCCTGCCCGTACTGATGGAGAGCCGGGGGTACTTCCTCCAGATAGCTTCCCTCGCCGCGATCACCCCCGCGCCCATGATGAGCGCGTACTGCGCCTCCAAGTCGGGTGTCGAGGCGTTCGCGCACAGCCTGCGGGCCGAGGTCGGCTACCGGGGTGTGCGGGTCGGCGTCGGCTACCTCTCCTGGACCGACACCGACATGGTGCGCGGCGCCGACCAGGACGAGGTGATGCGGGAGCTGCGCGGCCGGCTGCCCTGGCCCACCAACCGCACCTACCCGCTGGGCCCGGCGGTCGACCGGATCGTGGCCGGCATCGAGCGGCGCTCCTCGCACGTCTACGCCCAGTGGTGGCTGCGCGGCATGCAGTCGGTGCGCGGCTACCTGCCGACGCTCATCGGCACCGTCGGCGCCCGGGAGATGAAACGGTTCGCCCCCCGGCTCGACTCCATTCCCAAGGGGCTGGTGGGAGCCGGCGGAGCGGCCGACACGGAGGCACGCGCCCCGCGCCACTGAGCCGCCGCCACCGTGCACCAATGATCAAAATGCGTCGTATGTCCTGTCGTGCGAGGCTGGGCGAGGCCACCCCGCGGGGCGGTCCCCCCTGGCCCCACGCATCCCACAGGAGTGAACAGCATGGGTATCGCAGACCAGTTCAAGGACAAGGCGCAGGAACTCGCCGACCAGGCCAAGCAGAAGTCGGACAAGGGCAAGGACGCCGCCGGCGACCGCGCCAAGGACGCCGGCGACCGCGCCAAGGACGCCGGCGACCGGGGCGACGGGAAGGCGGGTCTCCGCGACCGGGCGGACGACGCGGCCGACCAGGCCCGCGAGCGCTTCGACCGCTGACGGGCCGAGGCCCGGGCCGGCTCCGGCCGGTCCGACCACGAAGGGGCGCATTCCCGGACGACCGGGTGCGCCCCTTCGGCGTGCTCACCCCCTGCGGCCCCGGCCGTGCACCCGGCCGAGGCGGGCCCGCCGGAGCACCCGCCTCACCGCGGCGGAAGCCGGGGCACCCGCCTCACCTCGGCGGAAGCGGCGGCCGGCGCAGGTCCGGTACGGCGTCGTACGTCGGCGGGGTCGCGGCCGGCTGCTCCTCCAGCAGCTCCAGGGCGAGCCGCACCGCGTCGTCCAGAACCGCGTGCCGGCCCTCCGCCCAGTCGAGCGGGGTGCGCAGCGCCTCGATGTCCGGCTCGACGCCGCGGTTCTCGACCGACCAGCCGTACGTGTCGAGCCAGGCCGCGTTCATCGGCACCGTGATCACGGTGCCGTCGCCCAGCCGGTGGCGCCCGGTCATGCCGACCACCCCGCCCCAGGTGCGCTGCCCCACCACCGGCCCCAGCTTCAGCA
This sequence comes from Streptomyces sp. AM 2-1-1, assembly GCF_029167645.1. Taxonomy (NCBI): domain Bacteria; kingdom Bacillati; phylum Actinomycetota; class Actinomycetes; order Kitasatosporales; family Streptomycetaceae; genus Streptomyces; species Streptomyces sp. AM 2-1-1. The sequence goes on along the minus strand of NZ_CP119147.1, from coordinate 2,908,217 downwards.
GCCGGAACGCGGCGGTGATCATGTCGCCGTCGGAGGAGGTCGCCTCGTCCGCGAGGGCCACCACCGGGCCGCGCGGCGCGTTGGAGGCGTACGAGACGGCCTGGGCGTTGCGGGTCAGGTCCCAGCCCAGGATCCTGCGGGTCAGCTTCTCGACCACCAGCTCACTGATGTGCCCGCCCGCGTTGCCGCGTACGTCCACGATGAGGGCGGGGCGGGACACCTCCATGCGCAGGTCCCGGTTGAACTGCGCCCAGCCGGAACCCCCGAGGTCGGGGATGTGCAGGTAGCCGCACTTCCCCCCGCTCAACTCCCTCACCACCTCACGGCGCTTGGCCACCCAGTCCTGGTAGCGCAGGGGCCGTTCGTCGACCAGCGGCACGATCGCGACGCGGCGCGGTCGCCCCTGGCCGCCCGGCGGGACGAACGTCAGCTCGACCGTGGTGCCGCCCGCGGCCGTCAGCAGCGGGTACGGGCCGGTGAGCGGGTCGACGGGGCGGCCGTCCACGTGGGTGAGGACCGCGCCCTCCCGGATGCCCGTGCCGGCGAGCGGGGAGCGGGCCTTGGAGTCGGAGGAGTCGCCGGGGAGCACCCGCTGGACGGTCCATGCCCCGTCCCGGCAGACGAGGTTGGCGCCGAGCAGGCCGATCGCCCGCTGGTAGTGCGGGGGGCCCTCGTTGCGGCGGGCGGGGGAGACGTACGCGTGCGAGGTGCCGAGTTCGCCCAGGACCTCACGGAGCAGATCGGCGAACTCGTCGGGCGAGGAGACGCGTTCGACGAGCGGGCGGTACTGGTCGAGCACCCCCGGCCAGTCGATCCCGCACATGTCCGGCTCCCAGAAGTAGGAACGGATGATGCGGCCCGCCTCGTCGTACGCCTGCCGCCACTCGGCCGCCGGGTCCACCTCGTGCAGGATGCGGCGCAGGTCGAGGTAGGTGGTGGAGTCGCCGTCGCCGGGCTCGTTGGACGGGACGGCCCGCAACTCCCCGTCGTCCATGACGACCATCCGGGTCGCGTCGCCGCTGACCGCGAACCAGTCGAGGTGGTCGACGAGTTCGGTCCTGCGGGCCTTGGCGATGTTGAAGTGCTCCAGCGTGGGGCGGCCCGACATGTCCGCCGGGTTGGCGAAGGTCTCGCCGAGCGCGCCGGAGATCGGCCACCGCAGCCAGACCAGCCCGCCGCCGCTGACGGGGTGTAGCGCGGAGTACTTCGACGCGGCGACCGGGAACGGTGCCACCCGGTTCTCCAAGCCCTCGAATTCGACGGTCACCGGCGCCGTCCCCTCGCCCGTACCGCCCTCGGGCAGGTCCAGTGGGTCGAGGCCGCCCGCCGCCGGGCGGCCGTCCGGCAGAAGCGCGAACGGCGAGGGGGTCGCGGAGGAGAGCGGCACCAGATAGGGGCGGCAGCCCAGCGGGAAGGAGAGGTCGCCGGTGTGCACGTCGTACACCGGGTCGAAGCCGCGCCAGGAGAGGAAGGCGAGGTACCTGCCGTCCTCCGTGAAGACCGGGTTCTCGTCCTCGAAGCGGCCGTTGGTCACGTCGACGATCACCGGGGCGCCCGGACCGGAGATCCGGGCGAGCTTGATCTGCCGCAGCGAACGGCCGATGCCCGGGTGGGACCAGGTGAGCCAGGCGCCGTCGGGGGAGAAGGCGAGGTCGCGGACGGGGCCGTTGACGGACCGGATCAGCTCGGTGATCCGGGCGGGCGGCGCCGGGGACGGCACCTCGGCGGTGTCCGGGTCCGCGGCCTCCGGCGTCTCCTCCGGGTCGTCCGGCCCCGAGGTCTCGGCGAGCGCGGCCACCGCCGTCGCCTCGACCGCCCCGGCCTTCTCGGCGACCCCGGCGGCGCGTGCGCGGAAGACCTCGGCCCGGGTGGACCCGCCGGGCCCCGACCCGGGCGGCTCGCCCGCCGCCGTCGCGTCCGCCTCGCCGGGGTCCCGCGTGTCCAGGAGCAGCAGCCGTCCGTCGTCCGCGGCGAGGGCGAGGCGCTCGCCCTCCGGGTCGGAGACCATCTCCAGCACCCGGCCCAGCTGCCCGGAGGCGAGCCGCCGGGTGGGGCGGTCGCCGGTGGCGCGGGGCAGGGCGGCGATCTCCACCGCGTCCTCGCCGTCGGCGTCGGTGACGTAGGCGACCTGGCCGCCGCTGCCGAGCATCTCCGGCAGCCGGACCCGTACGCCCGGGGTGTCGGCGATGGTGCGCGCCGGGCCGTCGCGATGGGTGAGCCAGTACAGCGAACCGCGTACGTTGACCGCGCTCGCCCGGCCCGTCTCGTCCACCGAGAGCGAGCCGACGTGGCTGGCGGCCGGCACCTGGTAGGTGCGGCGTCCGGTGCGCGGGCCGCCGAGCCGTACCTCCAGCTTCCGGGGGGTGGCGGCCGGGTCCTCCAGGTCCTCGACCAGCCAGAGGTCGCCGGCGCACTGGTAGACGACGCGGGTGCCGTCGCTGGAGGCGTGGCGGGCGTAGAAGGCGTCGTGGTCGGTGTGGCGGCGCAGGTCGGTGCCGTCCGTAAGGCAGGAGTAGAGATTGCCGACGCCCTGGTGGTCGGAGAGGAAGGCGATCCGCCGGCCGACGAACATCGGGGCGTCGAGATGCCCCCCGATGTCCGGCAGCAGCCGTCGGCCGTGGAGCCAGAGGCGGCCGGTCGCGCCGCCCCGGTACCGCTTCCAGGCGGCCGGCTCGTGCGGCGGCGTCCCCGTGAGCAGCAGGGTGCGGCGCTCGCCGTCGAGGTCGGCGACGGCGATGTCGGAGACCGGCCCCCAGGGGAGCCGGCCCCCGGGGGAGCCGTCGGTGGGGACGCTGTAGGCCCAGGAGAAGTACGAGAACGGCTGGCGGTGCGAGGAGACGGCCAGGATCTGGGCGCCGTCGCCGGCGTCGGGCGTCCAGCCGCAGACCCGGGCGTCGGTTGAGCCCCAGTGGGTGAGGCGGCGGGCCGGGCCGCCGTCGACGGGGGCGAGGTGGATCTCGGGGTCGAGGGTGCGCCAAGTCGTGTAGGCGATGCCGCTCCCGTCGGGGGAGAAGCGCGGGTGGCCGACCCGGGTGCGGTCGGCGGTCAGCCGCCACGCCCGTCCGGGACGGTGCCCGGCGCCGGCGAGGGGGGCGACCCAGAGATCGTCCTCGGCCGCGAAGCAGAGCATGTCCTGGTGGAGGTGCGGGAAACGGAGATACGCGACGTCGTCACTCACCCGACCCATGCTTTCGGTGGGCGGGTCCCGGGGCAACTCGTGACGCGGCTTACATGTGGCGCACCCCACAAGCGAAACGGCCCCGTTTCGCTGGGGGGCGGACGTAGGCTCAGGTGTACGAAACGGTTTCGTTCCTGTGAGCGAGCCGTGGACCGGAGCAAGGAAGGAGGCCGGCGCCCGTGGCACGCACCAGGCTCACGCCTGAACGCGAGAGCGAGCTGTTCGCCGCCGTCCTCGACCTGCTCCGCGAGGTCGGCTACGACGCCCTGACCATGGACGCCGTCGCCGCCCGCACCCACGCCAGCAAGGCCACCCTCTACCGCCAGTGGGGGAGCAAGCCCGAGCTGGTGGTGACGGCCCTGCGGCACAACAAGCCGGTGAGCCTCGCCGACATCGACACGGGATCGGTGCGTGGGGACTTCCACGCCGTCGTGACCCGTACCGACGACTGCCGGATGGAACAGGATTCCGCGCTCATGCGAGGCCTGAGCCATGCCGTCCACGACAACCCCGATCTGCACCAGGCCCTGCGCGACCTGCTGGTCGAGCCGGAGCTCTCCGGACTCGCCCTGCTGCTGCGCAGGGGTGTCGAGCGGGGCGAGCTGAACCCGGACAATCCGGCGCTCAAGTACGTACCCCACATGCTGATGGGCGCCCTCGGCGTCCGGCACCTGGTCGACGGCCGCCCCGTCGACCAGGAGTTCCTTCTCGAATACGTCGACTCCGTGGTGCTCCCCGCCCTCGGTGTCGCCGGGCGGACCACGGCCGGGGCTTCGAGCCCCGTCCGAGCCTGACCCGTCGGACACCGGCGTCCGACCTCCCCGGCCGCTTCCCCGGCGGTCCGCTCCCCACCGCTCCACCTGACACGCCGCTCTCGTCGTCGGGCTGGTTCCTCACGCCTCATTTCCCGCACACGACTTGACCGGGAGTCCGCCTCCGTGGCCACTTTCCTTTACAAACTCGGGCGCCTCGCGTTCCGCAGGCGGCGCTACGTCGCCCTCATCTGGGTTGCCCTGCTGGCAGTCGCCGGAGTGGGTGCCGCCACCGCGGCCACCCCCGCCTCCAGTTCCTTCTCGATACCGGGGACGGAGGCGCAGAAGGCCTTCGACCTGCTGGAGCAGCGCTTCCCCGCCTCCCACGCGAATGGCGCCACCGCCCGGGTCGTCTTCAACGTCCCGGACGGGCAGAAGGTGACCGACGCGGCCCACAAGGCCGACGTCGAGAAGATCGTCGGTGAGCTGAAGGGCAGTTCCGACCAGGTCGCCTCGGTGACCGACCCGTACACCGCCAACGCCGTCAGCGAGGACGGTTCGACCGCGTACATCTCGGTCTCCTACACCGAGGACGCCACCAACATCACCGACGCGACCCGCGACGCCCTCACCGAGGCGGGCGACCACGCCGAGGCGAGCGGGATGACGGTGGCCGTCGGCGGTGACGCGCTCGAACCCGGCGCCGAGGGCGGCGCCACCGAGGTCATCGGCGTCGTCCTCGCCGCAGTGGTGCTCGTCGTCACCCTGGGCTCGTTGGTCGCCGCCGGGCTTCCGCTGCTGACCGCGATCATCGGCGTCGGCATCGGCGTCGGCTCGATCACGGCGCTCGCCAACGTGCTGGACCTCGGCACCACCACCTCCACGCTCGCGGCGATGATCGGCCTGGCGGTCGGCATCGACTACGCGCTCTTCATCGTCTCCCGCTACCGGGCCGAACTGGCCGAGGGGCGGAAACCGGAGGAAGCCGCCGGACGGGCGGTCGGCACGGCCGGCTCCGCCGTCGTCTTCGCCGGGCTGACCGTGGTCATCGCCCTCGCGGGTCTCGCCGTCGTCAACGTCCCCATGCTCACCAAGATGGGCTTCGCCGCCGCCGGCACGGTCGTCGTCGCCGTCCTCATCGCTCTCACCCTGGTTCCGGCCCTGATGGGCTTCGCGGGCAGGCGGATCATGGGCCGCAAGGCGCGCAAGGCCGCCGCCGCGAACCTTCCCGACGCCAGGCCGAACGGCGGTACCCGCTGGGCCCGCTTCGTGCTGCGCCGCCCGGTGTGGGTCCTGGTCGTCGGGGTCCTCGGCCTCGGGGCCATCGCCCTGCCGGCCACCTCGCTGGAGATGGGCCTGCCGGACGACGGCTCCCAGCCCAAGAGCACCACCCAGCGCCAGGCGTACGACATGCTGTCGGACGGTTTCGGCCCCGGCTTCAACGGGCCGCTGATGGTCGTGGTCGACACCCGCCACAGCTCGGACGGTAAGACCGCGGTCAAGCAGGTCACCGACGAGATCGAGTCCATCGGCCACGTCGCCGCCGTCGCCCCGGCCGTGTACAACGAGGCCGGGGACACCGCGACGATCACGGTCGTCCCGAAGGACCGGCCCAGCTCGGCCGGCACGGAAGAGCTCGTGCACCAGATCCGTGACGCGGGTCGGCACATCAAGAGCGACACCGGCGCCGAAGTGCTGGTCACCGGCGCCACCGCGATGAACATCGACTTCTCGCAGAAGATGAACGACGCGCTCGTCCCCTACCTGGGGCTCGTCGTCGGCCTGGCCTTCCTCCTGCTGATCCTGGTCTTCCGCTCGATCCTCGTCCCGCTGAAGGCGGCCCTCGGCTTCCTGCTCTCGGTCGTCGCGGCACTCGGCGCGGTCGTCGCGGTCTTCCAGTGGGGCTGGCTCGCCTCCCTGCTGGGCGTGGAGACGACCGGTCCGATCATGTCGATGATGCCGATCTTCATGGTCGGCGTGGTCTTCGGTCTGGCGATGGACTACGAGGTCTTCCTCGTCACCCGGATGCGGGAGGCGTACGTCCACGGGGAGACCCCGCACCAGGCGATCGAGACCGGCTTCAAACACGGCGCCCGTGTGGTCACGGCGGCGGCGGTCATCATGATGGCGGTCTTCGGCGGCTTCATCGGCGCCACCGAGTCGATGATCAAGATGATCGGTTTCGGTCTCGCGATCGCCGTCTTCTTCGACGCCTTCGTGGTCCGCATGGCGATCGTCCCCGCCGTGCTCGCCCTGCTGGGCAAGCACGCCTGGTGGCTTCCGCGCTGGCTGGACCGCGCCCTGCCGAACGTCGACGTCGAGGGCGAGGGTCTGCGCAAGCACCTCCCGGCCGACGACGCCGGTGACGGCGACGGGCCGGCCGGCGGCGAGCGCGCGCTGAGCCGGGTCTGACCCCCGGCAGCCGTCGGGCCCACCGGTCCGACGGCCGCACCGGACTCCGGGGCCGCGCCTGAGCGGGGCGCGGCGCCGGGTGCACCGACATCTGTGGGGACGGGTGCCGGTGTGACAGAAAGCCCCCGTGCGAGCGGCACGGGGGCTTTCGACGTACCCGCTACGTCTGCGGGATGCGGGATGCGGGCCGGGGGGTCGGTCCGCTGACCCGGCGGCCCCGGGTCAGCGGCCGGCCGCGGCGGGTGGAGCGGTCTCGGCGCGGGTGCGGCAGAGGAAACGCTGGAGCGCCGCGTTGTCGATCTGGAAGACCTCGACTCCGCCGGTGGAGTGCAGTTCCAGCATCAACTGCGCCCGCCCGGCGGGCCAGAGGCGCACCTCGCCGTTCTCGACCGGCGCGTTCATGCCGTCCTCCAGCAGCTCGCGGCCGAGCGCCCAGTCCGCGCCGCCGTCGAAGACGAGGTGGACGGTGCCGGGGTCGTCTTCGGCGTCGTAGCGCAGGTCGACCGGGACCGGACGCGTGAGCGGACCGTCGGTGATGAGGCGGGCCCGGGTGTGTTCTTCGATCACGGGGGACATCGGCCGACTCCTCCTGTTAAAAGCACTTTGTAATAAATGTCCCATATATCGCAGCGCACGCGCGGCGCGTAGATGTGGGACATGCGCTCTTGCGCATCGTTCGCAAGAACGCCCTATGATTGGCGGGTTCATGGCCCGTGCCGGGTCGCAGACCCCGTCCTCGTCGACCCCGCAGAAGCGGAGCCTCCCCATGCATGTACCCGACGGTTTCATCAACGCACCTGTCTCGGTGGCCACCGGAGTCGTCGCCGCGGGCGCCGTCGCGGTCAGCCTGCGTGGCGCCCGCCGTGAGCTGGGCGAGCGCACCGCCCCGCTCGCCGGGCTGATGGCGGCCTTCATCTTCGCCGTGCAGATGCTGAACTTCCCCGTGGGCGCGGGCACCAGCGGCCACCTGCTCGGCGGGGCCCTGGCGGCGATACTCGTCGGGCCCTACACCGGGGTCCTCTGCGTCACCGTGGTCCTGCTGATGCAGGGCATCCTCTTCGCCGACGGCGGCCTCACCGCCCTCGGTGTCAACATCACGGACATGGGCGTGGTCACGACCGTCGTCGCGTACGGGGTCTTCCGCCTGCTGATGCGGGTCCTGCCGCGCCGCCGGTCCACCGTCACGGTCGCCTCCTTCGTCGCCGCGCTGGTCTCCGTACCCGCCGCCGCCCTCGCCTTCACGTTCCTCTACTGGATCGGTGGCACCACCGACATCCCGATCGGCGACGTCTTCAAGGCGATGGTCACCGTCCACGTCTTCATCGGCATCGGCGAGGCGGTCATCACCGCCGCCACGGTCGGCGCCGTCATCGCGGTCCGCCCCGACCTGGTGCACGGTGCCAGGGGCTTCGCCGCGCCGCTCAAGCTCCGGGTGGACGGGAAGCTGGTCGACGCCGCCCCCGCCGCCGCCACGAGGGGCACCAAGACCATCGGCGTCGCGACCCGCTCCACGCGCGGTCTGCTGGCCGCCGGTCTGCTCGCCGCCCTCGTGCTGGCCGGCTTCGTCTCGTACTACGCCTCCTCCAGCCCCGACGGCCTGGAGAAGGTCGCCACCGACCAGGGCATCGACCGGCACGTCAAGGAGCACGCCTCCGCCGACTCCCCGCTCGCCGACTACGGAGTGAAGGACGTGGACGACGCCCGCCTCTCCGGTGGTCTCGCCGGGGTCATCGGCGTCGGTGCCACCGTCGTGGTGGGCGGCACGGTGTTCTGGGTGATCCGCCGCCGCCGGGACGAGGGCGGGGACACGACGGCCGGACACGCCGACACGCCGCTCTCCGAGAAGGTCTGAGGACCGCGATGGGTTCGGGCCACGCCCACCGCCTCTACCGGCACGGACACTCCCCCGTCCACGCGCTGCCCCCGCACTGCAAGCTCGCCGCCGTCTTCGTCTTCGTCCTCGTCGTGGTCTCCACCCCGCGCGACGCGGTCTGGGCCTTCGCGCTGTACGCGGTCCTGCTCGGAGCCGTCGCCGCGGTGGCCCGGATCCCCGCCGGGTACCTCCTGAAGCGACTGGTCGTGGAGATCCCGTTCGTCGCGTTCGCGCTGCTCATGCCGTTCTTCGTACCGGGGGAGCAGACCGGGTTCCTCGGCCTCCACCTGAGCGTGCCCGGCCTCTGGGGCGCCTGGAACGTCCTCGCCAAGGGCACCCTCGGCGTCGCCGCCTCGGTGATCCTCGCCTCCACCACCGAACTCCGCGCCCTGCTGCTGGGCCTCCAGCGGCTCAGACTTCCGCCGCTCCTCGTCCAGATCGCGTCCTTCATGATCCGGTACGGGGACGTCATCACCGACGAGATGCGCCGGATGTCGATCGCCCGCCGCTCCCGGGGCTTCGAGGCGCGCGGTGTACGGCAGTGGGGCGTCCTCGCCAAGTCGGCCGGCGCCCTCTTCATCCGGTCCTACGAACGCGGCGAGCGCGTCCACCTGGCGATGGTCAGCCGGGGGTACACCGGGACCATGCCGGTCATCGACGAGGTGACGGCCACCCGTGTCCAGTGGGCGTACGCGGCGGCCCTCCCGCTGCCCGCCCTCGTGGTCTGCGCCCTGGGGTGGGCGCTGTGAGGAGCCCGCGCCCCGCGGCGTCCCGCGATCCCGCGGGCTCCCCGCACCCCCCTTCCGTACGTCTGCTGGGATGAGCACATGAACAGCCCCACCCCCACCGGCCCCACTCCCCCCGCCGCGCCGCCCTCCCTCGACGTCAGCGGGCTCGCCTACGCCTACCCGGACGGACACCAGGCGCTCTTCGGGGTGAACCTCACCGTCGGCCGCGGCGAGCGCGTCGCCCTGCTCGGCCCCAACGGCGCCGGGAAGACCACCCTCGTACTCCACCTCAACGGCATCCTCGACGCGGGCGCCGGTACGGTCCGCGTCGCCGGACTCCCGGTCGAGAAGCGGAACCTAGCCGAGATCCGCCGCCGCGTCGGCATCGTCTTCCAGGACCCCGACGACCAGCTCTTCATGCCCACCGTCCGCGAGGACGTCGCCTTCGGCCCCGCCGCCTCCGGGCTGCGCGGACCCGAACTGGAGGCCCGGGTCACCACCGCCCTCACCCAGGTCGGCATGGCCGAGTACGCCGACCGCCCGCCGCACCACCTCTCCTTCGGGCAGCGCCGCCGGGTGGCCGTGGCCACCGTCCTCGCCATGGAGCCGGAGATCCTCGTCCTCGACGAGCCGTCCTCCAACCTGGACCCCGCCTCCCGCCGTGAACTCGCCGACATCCTGCGCTCCTTGGACATCACCGTCCTGATGGTCACGCACGACCTCCCGTACGCCCTGGAACTCTGCCCCCGCGCTGTCGTCCTCAGCGACGGGGTGATCGTCGCCGACGACCGCACGCAGAACCTCCTCCTCGACGAGGAACTGATGCGCGCTCACAGGCTGGAGCTGCCCTTCGGCTTCGATCCCGGTTCCGTGACCCCCGAAACGGGGTGACCCGCCACCCGCACGACCCGCGTGGCCGTGCAGGATGGGGGGATGAGCGGGAGCGCGGAAGCAGGCGTGGACGTACGGGGCACGGTGGCCCCCGGATTCGAAGCGGTCCGGGACGCCTTCGTACGGAACTTCGAACAGCGCGGTGAGCGCGGCGCGGCCGTCGCCCTCTACCGCGACGGGCGCAAGGTCGTGGACCTCTGGGCCGGTACGAGGGACGTGGACGGCGCCGAGCCCTGGGCGGTGGACACCGTCCAGATCGTCCGCTCGGCCGGCAAGGGCATCGCCGCCGCCGTCCCCCTGATGCTGCATCAGCGCGGACAGGTGGACCTGGACGCCCCGGTCGGCACGTACTGGCCCGAGTTCAAGGCGAACGGCAAGGAACGCGTCCTCGTCCGCGACCTCCTCGCCCACCGGGCCGGCGTCCCCGCCCTGGACCGGCCGCTCACCCCCGCCGAGGCCGCCGACGGCCACAGCGGCCCGGCCGCCCTCGCCGCCCAACGCCCCGAGTGGGTACCGGGAACCGACCACGGCTACCACGCCCAGACCTACAGCTGGCTCATCGGCGAACTCGTCCGCCGGGCCACCGGCCGGACCATCGGCCGCTGGATCGCCGAGGAGATCGGCCGCCCCCTCGGACTCGACTTCTGGTTCGGGCTCCCCGCCGACGAAGCCCACCGCATCGGCCGGATCGGCCCCGTCCCACCCCCCGCCGACGGCGACCCGGGCGCCCTGCGGATCCGGCCCAAACGCGCCGTCAGCGAGGCCTACGCCGACCCGGACTCGCTCACCAGCCGGGCCTTCGGCGCGATCCACCCGGACCCGGACGAGAACGACCCCGCCTACCGGGCCGCCGAACTCCCCGCCTCCAACGGCATCGCCACCGCCCGTGCCCTCGCCCGCTGTTACGCCGCGATGATCGGCGAGGTCGACGGCCACCGCCTCTTCGCCCCGGCCACCCTCACCCTGGCCCGTACCGAGGAGTCCGCCGGACCCGACCGGGTCCTCGTCGTCCACACCCGTTTTGGACTCGGGTACATGCTGCACGGCCCCGCCGCCCCGCTGCTCGGCCCCGGCTCCTTCGGCCACCCCGGACGCGGCGGCTCCCTCGGCTTCGCCGACCCCGAGTCCCGCATCGCCCTCGGCTACGTCACCAACGGCCTCCGGAAGGGAGTCACCGCCGACCCCCGCGCCCAGGCACTGATCCGGGCGGTGCGATCGGTGCTCTGAGACCGCTCCGGTACAGCGGTCCCGCCCGGGGCAGTACGGTCGCCCCCATGACACCCCACACGCTCGCGCGTTTCGACGGCCACAGCATCCTCATCACCGGCGCCGGACAGGGCGTCGGCGCCGCCACCGCCCGCAGGCTCGCGGCCGAGGGCGCCTCGGTCCTCGTCACCGACCTCGACCCGGCCCGGGCCGGGGCCACCGCCGGGCGGATACGGGACGAGGGAGGATCGGCCGACTCCCTCGCCTGCGACGTCGGCGACCGGGCGGCCGTGGAGGCGGCGGTGGCGCACGCGGTCGCGGCCTTCGGCCGGCTCGACGTGCTGGTCAACAACGCCTACGCGGCCGGTCCGGACGCCCCGCTCTTCGAGGACGAGAGCGACGAGGTCTGGCAGCGGGACCTGGACATCTGCCTCGGCGGCGCGTTCCGCTGCTCGCGGGCCGCCCTCCCGCACCTGGCCGCTTCCGGCCGGGGCGCGATCGTCAACATCGGCTCGGTCAACGGCGAGCAGGACTTCGGCGGCCACGCCTACAGCGCCGCCAAGGCGGGCCTCACCAGCCTGACCCGTACGCTCGCCGGCCATGCCGGACCGCGTGGGGTGCGTGTCAACCTCATCGCCCCCGGCACCCTGCGCACCGACGCCTGGGCGGGCCGCGACGCCGAACTCGACCGCGCCGCCGCCCTCTACCCCCTCGGCCGCATCGGCGAGCCGGAGGACATCGCCGCCGCCGTCGCCTTCCTCGCCTCCCGCGACGCGTCCTGGATCACCGGGACCACCCTCCGCGTCGACGGTGGCCTGCTCGCCGTCAACACGGGCTTCAAGCAGGCGATGGCGGGGGAGTGAGCGGGGCGCGGGTGCACGCCCGGCGCCCGCGTGCACGGCAGGCGCGTCAGGCGCTCCGCTCGCGCACGTCCACCACCGTGCCGCCCGCGTGGGCGATCAGGCTCTCCGGATCGAGCGGGAAGACCGTGTGCGGGGTTCCCGCCGCCGCCCACACGATCGAGTGATCCAGCAAGCCCTGGTCGGCCAGCACCCGGGTCCGCGTCGCATGGCCGAAGGGCGGTACGCCCCCGATCGCGTACCCGGTCGCCTCGCGGACCACGTCGGCCCCCGCGCGCTTCACCTTCGCCGCGCCCAGCACCTCGCGCACCCGCTCGACGTCGACCCGGGAGGCGCCGTCCATCAGGACCACCACCGGGGCGCCGTCGGCCACGAACACCAGGGACTTGGTGATCTCGGCGAGCCCGCAGCCGATCGCGGCGGCCGCCTCGGCCGCCGTGCGGGTGGCATCGGGGAAGCGGCGTACCTCCACGCTCACGCCCAACTCCGCCAGCGCGGCGGCGAACCGGGGGTGCGCGTCGGGGTGCGCGGGGGAGACGGGGGCGGGCTGGGGCTCGGCGGCGGAGCCTGCGGTCGAAGTACTCATGACCCGCACGCTACGCACTCCGACGGGTCGCCGGGCGGGTCGGCGGTGATCCGGAGCCGGGTGGCAGGGCGGCCGCGCCCGGCTTCCCCCACGCGCGGCCGCGCCCGGGTCACCCCGCCCGCAGGACCGCTGCGACGATGGGACCGGCCGCGTCGCCGCCGTGGCCGCCGGACTGGACTACACCGGCCGCCGCCAGGTCGTCGCTGAATCCGGTGAACCAGCTGTTGGACTTCCCCTGTCCGTCGACCTCGGCGGAGCCCGTCTTCGCGCCCTTGTCGCCGCCGACCGAGGCCATGGCCTTCGCGCCGGTGCCCCACGCGGCGGTGGCCCGCATCATCGTGGTGAGCTGCTGGACGACGGAGGACGGGAGCGAGCGCGACGCCGTGGCGGCGGGCCGGCCGTCGAGGTCGAGCGGCACGATGACCGGCTGGTGGAAGGTCCCGGTGCGGGCCGTGGCGGTGATGGACGCCATGTTGAGGACGTTCATCTGGATCGTGCCCTGCCCGATGTACTGGGCCGCGGCCTCACCGCCGGTCTCCTCGGGCACACTCCCGTCGAAGCTGGTGACACCGGTCTTCCAGTCCTCCCCGATCCCGAAGACCTCCTTCGCCTCCTTCGCGAGCGCGGAGTCGTCGTCCACGTCGTCGATCAGCTTGATGAAGCCGGTGTTGCAGGAGTTGGCGAAGGTCTGGGTGAAGCTGCTGCCGTCCGGGAGCGAGGAGTTGTTCAGGTTGTGGAACGTCCGGCCCTGGTACATCACGTCCACGGGGCATTCGACGGCCCCGTTCGCCGTGGCCTTGCCGCGTTCCAGGAGCATCGCCGCGGTCACGATCTTCATCGTCGAGCCGGGTGCCTGCTGGCCCTCCAGTGCCACGTTGAACTCGGTCACCGGGTTGTTGGCGACCGCCCGGATGGCACCGGTCGACGGCCTGACCGCGACGACGGAGGCTTCGTCGTACTGCTTCACCGCCTTCTCGGCCGCCGCCTGCACGTCCGCGTCGATGGTCGTCCGGACCTTGCCCGGCTTGCCCTTGGCGAGCGTCAGCAGGGTGATGTCGGGGGTGGCCTCGTCCGGGCCCTCGATCCACGTCTCGATGCCGGCGGAGCCGCCCGCCTTCTCCCCGTACTTCTGCCGCAGTGTGGCGATGACCGGCCCGAGCGAAGGGAACTTCTCCGCCGTCAGCACCGTGCCGTTGTGGTCCACCGCCTCGATCTCCGGCGCGGACGGCTCCCCGGTGACGAGCTTCGCCCCCTTCGTCAACTTCGGATGGACGACGCTGGGTTGCCAGTCGACGAGCGCCTTGCCGGTGGTCAGCCCGCGGACCACGGTCAGCTCGGAGGAGTAGGAGAGCGGCCGGCTCTTCCCCTCGTAGGAGACGGTCGCCTTCACCGTGTACGGGACGGTCGCCCCGACCGCCGGACCAGGCGTGATCACCGGGTTCTCGATGTGCGCCTCGGTGGAGTAGCCGGTCAGCACGGGCTCGGCGTCGACCGCGTTGTTGGTCAACTGCGAGGCCAGTGACCCGTTTCCGGAGGACCAGGCATCGAAGAACGCCTTCGACGCGGCGGCGATCTCCTTGGCGTCCGGCGGTCCGCTCTTCACCTCGGCGGGTGCGCTCTGCGACCCGATGCCGACGTCCCCGTCCCCGGTCAGCACGGTGTACGCGCCGTAGCTCAACCCTCCGGCCACCAGCACGAACGCCCCGCCGACGATGGCGACCTTGGCTCCGCTGCGCATGATGCGGTCCCTCCCCCGAGATCTTCTTTGAACATGTTCAAGAATCGACCTGCGTGCATGACTGTACGGGACATGAGTGTGGGGAGGGCCAGTTGTTATCAGAACGGGACGCTGTGCGGGGGTGGAGGGGGGAGCGCTCTCCCCGCTTGGGGTCGTCCACGGCATGACCCGGCGTGGAGGCCCGGAGGACCGTCCGGGGGTGGGGACGGCCACCCCAGGACGCTCCTCCGGGCCTCACCCGCTACACCCAGGTGTCCAGCCACATCCGGTTCCGCCAGTCCGGCTCCGGGATCGGGTTCCCCGTGTACAGCGGCCAGAAATAAATGAAGTTCCAGACGATCAGCAGCACCAGCAGACCCGCCGCCACCGCCCCGATCGCCCGGCGGCGTTCGCCGGTGGGGTCGGAGGTGGAGAGGCCCAGTTCCGCGCGGGTCCCGGTGCCGGCGGCCGGGCCGATCATCGCGCCGATCATCATCGTCACGGCGAGGCAGAGGAAGGGCACGAAGACGACCGCGTAGAAGAGGAAGATCGTGCGTTCCTGGTAGAAGAACCACGGCACCCAACCCGCCGCGACCCCGCAGGCGATGGCACCCGCCCGCCAGTCGCGGCGGAAGAACCAGCGCCACAGGACGTACACGAGGGCGAAGCAGGCGGCCCACCAGAGCAGCGGTGTGCCCAGCGCCAGCACCTCGCGGGAGCACTTGCCGGTGGCCGATTCGGCGCAGCTCGGCTCCTCGTAGAAGTACGAGACGGGGCGGCCGAGGACGATCCAGCTCCACGGGTTCGACTGGTAGGTGTGACCGGAGGTCAGGCCGACGTGGAAGTCGTAGACCTGGTGTTCGTAGTGCCAGAGGCTGCGCAGCCAGTCGGGGAGGAAGGTCCAGGAACCCTTCCGGCCCTCCGCGCTGTTCGCCCAGTCGCGGTCGTACCCCTTGTCGGTGACCAGCCAGCCCGTCCAGGAGACGAGGTACGTGGCGAGGGCGACCGGGACCGTGGAGACGAAGGCGGGCAGCAGGTCGCGGCGGAGGACCGCCGCGTACGGGCGGGCCGCGCCGGCCGTGCGGCGGGCGCCCACGTCCCAGAGGACCGACATGACGGCGAACGCGGCGAGGATGTAGAGGCCGTTCCACTTGGTGCCGAAGGCGAGGCCGAGCATCAGCCCGGCCGCGAGCCGCCAGGGGCGCGGGCCGAGGCGCAGGGTCTGGGCGGTCCGGGCGTCCGGGCGGAGCACTCCGTCCCCGTCGACGGGGAGCGCCCGGGCCAGTCTCCGGCGGGCCCAGTCCCGGTCGTTCACGAGGCAGCCGAAGGCCGCGACCACGAAGAACATCAGCACCAGGTCGAGCAGGGCGGTGCGGCTCATGACGAAGTGCAGGCCGTCCACCGCGAGCAGCAGGCCGGCCAGGCACCCCAGGAACGTCGAGCGGAACATCCGGCGCCCGATCCGGCAGAGCAGCAGCACCGACAGGGTGCCGAGCACCGCCACCATGAACCGCCAGCCGAACGGTGTGAAGCCGAAGATGTGCTCGCCGAGCCCGATGACCCACTTGCCGACCGGCGGGTGCACCACGTACCCCGGCTCGACGGGGACGTCCACGCGGGACGGGTCGTTGAGGATGACCTTGTCGATGTCCTTGGGCCAGGCGCCTTCGTACCCCTGGTTGATCAGGGCCCAGGCGTCCTTGGCGTAGTAGGTCTCGTCGAATATCACCGCGTCGGGCTGCCCCAGCCGCCAGAAGCGCAGCACCCCGGCGACGAGGGTCACCAGCAGCGGACCGGCCCATCCCGACCACCGCAGCAGCCGGTCCGCCAGCACCGGGGACACCCCGAGGACGCCCCAGACACGGGGGCTCGGCCGGGTGTAGGGAGGGATCAGGCGTTCACGCAGCCCGATGTCCTTCCGGGGCACGTGGCCGAAGCGGTGCAGCCGCCGCTCCCAGGGAGAAGGCTGCTCGCCGGGGAGTTCGTCCCCGGCGTCGTGGCCCTGCCGGGCGTCGGGCGCAGTACTCGTCACCGCGCCATCGTAGGGAAATCATCTGTGCGAGGGGTGCCTCCCGGGCTGGGAGAATGGTTCTGTGACTGAAACGCCTGGAACGCCCGGACCTCCTGGAACGCCGACGCCCGGAACGCTGGTCCTCGCCGGCACCCCCATCGGCGACGTGGCGGACGCCCCGCCGCGGCTCGCCGCCGAGCTGGAGACGGCGGACGTCGTCGCGGCGGAGGACACCCGCCGGCTGCGCCGCCTCACCCAGGCGCTCGGCATCCACACCACGGGGCGGGTCGTCTCCTACTTCGAGGGGAACGAGTCGGCCCGCACTCCGGAGCTGGTCGAGGCGCTGACCGGTGGGGCGCGGGTGCTGCTCGTCACCGACGCGGGCATGCCGTCCGTCTCCGACCCCGGCTACCGCCTGGTCGCCGCCGCCGTCGAGAAGGACATCAAGGTCACCGCGGTGCCCGGTCCCTCGGCGGTCCTCACCGCGCTGGCGCTCTCCGGCCTGCCGGTGGACCGGTTCTGCTTCGAGGGCTTCCTGCCCCGCAAGGCGGGCGAGCGTCTCGGCCGCCTCCGCGAGGTCGCCGGTGAGCGCCGCACCATGGTCTTCTTCGAGGCCCCGCACCGCCTCGACGACACCCTCGCCGCGATGGCCGAGGTCTTCGGCGCGGACCGGCGGGCCGCCGTCTGCCGCGAGCTGACGAAGACGTACGAAGAGGTGAAGCGCGGCCCGCTCGGCGAGCTCGCGGTGTGGGCGGCCGAGGGCGTACGGGGCGAGATCACCGTGGTCGTCGAGGGCGCGGGCGACGTGGCCGAGGAGCTGGACGCGGAGGAACTGGTGCGCCGGGTCCAGGTCCGCGAGGAGGCGGGGGAGCGGC
Source organism: Streptomyces sp. AM 2-1-1 (assembly GCF_029167645.1). Classification (NCBI taxonomy): domain Bacteria; kingdom Bacillati; phylum Actinomycetota; class Actinomycetes; order Kitasatosporales; family Streptomycetaceae; genus Streptomyces; species Streptomyces sp. AM 2-1-1. The sequence continues at coordinate 2,891,128 of NZ_CP119147.1, read as the reverse complement.
GCAAGGAGGCCATCGCCGCGGTCGCGACGGAGGCCGGGCTGCCCAAGCGCGAGGTCTTCGACGCGGTGGTGGCCGCGAAGAACGCGGCGAAGAACGCGGCGAAAGACCACCTGACGCCCGCACCGGGCGCCTGAACCCCGCCGTGCCCCGCCCCGTCGTGCCCCGCGTCCGCGTTCAGTCGGTCAGCAGGCCGTGGGCCGTCGCGACGAACGGGTCCCTGAACGACACCCGCCGGGTGCAGACGGCGGCCAGCGCGGTCCCGGTGTCCGGACAGTAGCCGAGGAACGCCTGCTGCCCGGGGGTCGCCCCGGCGTGGAAGTTCACCGGCCCGTGCGGGGTCGCGTGCTGGAACCACGTCAGCGTGTGGGTGTGGGTGTGGCGCGGGCCCCGGCGGAGCACCGGCCGTGCCATCCCCGCCAGCGCGGCGGTGAGCGGGCCGTCCGGCGGCACGGTCGGCATGTCCCCGGCCGCCCCGGTCCCGGCGTACGCGCCGCTCGCCGCGAGGTGCGCCTCCAGGAAGGTCAGCAGGTCGTGCGGGGTGGACCGGACGGCGCCCGCCCCGGCGAACCCGCCGATGTCGAGCACCGGCACCGGCTCCCCGCCGCGCAGGTGGCCCCGTGCGTCGGCGCCCGGCCGTCCCGGAGCGAGCGAGGTGGCGTCCAGGCCCAGTGGCGCGAGGACCTCCCGGTGGACGAGGACCTCCCAGGGCGTGCCGGTCGCGGTGGCGAGGGTGTGGGCCAGCACCGCGACCGCGAAGTTCGAGTAGTGCCAGCGTGTCCCGGGCGCGTGGCGCGGGCGGGCCCGCAGGAAGGCGCGGACGACCCGGCCGGCCGGGTAACCGGCGTACGGGGCGGTGGTCCAGCGCGGTACGGCCTGGGGGTAGAAGTCGGCCGGCAGGCCGGGCAGCCCCGAGGTGTGGGTGACCAGATGGCGCAGGGTGATCGCCCGCACCGAGGGGTGCACCGGGTGGCCGGGGGCCAGGAGCTCCGCCGCCGGGTCGTCGTAGGAGAACCGGCCGGCGGCGACCAGCCGGGCGAGCAGCAGCCCGGTGAAGGTCTTGGACGCCGAGCCGAGTTCGTACCGGAGGCGGTCGCGCGGCCGGCCGCCGGCGGGCGCGGTGCCGGTGGAGTGCAGGGTGCGGCGGCCGTAGCGGCTGAGCGCGAGCACCAGGCCGGGCGCCGGGCCGATCGCGTCGGCAGCGCGGCCCAGCAGAAGCGCGTCGGCCGCAGCGGCCCGGTCGGCCCCCTCGGGGAGACCGGGGCCGCCGGGCGCGGTACGGGCGACGGCGGGTCCCGCACTCACGCGGAGGCCGCCGAGGTGAGGTCCGACAGGGACCGGGAGACCGCCAGCGCCGAGGCGAACGCGGCCACCAGCGTCGGGTGGTAGACGAGGTCGAAGACGGTCTCCGGGTCGCCCCCGGGCATCCCCAGCAGCGCCGGCATCGCCCCGTCCGGTTGCTGCGCGGCGGCGAATCCGCGCCAGGCGTCCGCGTCGAGCGTCGGCTCGGGCAGGCAGGCGTCGACGACGAGCAGCTCCCCCAGGAGGTCCCACCGCTTCAGGTCGAGCCAGTCGTCCAGCCAGACGGGCAGCCAGAGTGCGAGGTACTCGGCGGTCTCGGGCGGAAGCCCTTCGGGGGACTGCCCCCAGTCGGTGAGGTGGAAGACGGTGTGGGTGATGTCGTAGCCGGTGTGCCCTTCGACGGTCCACGGCTCGGGGCGGCCGGCGAGCCAGGTGCGCCGGAACGCCTCGTCCTCCGGGAGGCTCGCGGCGAGCCCGAAGCGGCGCTCGACCGTGGCGATGCCGAGGCGCCGGGTCGGCCGCACCTCCAGCCGGCCCCAGCTGCCGAGCCGGTGGTTGAGGCGGACGGCCGTTTCGAGACCCTGGTGCTGATACCCCAGCTCCTTGAACGGCAGGTACACCTCCATCGGCGCCGGCGAGAGCGGCTCGCGCCGCTGGCCCTCCAGCAGGCGATGACCGGAGTCCAGCAGCTCGTGCCAGGCGAAGTCGAGGAGGGAACGGGCGAGCGAGGCCTGCTGGGATCCGGCGACACCCTCGCGGAAGATCACCTTGCTGATGAGCGCCAGCTCACCGAGAGGCTGGAACCGGTCCAGCATGCCGACCTCGGGGGACGGGTCGTCCTCCAGCCGGAACCCGTCCCGGTGGGCGTGCAGCCACTGCAGGGCCTTCGCGCCCACCTCGTGGATCTGCTGGATACCGCTCATGCGGGCTGCTTCCTTCCGGAGGGGGTGGGTACGGCCGGGTGGACGACGTCCGCGGCGGGGGTCTCCTCCAGCCGCGCGACCGTGAGCGACGCGGCGAAGGCGGTCACGAGCGTGGAGTGGTAGCAGCCCAGGAACGGGTACGGCTCCTCGCCGGCCGGAGCCCCGTCCTCCGGGAGCTCCACCGGCGGACCGGTCTCGGGGAGGGCACCGCCCGGGTGCTGGACCCGTGCGAGCACCGGCCAGGCCGCCGCGAACAGCTCCACCGGCGGTTCGCCGGGCAGACCCGCGCCCACCGCCAGCAGCTCGCCGGTGAGGTCCCACTGGTCGCTCTCCAGACAGCCGTCCACCCAGGGCGGCAGCCAGGTCCGCAGATAGACGTCCAGGTCGGCGGGCATCCGCTCGGGTGCGGTGCCCCAGTCGGTGACGTGGTACGCGGCGTGGGTCAGGGAGTAGCCGGAGGCGCGCTCCAGCATCCACGGCTCGCAGAGCCCGCCCAGCCAGGTGCGGCGCAGCACCTCCTCGGCGTCCGCGTGCGGGGCCACGCCCACCCGGCGCTCCGAGTTGACGAGTCCCAGCTGACGGTTGGCGTGCTGCTCGGTGAAGGCCCAGCCGCGGGTGGTGGCGATCCGCCGGGCGAGCCGCTCGAACCCCTCGTGGCGCAGTCCGTGACCGGCGAAGGCCGCGTAGATCTCGAAGGGGTACGCGGCGAACGGCTCGGAGCGCAGGAGTTCCAGCAGCAGCTCGCCGTGCCGGGTCTGCTCCCACGCGAAGCCGATCAGCCGCCCGGCCGAGGCGTGCGACGGGTCGTCGGGGGCGATGACCCGCTGGGCGGTGCCGCAGAGCTGGGCCAGCTCGCCGAGCGGCTTGAGGGTGTGGTCGACCTTGGTGTGCGGCTCCAGCACGTCGTCGGGGAGGACGAACCCGCCGAGGTGGTCCTCGGTCCAGGCCAGTGCCCGGTCACGCACCTCGCGCACGAGGCCGGTGAGCGCGGCGGGCGCGGCGGTCCGGTGCCCCGCCGCGTCCCGGCCGCCGGGGTGCTCCGCCGTCACCTGCCGCGCTCCTCGGTCATCAGCCGGGCCGCGCGGACGTTCAGGGCCACCCGGGGGTCCTGGCCGCCCATCAGCTCGACGAAGTCGAGCCCCCGGTCGAGACCGAGCGTCGGCGGCTCCCCGCCCAGGGCGGCCAGCCAGCGGCCGGTGCCCGACGCCTGGAGCCAGTCGCGGCGGCGCACCGCGCGGACGAATCCGCGCGCGAGGTCGGTCACCCGGCCCCGGGCGACCGACGCCACGGAGGACGCCGCCGCCGGGACGGCGAGCGGAGCGAGGAGGGAGATCTGGTGCGAGAACGCCTGCCAGGGCGCGTCGTCCAGACCGGTGACGCCGGGTTCGTCCAGGGCACTCACCCCGTCCGCCGGAAGTCCGGTGGTCAGGGAGGGGGCCACCCGGCGCAGGGTGGAGAGCATCGCCCAGTGGCCCCACGCGGCGGAGGGGGAGGCGTCGGGGCGGGGCGGGAACTCCCGTACCGCGCGGTGGAAGACCTCCACGTCCCCGGGGTGCGGTCGCTGTCCGTACAGCACGCTCGGCAGCAGCAGGTCGGCTCCGATGACCCGTACCGCGGCGATGCCTGTTCTGTCGTTCTCGTGGATTCCGGCCGCGCCGCACACCGTGGCGAGGTGGCCCCCGCTCCTAAGAGCGAGGACCACCTCGTTCGCCAGGTCGTGCACCGCGTCCGTGAGACGGGACGAAGCGCTTGACTGGTTCATCGGTGAAGGGTCAGCCCTTCTTCGGCCGCGGGGTGGGCGGCGAGAGAAGGAGCAGCGAGCCGCCACCGAGGAGCGCCAGGTACGCGCACTCGCGCGAGTCACGGTAGAGGCCCTCGACCTCGCCCGGGTTGAGCGCGGCCTCCAGGTCCGTGTCGAGGTCCGTCGTGGTGGGGGTGATTTCGGTGCGCATGGGTTTCCCGTTCTGTTCTGTGGAAAAGCCGGGGTGGTGCGTACTTGCGTACAGACTGAGTGAAAGGCAGATAAGCGAACCGCGCAAACCGGACATGCCGTTTTCGTAGGTTCGGAATTCAATTGAATGCCTCATGCATTCCGCGGGATGTGAATGCGCCCCCCGAGCGCCCCCTTCTCCACCGTGGTCCCGCGCCCTTTCTCCGGCGGTGGAACCCGTGCGGAGGCCCGGCGCGCGGGGGGTGCGAGGAGCGGAGAACGCGCCCTCCAGCCGGGTGAACGGGCGGTGCGCGCCCGCGCGTCACCAACGGCCGGTCTCCTGCGGGGAGCCCTCGCACCATGGGCGGGCCAAGGGCTCACCAAGGACGCCAAGAACGCATCAACACTGGCTCCGAGCCGGTGCGATCCACTTACCGCGGGTGTGCACTGGAGGTGGAAACACTCGGCAGTGGCTTGTCCGGCGGACAAGGGGAGTACGTATGAGTGAGATCGCGGTGACCACGGTCCATGAGGCCTATGCCTTCGCCTGCATGCGATGTGGACACGGCTGGGAACAGGCCTACGCAATAGAGCACCACGTCGACGGTTCCGGGAAGACCTTCGTCGTGTACAAGGCCGACGGGGAGCGGGTCCCCTCGCCCCTGTCGACACCGACCTGCACCAACTGCGGCGGCCACGTGGTCCGCATCATGGGTTCGGGGCGGGTCTCCCTCGTGCAGCAACTGCTGCGGGGCAACCCGGGTCACAAGCCGTCCGCCCTGGCCGGCGCCACGAGCGGCACGGGCCCCGGCACGGTCTCCGGGCCGGGCGACGACGAGCGGGTGGCCGCCGTGGCCGTGCCCGCGGGCGCCGGAGCCGACCGGCACTGGCACCTCTCGGACCTGTTCCACCCCTTCCAGCGCCGCTGACGGGGAACTCCCGCGCCGAGCCGGCGCCCGCCCGCACGCCCTGGGCCCCGGGCCGGCGCCCACGGGACTGCCGTCCGGCACTCCTCGTACGATCAAGGACATGAGCCGTACCGAAGCGCCGCCGCTGCCCGAACCCCTGCGGGTTCCGGTCGCCGATTCGCACACCCACCTGGACATGCAGGACGGCACCGTGGAGGAGGCCCTCGCGCGGGCCGCCGCCGTCAACGTCACCACCGTCGTCCAGGTGGGGTGCGATCTCGCCGGCTCGCGCTGGGCCGCCGAGACCGCCGCCGCCCACCCGCGGGTGCACGCCTCGGTCGCCCTCCACCCCAACGAGGCGCCGCGCATCGTCCACGGCGACCCCGACGGGCACACCCGGGAAGGGGTACGCGCACCGGGCGGCCGGGCCGCGCTGGAGGAGGCGCTCGCGGAGATCGACGCGCTCGCCGCCCTCGCCCACGTACGTGGCGTCGGGGAGACCGGCCTCGACCACTTCCGTACCGGGCCCGAAGGCCGCGCCGCCCAGGAGGAGTCCTTCCGGGCGCACATCGAGATCGCCAAACGGCACGGCAAGGCCCTGGTCATCCACGACCGCGAGGCCCACGCCGACGTGCTGCGCGTCCTCGCCGAGGTGGGCGCCCCGGACCGCACGGTCTTCCACTGCTACTCCGGCGACGCCGAGATGGCCCGGATCTGCGCGCGGGCCGGCTACTTCATGTCCTTCGCCGGGAACGTCACCTTCAAGAACGCCCAGCCGCTGCGCGACGCCCTCGCCGTCGCCCCCGCCGAACTGGTGCTGGTCGAGACGGACGCCCCCTTCCTCACCCCGGCGCCCTACCGGGGACGCCCCAACGCCCCCTACCTCATCCCGGTCACCCTCCGGGCGATGGCGGAGGTCAAGGGCGTCGACGAGGACACCCTCGCCGCGACGATCGACGCCAACACCGCGCGGGCCTTCGACTACTGAGCGTGCCCGACGACCGTTCCCGTGACGCGCACGCACTACGCTGAGCCGGTGAGCAGCACAGAGTCCGACGCCCTCCTGGGCCCCGCAGACATCCGCGAACTGGCGGCGGCGCTGGGCGTACGCCCGACCAAGCAGCGCGGCCAGAACTTCGTCATCGACGCCAACACGGTCCGCAGGATCGTGCGCACCGCCGAGGTGCGGCCCGACGACGTCGTCGTCGAGGTCGGGCCGGGGCTCGGTTCGCTGACCCTGGCGCTGCTGGAGGCGGCCGACCGGGTCGTGGCCGTGGAGATCGACGACGTCCTCGCCGCGGCGCTGCCGGCCACCGTCGCCGCCCGGATGCCCGGACGCGCCGACCGGTTCGCCCTCGTCCACTCCGACGCGATGCTGGTCACCGAGCTGCCGGGCCCCGCGCCCACGGCGCTCGTCGCCAACCTCCCGTACAACGTCGCCGTGCCCGTACTGCTCACCATGCTGGAGCGCTTCCCGAGCATCGAGCGGACGCTCGTCATGGTGCAGTCCGAGGTCGCCGACCGGCTCGCCGCCCGCCCCGGCAACAAGGTCTACGGCGTGCCGTCGGTGAAGGCGAACTGGTACGCCGACGTGAAGCGCGCCGGAGCCATCGGCCGCACCGTCTTCTGGCCCGCCCCCAACGTCGACTCCGGGCTGGTCTCGCTGGTCCGGCGGGCGGAGCCGGTCGCCACCACCGCGAGCCGCAGGGAGGTCTTCGCCGTCGTCGACGCCGCCTTCGCCCAGCGCCGCAAGACGCTGCGCGCCGCGCTGGCCGGCTGGGCGGGCTCCGCTCCCGCGGCCGAAGCCGCCCTGGTCGCCGCCGGAATCTCGCCGCAGGCCCGGGGCGAGGGACTCACGGTCGAGGAGTTCGCCGCCATCGCCGAGAACAAGCCGGAGCTCCCCGCATGACCCGTGCCGACACCGGGACCCGCGGCGTCACCGTCCGTGTCCCGGCCAAGGTCAACGTCCAGCTCGCGGTCGGCGCCGCCCGCCCCGACGGGTTCCACGACCTGGCCAACGTCTTCCTCGCGGTCGGTCTGTACGACGAGGTCACCGCGGCCCCCGCCGACGAGCTGACGATCACCTGCTCGGGCCCGGACGCCGCCCAGGTGCCGCTGGACCGCGGCAACCTCGCCGCCCGCGCGGCCCTGGCGCTGGCCGAGCGGTACGGTATCGAGCCCGCCGTCCATCTCCACATCGCCAAGGACATCCCCGTGGCCGGCGGCATGGCCGGGGGCAGCGCCGACGGCGCCGCCGCCCTCCTCGCCTGCGACGCGCTCTGGTCCACCGGCGCCTCCCGCGAGGAGCTGCTGGAGATCTGCGCCGAACTCGGCAGCGACGTCCCGTTCAGCCTGCTCGGCGGCGCCGCCCTCGGCACCGGACGCGGCGAACTCCTCACCCCGGTCGCGACCGGCGGCACCTTCCACTGGGTCTTCGCCCTCGCCGACGGCGGGCTCTCCACCCCGGTCGTGTTCGGCGAGTTCGACCGGCTCACCGCCGGCACGGACCTCCCCGTCCCGGCCGCCGCCCCGGCCCTCCTCGACGCCCTCGCCTCCGGCGACCCGGCCGCCCTGGCCAAGACCCTGAGCAACGACCTCCAGGCCGCGGCGCTCTCGCTGCGGCCCTCGCTCGCGGCGACCCTGGCCGCCGGCACCGGCGCCGGAGCGCTCGGCGCCCTGGTCTCCGGCTCCGGCCCCACCACCGCGTTCCTCGTCCCCGACGAGTCCACCGCACACCGGGTCGCCGCCGCCCTGACCGCCTCCGGCACCTGCCGAACCGCGCGCACGGCGCTCTCGCCGGCTGCGGGGGCGACGGTGGTCTGAGCCCGCGAGTGCGGTTCCCGGGGGACGGGGGCGCCGTCGGCGGCCGTGCGGGTGCCCGGTCTGCCGGCGGGACTCAGGCTCAGGTACGTGGGCCCGCGCCGTGCAACAGGGTGTCGATGACGCGGGCGGCGAGGGTGTCGGTGTCGATGCCGGCATCGTCCGGGCTTCCGCGCAGTGACTCGCCGAGGAGCGCGTAGTAGACCCGCCGCAGCCAGTGGAGGTCGGCCGCCTCGTCGATGAGCTTGTCCGCCCGGGCCCGTTCCAGCACGGTGATGCACCGTCGGCCGATGTCCTCGTGGAGGACGGCCGCGTCGCTGCCGGGAGCGGCCGGGAGTTCCAGGGCGAAGGCCCAGGCACCTTTCACCTCGAGCACGTTGGCCGTGATCCGGTGCAGGGCCACCAGGGGCGGGGCGGTGTCCGGCCTGCCGTCCTCCACGGCTCGGACGAGCTGCCGGGCGGCCGAAGCGGCCAGTGCGTCGATCAAAGCCTGCCGGTGGGCGAACCGCCGGTGAATCGTGGTCCTGGCCACCCCCGCGGCAGCCGCGATCTGCTCCATCGACGCACCGGGATCCTGGGAGAGAACGCGTTCGGCTGCCTCCAGAATCGCGCGCACACTGCGCTCCGCGTCCGCTCGCAACGGCCGTGCCGCTGTCTCACTCATCGTGCCTCCCACTCACCTGGTCGTGCTTCGAAACGATACAGCCCTGGGCGACTGAGGCTTTAACTGCATCAAGTGTGTTGCATGTAGGAGAGGAATGGATACTCTGGTGCCCTGGTTCATCGGCCAACCAAGGAGATCCCGTGCCTTCTGCAGCGCTCATCACCGGTGCCTCGTCCGGACTCGGGGCGGAGTTCGCCGCGCAGCTCGCCGCCCGCGGACACGATCTGATCCTGGTGGCGCGTTCCGAGAACAGGCTCACCGACCTCGCCGAGCGTCTCGCCGCGGAGCACGGCATCCGCGCCCACGTCCTGGTACAGGACCTCGCCGAGCCCGAGGCGGCCCGGCGGATCGCCAGGCGTCTCACCGACCGCGGTCTGAGCGTCGACCTGCTGGTCAACAACGCCGGATTCGGCACATGCGGTCGCTTCGAGGACATCGCCGCGGACCGCGACCACGACCTGTTGATGGTCAACGTCGTCGCGCTCGTCGGTCTCACCCACGCCCTGCTCCCCGCGATGCTGGAGCGCGGCACGGGCGCGGTCGTGAACGTCGCGTCCACCGCGGGCTTCCAGCCCTCCCCGTACTTCGCCGTGTACAGCGCGGCCAAGGGCTTCGTGCTGAACTTCGGCCTCGCCCTGCGCCAGGAGTACCGAGGGCGCGGCATTCGCGTACTCACCCTGTGCCCCGGCCCCGTCGACACCCCCTTCTTCGAGGCCATCGGCACCCGCGAGGCGGCCGTCAACGGTTCGATGACCACACCGGAACCGGTGGTCCGCGCGGCTCTGCGCGCACTCGACCGCGACCGCGGCTACGTCACTCCCGGCCTCGGCAATGCCCTGGCCGCGCATCTGCTGCCGCGCCGGCCGCGCACCCTCGTCGCCGCCGTCGCCGAGCGCGTCACCCGTAAGGTCCTCGGCCCCGTGGGCACCGACGCACCCTCGAAGGAGCTCGCGGCATGAGTTCCTCCACGGTTCCCGCCGCAGGCGCCGCCGCCGCGATGCTGCTCGTCGGTACCTCGACGGCCGTTTCCGCGACGATCGCCGACTATCCCGTCCTCGGTGGTCAGGCCCTGCGCTACGCGCTCGCCGCGGCGATCCTCCTCGCCGTGGTACGCCACCGCCGTTTACCCCGTGCCCGGCTGACCCCCCGTGACCTCCTGCTTCTTCTGGCACTTGCGGCCACCGGCCTGGCGGGCTTCAACATCTTCCTCGTCGAAGCCACCCGGCACGCGAGCCCCGCGATGATCGGCACGGTGGTCGGAGCGATCCCCATCGTCCTCGCCCTCGTCGGGCCGCTGACGGAACGCCGCCGGCCGGCCGGGCGCACCGTCGGCGCCGCGGCTGTCGTGACCCTGGGCGCCGGCGTCGCCGCCGGGCTCGGCGGCGGCAGCCCGCACGGTGTGCTGCTCTCGTTGGGCGCCCTGTGCGGAGAGGTCGCCTTCTCGCTGCTCGCTCTTCCCCTGCTGCCCAAACTCGGCCCCGTGAGAGTCGCCGCCTACCCCGCCGCGCTGGCCGTGCCCATGCTGCTGGCCGCGAGCCTCGCCCTGGACGGTACGAGCTCCCTCCGCCTGCCCACGCCCACCGAGGCAGCCGCCTTCGGCTACCTCGGCGTGCTCGTCACGGCCACTGCCTTCTTCCTCTGGTACGACGCGTTGCGCCGACTGGGCGCCGCACGTGCCGGACTCTTCGCCGGGCTCGTCCCGGTGGGCGCACTGGTCACCACCCTCGTGCTCGGGCTCGGTGAGGTGGGCCCCGCGGACGCTGCCGGCGCGGTGATCGTCGCCGCAGGTGTCCTGATCGGCATGCGGCAGCCCGGGACGACCGGCACCGCTGGGCAGGAAGGCCTTCCCGCCCAGCGGTCCGGAACGGAGGAACGGGAGGTCCACCGTGAAGAACACTGAGATGCCCGTGCCGGTGGGCGGGACGACTCGGCTCCCCGTTCCGTCCGCTCCGCATCCGCCGGACCGGCGGCGCGGCCCTCGACGACGGTCAGGCCGGACGGGCCGGTCCGGATCCCCGGAGCCGCCCCGCCTCAGCCGGTCCGCAGGCTCGACTTCGCCAGCTCGTACGCCGGGAGCATCGCTTCGTGCTCCTCGGTGTCCAGGCCGCCGAGGTGGACGACGACCGGGCCCTCGGCCGTGGGCACGAGGAAGGCGCGTTCCGTCTTCGTCTCGTCCAGGAGCTCGACGTCCACGGTGTAGGAGGCCTCGGCTCCGGCGACCGAGCCGGCCTCGATGTCGGTGTAGGTGATGTCGGTGGCGCCCGCCTCGGCCGTCACGAAGGCCTTCAGCAGGTCACGCGGGGAGCCGGACGACTTCTCGCCCCGCCAGACCCGCAGGTAGCCGATGTTCCCGGCCGGCTTCGCGTCGATCTCGCAGACCATGGTCAGTGGGCCCTGCTCCGCCAGGGCGGCGAGCTCGGGGGCGTCGGTGGTGTCGACGGCCTGCGGCTCCCAGTCCGCCGCCAGGTCGAAGGTGACCGGCAGCTCACAGGCGGAGCCTGCGGCGCCGATGCTGCCGCCCTTGGCCACGGACCCGGCGTTCGGACCGGCCCCGTCCTGCGCGGAGGCGGGGGCGCTGGTGGCCGCCGACGCCGTGACCTCGTCCGCCGGAGCCGCGCCGTCGTCCCCGCTGCCGCAGCCGGACAGGGCGCAGACCGCCACCGTCGTCGCCGCGGCCACCAGTACCGCCGGGATCCCGCGCCGTGCCGTCCTGCCCGCCATGTGAGTCCCCACCCCGGAGTCGTTCCTGCCCGGGGTCCGCCCCCGGAAGATCGCCGCACGCTACCGCATGCGCGCGGCGACTACCCTGGGAAGTCGATCCATCCCCTGGGCAGGAGTGAAATGGCCGTCAATCTGGTCAATGTCGAGCAGGTCAGCAAGGTGTACGGCACCCGTGCGCTGCTCGACGGTGTGTCTCTCGGCGTCTCGGAGGGAGACCGGATCGGTGTCGTCGGCCGCAACGGCGACGGCAAGACGACCCTCATCCGGATGCTCGCCAAGCTGGAGGAGGCGGACTCCGGCCGCGTCACCCACCTCGGCGGGCTGCGCGCCGGCGTCCTCACCCAGCACGACTCCCTCGACCCGAAGGCGACCATCCGCCACGAGGTCATCGGCGACCTCGCCGACCACGAGTGGGCGGGCAGCTCCAAGATCCGGGACGTGCTGACCGGCCTCTTCGGCGGCCTCGCGCTGCCGGGCTTCGAGCACGGGCTGGACACCGTCATCGCGCCGCTCTCCGGCGGTGAGCGCCGCCGCATCGCGCTCGCCAAGCTGTTGATCGCGGACCAGGACCTGATCGTCCTCGACGAGCCCACCAACCACCTCGACGTCGAGGGCATCTCCTGGCTCGCCGGACACCTGCGGGCCCGCCGTTCCGCGCTCGTCTGCGTGACCCACGACCGGTGGTTCCTCGACCAGGTCTGCACCCGCATGTGGGACGTCCAGCGCGGCACCGTCCACGAGTACGAGGGCGGCTACAGCGACTACGTCTTCGCCCGGGCCGAACGGGAGCGGATCGCCGCGACCGAGGAGTCCAAGCGGCAGAACCTCATGCGCAAGGAGCTCGCCTGGCTGCGGCGCGGCGCCCCCGCCCGTACCTCGAAGCCGCGCTACCGCATCGAGGCCGCCAACGAGCTGATCGCCGACGTGCCGCCGCCGCGCGACACCAGCGAGCTGATGAAGTTCGCCAACGCGCGCCTCGGAAAGACCGTCTTCGAGCTGGAGGACGTGACCGTCCAGGCCGGCCCCAAGACGCTGCTCGAACACCTCACCTGGCAGCTCGGACCCGGCGACCGCATCGGTCTCGTCGGCGTCAACGGCGCGGGCAAGACCTCGCTGCTGCGCGCGATGGCCGAGGCGTGCCGCAGCCAGGGCGACGTCCAGCCGGCCGCCGGGAAGATCATCGTCGGCAAGACGGTCCGGCTCGCCTACCTCTCCCAGGAGGTGCACGAGCTCAACCCGAACCTGCGGGTGCTGGAAGCCGTGCAGCAGATCCGGGACCGGGTCGACCTCGGCAAGGGCCGCGAGATGACCGCCGGGCAGCTGTGCGAGCAGTTCGGCTTCACCAAGGAGAAGCAGTGGACGCCGGTCGGCGACCTCTCCGGTGGTGAGCGGCGCCGGCTCCAGATCCTGCGCCTGCTGATGGACGAGCCGAACGTCCTCTTCCTCGACGAGCCCACCAACGACCTGGACATCGAGACCCTGACCCAGCTGGAGGACCTCCTCGACAGCTGGCCCGGCTCCATGGTCGTGATCTCGCACGACCGGTTCTTCATCGAGCGCACCACCGACCGCGTGATGGCGCTCCTCGGTGACCGGGCGCTGCGGATGCTGCCGCGCGGCATCGACGAGTACATCGAGCGGCGGCAGCGGATGGAGGAGGCGGCCACCCCGTCCGCCGCTCCCGGCGCCGGTGCCAAGGAGTCCGCGGCGCCCGTCAACGCCCTCTCCGCGCAGGAGTCGCGTGCGGCGAAGAAGGAGTTGCAGAAGGTGGAGCGCCAGCTCGGCAAGCTCTCCGACCGGGAGACCAAGCTGCACGCCCAGATCGCGGAGAGCGCCACGGACTTCGGGAAGGTCGCCAAGCTCGACGCCGAACTGCGCGAACTGGTCACCGAGCGGGACGAGTTGGAGATGCGCTGGCTGGAGCTGGCCGAGGACGCGTGAGGTGATGCGGCCGCCCCCGGCGGCCCGTGCGGGCCGGGTGCGGCGTGAGGTGCGTACGAAACGGGTGATTGCGGGCGCGGTGGTCTGATGCCGCCGAAGTCGCCCCGCCCATGGTGCTCCTGACGGGGCGTCGGTCCGACGTGCCGGACCGGCGCCCCGTTCGCGCATAACGGCGGTGTCACGACCCGGTTCTCCCTTGGGAACGGGCAGCGGACCGAACCGGTGTGGGCGGTGGTGCGGGTGGTACAAAGAAGCCCCGCCCGAGTGTCGTGACACCGCGGTGGCCATGCCCGTTCCGCTCCATTCCGGGGAGCCTCGGACGTTCGTCGTACGACGTTCCTCCGGCTCCCGCGGGATAGCGGGGGAGGCCGGTACGGGCACCGGTACCGCACGAAGGGGGACGTGCTGATGGTTCAGCCGCCCAGCCAGCAACCGCCGCAGGAGGGCTCGGGGACCCCGCAGCAGCCCGGGGCTCAGCCCTCCGGGACCCCGCCGCTCCCGCCCGCCCCGCCCGCTCAGCCGCCCGTCCCGGGAGCTCCGGCGTACGGCTATCCGCAGGCCCCGGGCCCGTACGGGCAGCAGCCGCCCGGCCCGTACGGGCCGCCGCAGCCGGGCCCGTACGGCCAACAGCCGCCGGCCCCCGGCCCGTACGGGCAGCAGCCCCCCGCTCCCGGTGCACCCGGTCCGTACGGGCAGCAGCCCGTGCAGCCCGGTCCGTACGGGCAGCAGCCCCAGGCCTCCGGTCCGTACGGGCAGCAGCCGGGTCCGTACGCGTACGGGCAGCAGGGGCACCCCGGCGCCCCTGCCTACGCCCCCGTACCCGCGCCGGCCTCCTCCGGTCGCGGGTTCCTCCGCGGCCGGACCGGGGTGGTCACGGCCGCGGCCGTCGCGGTGGTGCTGGTGGTCGGAGCCGGTGTCGGGTTCGCGGTCCTCGGGGGCGACGACGACCCGGAGAAGCCGGTCGCGCACGGAAGCGGAAGCCCCACCGGTACGGACGCTCCGGGGCCCACCGGTTCGACCTCGGAGGACAAGGGCGACGGCGACGGCGACGGCGGTGGTGCGCGGGACGACCTCAACGCCGGCCGCAAGCCCGGTGAGGCGAAGGTCCTCTGGCTCACGCCCAACGACGTGAAGCTGCCCCGCAACGGCGCCCGGGTCTACGGACCCTGGGTCGTGGGCGACACCCTGGTCAAGGCCATGTACCGGAGCATCTCCGGATACTCGGCCGCCACCGGTGAGGAGAAGTGGACCCGCACGTTCCCCACCGACGTCTGCGCCGCGCCCAGCAACGCCACCGAGGACGGCAAGATCGTCATCGGTGTGATGGACGGCACCGGCGACCGGGCGAAGTGCACCACCGTCCAGCAGGTCGACCTCACCACCGGCAAGGCCGGCTGGAAGAAGACGATCAAGCCGAACGGCCTCTGGGACCTGCTGTCCGACATCGGTCTGGCGATCAGCGGAGACACCGTGACGGTCGGCCGTTCCGGCGGCACCGACGCCTTCAAGGTCAGTGACGGGACGGCCCTCTTCGGATCCCCGACCGGGAAGTGCACGCCCGAGGCCTTCGCGGGCGGCACGAAGCTCATCGCCGCGCTCAACTGCACCACCGACGACCCGGAGAACCCGCAGCAGCAGATCCAGCAGCTCGACCCGGTCACCGGCAAGGCCCGCTGGACCTACCAGCCCAAGCGCGGCTGGGAGATCGAGAAGGTCTACTCGGTCGACCCGCTCGTCATGGCGCTGACCAACGAGAAGGAGAAGTCGTGGGGGGTCATCACCCTCCGGGAGAACGGCGCGCTCCGCTCCCAGTTGGTGAGCGACGCCGGGGACGCGTTCTCGCCGAGCTGCGGCGGTGCCCTCCTGCAGATCTTCTCCAAGACGCTGGACGGCTGTGACGACGTGGCGGTGTCGGCCGACACCCTCTACATGGCGACCGAGGCCGCCGGCACCACGGACCGCTCCAACAAGGTGGTCGCCTTCGACCTCGACTCCGGCAAGCCCCGGTGGAAGGCGGCCGCACCGGCCGGCCGGGTCATGACCCCGATGAGGATGGAGGGCGCGAACGTGATCCTCCACATGGAGCCGACGTACGAAGCGGGCGGCGCCGTCGCGTCGCTTCCGCCGACCGGCGGCACCCCGAAGATCCTGCTCCAGCACCCGGCGTCCACCTCGGCCGTGGAGCAGGGCTTCTTCGACGCCGACTTCCTCTATGTGGGCGGGCGTTCCGTCATCGTCGCCGACCGGCTCACCGAGGCCAACAACCGCGGCGACGAGCGCGAGAACACGATGATGGCCTTCGGCGAGTGACGCTCCCCCCGCCCGGCCGCCTCCACCCGCTCCCCTTTTCCCGCTCCGTCCCCCTTCCCCCCGAGGTACGCACGCCATGACCCAGCCGCCGCAGCAGCCCGACGAGCCGCCGAAGGGCGGGTTCGGGGCCCCGCAGGACCCGCCGCCCGGCGGATTCGGCGCGCCCCCGCCCCCTTCCCCCGGAACGCCCCCGCCTCCGCCCCCGCAGGCGCCCCAGCCCTCGCCGCCGCACGCCCCACAGCAGCCCCCGCCGCCGCAGGCGCCCCAGCCGTCGCCCCCCGGCGCGTACGGCACCCCGCCCGCGGGCCCGCCGCCGCAGGGACCGGCCGGGCCCGCGTACGGCTACCCGCAACCGCAGCCCGGTTACGGCTATCCCCAGGGGCAGCCCGGGTACGGCTATCCGCAGACCCCCACCTCCGCGCAGCCGGGCCAGCCCGGCTACTTCGGCCAGCCCGGTCCCGGTCAGCCGGGGTACGGCTATCCGACGCAGCCGCAGTACGCGCAGCCGCAGCCTCCCCAGGGCGGGGGCCGGGGCAGGCTCTCCGCCCAGACGAAGATCATCCTCGGGGCGGTCCTCGCCGTGGTGCTGATCGTCGGCGCCGGGATCGTCTACTCGGCGTCCGGTGACGGCGGCGACCCGGACGTCTCCACCGCCGGTCCCACCGGCGGAGCCGACAAGGGGGGCGACGACGGGCGGGGTGACGGCGGTGCGTCCGGGGGCACCGAGAAGGTGCCGGCCTCCACCAAGTCGAAGGTCGCCTTCACGATCCCGAAGCCGGAGGTCTCCGACGTCACCTCCGTCTACGGCTCCTGGGTCACCGACAAGGTCTACGTGAAGACCGGGGTGTACGAGGTCGCGGGGTACGACCTGGCCAAGGGCACCAAGCTCTGGTCGGTCCCCACGGCCGGCCAGCTCTGCGCGGCCTCCCGCCACATGACCAAGGACTACAAGACCGCGATCGTCTTCGAGGAGGGCAAGCCGACCGCCGCGGACAAGTACCCCTCCTGCAACAAGCTCGGCGCGCTCGACCTGAACACCGGCAAGATGATCTGGTCGAAGTCGGTCGTCGCCGCGTCCAACGGCGACAAGCCGGTGCGCTTCTCGGAGGTGACGATCAGCGGGACGACCGTCGCCGCGGCGGGCACCGAGGGCGGCGCCGCCTTCGACATCGCCACCGGGGCGCAGCTCTGGGCGCCGAAGGTCTCCACCGACGACTGCTACGACACCGGTTACGCCGGCGGCGAGGCGCTCGTCACCGTCCGCAAGTGCGGCTCGTACGACGACCCGACGCTCTCCATCCAGACACTCGATCCCAGAACCGGCGCCCCGCTCTCCTCGTACGACATGCCGCCGGGCATCGACTACGCGGGGGTCGTCTCCACCAAGCCGCTGGTCGTCGCCGCCGACGTCGGCGACACGGCAGGTGACGGCTCCAGCATCTCCGACTACTTCTCCCTCGACTCCGGCACCGGCAAGCTGATCGTGCGGATCTCCGCCGACGCCGAGCGGTTCGCGGGGGAGTGCGGTTCCACCGAGGTGGAACGGTGCGTCGGCATGGCGGTCGGCAACAACCGCCTGTACGTGCCCACCGAGTCCCACGAGGGCACCGCCGAGTTCGGTGACACCAACGAGGTCGTCGCCTTCGACCTCACCACCGGCAAGATGATCGGCGCCCGCGCCGACGCGGGCGAGCGGTACACCATGATCCCGCTCCGCATGGACGGCGGCGACGTCATCGCGTACAAGGTGCCGCCGTACGACAAGGGCGGCCAGGTCGTCTCGCTCGACGGCACCACCCTCGAGGAGACGGTGCTGATGGAGAACCCCAGCACCGAGAAGACCCGGGACGCGGAGACGTACTTCGGCTACGACCGGGGGGAGTTCCTGTACGAGAAGGGACGGCTCTTCCTGTCGCCGAACATCATCAGCGAGTCGAGCGGCGGGGCGGGCGAGGAGAGGCTGCTCGCGATGGCGTTCACCACCGGCTGACGCCCGTCGAAGACACCGCGCGCTCCGGCGCAACGGCCCCGCCGGTCACACCCTGACCAGCGGGGCCGATCGTTTTCCGTCAACCCGGTGGGGCCAGGAGCAGAAGAAACCGGCCTTCTGGGGGGCTTCTGCCACGTATGGGCGCCATGGCGTCGAACAAGCGTGTAGCTTGCCGGGTCTAGGCCGGGGGGCCGACGGTCGTGGCACATCTGCGCACGGCGGTTCACGGCGGTACTGGGGGTATCTGCGCGATGAGCGTGCGGCTCATGGTGGTCGACGACCACCGCCTGCTGGCCGAGGCGCTCGCCTCGGCACTCAAGCTCCGGGGGCACCGCGTGCTCGCGGCCACGGCGCCGACGGCGGGCGCCGCCGATCTGGTCATAGCCAGGGCCCCCGAGGTCTGCCTCTTCGGGACGGCCTCGCCGGCCGTGCCGGGTGCCTTCGATCCGATCGTGCGGATCGGGCGGGAACGCCCGCAGGTGGCGGTGGTGGTGCTGGGTCCGGTGCCCAGCCCCCGGGGGATCGCGGCGGCCTTCGCGGCCGGGGCCGCCGGTTACGTCCGGCACGACGAGCGCATCGAGGGCGTGGAACGGGCCATGATGAAGGCCAGGGCCGGCGAGGCGTCGGTGGCGCCCGCCCTGCTCCGAGGTGCTTTCACCGAGCTGCTGAACCCGGTGGAGAAGCCCGACGACGAGGGGCAGCGGCTGCTGCGGCTGCTGACGCCCCGCGAGGCCGAAGTGCTGGTACGCGTCGCCGAGGGCGAGGGCACCCGGCTGATCGCCGCCGGCATGAGGATCGCGCCGAGCACCGCGCGCACCCACGTCCAGCGGGTCCTGATGAAGCTCGGGGTGGGTTCCCGGCTGGAGGCCGCCGCGCTGGCTGCCCGTACCGGACTGCTGGACCGGGCGGCCGTGCACACGGCGATGGGCGCGGCCCGCGAACCGGGCCACGACACGGCGCAGGGGCCGGACACACCCTGAACCGCGGGTGTGTCCGGCCCCTGCGGAGACCGGGGGAGGCGCGGCCGGTCAGTGACCGGCGGGGCCGCCCGGCTCGACGGGCTCGACCGGCGCCTGCGTCGGGCGCAGCCACATCCAGACGAGGAACAGCAGCCCGAGGACCAGCATCGAGAGGCCGGTCCAGAGGTTGATGTTGACTCCCTGGGCCTTCTCCAGGTCGGCGTCGGAGGGGCTGATGCCCGCGATGGTGACGATGACTCCGTAGACCACGAAGAGACCGCCGATGATCCGCCTGATGTCGAAGAGGCGTGCCGCCGTGGCGGACTTGCTCTCCAGGTCGGAGACTTCCTTGTGCAGCTCGGACATGGTGGTTCCTCCGATCAGAACGAGTAGGGGACGTAGCAGGCGGCGGCGATCACGATCGCGCCCCAGCCGAGCAGGGCCGGCTTGCGGTACCACGCGGCGTCGGACTCCTCCGGCACCTCGGGGGCGTCCGGGGACTCGGTGCCGTAGACCAGACCGGCCAGTTCGGCCTCCGGCTTCGGAGCGGTGAAGAGGGTGACGACGACCATGACGACCGCACCGGCGACGAAGCCGACGATGGCGGAGACGAAGTTCGCGCCCTGGTCGGTCGGGATGCCGATGACGCCCTGCTTGTAGAAGACGAAGTAGTTGACCATCGCGGCCGTGGTGCCCGCGACCAGGCCCCAGACACCGGACTTCATCGAAGCGCGCTTCCAGAACATGCCGATGATGAAGACGACGAACATCGGGACGTTGAAGAAGGAGAACAGCGTCTGCAGGTAGCTCATGATGTTCGAGAAGCTCGACGCGATGAACGCGGTGCCGATGGAGGCCAGCACACCGGCGGCGGTGACGCCGCGGCCGAACTTCAGGTAGTACGCGTCCGGCTTGTCCTTCTGCACGTACCGCGCCCAGATGTCCGTGGTGAACACCGTGTTGAACGAAGAGACGTTGGCGGCCATGCCGGCCATGAACGCGGCCAGCAGGCCGGTCACGGCGATGCCGAGGACGCCGTTCGGGAGCAGTTCGCGCATCAGCAGCGGGATGGCGTCGTTGTACGTCAGGTCCGAGCGGTCGGTACCGATGTTCGGGACGACGACGGCGGCGACCATGCCGGGGATCATCACCAGGAAGACGATGAAGATCTTCGGGAACGCGGCGATGAGCGGGGTGCGCTGCGCGGCCGAGAGGTTCTTCGCGGACAGGGCGCGCTGCACCTCGGCGAAGTTGGTCGTCCAGTAACCGAAGGAGAGGACGAAGCCGAGGCCGAGGATGATCGTCAGCCAGTTGGCGCCGAGCGCGTTGGAGTCACCGATGCCCGTACCGCTCCAGGCGGACATGAAGTTCGACCCGTGCGTCTTGGTCAGGGAGTCGCTCAGCCCGTCCCAGCCGCCGACGCGCTTGAGACCCAGGACGGTCAGGGGTATGAGCGCGGCGAGGATGACGAAGAACTGGAGCACCTCGTTGTAGATCGCCGAGGAGAGTCCGCCGATGGTGATGTAGAGCAGGACGAAGATGCCCGCGACGATGATCGCGAACCACTTCGGCCAGCCCAGCAGCGCCTCCACGACGATCGAGAGCGCGTAGAGGTTGACGCCGGCTATCAGGATGGCGGCGAACGCGAACAGGGCCGAGCTCAGCACGTGGGCCGACTTGTCGAACCGCTGGAGCAGGAACTCCGGGACGGAGCGGACCTTCGACCGGTAGTAGAAGGGCATCATCACCAGGCCGAGGAAGACCATGGCCGGGATGGCGCCGATCCAGTACCAGTGGACGACCGAGACGCCGTACTGCGCGCCGGTCGCCGCCATGCCGAGGATCTCGGTGGCGCCGAGGTTGGCGGCCACGAAGGCCAGTCCGGTGACCCAGGCGGGCAGCGAGCGGCCGGAGAGGAAGAAGTCGAGGCTGGTCTTCACACTGGCGCGGGCTGCGAAGCCGATGCCGAGGACCACGACGAAGTAGATGGCCAGGATTGTGTAATCGAGGCCGTTCGTGGGGAGCCGAAGCCCTTCAGCCAGATAGTTCATGGGGGGTACTCGCTTCGTTGCGCGAACTGAACCTGAGGAAACTTACGCCCATGCATTCAATAAATGAATGACTCGACTGATGTTCTTTGTTTGATCGTGATGCAGAGGGGCGATATGACCCGTTATAAGGAAACGGATCTCCACTAAAACGCACACAGTGAATCAGAATGCTTACAAAGGGTTACGTCATTGACGCCTCTGTTGGTTTGTGGTTAGTTGTGTTTGGTTATGTTTGGAGGAACCTGGTGAAGAAGACGGCAACGACCCTCGCCGACGGTCGGGAACTGATCTATTACGACCTGGCCGAGGACGTCGTGCGGGACGCGGTGGACCGGCGGCCGCTCGACGCGGTCGTGAGCTCGTCCGAGATCCGGCGCGATCCGCTCCTCGGGGACGCGGTCGCCATCGCCTCGCACCGCCAGGGCCGCACCTACCACCCGCCGGCCGACGAGTGCCCGCTCTGCCCCTCCCGCGACGGACGGCTCAGCGAGATCCCCGACGACCGGTACGACGCCGTGGTCTTCGAGAACCGCTTCCCCTCGCTCGCCGGGGACTCCGGTCGCTGCGAGGTCGTCTGCTTCACCTCCGACCACGACTCCTCCTTCGCCGATCTCACCGACGACCAGGCCGCCCTGGTCCTCGCGGCCTGGACCGACCGCACCGCCGCACTGGCCGAACTCGACCAGGTCGCCCAGGTCTTCTGCTTCGAGAACCGCGGCGCCGAGATCGGTGTGACGCTCGGTCACCCCCATGGCCAGATCTACGGCTACCCCTTCGTGACGCCCCGAACCGAACTGATGGTGCGTTCCGCCGTCGCGCACCGCGCGGAGACCGGCCGCAACCTCTTCGAGGACGTCGTCGCCCGCGAACTCGCCGACGGCGACCGGGTCGTCCTCGAAGGCGAGCACTGGGTCGCCTTCGTGCCGTACGCCGCCCACTGGCCCTACGAGGTCCACCTCTACCCGCGCCGCCGGGTCGCCGACTTCCGCGGGCTGGACGACGCCGCCCGCACGGAGTTCCCGCGGATGTACCTCGAACTCCTGAGGCGCTTCGACCGGATCTTCGGCCCCGACGAGCCCCCGACCCCGTACATCGCGGCCTGGCACCAGGCGCCGTTCCGGGCCCCCGGACGCGAGGAGTTCGCCCTCCACCTGGAGCTCTTCACCATCCGGCGGACCACCGGCAAGCTGAAGTTCCTCGCCGGATCGGAATCCGGCATGGGAGCGTTCATCAACGACGTGCCGCCGGAGAGCGCGGCCCAGCGACTGCGAGAGGTGGCCGGCAAGTGAGCAGCACCCCGAAGAAGTACCTGGTGACCGGTGGCGCGGGGTACGTGGGCAGTGTGGTCGCCACCCACCTGCTGGAGGCCGGGCACGCCGTGACCGTCCTCGACGACCTCTCCACGGGCTTCCGCGAGGGCGTCCCGCGGGGCGCCGAGTTCATCGAGGGACGCATCCAGGACGCCGCGAAGTGGCTCGACGCCTCCTACGACGCCGTCCTGCACTTCGCCGCGTCGTCCCAGGTCGGCGAGTCCGTCGTGAACCCGGAGAAGTACTGGCTCAACAACGTCGGCGGCACCACCGCGCTGCTCACCGCGATGCGCGACGCCGGGGTGCGCACCCTCGTCTTCTCCTCGACGGCCGCCACCTACGGCGAGCCGGTCTCCAGCCCCATCACGGAGACCGACCCGACCGCCCCCACCAACCCGTACGGCGCGACCAAGCTGGCCGTCGACCACATGATCACCGGGGAGGCCGCGGCGCACGGGCTGGCCGCCGTCTCGCTGCGCTACTTCAACGTGGCCGGCGCGTACGGCAACACCGGTGAGCGCCACGACCCCGAGTCCCACCTCATCCCGCTGGTGCTCCAGGTCGCCGCGGGCGAGCGCGCGTCGATCAACGTCTACGGCGACGACTACCCCACCCCCGACGGGACCTGCGTCCGCGACTACATCCACGTCGCCGACCTCGCCGAGGCCCACCTCCTCGCGCTGGGTGCCGCCACGTTCGGCGAGCACCTCATCTGCAACCTCGGCAACGGCAACGGCTTCTCGGTGCGCCAGGTGATCGAGACCGTCCGCGAGGTCACCGGCCACCCGATCCCGGAGACCGCCGCCCCCCGCCGCGCCGGCGACCCGGCCGTCCTCGTCGCCTCCGCCGCCACCGCCCGCGAGCGCCTGGGCTGGACGCCGAGCCGCCCCGGCCTGGCCGGAATCGTCGCGGACGCCTGGGCGTTCGCCCGCCGAGAGGAGACCTCCGCATCATGACCGGAACCACCGGGGCCACCACCGCCGAAACCGTCGCGACCACCGGTCCGACGGACCAGGCCGACTTCGTCGCCTCCTTCCGCGCGCTGTACGGCACCGAGCCCGAAGGCGTCTGGGCCGCCCCCGGGCGCGTCAACCTCATCGGCGAGTACACCGACTTCAACGACGGCTTCGTCATGCCGCTCGCCCTCCCGCACACCGCCCGGGCCGCCGTCGCCCGCCGCACCGACGGACAGCTGCGCCTGCACTCCACCGACGTCCCCGGCGGCATCGTGCAGCTCGCCCTCGACGGCCTGACCCCGCACGAGGGCCACGGCTGGGCCGCGTACCCGGCCGGTGTCGTCTGGGCGCTGCGGCGGGCCGGGCACGAGATCACCGGCGCGGACATCCAGGTCACCTCCACCGTGCCGACCGGCGCCGGGCTCTCCTCGTCCGCCGCCCTCGAAGTGGTCGTGGCGCTCGCGCTGAACGACCTCTTCGGCCTCGGCCTGAGCGCGGCGGAGCTGGCGGTCCTCGGCCAGGCCGCCGAGAACGACTTCGTCGGCGTGCCCTGCGGTGTCATGGACCAGATGGCCTCCGCCTGCTGCACCGAGGGCCACGCCCTCCACCTGGACACCCGCGACCTCGCGGTGCGGCAGGTGCCCTTCGACCTGGCCGCCCACGGGCTGCGGCTGCTGGTCGTGGACACCCGTGTCAAGCACGCGCTCGGCGACGGCGCCTACGCCGAGCGCCGGGCCGGCTGCGAGGAGGGCGCCCGCCTGCTCTCGCTCGGCAAGCTGCGCGAGCTGGCGTACGAGGACCTCCCCGACGCCCTCGACCGGCTGAAGGCGGCCGGCGCGGACGAGTCCGTGGTGCGCTACGTACGCCACGTGGTCGGCGACAACGCGCGGGTCGAGCGGGTCATCGCCCTGCTCGACTCCGGCGACGTGCGTGCGGCGGGCCCCGTGCTCACCGAGGGCCACACCTCGCTCCGTGACGACCTGCGGGTCTCCTGCGCGGAGCTCGACCTCGCCGTGGCGAGCGCGAACGCGGCCGGGGCGCTCGGCGCCCGCATGACCGGCGGTGGCTTCGGCGGTTCGGCGATCGTGCTGGTCGAGGAGGCCGACGCGGAAGCGGTCACCGCCTCGGTGCTCGACGCCTTCGCCGCGGCCGGCCACGCCGCCCCGGGCGTCTTCGCCGCGGTCCCCTCGCAGGGCGCACGCCGCCTGGCCTGAGGGCCTGCCCGCACCCGCACCCGATCCGCGCGGCAGAGCGCCGGGACCGGCCCCACGGCCGGCTCCCGGCGCTCTGCCGCGCGTGTGCCCGGCCAGGGGCCCGGACCGGCACAGAATCCGCCCCCGTTCGTCCACTTCCGTCCCCCATCCGTCCCACAACGGCCAGGAAGCACCCCCTGAACGCCGAGGACGGTCACTTCCGCGTTTGGCCTTCCCGGCCCTCCGTACGCCCGTACGCTGATGGGCAGCACCGGTGGGGGCCGGTGCCGTTCAGGGGCCGAGAGGGGCGGTGCGGCACCCGGGCGCAGGTGGCGGCTCGGCGCGCGCGGCGGGTCCGTGCGGGCGGCTCTCCCCCTGCGGGACTCGGGCGTCACGACCGCCTCGACGCGTCCCCACCCGGGTCCGGCCTCAGGACGTCGGACCGGGACCGTCCCACTGGGGGGTAGACGTGGCCCGTATCCGGGTTCTCGTGGTCGACGACCATCGCATTTTCGCCGAATCGCTCGCCGCGGCACTCGCCGCCGAGCCGGACGTGGACGTGGCAGCCGCCGGCAGCGGCCCGGCCGCGCTGCGCTGCCTGGAACGCGCCGCCACCGAGGGCCGCGGCTACGACGTCATGCTGGTCGACGCGGAGCTGGGCGGGGTGCTGGGCGCGGCCGGAGCGGTCCCGCCCCAGGGCGGCGGACCGGTCGACGGCATCGCCCTGGTCGCCGGGGTCCGCGAGAGCCGGCCGGCGGTGCGCACGGTGGTGCTCGCCGAGCGGGACGATCCGCGCCGGGCGGCGGCGGCGCTCCAGGCGGGAGCCTCCGGCTGGGTGGCCAAAGACTGTTCCCTGCAACGCCTGTTGACGGTCATCCGCGGGGTGTTGCGGGGCGAGACGCATCTGCCGCCCGCCCTCCTCACCGGGGTGCTGCGGGAGCTGACGGCCGCGCGCAAGCACCGTACCGAGAGCGAGCTGCTGGTGGAGTCGCTCACCCCGCGCGAGCGTGAGGTGCTGTGCTGCATGGTCGCGGGGCTGGGGCGCAAGGCGGTGGCGGAGCGGCTCTACCTCTCGCCGCACACGGTCCGTACGCACATGCAGAACGTCCTCGGCAAGCTCGGGGTGCACTCGACGCTGGCCGCGGTCGCACTGGCCCGCCGGGCGGGCGTCGGTCCGGTGGACCTGACGCCGCTGGACCGTGTCTGACCCTTCCCGTCGGGCGCCTGGCACCCGACGCGGCATCCCGTGGCGTCGTCGGACCGCCCGTACACATCCCGTGCGCGGGCGATCCTCGCGGACTGCGCGGCACCGCACCGGACACCGCCCGCCGGTCCGACGCGAATCGCCGGACGCGGCCTAGCCGGGGACGTTGTCGAACGGGGCGGTCAACTGGCGTAGCAGGTCCGCGAGTTCCCCGCGCTGACGCGAGGAGAGCTCGCCGAGGATGGCGCGCTCCTGGTCGAGCAGCCCGGCCAGTGACTGGTCGGCCTTGTCGCGCCCCTCGGCGGTC
Organism: Streptomyces sp. AM 2-1-1; assembly: GCF_029167645.1. Classification (NCBI taxonomy): domain Bacteria; kingdom Bacillati; phylum Actinomycetota; class Actinomycetes; order Kitasatosporales; family Streptomycetaceae; genus Streptomyces; species Streptomyces sp. AM 2-1-1. The sequence continues at coordinate 2,865,642 of NZ_CP119147.1, read as the reverse complement.
AGCCGGACCAGCACTCCGCGCCGGTCGCTGGGGTCGGGGAGGCGCTCCACGAGGTTCTTCTTGGTCAGCCGGTCGATGCGGTTGGTCATCGTGCCCGAGGTGACGAGCGTCTGGGTCAGCAGCTGGCCGGGGGAGAGCTGGTACGGGGCGCCGGCCCGGCGCAGCGACGTCAGGACGTCGAACTCCCAGGGCTCCAGGCTGTGCTCGGAGAACGCGATGCGGCGGGCCCGGTCGAGGTGGCGCGCGAGGCGGGACACCCGGCTGAGGACCTCCAGTGGTTCCACGTCGAGGTCGGGGCGCTCGCGGCGCCATGCTGCGACCAGACGGTCGACCTCATCCTCCATGTCGATCAGTGTAGAGGGTCTGTCGACATGAAGTCTCTTGGTCTCAAGTGTCTTGACGTCAAGATAGTCGGGAGGGATGCTGGCGGCATGAGCGAACCCGGCTGGGACCCCGGTCAGTACCTCCACCACGCGGCGCACCGCGCCCGCCCCTTCCTCGATCTCCTCGCCCGGATCGGCGACCTCCCCGGCGGCCCCCGCCCCCGCATCGCCGACCTCGGCTGCGGCCCCGGCAACGTCACCCTCCTCCTCGCCGCCCGGTGGCCCGGCGCGCGGATCACCGGCTACGACAACTCCCCGCCGATGCTGGCCGAGGCCCGCTCCCGCGCCACCGCCACGGTCGACTTCGCCGAAGCGGACGCGGCGCTCTGGACCCCCGCGGAGCCGCACGGCCTGATCGTCTCCAACGCCCTGCTCCAGTGGGTCCCCGGCCACGCCGGCCGCTTCCCCGCCTGGCTGGACGGCCTCGCCCCCGGCGGCACCCTCGCCTTCCAGGTACCCGGCAACTTCACCGCCCCCAGCCACGTCCTGCTGCGCGGACTCACCGAGTCCCCCCGCTGGCGGGGCCGCCTCGCCGGACTCCTCCGCCACGACGACGCGGTCCTGGAACCCGCCGCCTACCACGACCTGCTCGCCGCCGCCGGATGTACGCGGGTGGACGTCTGGGAGACCACCTACCTCCAGGTGCTGCACGGCGAGGACGCGGTCCTCGACTGGACCGCGGGAACCAGCCTGCGCCCGGTCCTCGCCGCCCTCGCCGACGACCCCGACGCCCGCGACGCCTTCCTCGGGGCCTACCGCGACCTGCTGCGCACCGCCTACCCGCCGGGCCGGAACGGCACGGTCTTCCCGTTCCGGCGGATCTTCGCAGTCGCCCGGAAGAGTGACGGGTGAGCGGCGAAAACTGCTCGACGGATCAGGGAGCCCCGGGGCAGGCTCCGTCCCCGTGACGACGACGAAGCCCTCCCTGGTCCAGAAGTCCGCCCGGAACAACGCCGCCTGGTGCGCGGTGATGAGCCGCACGCACGGGGTGCCGGGCGAGTTCGGTGCGCAGGCATGGGCGGCACCGGTCCGCACCCCGCTGTACCACCCCGACGCGGTGACCCTGCTCCCCGGAGCCGATCCGGCCGGCGTCGTCGGGCGCATCGACCTCACCACGCCCGGCGCCACCGTCAAGGACAGCTTCGCCGACCTCGATCTGACGGCGGCCGGATTCCGGGTGCTGTTCGAGGCCGAGTGGATCCACCGCCCGGCCGGTCCGCCCACCGCCTTCTCCGGTGTCCCCTGGGAGGTGGCGGAGGACCCGGACTCCGTACGCGCCTGGGCGCACGCCTGGGACGGGGGCGACGGGAACGCGGACCTCTTCCGGCCCGCCCTCCTCGACGACCCCGGCACCTTCCTGCTCACCGCCCGCGCGGCGGACGGCACGGTCACCGCCGGGGCGGTGGCGAGCCGCGGTGAGGGAGGCCCCGGCGAGGACGCCCGCGGTGGGAGCGTCCTCGGCCTCTCCAACGTCTTCGCCCGGGACGGCGGCGCCGACGCGGCCTGGCCCGGGGCCCTGGACGCGGCGCACCGGCTCTTCCCCGGCCTGCCCGTGGTCGGCTACGAACACGGCGAGGACCTGGACACCGCCCGGCGCCACGGCTTCACCCCGGCCGGCCCGCTGCGGGTCTGGCTGCACGGCTGACTTCCCCGGGGCGGCGTACGTCCCCGTACGAGAAGGGTCCCGCCACCCTCGCGGACGGCGGGACCCTTCTCGGACACCCACGGATGCCTCAGCTCTTGCGGTGCCCTATCAGCCGGGGCTTCGACTCCAGGTTCTCCAGGCCGTGCCAGGCCAGGTTCACCAGGTGCGCCGCCACCTCCGCCTTGCGGGGCTTGCGGACGTCCAGCCACCACTGGCCGGTGAGGGCCACCATCCCGACGAGAGCCTGCGCGTAGAGGGGGGCCAGCTTCTGGTCGAAGCCCCGGGCCTCGAACTCCATGCCCAGGATGTCCTCGACCTGGGTGGCGATGTCGCTGATGAGCGAGGCGAAGGTCCCCGTCGACTGGGCGACCGGGGAGTCCCGGACCAGGATGCGGAAGCCGTCGGTGTACGTGTCGATGTAGTCGAGCAGCGCGAACGCCGCCTGTTCCAGCAGCTCGCGCGGGTGGCCCGCGGTGAGGGCGCCGGTCACCATGTCCAGCAGTCGGCGCATCTCCCGGTCGACCACGACGGCGTAGAGGCCTTCCTTGCCGCCGAAGTGCTCGTAGACCACCGGCTTGGAGACCCCGGCGCGGGCCGCGATCTCCTCCACCGAGGTCCCTTCGAACCCCTTGTCCGCGAAGAGCGTGCGACCGATGTCCAGCAGCTGCTCGCGCCGCTCCTTCCCGGTCATGCGGACCCGCCGGGTCCGGCGCACGGGGGGAGGACTGCTCTTCTCGCTGCGCGTGCTGCCGTCGGTCGCCACGCTCCCCATCATGCCGCGTCGGCGGACGCGGCCTCCCGCCGGGACTCCTTGCGTCGTGAGTCGATGCGGTCGGCGTCCGGCCACCGGACGTCGTAGGCCCAGCCGAGCTGCTCGAACCACCGGATCAGACGGGCGCTGGAGTCGATCTGGCCGCGCATCACCCCGTGCCGGGCGCTCGTCGGGTCCGCGTGGTGCAGGTTGTGCCAGGACTCGCCGCAGGAGAGCACGGCCAGCCACCACACGTTCCCCGACCTGTCACGGGACTTGAAGGGGCGCTTGCCGACCGCGTGGCAGATCGAGTTGATCGACCAGGTGACGTGGTGGAGCAGCGCGACGCGGACCAGCGAACCCCAGAAGAACGCCGTCGCCGCGCCCCACCAGGACATCGTGACCAGACCGCCGACGAGCGGGGGAATGCCCAGCGAGATGATGGTGAAGGTGAGGAAGTGGCGCGAGATGCCCCGCATGGCCGGGTCCTTGACCAGGTCGGGGGCGTACTTCTGCTGCGGGGTCTGCTCCTCGTTGAACATCCAGCCGATGTGCGCCCACCACAGCCCTTTCGTCAGGGCCGGCAGCGTCTCGCCGAAGCGCCACGGGGAGTGGGGGTCGCCCTCCGCGTCGGAGAACCGGTGGTGCTTGCGGTGGTCGGCGACCCACCGCACCAGCGGGCCCTCCACCGCGAGGGAGCCCGCGACGGCGAGCGCGATGCGCAGCGGGCGCTTCGCCTTGAAGGAACCGTGCGTGAAGTAGCGGTGGAAGCCGATCGTCACGCCGTGGCAGCCGATGTAGTACATCGCCACCATCAGCCCGAGATCGAGCCAGCTGACGCCGTGGCCCCAGGTCAGCGGCACCGCCGCCACCAGAGCCGCGAACGGCACCACGATGAAGAGCAGCAGGGCGATCTGCTCGATCGACCCTTTGCTGTCGCCGCCCAGCGTGGCGGAGGGAGGGGAAGCCGGCACGGCCGGTTGATCCGGCTGGTCGGTCAGGTCGGGGCTGATGGTCATGTGGTCCCCCGGGGGGTGAGGAGCAAATCGGAATCGGCCTTGGCTACGGGTCCGTAAGCTACGGGATCGTAGGTACCGCAGTGACGCGGCCCACACCACCAGACCACGTTCCGTGCGCCGTTCGTGGTATCTCCTGCCCCCGTACGGGTAAAGCCTGTACGGCTCCGGCCGCCGATCGCTTCCGCCGTCCCACCCTGTGAGGCCACCGGACGCGCCGAGGCCGGTGACACATATCCTGGGAGAGTCGGACAGCGCGGTCCGCACCCCGCTCGTCCCGGGGGGTGGCAACAGCACCGCTGCGGCCGTCGGCCCCGGACTCGTGCTCTACCACTGCAAGGAGCCGCACACTGTGAGCAGTGCCGACCAGACCCCTGCCGCCAGCCCCGAGCTGCGGGCCGACATCCGTCGCCTCGGCGACCTGCTGGGCGAGACCCTGGTACGCCAGGAGGGCCCGGAACTCCTCGAACTCGTCGAACGCGTTCGCGCCCTCACCCGCACGGACGGCGAAGCGGCGGCCGAGCTTCTCGGGGACACCGACCTGGAGACCGCGGCGCAGCTCGTACGCGCCTTCTCCACCTACTTCCACCTCGCCAACGTCACCGAGCAGGTGCACCGCGCCCACGAGATGCGCGACCGGCGTGCCGCGGAGGGCGGGCTCCTCGCCCGTACCGCCGACCTCCTCAAGGACGCCGACCCCGAGCACCTGCGCGAGACGGTCCGGAACCTCAACGTGCGGCCCGTCTTCACCGCCCACCCCACCGAGGCCGCCCGCCGCTCGGTGCTGAACAAGCTCCGCCGCATCGCCGCCCTGCTGGAGACGCCCGTCATCGAGGCCGACCGGCGCCGCGTCGACCTGCGGCTCGCGGAGAACATCGACCTCATCTGGCAGACCGACGAGCTGCGCGTCGTCCGCCCGGAGCCCGCCGACGAGGCCCGCAACGCCATCTACTACCTGGACGAGCTGCACACGGGCGCGGTCGGCGACGTCCTCGAAGACCTCTCGGCCGAACTGGAGCGCGTCGGCGTCCCGTTGCCCTCGGGCACCCGCCCGCTCACCTTCGGCACCTGGATCGGCGGCGACCGTGACGGCAACCCCAACGTGACGCCCGCCGTCACCTGGGAGGTGCTGATCCTCCAGCACGAGCACGGCATCGGTGACGCCCTCGAACTCATCGACCACCTGCGCGGTCTGCTCTCCAACTCCATCCGTTACACGGGCGCCACCGAAGAGCTGCTCGAATCCCTCCAGGCCGACCTGGAGCGTCTCCCGGAGATCAGCCCCCGCTACAAGCGGCTGAACGCCGAGGAGCCTTACCGCCTCAAGGCCACCTGCATCCGGCAGAAGCTCGTCAACACCCGCGAGCGCCTCGCCAACGGCACCCCGCACCGCCCCGGCTGCGACTACCTCGGCACCTCCGAGCTCCTCGCCGACCTCACCCTCATCCAGACCTCGCTGCGCGAGCACCGCGGTGGCCTGTTCGCGGACGGCCGGCTGGACCGCACCATCCGCACGCTGGGCGCCTTCGGCCTCCAGCTCGCCACCATGGACGTGCGCGAGCACGCGGACGCCCACCACCACGCCCTCGGTCAGCTCTTCGACCGGCTCGGCGAGGAGTCCTGGCGCTACACCGACATGCCCCGCGACTACCGGCAGAAGCTCCTCGCCAAGGAGCTCCGCTCCCGCCGTCCGCTCGCCCCGACCCCGGCTCCGCTGGACGCGGCGGGCGAGAAGACCCTCGGCGTCTTCCACACCATCCGGGAGGCCTTCGAGCGCTTCGGTCCCGAGGTCATCGAGTCGTACATCATCTCGATGTGCCAGGGCGCCGACGACGTGTTCGCCGCCGCCGTGCTCGCCCGTGAGGCGGGTCTCCTCGACCTGCACGGCGGCTGGGCGAAGATCGGCATCGTGCCGCTGCTGGAGACCACCGACGAGCTCCGCGCCGCCGACGTCATCCTCGACGAGATGCTCGCCGACCCCTCCTACCGGCGCCTCGTCTCCCTGCGGGGCGACGTCCAGGAGGTCATGCTCGGCTACTCCGACTCCTCGAAGTTCGGCGGCATCACCACCTCGCAGTGGGAGATCCACCGCGCCCAGCGCCGGCTCCGCGACGTCGCCCACCGCTACGGCGTACGGCTGCGCCTCTTCCACGGCCGCGGCGGCACCGTCGGCCGCGGTGGCGGCCCCTCGCACGACGCGATCCTCGCCCAGCCCTGGGGAACCCTGGAGGGCGAGATCAAGGTGACCGAGCAGGGCGAGGTCATCTCCGACAAGTACCTCATCCCCGCGCTCGCCCGCGAGAACCTCGAACTGACCGTCGCGGCGACCCTGCAGGCCTCCGCCCTGCACACCGCCCCGCGCCAGTCCGACGAGGCGCTGGCCCGCTGGGACGCGGCGATGGACACCGTCTCCGACGCCGCGCACTCCGCGTACCGCCGGCTCGTCGAGGACCCCGACCTGCCCGCGTACTTCCTCTCCTCCACCCCGGTCGACCAGCTCGCCGAACTCCACCTCGGCTCGCGGCCCTCGCGCCGCCCCGACTCGGGTATGGGCCTCGACGGACTGCGCGCCATCCCGTGGGTGTTCGGCTGGACCCAGTCCCGCCAGATCGTCCCCGGCTGGTTCGGCGTCGGCTCCGGCCTCAAGGCCCTGCGCGAGGCCGGTCTCGACACGGTCCTGGACGAGATGCACGGCCAGTGGCACTTCTTCCAGAACTTCCTGTCCAACGTCGAGATGACGCTGGCCAAGACGGACCTGCGCATCGCCCGCCACTACGTCGACACACTCGTCCCCGACGAGCTGAAGCACGTCTTCGACACCATCGAGGCGGAGCACGCCCTCACGGTGCAGGAAGTCCTGCGGATCACCGGCAACGCCGAACTCCTCGGCACCAGCCCGGTCCTCCAGCAGACCTTCGCCATCCGCGACGCCTACCTGGACCCGATCTCCTACCTCCAGGTCGCCCTCCTCAAGCGCCAGCGCGACACCGCGGCGGCCGGCGAGGAAGCCGACCCGCTGCTCGCCCGGGCCCTGCTGCTCACCGTCAACGGTGTCGCGGCGGGTCTCCGCAACACCGGCTGATCCAGAGGTCGTTGCCCGCTCGCGCACAGGTGCCCCCGTCCGGACGTGTCGTCCGGGCGGGGGCACCTGTGCGTCGGCGGAAGCCGCCGGACCCGCGGAAGGAGCCCGGGCCCGTGGGGCGTCCGGGTTCACGGGAAGTAGAGGGCGGCCTTCTCCAGTGTGTGGCGCGTGAACATGCCGCCCCAGGCGGTTCCGCCCCGGTACGCCGTGGTGCGCGGGGCGCCGGGGGTGATCTCCACCGTGTGGGGGCGGCTGATCAGTGTCGTGCCGAGGAGGCGGGCGTCCTGGGCCGCCCACCGGGCCGCGTCGGGCTGCACGCGGGAGCTCACCAGTGCGGGGAGCACCTGCGCCACGTTGCGGGCGCCGGGCATCCCGCCGCGCACGCTCTTCGCGTACTGCATGGCCCACGTCGTGAAATCGTTCAGGAGGGCCACGTCGACTTCGGGGACGGCCGCCGCGAAGACGAACAGCTCGACCCTCGTCCCGAACCAGCGGGCCTTGCGGTCGGCGCGGTAGCCGGTCAGTGACGGGTGGTTCTTCCAGTCGGACGTCCTGACCGTGCACCCGTCGGTCGTCAGTCGCTGGTGGAGTGCCGTGAGGTACGCGGCAGCCGCGTCGGCGGTCGGTTCTGGCGCAGGCGAATTCATGCGCGGATTCTCCAACGCCCTTGCGACACAAGGGAAGAGGGCGCGAGGGACGTGGTCTGCGACCTCGGGTGCGGTACGGGAGGGCGGAGCACCGCGTCTCCCCCTCAGAGCGCGAGGAACGTCGCCACCAGCAGGGTCGCGCCCGCCACCCCCACCGCCCACGCCGTACGGGTCAGGCGCAGGCCGCCGCCCAGGACCAGGGACGCCAGGAGCAGCGCGCCGCCCAACGGGAGCCAGGCGTGCAGGAATCCGGGGACACCGGTCCGTACGGCCTCGGCGGTGCCGGGCTTCAGTACGACCGGGAACGCGTCGCCGCGCCGGGCCGCCACCGAGCGCTCGACGATCACGCCCGAGCGGGGCGGGGACTGGGCGTCGGGGGCGTACGGACCGGTGCAGGTCTCCTCGCCGCAGCCGGTCACCGTCAGCGTGCCGTGCTCGCGCCCCTTGGCCAGAATGATGTGGTGCGCGGACTCCCACGAGGTCCACCCGCCGGCGACGAGCAGCAGGAGGGCGACCAGGGCCATCGCGCCGTTGCGGCCGATCAGGGCCGCGAGTTGGGAGGGGGTCCGCTTCATGAGGGCCGATCTTTGGGCAGAACAATGCCCTCGGTCAACTCGCGGCCGAAAAGGGACGGGGAAGCGGTGATTATGTCGGGAGTTGGGCGTGGCACCCGCCCGGTGATCCCCGGCGGGCGCCGCCTCGCCCGGCGGCTCGACGACCCCGCCGGACAGGGCGCCGAGGCGGTCCGCCCCTCATGGACGGGATCGAGCGACGGGTACGCGGGCTGCCGGCCGAACTCCTGGGGTAGGTACGGGCCGGGTGTCCGACAGCGGAAGGGGAGAGAACCATGGCCGGGGGAGCAGCTCTCGACGGCGTACTGACCCGTCTCGTCCCGACGACCGAGGACGACGTGGACCTGCTGGCCGGATGGTTCGCCACGCCGGCCTTCTTCGAGCACTGGGACGGGGTACCGAAAACACGGGACGAGGTGGCCGAGAAGTACGTCGGACGGCGCCGACCGCGCGTGGAGTCCTTCCTCGTACGGGTACGGGCGGAGGGAACGCCCGTGGGCTACGCGCAGTACTGGCACGGCGGGGCGGCCGAGGGTGGCATCGACATGGTGCTGGGACCGGCCGCGCGGGGCCGGGGCCTGGGGCCGGACGCCGCTCGCGCGCTCCTCGCGCACCTCGTCGGGGACCTCGGGTGGCGGCGCGTGACGGTCGACCCCGCCCGGGGGAACACGCGCGCGGTGCGCGCCTGGGAGAAAGCCGGTTTCCAGCAGGTGTCGAGCACGGACGAGCACCTTCTGATGGAGTTCAGGGTCCCGGGGGACGGCGAGGGCTGACCACGGGGTGTCACGACGGAGGACCGTCGAACGGGCTCACCGTCCTGCCGGCCGCCGACCAGGAAGCGCGCGCTGCTCCGGGACGCGCGCGCTGCTCCGGGACGGGCGTAGCGCGACGGCCGTCAGCCGATCCGGAGTCCGAGACGTGCTCGCAACGACTCCGCCTGGTCGGGCGTGGCCAGCACCATGATGCTGTCGTACGTCGCGTGCGGATCGCGGGGGAAGTCCACGGACCGCCATGTGCGGGGGTCGTCGCGGTGAACGGTCCGGGCCACCGCCTCGCAAGCGGCGATGTGGTCGAGGTAGTCGTCCGCGAAGTGCTCGGCGGGGACGGACACGCGCACGCCGTCCCGGTCGAACTCCACCACGTCCGCGCGTCCGTCGGCGAATCCGGCCTCGCCCCGCACCAGTCGTACGCCGGTGATGGCGACCGAACCACCGGCGACCCGGGCGGCCCGCGCCAGGAGCTCCGCGTACCCCTCGCCGAGGGAGTCGATGTCGTCGCCGTGGACGGAGACCGCCGCGCCGAACTCCTCGAGGGCGCGGGCCGTTCCGTACGGATTCAGCGGCTCGTCGGCGTATCCGGCGGCGGCTGCGAGAGTTCCGCGCAACTCCGCCTCCGTCACCATGCTGGAAGCGTGCAGCACCGTGCCCACGCGGGCCAGGGTGAGTGAGGGGGTGAGTGAGGGGGTGGGGGACACGGACGGAGATTCTGCCAGCCCGGAGTGGCGCGCTCCCGGCACCCCCCTGGTGAAGCAGTACTCCCCGTTCCCGCCCTGCCGGTAGGCTCCGCCCCCTGGCCGGCCGTCCCGGCCGTTGTGCGTGGAAGGGAAGGGGCATCCGGTGGAACTCTCCCGCTTCGGCGAGTTGTTCGGCGCGCCGCTGGTCAACGGCGATGTCGAGCGGGAGTGGAGGGAGACCGAAGCCGCATACGGCGCCGGGCTCCCCGACGACTACAAGCGCTTCGTCTCGGCGTACGGACCCGGGCGCGTCAACGACCAGCTCGATCTCTTCCACCCCCGGGCAGCCGGTCTGCGGTTGTCGTCCCTGTGGGAGCAGACCTCCACCGCGTACGGCGAGCTCTCCCGTCAGGACCCCGAGATGTATCCCTGTCCGGTACACCCCGCGGAGAATGGATTCGTACCGATCGCGCGAAGCATCTCCGGAAACACCGTCTTCCTCGTGCCCGGCCCGGTTGCCGGTGAGTGGGCTGTGGCGGTCGAGATGGGGGAGTGGGCGGTGTTCGAGATGAGCTTCACCGACTTCCTGTGGGCCGCTCTGAAGGGCGAGCTCCACGCTCCGGTCATCGAGGGGGCTGCCCGTTTCGAACCGCTGGAACAGGTCGAGCCCTGGAGCCCCTGACGCGGGCCGGTTCGAGGCCGCCGAGAGCTACCAGGGGGCGCCAGGAGGGCGACGAGCGGCAACAGGTGGTGGCGGGCCCCCCGGGTCGGGGCGCTCGACACCGGAAACGGCGTGGTCACGTGCGGGGGCCGACCGGTATCGTCCGGCCCCGGACCACCGCTTCGGCGGTCCCCGACGTGCGGAGAGAGCCATGACCGGCCGACGAGCGACCACCACCCTCTGGCGCCCCACCGGTCCCGCGGAGCTCGACCTGGTCAAGGAGTCGGGGTGGCGCGCGTGGCCGCCGCGCCTGCCCGAGCAGCCGATCTTCTACCCGGTCCTCGACGAGGGGTACGCGGTCACGATCGCCCGGGAATGGAACGTCCGGTTCGACGGGGCGGGTTACGTCACCCGGTTCGAGGTCGAGTCGGACTTCCTCACCCGCTACCCCGTCCGGCAGGCCGGGGGCCGGACGATCCTGGAGCTCTGGGTGCCGGCGGAAGAGCTCGACCTCTTCAACGCCCACCTCGTCGGCCCGATCCGACTGGTCCACGAGTTCCACGACTCCACCTGATCCCACCCGGGCGCGCAAGCCTGAGCGGGGGAAGAGGGCGGGCCGCCCCGGCCGATCGTCGCATCGGGGTGGGGCGGCCGGCCCTTTTCGGGGCAGCGCTTACGCGGCCGTCTCCCGGAGCGCCGTGAGGATCGCCAGCGGGGTCGCCGCCGCCCACGCCTGCGGGGAGCAGGAGTGCGGGTACGGGACCGGGCGCGGGTGGTCGGTGCGGCCGTAGCCGGCCATCACCTCGGGCAGCCGGTCGCCGTGGTGGCGGGCGGCGTCCAGCAGGCCGCGTGCGACGGTGCGGACCTCGTCGGCCAGGCCCGCCCGCGCGAGTCCGAGCACGATGACCGCGTTGTCGTGCGGCCAGGAGGTGCCCCGGTGGTAGGAGAGCGGGTGGTAGCCCGGCTGTCCCGCCGCGAGGGTGCGGATCGCCCAGCCCGAGAAGAAGTCGGGCTCCAGCAGCCGCCGTCCGACCCGGCGGGCGTGCTCCTCGTCGAGGATGCCCGACCAGAGGAGGTGGCCGGCGTCGGAGGCGAGCGAGTCGACCTGCCGGCCCTTCCCGTCCAGCGCCAGTGCCGGGAAGCCGGGCCCGGTCATCCAGAAGTCCCGCAGGAACCGTTCCCGCAGGTCCGCCGCCGCCGACTCCAGTTCACCGGCCCAGGCGGGGTCGCCCCACACCGTGCGGGCCAGGTGTGCGGTGCGGACCAGGGCGTCGTACGCGTACCCCTGCGCCTCCGCGACCGCGATCGGGCCTTCGGCCTGGGTGCCGTCGAGGAAGCAGATCGCGCCCTCGGAGTCCTTCCAGTTCTGGTTGACGAGGCCGCCCGGGTCCGGGGTGTAGACGAGGTAGCCGCTGTCGGCCAGGCCGCCGTCCCGGAACATCCAGGCCACCGCGGCCCGTGCGTGCGCTTCGAGGCGCACGGCGAGCGCCGTGTCACCGGTGGTACGGGTCAACCCTTCCAGCAGGACCAGGAAGAGCGGGGTCGCGTCCACCGAGCCGTAGTAACGGCCGTAGGGGACCTGGCGGAAGGCGGCGAGTTCGCCGTGCCGGATCTCGTGCACGATGCGGCCAGGCTGCTCGCCCCGGAACGCGTCGTAGCCGGTGCCCTGCGTCGCCGCGAGCGCGCCGAGGGTGGCCGCGGCCAGTCCGGGCCGGTAGGGCAGCGCGAAGTGCGAGGTGAGCAGGGCGTCCCGGCCGAAGAGGGTCAGGAACCACGGCACCCCCGCCCCCGGCACCCGCAGTTCCTCACCGTCCGGGCCGAGCGCCGGGACCCGCAGCGACGCCAGGTCGCGGAGCCCGCGTGCGCAGGCGTCCGCCAGCCCGTCCGGAGCGTCGGCCGGAAGCGAGCGGGTGAGCGGCAGCGGAAGGGGCCCGGAAGAAGGGCCGGCGGAGGGGCGGGGGCTCACCTCGCCCGTGAACGACGCCGCGTCCAGAGCCTGTTCGGCCGCCGCCACGTCCGGAGCTACCAGCGGCCCGACCGCCGGGGCGCCGTGCGGCCGGGCCGCGACCGTGAGCAGCAGCTCGGCCGCGCCCTGGGCCGGCACCTCCACGCGCCAGCGGAGGTGACGCGCCGTCGGCGCGTCGCCCACGGGGCTCACCTCGTCCGGTGCGGGGCAAGCCGACACCGTCGTGCGGGAGATCCAGTCACCCCGCTCGTACGCGAAGACGGCCCCGTCCGGGGTGGGCGCCGAGCTGTGCCGGGCCTCGTCCTTGTCGTAGTGGCGGCCGTCCGAACGGAGTTCGAACTGGTCGGCGAAGTCGGCATCCACAGTGAGGCCGAGGACGGCGGAGACCGGCTCGTCGCGGTTGCCCACCAGCCGGACGCGTTCGGTCAGGAAGCCGTCACCGAGAGCCTGTTCGCGGAAGACGGTGTAGGCCGGCGGCTCGTCCCGGGTGCCGGACGGGGTCAGCACGCACGTGGCGACGTGCTCCCCGGCGGCCGGTACGAGCACACCGGGGACCTCCCCGTCCACGCTCAGCGTCCAGCGGCTCAGGTGGCGGGCGTCGCGGCGGAAGAGGCCGTCCGGCGAGGCGCCCCGACGCCCGGTGATCCGGCCGTCCGCGCCCAGCACGGCGAACATGCCGGCGCGGACCAGGGTCGGTCCCGTGCCCGCGCTCATGCGTCCGCCCCGACCGGCTCGCCCGTGACCGCCCCGTCCGCGGCAGCGTCACCGGTGGCGGGCGCGCTCGCGCCGCCCTCGTGCGCCGCCACCAGGAGATCCAGCGCCAGCGCCGCGGTCCAGCCGAAGTCGCGGGTGCCGCGGGCCTCGGCGGTGAAGGGGTCCACGTACTCAGCGAAGCCGCTCGCCCCGGCGGCCGCCAGCATCGCCGACCGCAGCCGGTCGGCCGCGACGGTCCGCCCGTACTGCCGCAGGCCGCGCTCCAGCAGCCAGTTGGTGTTGAACCAGGCGGGTCCGCGCCAGTAGCGGGAGGGGTCGAAGTCGGCGCCCGAGAAGTCGTACGAGGGGACCATCGGGACCTCGCCCAGCCGGAAGGAGGCGCCCGTGGCGGTGGCGAGCAGGGCGTCCACGACCTCGCCGGGGAGACCGGGGACGATCAGCGGGATCAGCCCGGCAACGCTCCGCTCCGGGACCAGCTCCTCGCCCACCAGGTCGCGGCAGAGGAACATCCCGGCCTCCGGCGACCAGAGCCGCGCGACCAGTGCCCCGGTGAGGCGGGCGGCGCGCTCCCGGTGCGGGGCCGGGTCGGCACCCGTCTCGGCGGCGATGCGGGCGAGCGCGTGCTCGGAGACGATCAGCAGCGCGTTGACGCACGGGTCTTCCACGGCGAAGGCGTGGGCGGTGCCCGCGTCCGCGTAGCCGCCGTCACGGTAGTCGGTGGCGAGCCGTACGTACCGGCCGTAGTCCAGGTCGGTGGGCCGCTCGGACGGCTGGCCGTGGTCGAGGTCGGCGCGCCGGTACGAGCCGGAGGCGGCGGGCTCGACGCGCCGCAGCGGCCCGTCCCAGCACGGGCTGTTGTCCATGCCCGGCTCCCACGGGTGCACCATCGCGGCGAGACCGCCGCCGCCCAGGTCCCGGGGACCGGTGAGGTAGTCGTGCCAGGCGGCGAGGCGCCCGTACACCCGGGGCAGGAAGCCGCGTCGGCGGGAGTCCTCCGGGTCGGCGAGGTGCACCAGCCAGGCGGCCAGCGCGTGCACCGGGGGCTGCACGATCCCGGAGGTCTCGGTGCCCCCGGGGGCGCCGGCGGGGGCACCGGCGCTGGAGGAGCGCCAGAAGTCCGGGCTCGGGAAGTACGCGTCGTGCGGGACAGCCGGGTTGAAGACGATGTGCGGCACCCGGCCGTCCGCCCACTGCGCGTGCAGCAGGGTCTCCAGCTCGCGCTGGGCCCGGCGCACCGAGAGGTGACGCAGGCCGATCGCGATGAACGCGGAGTCCCAGCTCCACTGGTGCGGGTAGAGGCCGCGGGAGGGGACGGTGGAGGCACCGGTCCAGTTGCTGAGCAGCACGCCCGCGGCGCCGCGCCGGAGCGCCTCGGGGGCGTCGTCCCCCGGCGTGGGGTCCGCGGGGGTCCCGACGAGGAGCGAGGTCACGCGCCCGACCTCCGCAGGAACGCCGGGATGGAGCGGACGGCCTCGACCGGGTCGCCGGTCAGCCGGCACTCGGCGGCGAGGTAGCCGTCGAAGCCGATGGTGCGCAGCGCGCCGAGCCAGGCCGGCCAGTCCAGGTGGCCCGCACCCGGCTGGAACCGGTTGGAGTCGCTGACCTGCGCGTGGCCGATGTACGGGGCGGCGGCGAGGATGGCGGCCGACGGATCGGCCTCCTCGATGTTCATGTGGTAGCTGTCGATGCCGATCCTGACCGAGTCGAGCCCCACGGTGCGGAGCAGGTCGACGGCCTGGTCGAGCCGGTTGACCATGTGGTCCTCGTACCGGTTGAGCGGCTCCAGGTAGAGGGTGACGCCCTCCGCGCGGGCGTGCTCGCCGAGTTCGGTCAGTCCCGTGACGAGCACCTCGCGGTCCTCCGCCTCCGAGCGCGGCGGCTCGAAGGGGGGCAGCCGGCGCGAGAACATCCCGTAGGACGCCGGGGTCTGCACGCCCAGCGCACCGATCTCGGCGGCGACGCTGAGCTGCGACTTCATCTGCTCCAGCGCGTCCTTGCGCAGGCCGTCGTCGAAGGCGGCGAAGAAGTGCGACATCTCGACGCAGACGGTCGGCATGACGACACCGTCGGCCAGCGCGCGCTTCAGCTCGGGGAGGCGGTCGCGGAAGTGGAAGTCGCCCCGCGAGCGCAGCTCGACGGCGTCGAACCCGGCGTCCTGGGCGAACGCCCATTTCTCCTGGAGCGTGTCACCGGGGAGCAGCTGTTCCTGGCAGGCGGTCTTCAACGCGGTCTTCGGCATGAGGGGCCTTTCGGCGCTGCCGGCGGGCAGCGTGCGGGGGTGGGGAAGGGGCGGAGATCGTGCGGAGCGGGGCCGGGGTGCGGCGGCGCCCCGTGCCCGTGCCGCGGGGGCCGCGATGCGCACGGCGCCCTGCGGTCCGGGACCGGCTCAGAACTCCAGGACGACCTGGAGGGCTTCGGCGGGCCGCTCGTCCAGCAGGACGTAGGCTTCGGCCGCGTCCGCCACCGGGACGACGTGGCTGACCAGGGACGTGACGTCGACCGAGCCCTCGGCGACCAGGGAGAGGAAGGTCTGCTGGAGCCGCTCGACGCTCCACCGGCCGGCCAGCTGCGGCGGGACGCCGCCGATCTGTGAGCAGATGAGCTGGACCCGGTTGTGGTGGAACTCGTCGCCGAGCCGGAGTCCGGCACCGTCGCCCTGGTAGAAGCCGGAGGCGACCACGCGGCCGCCCACGGCCACCGAGCGCAGCGCCTCGTGGAGCGCCGGGTAGGCGCCGCTTATCTCGATGGCGACGTCTGCGCCCCGGCCGCCGGTGGCCTCGCGGACGCGCTCGGCGACGCTGTCGGTGCGGGCGTTGAGGGTGCGGCGCGCGCCGTGGCCGCGGGCGGTGTCGAGCCGGCCGTCGAGGGCGTCGACGGCGGTGACGCGGGCGCCGTTGAGCTGGGCGAGGCGGGTGGTGAGCAGGCCGATGACGCCCTGTCCGAAGACGGCGACCTCTTCGCCGAGGTGGATGTCGGCGGCCAGCACCGCGTTGTACGCGATGGCACCGACCCGGGCGAAAGCGCCCGCCAACGGCTCCAGGCCCACCGGCAGGGTGTGTCCGGCCATCCGTTCGGCGGGCACGATGCCCTCGCTGCGGTGGCCCCAGATGCCCCAGACCAGGTCGCCCACGACGGGCATGTCCGCGACCCCGGCCAGTTCGGGTGAGACTTCGGTCACCTCGCCGACCTCGGAGTACCCCCACCCCGCCACCGGGTACTCGATGCCCGCCGCGCCGTCGCGGAAGATCCGCGCCTCGGCGTCCCAGGTCCGCGTCAGGTACGGGTTGGTGCCGCGGTACGCGGTGAGCTCGGTGCCTGCGGAGATGCCCGAGTAGCGCGTACGGACGCGGAGATGGCCCGCGGGCAGCGCGGCGCTCTCGTGCTCGGCGACTTCTACCTGGCGGGGGCCGACGAACTGGACGACGCGTTCCACGGGGGTCTCCGTTGGTGCTGGGAGGTGACTGCTCCTGACTTAGGTCGAAGATATCTCAGAGTTATGTCTTGTCAATAAACAAAAGTGGTGGTGAGATGCGTCATGAAAGTGCGTAAGTGGCGTGAGGAAACAGCATGGTGATGAAGACCCGACGGTCGAGGGCGACCCTGTTCGGACTCGCCGCGACCCTGGGCGCCGGCCTGCTGGCGGGCTGCTCGGGCAGCTCCGGTGCCGAGCGGAAGCCGGACGACAAGATCACGGTCTGGTCGCAGGAGAACCTGGCGCCACGGATGGCGGCGACCAAGAAGGTGGTCGAGCGGTTCGAGAAGGAGACCGGTGTCCAGGTGGACCTGGTCGGCGTGGACGAGGCGCAGCTGCCGCAGCTGATCATGTCCGCGGCCGCCGCCGGCGACCTCCCCGATGTGATCGGCGCCGTCCCGATGGGCCAGGTCTGGCAGATGTACGGCAGCGGGCTGCTCAACACCGAGGTCGCCGGGAAGATCGTCGACGACCTCGGCACCGGGACCTTCAACGCCAACGCCCTCTCGCTCACCGAGGACGCCGGCACCACCCTCGCGGTCCCCTCCGACGCCTGGCTCCAGCTCCTCGTCTACCGCAAGGACCTCTTCGCGAAGGCCGGGCTCGACGCCCCCGACTCCTACGCGAGCGCCCTGAAGGCCGCCAAGACACTCGACAAGGGCGGAGTCGACGGGATCTCGCTCGCCACCGACCCCTCGGACGTCTTCACCCAGCAGAGCTTCGAGGACCTCGCTCTCGCCAACGGCTGCCAACTGGTGGACGACGACGGCGAACCCGCCCTCGACTCCGCCGCCTGCCGCACCGCCTTCGCCACCTACTCCGAACTGGGCGGGGAACACGGCGCCCCCGGCACGCAGACCGTGGACTCCACCCGCTCCACCTACTTCTCCGGCAAGTCCTCGATGATGGTCTGGTCCTCCTTCCTCCTCGACGAACTGGCCGGCCTGCGCTCCGACGCGCTGCCCAGCTGCGCCGAGTGCCAGGACGACCCGGGCTTCCTCGCCCGCAACACCGGCATCGTCACCTCCCTCCAGGGCCCCGACAGCGAGGAGCCCGCCCAGTTCGGCGAGATCACCTCCTGGGCCGTCACCAAGACCGCCGAGACCGGCGCCTCCGCGAAGTTCATCGAGTACATGATGGGCAAGGGTTACGAGGACTGGTTCGGCATGGCCCCCGAGGGCAAGATCCCGGTCCGCACCGGCACCACCACCGACCCCGGTTCCTTCCAGAAGGCCTGGCGCGCCAGCGTCATGGGGGTCGACAGGCGCGAGTCGATGCAGAAGGCGTACCCCTCCGAACTCCTCGACCGGCTCGTCGCCGGCGTCGGCGACATGAAGCGGTGGGGCCTCACCCAGGGCCAGGGCACCCTCGTGGGCGCCACCAACGGTGAACTGCCCGTCGCCAAGGCCATCGGGGCGATGACCAGCGGCCAGAGCTCACCGGACGAGGCCGCGAAGGAAGCCAACGACGAAGTGGCCGCCCTCCAGAAGTCCCTCCAGTAGCAGCCGCCCGGCCCACGGCCCTCTCCCCCCGAGAGAAGTCCCTCCCGCAGCAGCCGCACGGCGCTCTCCCCCCGAGGTAACCGACCCATGAGTACGAAAACCAGCGGCGCGACGGTGCGCCGCAGCAGGCCACGGACCACCAGCAGCCGGGAGAACCGCGCGGGCCTCGCCTTCGTGACCCCCACCTTCCTGGTCGTCCTGGTCGTGGTGATCCTGCCGATCCTGTGGACCGTGCTGCTCGCCTTCCAGAACGCCAAGCTCGTCGACATCCAGGAGAACGGCCTCTTCGGCAACTGGACCCTCGACAACTTCCAGCAGGTCTTCGGCTCGCCCGGCTTCTGGAGCAGCCTCGGCACCACCCTGCTCTACACCGTCGGCGCCACCGCGGGCTCCATCCTCCTCGGCCTGGTCGCCGCGCTCGCGCTGCGCAAGCCCTTCCGGGGCCGCGGCATCCTGCGGGCCTCGATGCTGCTGCCGTACGTCGCCCCCGTCGTGGCCGTCTCCTTCGTCTGGGAAGTGGCGCTCAGCCCGCAGTACGGCATCGTCAACGAGTGGGGCAGCAGGTTCCTCGGGTGGGACGACCCGATCGCCTTCCTCTCCACCCGCTCCTACGAAGTCAGCCTGCTGGGAGCACACTTCGACATCCCGCTGGCGCTGCTCACCGTCATCGCCTTCGAGTCGTGGCGCTACTTCCCGTTCGCCTTCCTCTTCATGCTGGCCCGCCTCCAGGCGGTGCCGGACAGCCTGGAGGAGGCCGCCGAGGTCGACGGCGCCACCATCTCCCAGCGCTTCCGCCACATCCTGCTGCCGCTGATGATGCCCGTCATCGCCCTGCTGTCCGTCCTGCGCTTCATCATGACGTTCAACAAGTTCGACGACATCTACCTGCTCACCGGCGGCGGTTCGGGCACGGACGTCGTCGCGGTGCGCGTGTACGACTTCCTCACCTCCCGCTTCGACGTCGGCGCGGCCTCGGCCCAGGCGCTCGTCCTGGCGGTCGTCCTCATGGTCCTGCTGGGCCTCTACTTCGCTTTCTTCGGCAAGAAGGTCCAGGAGGAATCGGCATGACCCACGCCCCGTCCGTGACGCGCCCGCCGGCCTCCGGCCCCGCCACCCCCTCCGGCACGCCCGCCCCGCGCAGGCGGCGCATGAGCCGCGCCCAGTTCGAGGAACGGTTCTTCGGAGTCACCCGCTGGCTCGTGATCATCTTCCTCGCCGTGATCACGATCGTGCCCTTCTACTACATGCTGATGCTGTCGGTGAAGCCCATCGACAAGCTGCTGGTGGAGCCCGGCAACCTCTGGGTCTCCACGAAGGACTTCACCCTCGACACCTACCGCAGTGTGCTGAAGTCCACCGACGACGGAGGCCAGGGCTTCCTCGGCATGCTCGCCAACTCCGCGCTGGTCGCCGTCGCCACGGTGCTGCTCACGCTCGCCGCCGCGGTGCCCGGGGCGTACGCCGTCAGCCGTCTCAAGTTCTTCGGCAGCCGGCACGTCAGCGCGCTCTTCCTGGCCGTCTACCTCTTCCCGGCCACCCTGCTCGCCGTCCCGCTCTTCGTGATGTTCGCGAAGATGGGGCTCTCGGGCAGCCTCGTCGGGCTGGCCGTCGTCTACATCGCGCAGACGGTGCCGGTCTCGATCTACATGATGAAGAACTACTTCGTCACCATCCCGTACTCCATCGAGGAGGCCGCCGCCATCGACGGCGCCTCCCGGTTGCAGACCGTGCGCAAGGTGGTCCTGCCGCTCGCGCTGCCCACCCTGATGGCGACCGGGCTCTACGTCTTCATGATCGCGTGGAACGAGTTCCTCTTCGCGCTCCTCTTCCTCGCCGCCGACCCCGGCAAGTGGACGGTCTCGCTCGGCCTCCAGCAGCTCGCCAACGGCATCGAGGTCTCCAAGACGGTCCTGATGGCCGGTTCGGTGATCCTCACCATCCCCGTGGTAATCCTTTTCTTCGCCTCCGAGCGGCTCCTCACCGAGGGGCTGACCAGCGGCGCGGACAAGGGCTGACAACCTGACACCGACCGGCACCTGGTGACGCCCGGTCAGCGGCGGCCGCGCCCGGGGGAGGCGCGGCCGCACGGCCGCCCCCGACGGGGACACGAGAGACGGGACGAGGACGGCGACGATGGCGGGAAACCAGGCGAGCGCGGGACACCTGCTGCGGCTCATCCG
Source organism: Streptomyces sp. AM 2-1-1 (assembly GCF_029167645.1). Classification (NCBI taxonomy): domain Bacteria; kingdom Bacillati; phylum Actinomycetota; class Actinomycetes; order Kitasatosporales; family Streptomycetaceae; genus Streptomyces; species Streptomyces sp. AM 2-1-1. The sequence goes on along the minus strand of NZ_CP119147.1, from coordinate 2,845,598 downwards.
CAGCGGGGAGGCCACCACGCGCGGCGAGCTCCAACAGGCCACCGGCCTCTCCAGATCCACCGTCGGACACCGTCTCGACCAGCTCTTCGGTGCGGGCTGGCTGCGCGGCGCGGCCGGGACCTCCACCGGCGGACGCCCGTCCGCCCGGCTGGAGTTCGACCCCACCCACGCCGTCGTCCTCGTCGCGGACCTGGAGACCCGGCACGGACGGGCCGCCGTCGTCGACCTCGCCGGGAAGGTCCTCGCCGAGCGGACCGGGAGCCTCCTCGTCACGGACGGCCCCGACGTCGTGCTCGACCGGATCGCCCGCTGGTTCGGCCCGCTCCTGGAGGAGGCCGGCACCCCGCCGGCCCGGGTGTGCGGCGTCGGCCTCTCCGTGCCGGGGCCCGTCGACTGGGACAGCGCCCAGGTCGTCCAGCCGCCGATCATGCCCGGCTGGGACCGCTTCCCCGTACGGGAGCGACTGCGCACCGCGCTCGCCGAGCACCTCGGCCCGCCAGGCCCCGGCGCGCTGGGCGGGGCGGAGCCGCTCCCCGTCTACGTCGACAACGACGCCAACCTCATGGCGCTTGCCGAACAACGCGAGAACTACGCCGACTGCGGGGCGTTCGTCCTGGTGAAGGCGTCCACCGGCATCGGCGCGGGAATGGTCGTCGGCGGCGAGATGTACCGGGGCATCGACGGAGGCGCCGGCGACATCGGCCACATCCGCCTGCACGACCGGCCCGACGCGCTCTGCATGTGCGGCTCCTACGGCTGCCTCGCCGCCGTGGCGAGCGGCCGGGCCATCGCCGAGCAGCTCACGGCGGCGGGCGTGCCCACCGCCTCCGGCTCGGACGTGCGCCGCCACCTCGCCGCCGGGCAGCCCGACGCCGTCCGGCTCGCCCGCGCCGCCGGGCAGCGCGTCGGCGAGGTGCTCGTCACCGTGGTCACGCTCCTCAACCCGGGTGTCCTGATGCTCGGCGGCGACCTGGCGAGCACCCCGTTCCTCACCGGGGTGCGCGAACTCCTCTACCAGCGGGCCCTGCCCCGCACCACGGCCCACCTCCAGGTGGTCACCACCACGCTCGGCGACCGCGCCGCCCTCGCGGGGGCTGCCGTCATGGTCGTCGAGCGCCTCTACGACCCCGACCGGGCCGACGCCCGGCTCGCCGCTTCGGCAAACGCGGGCGGCGGCACGGCCGGCTGACCCGCCCCGTACCGCACCGATCGGCCGCCGCACCGGACGGCCGTACCCCTTCGATGGAGAGCACCATGTCGCAGACCCCCGCCGCCGGCACCCCGACCGACGCCTGGGCATACCCGCCGGTCCGCGTCGGCCTGGTCGGGGCGGGGCCGTGGGCCCGCACGATGCACGCCCGGATGCTGGCGGCCGGACCGGAGACCATCCTGACCGGTGTCTGGGCCCGGCGCCCCGAAGCCGCCGCCGAGGTGGCGGACGCCTCCGGCACGCGGGCCGCGGGCTCGTTCGAGGAGCTGCTCGACGGCTGCGACGCGGTCGCCTTCGCCGTGCCGCCCGCCGTACAGGCGGCGCTCGCCGTGCGGGCGGCACGGGCCGGCAAGGCCCTGCTGCTGGAGAAGCCGCTCGGGGCCGGACTCGACGCCGCCCGCGCGGTCGCCGACGCGGTCGCCGAACACGGGGTGGTCTCGCAGCTCGTCCTCACCAAGCGCTACCACCCGACGACCCGGGCGTTCCTCGCCGAGGCGGCAGGCCTCGAGGTCGCCGGAGCCCGCTCCTGCTACCTCCACGGGGCTTTCCTCGGCGGCGAGTTCGCCACCTCCTGGCGGCTGGAGCACGGCGCTCTGCTCGACCTCGGCCCGCACCTGCTGGACCTGCTGGACAGCGCGGTCGCCCCGATCGTCTCCGTACGCGGGACCGGCGACCCCCGCCGGTGGATCGAGCTGACCTGCGAGCACGAGAACGGCGCGGTCAGCCAGGCCTCCCTGTCCGGGAGTGTCCGCCTGCCCCGCGCCCGTACCCGCATCGAACTCTTCGGCCCCCGCGAGGAGTTGGTCTACGACACCGCCGGCATCGACCACGAGGAGTGCTGGCCGGTGCTGCGCCGGGAGTTCGCCGGCGCCGTACGCACCGGCACCGGCACCGGCATCGACGCCGCACGCGGCCTGCGCATCCAGGAACTCCTCGACCAGGCACGGCCGCAGGCCGCCTGACGGAGTGCCGGCCCGGGGCCCGCCAGGAGTTGTACGTCCCCCGGGCCCGCTCCAGGCCGTCCGTGAGGAGGCGTGAGGCTGGTGGACGGTTTCCTGCCGTGGTGTGAGTCCGGTGGTAGTTGTCGTATGTGTCGTACCGGTTCTTCCATGGGGACAGGCCGGCGCGGGATACGCCGGCTCCGGCTGCCACCCGGGCGAGGGGACGACTGCGACAGCGTTCCACGAGCCTTCGGCGCCCTTCGATGCTCAGGGGAGCGTTCGCGTGTGTCACTGGGGCACCTCGGCGCTTCGGCCCGCCGTGACAACAGCGCGGAGGGGGATCGCGACGAGTAGGGCGACAGCGACCAGGAGCCCGCTTGCCCACATCGGTCCGAGGTCCCCGGCCTGGGTGCTGAGGGTGGTCGCGGCGACGAGGGGGCCGGCGGCGGCGCCGGCGTTGAGTGCCGCGGTCGCGTACGAGCCGGCCATGGTGGGAGCTCCCGCCGCCTCGTAGAGAACCCGCGTGATCAGCGTGCTGCCCAGCGCGAACGACAGCGCGCCCTGCACGAACACGAGGGCGCACAGGGCGACCGGCTCGTCGGCCAGCACCGCCAGGGCCGGCCAGCCCACGAGGAGCAGCGGACCACCGGCCGCGATGACCAGACCGGGCCGCTGGTCGGACAGTCGCCCGGCGACGGTGACGCCGACGAAGGAACCAGCCCCGAAGAGCACCAGAACCACAGAGATCCACAACTCGCCCAGCCCGGCTGTACCGGTCACCACGGGGGCGAGGAAGGTGAAGCTTCCAAACGTTGCCGCGTTCACCAGTGCGCCGAGCAGCATCGCGAGAATCAACCGTGGCCTTGTGAGCAGGGCGAGTTCCGCTCGCAGGGCCGGGCCGCCCCTCGCTTCCTCCTTCACACGTCCCGCCGGGATGCCCTTCAGGATGCCGAGCGCCGCGGGCAGGCAGAGAAGGGCGACGGCCCAGAATGTGGCTCGCCAGCCGAGCACCGTACCGAGCACCGACCCGCCGGGGACACCGGCGATCGTGGCCACCGTGGTGCCCGACAGCAGCAGGGCCAGCGCACGTCCCTTCCTGTCAGGCGGGACCAGGGCAGCGGCAGCCGTCAAAGCGACGGCAAGGAACCCCGCGTTCGCGAGCGCTGCAACGACTCGGGTGGCGCACAGGACCGGGAAGCTCATGGAGATGGCCCCCGCAGCGTGAGCTGCCGCGAAAGCAAGGATGAATCCGAGAAGGCTGGAGCGCCTGGGCCAGTTGCGGGCAAGCGCGGCCACAAGGGGAGCGCTGACGACCATGCCGATCGCGAAGGCCGAGGTGAGCACGCCTGCTGTCCCGACGGTGATGTCGAAATCTGAGGCGATGTCCGGCAACAGGCCGGCGAGCATGAACTCCGAGGTGCCCATGGCGAAAATCGCCATGGCAAGCAGGTAGAGCGGGAAAGGCATCGAAGGCTCCGAGGTGAGGAGAGGTACGAGAAGGTCATCTCGTCACCGCGGCCAGCCCCACGGGCACACTCGTCCCACCACGGAATGCGGCGCAACGACAGGGCTACGAGCTCAGGGCTTCAGGGGGCTGACGGCGTGACCGAAAGCCCCCACCTTGTCCGACTCAGGACTCGACATGGCCTGCACGCTACCCGACCGATGCCCGTCGAGGCGCCTGGGTTGCACCAGCTTCGACTTCTGTCACCAACGTCATGTCCCGCAACAGTTAGGAGTTGTACGTCCCCTGGGCCCGCTCCAGGCCGTCCGTGAGGAGCGACTCCACCGCGTCCGCCGCCCGGTCCACCAGGTAGGCGAGCTCCTTGCGTTCGGTGGAGGAGAAGTCCTTCAGCACGAAGTCCGCGACCTGCATCCGGCCCGGCGGGCGGCCGATGCCGAAGCGCACCCGGTGGTACTCCGGGCCCATCGCCTTCGTCATCGACTTCAGCCCGTTGTGGCCGTTGTCGCCGCCACCCAGCTTCAGCCGCAAACCGCCGTACTCCACGTCCAGTTCGTCGTGGATCGCGACGACGTGGTCGGTCGGCACCTTGTAGAAGTCGCGCAGCGCCGTCACCGGGCCGCCCGACAGGTTCATGTACGACTGCGGCTTCGCCAGGATCACGCGCCGGTTCGCCGGTCCGGGCGGCCCGATCCGCCCTTCCAGCACCTGCGCCTGCGCCTTCTGGGCCCGCTTGAACTTCCCGCCGATCCGCTCCGCCAGCAGGTCGGCGACGACGAAGCCGACGTTGTGGCGGTTGCCGGTGTACTCGGGGCCGGGATTGCCGAGGCCCACGATGAGCCAGGGGTCGGTGACGTCGGACATCTGCGCGCGGTCTCCTCGGATACGGGCCGGGTCGGGCAATGGCCGGAGGGCGGGGCGGGTCACTCGGGCGGGTCACCGGTGCTGAGGTGCCCCGCACACGCCCGACGGGGCGGCGGACTCCCGGGATGGGAGGCCGCCGCCCCGTCGGTCAAGCAGCTCGGTACGAGACGGAGGCTCAGGCCTCGGTGGTCTCGGCGGCGGTCTCGGCGGCCGGCTCCTCGGCCTGCGCGGAGACGACCTGGAGGATGATGGCGTCCTCGTCACCGGAGAGCACGGAGCCCTTCGGCAGCGTGATGTCCTTCGCCAGGATCGAGTCACCGGCGGACAGGCCCGCGACCGAGACCGTGACGGACTCGGGGATGTGGGTGGCCTCGGCCTCGACGCTCAGGGTGTTCTGGACGAAGTCCAGCAGGAAGGCGCCCGGGGCCAGGTCGCCCTCGGTCTCGACGGCGATCTCGACGTTGACCTTCTCGCCGCGCTTCACGGTCAGCAGGTCGACGTGCTCGATGTTGCCCTTGAGGGCGTTGCGCTGCACGGCCTTCGGGATGACCAGCGCGTCCTTGCCGTCGATCGTGAGACCGATGAGGACGTTCGCGGTGCGCAGCGCGAGCTGCAGCTCGTGGCCCGGCAGGTTGATGTGGACGGACTCGGCGCCGTGGCCGTAGACGACCGCGGGGACCAGGTTGGCACGGCGCGCGCGACGGGCGGCACCCTTGCCGAACTCGGTGCGGGCTTCGGCGGCGAGGTTGATCTGGTCGGCCATGGCTGCACTCCTCGTGAGGTGACGAAAACGGATCGGTCACCCGGCCACGACTTGATGGCCTGCTACGAAGAGCGCGTCGATAACGGACCGCCGTACATGAGTACGGCCTCCCTCGCCGAGCAACTCCGTGAGTCTACCCGGCGGGGAGGCCGTACCCCAAAGTGGATCAGTCCCGTCCTGCGAGCACCCCGCTGACCTGCTGGTTACTCGTGCAACGTGGTGAACCCGTGCGCGGCGGCCGACGCCACCGTCACCGGTCGGCGCCCTCCGGCGCCGGGCCGGGCCGCCCCGTGCCCGTCGTTCAGTCCTCGTCGTTCTCGAAGAGGCTCGTGACCGAACCGTCCTCGAAGACCTCGCGCACCGCGGCCGCGATCGTCGGCGCGATGGAGAGCACCGTGATCTTGTCGAGCTCCAGCTCGCCCGGGGTCGGCAGGGTGTCCGTGAAGACGAACTCGCTGACCTTGGAGTTCTTCAGTCGGTCCGCGGCGGGGCCGGAGAGCACGCCGTGGGTGGCGGTCACTATGACGTCCTCGGCACCGTGCGCGAACAGGGCGTCGGCGGCGGCGCAGATCGTGCCACCGGTGTCGATCATGTCGTCGACCAGGACGCAGACCCGGCCCTCGACGTTGCCGACGACCTCGTGGACGCTGACCTGGTTCGGCACGTCCTTGTCGCGGCGCTTGTGCACGATCGCCAGCGGGGCGTCCAGGCGGTCGCACCAGCGGTCGGCGACGCGCACGCGGCCGGCGTCCGGGGAGACGATCGTCAGCTTGGAGCGGTCGACCTTGGCGCCGACGTAGTCGGCGAGGATCGGCAGCGCGAAGAGGTGGTCGACCGGGCCGTCGAAGAAACCCTGGATCTGGTCGGTGTGCAGGTCGACGGTGAGGATGCGGTCCGCACCCGCCGTCTGCATCAGGTCCGCCACCAGGCGGGCCGAGATCGGCTCGCGGCCGCGGTGCTTCTTGTCCTGGCGGGCGTACCCGTAGAACGGCACGATCACCGTGACCGAACGGGCCGAGGCGCGCTTGAGCGCGTCCAGCATGATCAGCTGCTCCATGATCCACTTGTTGATCGGAGCCGTGTGGCTCTGGATCAGGAAGCAGTCGGCGCCGCGGGCGGATTCCTGGAAGCGGACGTAGATCTCACCGTTGGCGAAATCGAAGGCCTTCGTCGGCACGAGGCCGACACCCAACTTGTGCGCGACCTCCTCGGCCAGCTCGGGGTGGGCGCGGCCGGAGAAGAGCATCAGCTTCTTCTCGCCGGTCGTCTTGATCCCGGTCACAGCACAGTCTCCTCAGACGTGTTTCTGACCGTTGCACGCATGTGTCCCGATGTGCAACGTGCCAGCCGAAATGGGTGAGCATCTATCACGGTACGCCGAGTCCGGCGCACGCGTTTCCGGTCAGCTTTCGCCTTCGGAATCCTGTGTGGCGGCCAAGGCGGCCTGAGCGGCGGCGCTTCCGGGCCGCTTGCGCGCGACCCAGCCCTCGATATTCCGCTGCTGGCCGCGGGCGACGGCCAGCGAGCCCGCCGGTACGTCCTTGGTGATGACCGAGCCCGCGGCGGTGTAAACCCCGTCGCCCACCGTGACCGGTGCCACAAACATATTGTCGGAGCCGGTACGGCAGTGCGAGCCGATGGTGGTGTGGTGCTTGGCCACCCCGTCGTAGTTCACGAAGACGCTCGCCGCACCGATGTTGCTGTGGTCGCCGATGGTCGCGTCACCCACGTAGGACAGGTGCGGGACCTTCGTCCCCTCGCCGATCGTGGCGTTCTTCATCTCGACGTACGTCCCGGCCTTCGCCTTCGCGCCGAGCTTGGTCCCCGGCCGCAGGTAGGCGTACGGGCCGACGGTGGCGCCGGGGCCGACTTCGGCGCCCTGGGCGACCGTGTTGTCCAGCCGGGCGCCCTCGTGGACCACCGTGTCGGTCAGCCGCGAGTTCGGGCCGACCTCGGCGTCCTCGCCGACGTGGGTGGTCCCGAGCAGCTGCGTCCCGGGGTGCACGACCGCGTCCCGGCCGAAGGTGACCGTCACGTCGATCAGCGTCGACGCCGGGTCCACGATCGTCACGCCGGAGAGCATGGCGCGCTCCAGCAGCCGCTGGTTGAGCAGCCGGCGGGCCTCGGCGAGCTGGACCCGGTTGTTGATGCCGAGGATCTCCCGGTGGTCCCGCGCGATCGAGGCGCCCACCCGGTGGCCCGCCTCGCGCAGGATGGAGAGGACGTCGGTGAGGTACTCCTCACCCTGGCTGTTGTCCGGACGGAGCTTGCCGAGCGCCTCCGTGAGCAGCCGGCCGTCGAAGGCGAAGACCCCGGAGTTGATCTCCCGGATCGCCCGCTGCGACGGGCTCGCGTCCTTGTGCTCGACGATCTCGGTGACGGCGCCGGTGGCCGCGTCGCGCACGATCCGGCCGTAACCGGTGGAGTCCGGCACCTCGGCCGTGAGCACGGTGACGGCGTTGCCGTCCGAGGCGTGGGTGGCGGCGAGCGCGCCGAGCGTCGCGCCGGAGAGCAGGGGGGTGTCGCCGCAGACGACGAGGACGGTGCCGTCGACGCCGCCGAGCTCCTGGAGCCCGGTGCGGGTGGCGTGGCCGGTGCCGTTCTGCTCGGCCTGGAAGGCGGTGCGCACGCCCGCGCCGCTCTCGTCGAGGTGCGCGACGACCTGCTCGCCGGCGTGCCCGACGACCACGACGAGGTGCTCCGGGCCGAGTTCGCGGGCGGCGGCGACGACGTGGCCGACGAGCGAGCGCCCGGCGACCTCGTGGAGGACCTTGGGCGTCTTCGACTTCATACGGGTGCCGCCACCCGCTGCGAGGACGACGACTGCTGCGGGGCTGCTGGCGCTCACGGATGTGCCCTTCGGCTTTCGGGTGCGGTCACCCGCAGGATACCGGGGGTGCATGTGCCGGAAACGGGCGCGGGCCCCGACCGGTGAGGTCGGGGCCCGCGTCGAAGAGCTCCCCCATCAGGATTTGAACCTGAACAGACGGTACCAAAAACCGCAGTGCTGCCTGATTACACCATGGGGGAATAATCCCGGCTAAACGGACATCCTGTCAGTTCGCCGGATCGGCACCCAACACTATGCCGTACCAAGCCCCTTCCGCGCGACGACGGAGTCCGGCCTCGCGATCGCGCGCCGGCGCACGCGCCCGCCCGTGGCGTCCGTCACGTGGGCGAGATCGTCCGGAAGATCCCCTTCCGGAGCCGCTCCGCCGCGATTCCCCTGGTCCCGGGTCCGCACGCGGTTGCGGCCCGCCCCGCGCACACGTCGTGCTGTCGCGGTCACCCGAAAATGGGATGCGGGCGCCCGTAGGGTGGACGGCATGACCGCAACGGGGGCAGACCGGGAGGCGGCGGGAGCGACCACCCGCGGCTACTGGTGGTGGGAGCGGCGGCGCGGTGTCGCCCTGGACGTGGGACTGGCGCTGGTCTCGGCGCTGGAGTGCGCACTGGAGGGGATCCAGTTCGCCGGGGAGGCCCGGCTGCCGGTGCCGGTCGGCGTGCTCTTCGGCCTGGTCGCCGGTTCGGTCCTGTTGCTGCGGCGCCGGTGGCCGATCGTCGTGGTGCTGGTGTCGATCGCGACCACGCCCGCCGAGGTCGGCTTCCTGATGGGCCTCGTCGGCCTCTACTCGCTGGCCGCGTCCGGCGTGCCGCGCAGGATCACCGTCGTCCTGACCGGGATGGCGCTGGTCGGCAGCTTCATCGTCACCTACGTACGGCTGAGCCAGAGCCTCGTCGACCCGTCGGACGTGATGCCGGGGGACTGGTACGCGCCTGTGGTCGCCCTCTTCATGTCGCTGGGACTGACCGCCCCCCCGCTGCTCTTCGGCCTCTACATCGGTGCCCGCCGCCGCCTCATGGAGAGCCTGCGCGAACGCGCCGACTCGCTGGAGCGGGAGCTGTCGCTGCTCGCCGACCGGGCCGAGGAGCGCGCGGAGTGGGCGCGTACGGAGGAACGCACCCGGATCGCCCGGGAGATGCACGACGTGGTGGCGCACCGGGTGAGTCTGATGGTGGTGCACGCGGCGGCGCTCCAGGCCATCGCGCCGAAGGACCCGGCGAAGGCGGTCCGCAACGCCGCGCTCGTCGGCGACATGGGGCGCCAGGCGCTGACCGAACTCCGCGAGATGCTGGGCGTGCTGCGCAGCGGGGACACCCTGGTCGCGCCGCGCCCGGCGGGCACCCGCACGACGGGCCCGGGTACGGCTGCGGGCGGGCCGCCGCTGGCCGGGGTGGGCCGCGCCGCGGCCGCCGCCGCTGTCGCCTCCGCGCCGGAGGACGGGCCGCGCCTGGGCGAGCTGGAGGCGCTGGTCGCCCAGTCGCGCCAGGCCGGTATGACGGTGGAGCTGTCCGTGGACGGTGACCCCCGCCCGTACGCCCCCGGGGTCGAGCGGACCGCCTACCGGGTGGTGCAGGAGGCGCTGACCAATGTGCACAAGCACGCGGCCGGAGCGAAGACCTGGGTACGGCTCGCGCACCGGGAGGCGGAGGTCGCGATGCAGGTGGAGAACGGCCCGTCCGACGCGGCCGCGGCCGACGCCCATCTGCCGAGCGGGGGCAACGGCCTGGTCGGGATGCGCGAGCGGGTGACCGGGCTCGGCGGTGTCTTCGTCTCGGGCCCGACGGACGCGGGCGGCTTCCGGGTGTCGGCGGTACTGCCGGACGGAACGGCGTCCGCCGCCGGGGCGGAGGCGCCGGAGGTGACGGCACCGGAGGTCGTGGTGGTCGTTCCCGAGGTCGAGTCGGTACCGATGGAGGTGGCACTGCCGGGGCCGGAGGGGGTGCGCGGCGCGGAGGGCGGGGCACCGTCCCGCGTGTTGCCGGACGCCGAGGGCGCGCCCCCCGAGAGGGACGCGGGCGCGCGGTAGGGGGACTCGTCGGCACCCCGCCCGGGGGAGCCGGGCGCCCGGTCCGGCCGGGCTACGGCTGCGGCGGAACGGGCCCGTGCGTGCCGGGCGTCGCGACGGGTGAACTCCGCCGACACCGGCCGGCCGCTCTGCCGGACTCGGCCCGGCGACCGGGAAGCCCTCAGCCCGACGTCAGCCGGGTCGGCTGGACGCCCGTCAGCAGGGTGTTGAGGGCGCGGTCGATGTCCGGCCCGAGGTACCAGTCGCCGGTGTGGTCGACGCTGTAGACGCGTCCCTCGGCGTCCATGGCGAGGACCGCCTGCCCGTCGCCCTCGTGGCCCAGTGGGCTGATCTCGGTCTCCAGGGCCCGCCCGAGGTCGCCCAGAGTGCGGGCGAGGTGGAGGCCGCTGACCGGGTCGATCGTCACGGAGACGGGGGCGATCTGCCGGCCGGGGCCGGGGGCGACGATGTCCAGGTTGCCGAACTCCGCCCAGGCTTCGACCACGGCCGGGAAGACGGCGTGCCGGTGGCCCGCCGGCGAGGTGTGGGCGCTCAACGCGTCGGCCCACTCCTCGGCCTGCCGGATGACCCACCGGCCGGGCTCCCAGCCCGCGGTGCGCAGGGCCTTCTCCACGACGGGGGTGAAGCGTGTGGTGCTGTGCTCGTGCATCGGGCGGTGTCAGCCCTTCTCGGCGGTGGTGGCCGCGCTGTTGGCGCCGAGGTCCACGGGGCGTACGCCGAAGTGGGCGAGCATCACCGTGCAGGAGCGGCAGGGCGCCGCGTAGCCCCCGTGCCGGGGGTCGCCGTCCTCGCGGATGTGGCGGGCGGTGAGCCGGGCGTGCTTGAGCGCGCGACGGGCCTCGCCACTCGTCATCGGCTTGCGCTGGGCGCGCTTGGAGCGGGTCTCCTCGGTCGCGGTGAGCAGCCGGGAGAGGAGTATCGCCTCCGGGCAGCGTCCGCTGAAACGCTCCCGCCGACTGGTCGGCAGGGTGTCGAGGAAGTCCTGGACGAGGTGGTGCAGCGCGGGCGGCTGATCGCCCTTGCCCGCGGTGCAGGTGAGCGTCTCCCCGCGCACGGACAGCGCGGCGGCCACGGCCGGCAGGATGCCGTCGCGGCGGTGGAGCAGCCGGGGGACGCGGTTGGAGTCGGTGCTGCTCCAGCTGAGGCGCGGATCCCCTGATGTGACTGTGTGTACATCGTGCATGGCTTGGATTTCCTCCCGTGCAATCCCCCGAGTTGCGGGGACAGCCTGTCAAATGTGTCGGACGGTGGGGAAGCTGGGGCGGTATTGCGTGCAGCGTGTCGTCCAAAGCCGCCCAACCGTCGCTCTTCCGTCACCTCGGCGTGACGGTCGGTGATGGCTCCGGAGGGACGGTTCTCCCAGGTGCGCCACCGCATAGGCTGTGCGGAACACCGGACGCAGCAGGGGGCAACCGCCATGGAGACAGGTCGGCTCGGGCAGCAAGCCGCGCCACCGAACGCGGCCTACGCCGGGCAGGTCGTGCACTTCCCGGACCCGGTCCGGGCGTCACGCCACCCGAGGGGTGTGCGGATGGGCGCCAACGGTCACCCGGACTTCTCTCCTTACGCGCGCGCGGCGGCGGAGATCGCCGATCCGCCGGAGGGTTTCGGGATCGACGAACTCCGGCTCACCGACTACGTGTCGGCCAACGCCGCACTGGCGGCGACCGGGCACGAGCTGTGGGACATGATCCCTTCGGTGGCGACTCCGCACGGCTGGACCTGGCACCACGTGTCGGGTACCCGCCGAATGGAACTCGTACCGGTCGAGGTGAAGGCGCTGTTGCGCCACCACGCGGGCCTCTCGACGGCCCCGGTGGACCACGAGCGGCGCGGCACGCGGCCGTTGCAGGGCACCCGGCCCGCGCACTTCCGGTTGCCGAAGGGCGCGGTTGCGGTGTCCGAGCAGCAGATCCAGGGCGTGGAAGAGGACCTGGGGTACCGCCTGCCGGGCGCGTACCGCTCGTTCCTGAAGGCGGCGGGCGGATCCGCGCCGGTGGGCACGGCGCTCGACGAGGAACTGGGCCTCCTGGTGGACCAGCCGTTCTTCACGGTGCGCGAGGAGGCGGCGGTCAACGACCTCGTCTACGTCAACAAGTGCTTGCGGGACCACTTCACCAAGGACTTCCTGGGCGTCGCGTTCGTCCAGGGCGGTCTGCTGGCGGTGAAGGTGAAGGGGAGCGGCATCGGTTCGGTCTGGTTCTGCGCGTACGACGACGCGCGCGACCGGAACGAGATGTCGGTGCAGGAGCGGGCCGATCGCCTGTTGCTGCCGTGCGGTGCGGACTTCGACGCGTTCCTCCAGCGGCTCGCGGGCAGCCCGCAGGAGTTGGAGACGGTGGCCAACCTGATGGTGGACGGCGGCTTCGCCCGTGCCGTCCCGGTGGAGGGGTGAGCGCGATGGTGACGTTCGCACAGGCGCAGGAGCGGGCCGACGAGTGGGTCAACGGTGACGTGCCCGCCTACCAGCACCGGGAGGTGCGGGTCCGCGAGTTCGAACTCGGCTTCGTGGTGTGGGCGGAGGACCGTCCGGAGGGACCCGTCTCGGACGGCGGCCGTCAGCGGCTGGTCATCGCCCGCGACAGCGGCGAGGCCACGCTGTGGCCGGGGCTGCCGGTGGGCGAGGTGGTACGGCGCTACGAGGAGGAGTACGGCTCCCCGGCGGACGCGGCGCCCGCGCCCCGGCCGCCCGCGCGCATCGATCTGAACCAGACCTCCTTCCTGCTCACACCGCCGGAGTGGCTCCAGGAAGCCGCCGACAAGCTGGGCATCCCGGACGGCAGGCGCGAACCGTCCGAAGCGGCGCCCGCCGACGCGGCCCCCGGGGCGGGTGCGCAGGACGACGTGCGGGACACGGTGCCGTCCGCGCCCGCCGCCCCCGGTGCGCCCGCTGTCCCCGCGGCACCCGCCGCGCCCGCGGTGCCGTTCTCCGCGCCCTCCGTCCCGACCTCGCACTCGCAGGACTCGGGCGCGACCCCGTGGCCCGCGAAACCGGAGCCCGGGGACCACGAGCCGACCGCCTCGGACGGGGTCCCCGCGACGGCCTCCCCGGTGGCCGGGGCCGGCGCGGCCCCCGTGCCGGACGGCGCCACGCCGTGGGCGGGTACGGACACCAACCGCGACTCGGACGACCGGGCGGTCCCGCTGCCCGTCACCGTGTTCGCCCCGCCGCTCTCGGGCGCCGACGACGAGGGCACCCCGGCGCCCCGGGTCCCCGCCGAGGCGCCGACCGCGCTGCTGTCGGGCGGCAGCGCACTGCCGCCCACCGCCGTCGCCACGCCGGTGCAGCCCCGGCGGCTGCCGGACGCCGCCCCCGGGGCCGAGGACATCGCCAACGCCGCGACCAGCAAGGCGGGCCTGCCGCCGCGCGCGCCGCGCCCCGGTTCGGTGCCCCCGCCGCCGGGCGCCCCGGGCATCCCGGGCACACGCCCCGGCGCGACCCCGCCGCCCTCGGGGCCGGGCGCGCCCGGTGCTCCCGCCGCAGGCTACGTCCCGACGCAGATGGCGCCCGCCGTCCACCCCGGCGGCCCCGGTGCTCCCGGCATGCCCGGTGCTCCCGGCATGCCCGGTGCCCCCGGCGTGCCGCAGCCCCCGGCTCCGCCCGGGCCGCCCGGCGCCCCGGCCCCGCCCGGTCCGCCGGGTGGTGTGCACCACGCGGAGACGGTGTTCGCCGCGCCTCCGATCGGCTCCCCGCTCGGTACCCCCGGTCCTCCCGGACCGCCGGGACCGCCCGGTGCGCCCGGCGGGATGCCGGGCGGCGTACCCGGTCCGGGCCTGCCCGGTCCCGGGGCCGTGCCCCCGCCTCCGCCTGCGTACGGCTATCCGCAGCAGCCCGCCCAGCCGCCGACGGTGGGCCCCGGCTACCAGGCGGTGCTGCGCTACCGCGCGCCCGACGGCAGCGAGCAGCAGCTCATCCGCCGTTCGGCGCCCGGCACCCCGCACCCGGAGTGGCAGATGCTCTATGAGCTGCGCGGCATGAACGTGCCGCCGCAGCAGGTCATCGAACTCCACACCGAGCTGGAGTCCTGCGAGCTGCCCGGTGGCTACTGCGCGCGGATGATCCGCGAGATGTGGCCGCAGGTGCGGATCACCAGCGTCGCCCCGTACGGCACCGATCACGCGAGCCGGCAGCAGGGCATGCGGCACCTCCTCACCCACCAGGGCGAGCTGCACCAGGTCGCCGACGGCCCGGCGCGGCCCGCCCCGGTGCGTGCTCCGCTGACTCCGGTGCAGCCCGTGCCGCCGGTCGGACCGGAAGGGGTGGCCGAGGAGCTGCTCCAGGCGTTCGGCCCGCAGGGCGTGCTCCGCTTCGACGAGCGGGCGGTCTCCCGGCAGGGCGTGCCGGAGACCGTGGGACGGACCCTGGTCTGGGCGGGGCTGCCCGCCGATTTCGGGCCGTTCTTCTGGGCCCAGCCCGGTCAGCCGGTGATACCGACACTCGCCGAGCTGGCCGCGCAGCGCCAGGTGCGGCCCGCGCCGGACGCGGGGGCGTACCTCGTGATGGGGACGGACTTCGGCCGGGCGATCTGCGTCCAGTACGGGACGGCGAACATCGTCGCCGTACCCGTGGAGGCCGGTCCGGGCGGGCAGTCGGTGCTGCCGCAGTTCGTCAACACCGGGCTGCCCGAGTTCGTCCGCTGCATGGCCCTGCTCGGGCGGATGTGGCGGCTGCGGTACGGCCTCAACCCGGAGCAGGCGGGCCGCTGGACGGTCGATTTCCAGGCGCAGTTGGCGGCGCTGGACCCGGCGGCGCTCGCGTCGCCGGAGAGCTGGTGGTCGGTGCTGCTCGAACAGATGTGGGACGGCTTGATCTGATCCGTCCGCCGCCAACGGTCCCGGGCCCCGTCCCCGGACCGGTGGCTCCGAAGGCGCTCGTCCCCGTGTGCGGAGGGGGCGGGCGCCTTCGCGTGTCCGGGCCTGTCCGGCCGGGTATCCCTGGGGTGTTTGCGGTGGGCGTTCGCGGACGCTGCCGGTCTGTGACGCCGGTCGCTTCCGTCCGGAAAGCGGCTGATCGATTCCGACTTCCGGCCCAATTGCCGCATCCTTGACCTCAGGATCGATGGCGGCGTGCGGAAGAGAGGGCTTCAGGGATGAGTGCTGCACCGGTGTCCGGGCATGGCTTCGTCGGGGTACGAGGACGTGGTTACCGACCGGAGCAGGTGGACCGTACCGTCGCGGCGCTCACGGCGGAGCGGGACGCGGCCCTGGACGAGATCTCCCGGCTGTCCGCGCTCGCCGAGGAACTGACGGCCGGGTCGGCCGCGCTGACCGAGCGGGTCGCGAACCTGGCCCCGCAGACGTACCAGGAGCTGACCGAGCGGGCCCGTTCCCTCCTGGCCCTCGTCGAGGAGGAGGCGGCCGAGTTCGGCGCCGCCGCCCAGGAGGCGGCACAGGCGCTGCGGGACGCGGCCGAAGCAGCCGGACGCGAGGCGCGTGACGCGGCCCGCGCCTTCTCGGAGAAGCTGCGCGCCCAGGCCGAGGAGGACGCCGGGAGCACCCTCGCCGAGGCGCGCCGGGCGGCCGCGGAGATCACGGCCGCCGCGGACGAGGAGGCCGCACGGATCCGGGCGGAGGGCGAGGACCTGATGGCCCGGACCCGCGTCCGTACGTCGAGCGTCCTCGCCCACCAGGAGCAGGAGCAGGCCGAACGCCTCAAGGCCGCCGAGACCGAGATCCTCGCCCGGGAATCCGAGCAGACGGCCCGTCATGACGACCTGCTGGCGCGCGCCGATGCCGTGCTCGCGACGGCGAGGCGCGGACTCTCCGAGGCCGAGGAGGCCGCCCGGCACGGCCAGGAGGACGCGGAGGCCCGTGCCGCCGAACTCCTCTCCGAGGCCCGGGTGCGCGAGGAGCGGGTGGTCCGCGAGACCGCACGCATACTCCGCGAACACGAGGAGAGCCGTGAGGAGTTGCAGGCCCGCATGGACCACGTCCGCAACTCCCTCGCCGCCCTCACGGGCCGGACCCCGACCCCGCCGGCCGAGAGCTGACCCGGGGCGCCGGGGCCGGGCGGGGAGTTCAGGCGGGCGCGGCCCCGGCCGTCCGGGGCTGCGGGCGGGCGGAGAACCTCGGCCGCTTGACGGGTGCGGCGGCGCGCGCCGCCCTGCTGTCGCTCAGCGCGCTCCGCATCGACGCGATCGAACCGGTGGCAGCCTCGGCCCTGGGCGCGGGCGCCGGAGCGGCTTCCCGGGCACACTCACGGCACGGACCCGGGGCACAGGCCCGGAAGGCGCGCTCGCAGCCGTCGCAGGTCTGCCAGGGGGAGAGAGGCGCTCCGCCCGCCGGTGATCCGTCCGCCGCCCGCTCGTCGGACTCCTGAGGAGAAGGGGCCGGTCGCGGGGGAAGTGCCACCGGCGTCTCGCGAAGGCGGTAGGCGAGGATGTTGGCCGGGCGGGAGCGGAACGGCGAGGGCAGCCCGACCGTCAGGGTCTCGGTGATCTGTGCGGCGTCGAACCCTCCGGCCAGCCACTTGGCGACGGCGGGTGCCAGGGTGCGCACTTCGCCCCGGTTGAGGACCAGTCGGGGATCGACGATCCGCAGCGAAGCGAGGATCACTACGGCCTGCGGGTCGACCTCGGCGATACCGAGCGGGGCGTGCTCATCGCCCTCGCGCTCATCACCTCTGTGCTCATCACTTTCGTGCTCATCACCTTGGTGCTCATCGGCCTCGTCCTCGGTGCCGTCTTCGGTCTTCGCCGCGTCCGCCGGGCCTTCCGCGTCCGCAGCGATCGGTGACGGGAGAGGCCTCCGCTGAGTGGGCACCGCCGGGGAGGACGACTCCCTCGCCGCCGACTCCGGTGAGGGCGTGACGTCAGGGCTCGGCACGTCAGTGCCGTGCGCCTCCGGCGCGGACACCTCCGACGCCTCGGGGTCCTGCGTCTCGGGCGCGGACACCGGCTCCGGCTCCGGTCCCGGTCCCGGTCCCGGCACCTCCGGCAGCAGCAGTTCCGGTACCGTGCGGAAGAAGGTCCGGGTACGGATGCGGCCCCCGGACCAGCGTTCCTTCCGGCGGACCAGATAGCCCGCCTGTTCCAGCTCCCGCAGGGCACGGGCGATCGTGGTCCGGCCCTCGTCGAAGTGGGCGCAGAGGGCCTCGACGGTCACCGGCGCGCCGTCCGGCAGCGACTGGATGTAGGCGCCGACGCCCACTGCGGCCGCGCTGCCCCGGAGTTGGGCCAGGGCGTTGTGGAGGATCGTGAATTCGGCGGTGAGGCGGGTGCGGACATGCGTCACGCCGGACACCGGGTGCGGAGCACCGGAGCGGGCGCCCGAGGGCGCGATAAACTCGGCCTTAGCCATGGGGAAGGGTCCTGTCTTCCTGCTTGGTCAGACCCTCGATCGGGATTGCACTCCCGGCCGGGGGTCGCTCTGTGTGTGGAGCAAGTGAGCTGAACGTAACCGCCCGAACCGCCCCTGAGCAACCGAGTCACCCGCACGGGTGATGAGTGGGAGGGGAGGGAGGGGGGTAGTTCTTTCCCCCGGTTCTTTGAGGAGTTCGCCGACTCGCCAGGGAACGGCATACCGGCGTCCGGTGGAGTGTCCGACCACAGGCCGACGACGGGACACCGACCGACTGCGGGGACGTGCACGGCCGTTCCCTGCCAGCAGTACGACCGCGACCACGCCCGGCTCAAAGCTCCTGGAGAGCACGCCTTCGCGCCACCGAAGTCCTGGCGACCGCTCCGGCGAACCAGATGCTCAACCCGCCGCATCGGCACCGTCGTTCAGGCCGTCCACACACTGCTGACCTGCGACTGCTCAGGACGAAAGAAGCGCACTGACCGTGCTGTCTTTCCTTTGTCACATGGCTCTCATGTCTACTCGGTTCGTCAGGTGTTGGGCGTAGGCCGCCGCCTCGATTTTTGCGAATCACGGACGCCATCGCTCGTGTTGGTTAGCCTCCGCAAGAGTCCAAGCCTCACTGTACGCACGCGGCGGAGGAAGCAATGACCGAAAAGACTGTGCTGTGGATGGACGACAGTAGCCACTGGAAGGCATCCGGGAAACTGCAATCGAACGGCAGCTTGACCAGTGCCACCGTCATCGACAATCACGGGACCACCAGGACTCGTGACGCCACGTTCTCCTCGGAAAGTGATTTCAAGTCCTGGGTCAGGCGCCACACGAACTAGTACCGCAACGATCGTTCGAGGTTCCTGGAGAAAGTGAGCAGAGCCCGCACCCGCGTTATCTGTGAGGGTTGCGCGTTGCGGCCGATCGGGGAACCGTGGACGGTGGTTGTGCCCATCAAACGCCACTGCACCTCTTTCATCCTGCGCCGCAGGAGTGAAATGGGCTGGTCAGCGGTTGTGGTGACGAGCCAGGGCCCCTCGTCGCCGGGGTGGTGATGCACTCATCACGCCGGCGGCCCGAGGTGCCCTGTTGGTTCCTGGCCGACCCCGTCTACCAAGGTGCCGGCACACCTTCGCGCCCCCTGCTCTCGGCCACCGCGAACAGCCAGATGACTACCAGCAGTACAACCGGGACCATGCCCGGCTCAGTGTTCGTGGCGCCCACCGTCCAGGCCGTCCACACACTGCTGACCCGCGACTACTCAGAGGAAAAGGGGTCAGTGAGCGGGTTCGGCTCGACGGCTGGGTCGGTTGTCCGGGAACACTGAAATACGCGTTCGGTTCAGACTCCGGATGGCGAACGAGTCACGGTCTGGGCGAGAAGGACATTCGTCCTTTCCGAGTCCAGGTGGAGTCTCCAGGTCGTAGGCCATCGCGTCAGTGTATTCCGCTCCACCCCCTCGGCAGGAAGGAGAATCCTTAGATACTCGTCGAACCGCAACGAGGGCAACCGGTTGGCAACTTGGCGGGTGGCCGGCTCCCGCACCCCATGTGCGCCGGGTTGATTCCGTAGGGTGATTCGGTGGACGGTGACTCGTTCCATTGGTGTGCGATGAGCCTCGCGCTTTCATGAAGCGGGCTGTCCGGCAGAAAATCAGGAAGCCAGAAAGAACCTCTGATCAGCAAGAATGAGGATTGCCGAGGTCCTTTTTCCTGCGCCGTCGGAGGCACTCCCGGGGGAAGCCCTCCATCGTCCCAGATCGTGCACGTCAACGGTTGGCAGGTAGTACCGAACCTGATCCCGGTGTACCCCTGGCTCATGCAGGCTCTGCGGAATGACCGTGACGCGTAGAGGAATTCCGCATCGACCTTGTCTGGAAGGCTAGGTCGCGCCGGGTAGCCCCAGGGCGACCAGAAGCGCAGAGGAGAGCTGTTCCGCGAACAGAGCCGACCCGGTGAGCGTCTGCCGGATCGCTTTCTCGTCGGGCGTGAGTCCGGCGGCAGCCGACCAGGCGAGTGCCCCGGCGACGGCGGGTTCGACGGGGAAGTGCTCCAGAGGGATCTCGTAGCTCTTCGCCATCTCGCGGTTCAGTAGGCCCTCCCAGCTGCTGCCGTCCGGCGTGACAGCCTCGACAAACCCCACATCGCTGTCCAGGAAGGACACCATGACCGCCGGTGTCCCCGTTCTCTGGACAAGGTCGGCCAGGCTGCGCTGTCCAGCCTCAGCGAAGCCCGTCACCTGCCAGCCCTCCGCCAACGCCTCCGTGTCTTCCAGACCCGTGAATCCTGCTGCCCGCATGAGCTGGTGCAGCTCCCCGGTGGACCGGGTCGTCAATGATCCGCTTGAGTTCCCCATGATCAGGAAGCTATCGGACGGCTCTGACAAGCCGGCTCGTGGTGGCGAGGCGCAAGCAAGGAGAGACGAGCGGGCCAACCCTGAGGGGCCCGACCCAAGGATTGTGGAGGCCCTTGTTCCTGTCGCCGTCGGAGGCACTTCCCAGGTGGGTCGCCGAACTCGGCGGCAACGTCCTCAAGGGCTGGCCGCAGGGCTTGCGGCTGATCGTCCGCAAAGAACGCCCGCGCCCCGGAGACCAGTTGCGGTTCACCGACACTGACGGACTGCGGCTCACCGCGTTCGCCACGAACACCGTCAACATCCCGATCGCCGCACTCGAACTACGACACCGCCAGTGGGCACGTGCCGAGGACCGCATTAGCGCCGCCCGGGCCACCAGCCTGCACAACCTGCCCCTGCACAAGACGGCACAGGACCAGATCCGGCCGGAGATCGTCCAGATCGCCCTGGACCTGCTCGCCTGGATGCCCATGCTCGCCCTGACCGGCGACGCCCGTACAGGGGAACCCCGTCGGCTACGGCTCCGTCTCTTCTCCGCTGCCGCCCAGATCATCACCACTGCCCGCCGCCGCCATCCGAGATCCGCCCACCACTGGCCCCGGACCGACCTCATCACCACCGAGACCCAACGACTCGCATCCCTCCCCAACCTTGGCTGACCAGCCAACCCTTCTTTATCGGGCTCGTCGAGGGAACATGTGACTCGGGTGAGATACCGGAGGGGGTTCTCAAGCCGGGCTCTCCCGTACATGAACTGGCAG
The DNA here is from genome assembly GCF_029167645.1 of Streptomyces sp. AM 2-1-1. Lineage (NCBI taxonomy): Bacteria > Bacillati > Actinomycetota > Actinomycetes > Kitasatosporales > Streptomycetaceae > Streptomyces > Streptomyces sp. AM 2-1-1. The sequence continues at coordinate 2,825,078 of NZ_CP119147.1, read as the reverse complement.
ATTGAGCGGAAGTTCACGGGGTCGGATCGTCGGCAGGAAGTGCGCACGGGCGTTCTCAGCGTCGTCTCTCGAGGTGGGGACGGCCTTCGTGATGGACGCCAGGCGGCTCGGGCTGCCTCGCGATCTTCGGGATATCCGCCAGGACATGAGTCGTGCCCTACCGCGTTCGACGGGAGTTCGAGAGGTGGCCTGTGCCTGGTCGACCGTCCGTCCGTCGGGGTCGGGCGCCCGTCGGGTGGGCGCCTGCGTTCGGTGGTGGCCGAGGGTCGGCGCCCGCGCAGGCGCGGTCGTCGCCAATGAGTCACCCGAGCTGATGAGTTGAGAGGTCGACCATCTCCCTCCACGGAACGTGCGCCCCGTGCGACGCGTCTCGCCGACGTCACCCGTGGCATGGCGACCATGCTCAGTCGACGGACGAATGCAGCGAGGCGGCGGGGGAATGCTCGTCCCGACGGGGGAGGCATGCGTGACTCGACGTTCTGATCCGTACACCGCGCCGGAATGGACCAAGGCCGGTAACCGCTGGGGGCCGTCGATCTACTGGCCGTTGCTCTTCACCAGCGTCGGCCTGTTGGTCTGGCGGGTGGGTGCGGGTGCCACTGCCGGACAGGTCGTCTTCGCAGCCGCGCAACCCGTCGTGTGGGTATGCCTCCTGGTGGCCAACCGATCCGCACGCCGTCGACGGACCGAACTCTGACCCCCGGCACCCCACGGCGACTGCTGCCGGCTCGGGTCGAACAGGCGGCCGACGCACACGAGCGCCGCGACGAGCGGAACGGGGAGCGGCGCCCCGATCGGCCTACCGGCGCTCCACCGGGGGTGTGCCCGCGAGGATCCACGGCTCGACCCGCTCGTAGCGGCGGCGTTCCTCGGCTGCGGGGCGGCGGCCGAGGACGGTGCCCAGCCAGCCCGCGAGGAAGCCCAGCGGGATGGAGACCAGGCCGGTCGTCGTGTACGGGAACCAGTTCGCGTCCACGTCCGGGAAGACCGCCCCCGGGGTTCCGGAGACCAGGTTGGTCCCCGTCATGAGCACCACCACCCCGGTGGTGCCGACGATCAGGGTGCAGAGCAGCCCCGTGCGGGTGAAGCGGCGCCAGAACAGGCTGAACATCAGCGCCGGTGCGAGGGCCGAGGCGCCCACGCAGAAGGAGAAGATCGCCAGCGCCTGCACGTTCCAGTGGCGCGCGACGACCGCGAGCGCCGTCGCGAGGACGCCGACGCCGATCGCCGCCGCCTGGGCGGTCATGATCTCGGTACGGGGCGCGGGGCCGGGCCGGTCCTTGCCGGGCAGGCCGTGCGCGAAGAGGTCGTGGGCCAGCGAGTTCGCGCAGGCCAGGGTCATCCCGGCGACCGAGGCGAGCAGCGTGAGGAAGATCGCCGTGGTCATCGTCGTCGCGATCAGTGCCCCGGTGCGGCCACCGCCCGCGACCACGCTGCTCACCTGGAGGATCGCGCTGCTGCCCTGGTTGCCGCCTGCCGCGATGGCGCTGTGGCCGACCAGGGCGGCGGCACCGAAACCGATCACGGTGAGGAAGGCGCAGACGAGGACCACCGCCGAGACCGCCCAGGAGAGCGAACGGCGCACCGCCCGGGCGCTGTTGACGCTCGCCATCCGCATGATGATGTGCGGCAGGCAGGCGGCGCCGAACACCACGGTCAGCTCGGAGCTGATCATGTCGAGGTCGTCGCCCCCGAACTGCAGCCCCGCCCGCAGATACGCGTCCCCGGCTCCGCTGCGCCGCTGGGCGGCGGCGAGCAGGGCGCCGGTGTCCCACTGGAAGCGGTCCAGGATCAGTACGGAGATGAGCAGCCCCGCACCGAGGAGCGTCACCGTCTTCATGATCTGGATCAGCGCGGTGGACCGCATCCCGCCGATCGCCGCGTAGCTGATCATCACCGCGCCGACGGCGGCGATCGTCCCGGTACGGAACCCGGAGCTGTCGAAGCCGAGGATGAAGGAGAGGAGGGAGCCGCTGCCCGCCAGTTGGACCGCCATGAAGGGTACAAGGGCGACGAGCGTGACCGTGCACGCGGTGATGCGCACCGCACGCCCGGGGGAACGGCGCGCGAGGACGTCGCCCAGGGTGAACCGCCCCGCGTTGCGCAGGGGTTCGGCCAGCAGGAACATCAGCAGGAGCAGGGAGAGGACCGTACTCAGCATGAGGACCAGCCCGTCGTGGCCGGTGAGCGCGATGATGCCGGTGGTGCTGAGGACCGTCGCGGCGGAGAGGTAGTCGCCGGCGATGGCGAGGCCGTTGCGGAGCGGCGCCAGATCGCCGTAGCCGGTGTAGAAGTCCTCCAGGTCGTCCCGGTCGGGACCGGACAGCACGCAGAGCAGCAGCACGATCGTGGCGACGGCGATGAACACGACGAGGGACATCGCCTGCGCGGAGTCGTCGAACCCCTTCACCGGTCGGTTCCCCAACTGCTCGGCCGGACGACGGGATCGGTACGCCGGCCGCGCTGCCGCAGCTCGGCGGCGAGCGGATCCACGGTGCGCCGTGCGGTGCGCTCGTACCGCACCAAGGAGAGCAGGACGAGGGGTAGTTGGACCAGCGCGAGGAGCAGCCCGATCGTGAGACCGCCGAAGCCGGCGTCCCGGGCCATCAGTGTGGGTGCGTACGCGGAGAGAGCCAGGAAGACGGTGAAGAAGCCGAGCACCGTGACGGCGGAGCGCCGCCGCAGCGTCCGGTACGAGGTGCGCAGCCGCCGCAGATCCCGGTGGCGGCCCGGCGCCTGCGCACGCGTCCCCCTCGGCCCGGGGCGGCGCGGTGGCGGCGGAACCGGCGGCGGGGAACTCTGCCAGGGAAGCAGGTAGTCCCGCTGGAACGGCGGCGGAGGAGGCGGGAGCCGATGCGGCTCCCGGTGCGCGGGGGACTCGTCGTGCTCGGGGTGCATGGCAGAGCTGCTCCTTGCATGAGCCGGTACGAGGGGACGGCGAGGCACGCGGGCGGAGCGGTGGTGGTGGAATCGTGGCGAAGTTACCAGTGAGTAGGTGGTGGCGGCCGCAGAATGGCCGAACAGTGGTGGTATTTAGGCCAGTTGGAGACCTCGGCGGGAGCGTGGTGCGGGTCGGCGGCCGCCCGAGGCGCTCAGCCGTCCGCGGGTGCGGCAGCGGTCTCCTCGGCGACGGCCGGGAAGTCACGAGGGGTCACGCAGACCAGGACGAGCAGGGCGAGCGCCGCCGCGGCCGCCGCGCCGAGGTACACGTGGTCCACCGCCGCGTCCACCGCACGCCGCAGGGTGTCGGCGGCCGAAGCCGTCAGGGTGCCCGGGTCCTCCAGCGCACGCGCGACGGAGTCGAGGTCCCCGGGGAGCCCGGCGGCGGGAGCGTCGCCGAGCCGGGAGGCCAGGGTCGCGTTGGCGACCGCACCGAAGAGCGCGGCCCCCAGCGACTGGCCGAGCTGCCGGCAGAAGAGGACGGACGCCGTCGTCGTCCCCCGCTCCGCCCAGCCCACCGTCGACTGGACGCCGATGATCAGCGGGAGTTGGAAGAGGCCGAGCGAGGCGCCGAGGAGCAGCATGATCAGCACCGGCTGCCACACCGCCCCCGGATAGGGGAGCGCGGTGAACGCGAGGAGGACCAGCAGCGCGCAGCCCATCCCGGTCATCGCGGTGAAGCGGAAACCGATGCGTCCGTACACCCGGTTCGACAGGGCCGCCGACACCGGCCAGGTCAGCGTCATCACCGAGAGCACGAAGCCGGCGGGTATCGCCCCGAGACCGAGGACCGACTGCGCGTACGTCGGCAGGAAGACCGTCGGGGCCACCATCAGCAGCCCCATCGCGGCCAGGGCCAGGTTGACCGAGGCGATCGGGCGCCGCCGCCACACCCAGCCCGGCACGATCGGGTCGGCGGCACGGCGTTCCACCAGGACCGTCAGCGCGACGAGGACGGCGCTCGCCCCGAAGAGGGCCAGCGAGGGGGCCGAGAGCCAGTCCCAGGCGACACCGCCCTGCACCAGCGCGGTCAGCAGCAGCGCGGTGCCGCAGAAGATGGTGAGCGCGCCCGCCCAGTCGATCCGGGGGCGGACGGCGGGACGCGGCCTGGCCGGCTCGTGGAAGTGGCGGACGACCAGCCAGAGCGCGAGGGCGCCGACCGGCAGGTTCACCAGGAAGATCCAGCGCCAGTCCGCGTACGTGGAGAGAAGGCCGCCGATCGCGGGGCCCGCGACGGACGAGGTGGCCCAGACCGTGGAGAGTTTCGCCTGGATCTTCGGGCGTTCCTCGAGCGGATAGAGGTCGGCGGCGATGGTCTGCACCGTGCCCTGGAGCGCTCCGCCGCCCAGGCCCTGGACGACCCGGAAGGCGATCAGGGCCGTCATGCTCCACGCGCCCGCGCAGAGCAGCGAACCGAGCACGAACAGGACGATGCCGCCCACGAGGACGGGCTTGCGGCCGAAGGTGTCGGAGAGCTTCCCGTACACCGGCAGCGTGACGGTCACCGCCAGCAGGTAGCCGGAGAACAGCCAGGAGAAGACCGAGAAGCCGCCGAGGTCGCCGACGATCCGGGGTACCGCCGTGGAGACGACGGTGCCGTCCACGGCGGCCAGCGCCATCGCCACCATCAGGGCCGCCACGACGGGCCCGCGCCCCCGCGGAGCCGGAGGCACGGCGGCCTCGGGTACGGGCTCCGGGCTGCGGCCCGCGTCGGGGCCGCCGTCCGTACTGCTGGTGGCGCCCACGGTGTTCCTTCCCCCTGCACGTACCTGCCGGGGCCCACTGTCTCATTCCGTCCGGTGCGCGGTCAGGACGATGAGCACCGGGGGCCGTCCCGCCGTCCGGCGGGAGGAGTGGGGGGCTAGCCCCACCGTCTCCAGGACGAGGGGCTCGCGGCCGACCCCTAGGGGGACCTCCCCCCAGGGCCCAAGGGGGCGGTCCTCCCCGTGGACGAGGTGATCGGGGCACGTCATCCCTAGCGTATTCATCAGGTCGCGGAGTGCGGCCGGTGACGGTGGACGGGTGGGGTTCACCGCGTTCGCTGGGCGGCGTACGCCCAACCCCGGAGGAGAAGAATCGTGACGACGGCTGTGACCAATCCCAGGCACGGGGGCGCCGGAGAACGGACTGCCGTGGCAACACGAGCACGTCAGGTGGTGAAGGCGTACGGCACGGGCGAGACCCGGGTCGTCGCCCTCGACCACGTCGACGTCGACATCGCACGCGGTGAGTTCACCGCGATCATGGGCCCGTCGGGCTCCGGCAAGTCGACGCTGATGCACTGCCTGGCCGGACTCGACACGGTGACCTCCGGCGAGATCTTCCTCGACGAGACGATGATCACCGGCCTCAAGGACAAGAAGCTCACCCAGCTCCGCCGCGACCGCATCGGCTTCATCTTCCAGGCGTTCAACCTGCTGCCGACGCTCAACGCGCTGGAGAACATCACGCTGCCGATGGACATCGCCGGCCGCAGGCCCGACGCCGCCTGGCTCCAGCAGGTCGTGGAGACCGTGGGCCTCGGTGACCGGCTGAAGCACCGGCCGACCCAGCTCTCCGGCGGCCAGCAGCAGCGCGTCGCGGTCGCCCGCGCCCTGGCCGCCCGGCCCGAGATCATCTTCGGGGACGAGCCGACCGGCAACCTCGACTCACGGGCCGGCGCCGAGGTGCTGTCCTTCCTCCGCACCTCCGTCGACCAGCTGGGCCAGACCATCGTCATGGTCACCCACGACCCGGTCGCCGCCTCCTACGCGGACCGGGTGCTGTACCTCGCCGACGGCAAGATCGTCGACGAGATGCGCAACCCCACGGCCGACCAGGTCCTGGACCGCATGAAGAACTTCGACACCCGCGGGCGGACGTCATGACCGTCTGGAAGACCTCGCTGCGCAACTTCCTCGCGCACAAGGGACGGATGGCCCTCTCGGCCGTCGCCGTCCTGCTGTCGGTGGCCTTCGTCTGCGGCACCCTCGTCTTCACCGACACCATGAACACCACGTTCGACAAGCTCTTCACCGTCTCCTCGCCCGACGTCTCCGTCGGCCTCAAGGCCGCTGAGGAGTCCGACGCCGAGCCCGACCACGGCAAGCCGCAGACCATGCCGGCGTCCGTCCTCGCCCAGGTCGGGAAGGCCGAGGGCGTCAAGGACGCCGAGGGCCAGGTGACCACCCTCCAGGTGACCCTCGTCGACAGCCACGACAAGAACCTCAGCCCGGACACCGGGGCCCCCACCATCGCGGGCAACTGGACGCGCAACGACCTGCGTTCGATGAAGATCAGCTCGGGCCACGCCCCGCGCGGCCCGACCGAGATGATGATCGACGCCGGAACCGCCGACAAGCACGGGCTGGAGCTCGGCGACGAACTGCGCACCATCACCGCGGCCGGCGACCTCAGGGCGAAGATCGTGGGCATCGCCGAGTTCACCGTCACCAACCCCGGTGCGGCGGTCGCCTACTTCGACACCGCGACCGCCCAGGAGAAGCTGCTCGGCCGCCCCGACGCCTACAGCATGATCAGCGTCACCGCCGAGAAGGGCGTCAGCGACCAGGAGCTGAAGGCCAACGTCGCCGCCGCGCTCGGCGACACCTCCCTCTACACGCTGAAGACGCAGGCCGAATCGGCCGAGGACAGCAAGGACTCCATGGGGTCCTTCCTGAACGTGATGAAGTACGCGATGCTCGGCTTCGCCGGGATCGCCTTCCTCGTCGGCATCTTCCTCATCGTCAACACCTTCTCCATGCTGGTCGCCCAGCGCACCCGCGAACTCGGCCTGATGCGCGCCATCGGCTCCAGCCGCCGTCAGGTCAACCGGTCGGTGCTCGTCGAAGCCCTCCTCCTCGGCATCGTCGGCTCCGCCCTCGGCGTCGCGGCCGGCGTCGGACTCGCCGTCGGCCTCATGCAGCTGATGGGCGCCGTCGGCATGGAGCTCTCCACCGACGACCTCACCGTCGCCTGGACCACCCCCGTCGTGGGTCTGGCGCTCGGCATCATCGTCACCGTGCTCGCCGCGTACGTACCCGCCCGGCGCGCCGGGAAGGTGTCGCCGATGGCCGCCCTGCGGGACGCCGGAACCCCCGCCGACGGCCAGGCCGGACGCGTCCGCGCCGCCCTCGGCATCGTCCTCACCGGCGCCGGCGCCGCCGCCCTCTGGGCGACCGCGCGCGCCGACGAGGCGAGCGACGGTTCGTACCTGCTGGGCGCCGGCGTCGTCCTCACCCTCATCGGGTTCATCGTGATCGGCCCGCTGCTCGCCGGAGTCGTCGTACGGGGGCTCAGCGCGGTCCTGCTCCGGCTCTTCGGCCCGGTCGGCCGCCTGGCCGAACGCAACGCTCTGCGCAACCCGCGCCGTACCGGGGCGACCGGCGCGGCCCTGATGATCGGCCTCGCCCTGGTGGCCTGCCTCTCGGTCGTCGGCGCGTCCATGGTCGCCTCCGTCACCGACGAGCTGGACAAGTCGGTCGGCGCGGACTTCATCGTGCAGACCGCCGACGGCCAGCCGATCGTGCCCCAGGCCGCCAAGGCCGTCGAAGCCGTCCCCGGTCTGGAACACGTCACCCACTACGCCTACCTCGACGCCACCGTCACCTCCCCCGACGGCGGCAAGGACGACGAGGGTCTGGTCGCCGCCGACCCCAGCTACCAGCAGGACGTCCACCGCGAAGTCCTCTCCGGCGACCTCGCCGCCGCCTACAGCGAGGACTCGGTCTCGGTCGGCGGCGACTACGCCGAGAAGCACGGCGTGAAGGTCGGCGACACCCTCACCGTGGCCTTCAGGGCGGGCGGGACGGCGCGGCTGAAGGTCGCCGCGATCACCTCCGACGACACCAGCATCGACGGCGGCGCGAAGTACATCAGCCGCGCCACCGCGGCGAAGCACATCGCGGCCGACCAACTCCCCGACAGCCTGCTGATGTTCGCCCAGGCGAAGGACGGCCAGGAGAAGACGGCCTACGCCGCGCTGAAGAAGGCGCTCGCCCCGTACCCGGTGTACCAGCCGCGCAACCAGGCCGACTACAAGGAAGATCTCAAGGACCAGGTCGGCCAGTTGCTGAACATCGTCTACGGCCTGCTGGCACTCGCCATCGTCGTCGCGGTCCTCGGCGTGGTGAACACCCTCGCCCTCTCCGTCGTCGAACGCACGCGGGAGATCGGCCTGTTGAGGGCGATCGGTCTCTCTCGCCGGCAATTGCGCCGGATGATCCGCCTGGAGTCGGTGGTCATCGCGCTCTTCGGCGCGCTCCTCGGACTCGGCCTCGGGATGGGCTGGGGCGCCTCCGCCCAGCAACTCCTCGCGCTGGAAGGGCTGAACGCGCTGGAGATCCCCTGGGCGACCATCATCACGGTCTTCGTCGCCTCCGCCTTCGTCGGCCTCTTCGCCGCCCTCGTCCCGGCCTTCCGGGCGGGCCGGATGAACGTCCTGACGGCCATCGCCACGGACGGCTGACGGGGAGACGCGTACCGCACCGAAGGTGATCCGGGGCCCCGGGACGTTCCTGTGAACGTTCCGGGGCCCCGGCGTGCAGGGGGGGGGCGTCCTCCGCTCCGGGGTCGGGGCAGGGTTACGCGCGCCCGCCCGCCCCCTTCGCCACCCGTTCCAGCCGGTCGCGGTACCCCTGCCACCACGCCCGGTCACCCGGAGCCGTGTTGCGGCCCCCCTTCCGCTGTCCCACCTCTCCGTCGACGAGTTCCCGCACGACGTCCGCGTGACCGGCATGCCGGTGGGTCTCCGCGATCACGTGCACGAGGGCCCGGTGCAGCGTCAGCGCGGGCCCCGGCTCCCCCGGCCCTCCGGGCATCCGGCCGACCGTGTCGAGAGGAAGGGACCGGATCGTCTCGTCGGAGTGGGCCCAGACCCGGCGGTACGCCTCGACGATCCCCTCGCGCGACTCCTCGGCGGTCGCCCACATGTCCGCGTTGGGCTCGGCGTCGCCGGAGATCCAGAGCCGGGGCGCACCGGGGAAGGGCCGCCCGAAGGTCTCTCCGAGGTAGAGCACCTCGGCACCGGTGACGTGCTTCACGAGGCCCAGGAGATTGGTGCCGGTGGGGGTCATGGGGCGGCGGACGCCGTACTCCGAGAGGCCGTCCAGCTTCCACAGGAAGGCGTCGCGGGCGTCCTGGACGTAGAGCCGCAGATCCGTGGTGAAGTCCGAGAGGGGCATCGGGCCATCCTGCTGCTCCCGCCGCGGCCGGGCACGGGGTTTTCGCACGGCTTTTCCGTACGGGGTTTTCGCACGGGCTTGCGCACGGCCTCTCCGGCCTCCGCGCCCGTTCCGGCCGCCCCGGAGGCCGCCCGCCGACCCGCCCCGCACGCGACTGTCCGTCGTGCGTCGTAGTCTGGGATCCCCGGCCCGTCCTACGTGTCGGGCCCTTCGCGTTGCGTCCCCCGGGCGCCGCGCGCAGCTCCTGGCAGCAGCCGGCTGCCGGGACACCCGAAGCCACCCCGGACGGAAGCCCTCCATGAGCCTGCACGGTCTGCTGGATCTCGTCGCACGCGATCCCGCGCTCTCCGAAGCGGTGAAGGCCGCCACCGACGGTCACCGGATGCACGTGGACCTGGTGGGTCCGCCCGCCGCCCGGCCCTTCGCTGTGGCCGCGCTGGCCCGGGAGACGGGCCGTACGGTCCTCGCGGTCACCGCCACCGGCCGGGAGGCCGAGGACCTGGCCGCCGCGCTGCGCACCCTGCTGCCGCCGGACTCCGTCGCCGAGTACCCGTCCTGGGAGACGCTGCCGCACGAGCGGCTCTCGCCCCGCTCGGACACCGTGGGGCGGCGCCTCGCCGTGCTCCGGCGCCTCGCGCACCCGCGCGCCGACGACCCGGAGACGGGACCGGTGAGCGTGGTGGTCGCGCCCGTACGCTCCGTACTCCAGCCGCAGGTCAAGGGGCTGGGCGATCTGGAGCCGGTGGCCTTGCGGAGCGGGCAGGGCGCCGATCTGGGCGAGGTCGTCGAGGCGCTCGCCGCCGCCGCGTACGCCCGGGTGGAGCTGGTCGAGAAGCGCGGAGAATTCGCGGTGCGCGGCGGCATCCTGGACGTCTTCCCGCCCACCGAGGAGCACCCCCTTCGGGTGGAGTTCTGGGGCGACGACGTCGAGGAGATCCGCTACTTCAAGGTCGCCGACCAGCGCTCCCTGGAGGTCGCCGAGCACGGGCTCTGGGCCGCACCCTGCCGGGAGCTGCTCCTCACCGACGAGGTCCGCGAGCGCGCCGCGGTGCTCGCCGAGGCCCATCCGGAGCTGGGCGAGCTGCTGGGCAAGATCGCCGAGGGCATCGCGGTCGAGGGCATGGAATCCCTGGCACCCGTGCTGGTGGACGACATGGAGCTGTTGCTCGACGTCCTGCCCGCGGGGGCCATGACCCTGGTCTGCGAACCCGAGCGGGTCCGCACCCGGGCCTCGGACCTCGTCGCGACCAGCCAGGAGTTCCTGCAGGCGTCGTGGGCGGCCACGGCGGGCGGCGGGGAGGCCCCGATCGACGTGGGCGCGGCCTCGCTGTGGTCCATCGCCGACGTACGCGACCGGGCCCGCGAACTCGGCATGATGTGGTGGTCCACCTCCCCGTTCGCCGCCGACGACGAGCTGGACGACGACACCCTCAAGCTCGGGATGCGCGCCCCGGAGGCGTACCGGGGCGACACCGCACGCGCGCTCGCCGACACCAAGGGCTGGATCGCCGAAGGCTGGCGCACGGTGTACGTCACCGAGGGCCAGGGCCTGGCTTCCCGCACCGTCGAGGTGCTGGGCGGGGAGGGCATCGCCGCCCGACTCGACGCCGATCTGACGGAGATCTCCCCGTCGCTCGTGCACGTCTCCTGCGGGGCCATCGACCACGGCTTCGTCGACGCCGGCCTGAAGCTCGCGGTGCTCACCGAGACCGACCTCACCGGCCAGCGCACCGCGACCAAGGAACTCGGCCGGATGCCGGCCCGCCGCCGCAAGACCATCGACCCGCTGACGCTGGAGGCGGGCGACTACATCGTCCACGAGCAGCACGGCGTCGGCCGGTACATCGAGATGGTGCAGCGCACCGTGCAGGGCGCGACCCGTGAGTACCTGCTCGTCGAGTACGCCGCCGCCAAGCGCGGCCAGCCCGGCGACCGGCTCTACATCCCGACCGACCAGCTGGAACAGGTCACCAAGTACGTGGGCGGCGAAGCACCGACCCTGCACCGGCTCGGCGGCGCCGACTGGACGAAGACCAAGCAGCGCGCCAAGAAGGCCGTCAAGGAGATCGCCGGCGACCTGATCAGGCTCTACAGCGCCCGCATGGCCGCCCCCGGCCACGCCTTCGGTCCCGACACCCCGTGGCAGCGCGAACTGGAGGACGCCTTCCCGTACGCGGAGACGCCCGACCAGCTCTCCACGATCGCCGAGGTCAAGGAGGACATGGAGAAGACGGTCCCGATGGACCGCCTGATCTGCGGTGACGTCGGCTACGGCAAGACCGAGATCGCGGTGCGCGCCGCCTTCAAGGCCGTCCAGGACGGCAAGCAGGTCGCCGTGCTCGTCCCCACGACCCTCCTCGTCCAGCAGCACTTCAACACCTTCACCGAGCGCTACGCCCAGTTCCCGGTCAACGTACGCGCGTTGAGCCGGTTCCAGTCCGAGGCGGACTCCAAGGCCACCCTCGCCGGACTGAAGGACGGCGCCGTCGACCTCGTCATCGGCACCCACCGCCTCTTCTCGTCCGAGACGAAGTTCAAGGACCTCGGCCTGGTCATCGTCGACGAGGAGCAGCGCTTCGGCGTCGAGCACAAGGAGCAGCTGAAGAAGCTCCGCGCCAACGTCGACGTCCTCACCATGTCGGCCACCCCCATCCCCCGTACGCTCGAAATGGCCGTGACCGGCATCCGCGAGATGTCCACCATCACCACCCCGCCCGAGGAGCGGCACCCCGTGCTGACCTTCGTCGGCCCGTACGAGGAGAAGCAGATCGGTGCCGCCGTGCGCCGCGAACTCCTGCGTGAGGGGCAGGTGTTCTACATCCACAACCGGGTCGAGTCCATCGACCGGGCCGCCGCCCGGCTGCGCGAGATCGTCCCCGAGGCCCGGATCGCCACGGCGCACGGCCAGATGTCCGAACAGGCCCTGGAGCAGGTGGTGGTGGACTTCTGGGAGAAGAGGTTCGACGTCCTCGTCTCCACCACGATCGTCGAGTCCGGCATCGACATCTCCAACGCCAACACCCTGATCGTCGAGCGCGGCGACAACTTCGGCCTCTCCCAACTCCACCAGCTGCGCGGACGCGTGGGCCGAGGACGCGACCGCGGGTACGCCTACTTCCTCTACCCGCCGGAGAAGCCGCTCACCGAGACCGCCCACGAGCGCCTCGCCACCATCGCCCAGCACACCGAGATGGGCGCCGGCATGTACGTCGCCATGAAGGACCTGGAGATCCGCGGCGCGGGCAACCTCCTCGGCGGCGAGCAGTCAGGCCACATCGCGGGCGTCGGTTTCGACCTCTACATCCGCATGGTCGGCGAAGCCGTCGCCGACTACCGCGCCCAGATGGACGGCACGGTCGAGGAGGAAGCGCCGCTGGAGGTCAAGATCGAGCTCCCCGTCGACGCCCACGTCCCGCACGACTACGCCCCCGGCGAGCGGCTCCGCCTCCAGGCCTACCGCGCCATCGCCTCCGCCAACTCCGAGGAGGACGTCCGCGCGGTCCGCGAGGAGCTGACCGACCGCTACGGCCCGCTCCCCGAACCCGTCGAGAACCTTCTCCTCGTGGCCGGCCTGCGGATGCTCGCCCGCGCCTGCGGAGTCGGCGAGATCGTCCTCCAGGGCCCGAACGTCCGTTTCGCGCCGGTCGAGCTGCGCGAGTCCCAGGAGCTGCGCCTCAAGCGGCTCCACCCGAAGACGGTCATCAAGGCCACCACCCACCAGATCCTCGTCCCGCGCCCTACCACCGGCCGCATCGGCGGCAAGCCGGTCGTGGGCCGCGACCTGCTGGCGTGGACGGGCGAGTTCCTGACGACCATCCTGGGGTCGTAGGGACGACCGTACGGGACGCGTCACGTCGACGACTGCTGGGTGACAGCTGCGGGGTGGGTGGACCGTCGGGACGGCGACCACCCCACCCCGAAGCCGTCACGCCCCGCCGGTGCCGCCCTTCGGGGACTCCCTATGCGCGAACCAGGTGGGGCGGAACAGTGACGAGGGAGAACGATGAGCGGCGGTGAAGCGGGCCCCACGTCCGCGCGTTACTTGGCCCCTGCCGTGGTCGCCGATCTCCTGGGGCTCGTCCGCGGTGAAACGGCCGTGGTCCGGCGGAGGGTCGTCGCCGTGGGCGGCGAGCCCTGTGAATTCACCGACTCCTACTGTCCGTTGGTGGTGGCGCAAGGGACTGGGCGCGGTGCGCGGAAGAAGACTCCGGTCCCGGGCGGCTAGGAGCGTAAGTCAGTATTTTCCGTCTCGTCGGCCCAGACGATCTCGAAGTACCTGACGCGTTCGTCTTGTCCAGTCGGCCGCATGCCGACTGCCGTCATGACGTGCTGGGATGCGATGTTGTCGTGGTCGGCGTCGCCTTTCACGCGGGTGACGCCGTGTGCCCGCGCGAACCGCAGCAGTTCGCGGAGGGCTTCGGAGGCGTATCCCTGGCCTCGCGCTGACGGGATGAGGCCGTAGCCGATCGTGACTCCGCCGTTCACGTCGGCAGCTCCGTGGAAGCCCACGCCGCCGACTGCCGTACCGTCCTCGCGGCGACGGATCTCATAGTTGCCGAACGGCTGGGGATCACCGGTGCTTGCGCAGGTGCCCAGGAAGCGCCTGGCGGCGGACACGTCCCCCTCGGTGGGATATCCGGGCGCCCACCGGACACCGCTGTCCATCTCGCCCGCCACCACTCGCTGAGCCTCGCTGACCGTCATCGGATGAAGCACGAGCCGCGCTGTCACAAGATCGTCCATAGCAGGGAGGGGTATCACGTGGGGCGACCGGATCGCACGTGGATCATCCGGGCTGGCAGCGCCCGCCTCTGGTTGGCGATCGTGGTGGGGGAAGGATCGCGGTATGCGGCGTGGGCATGGGCTGTTCGACGCCGAGCCGGCGGAGAGGCAGCCGCCCCAGGGCCGTCCGGCAGGCGTGGACAAGCGGTTCAGGGCATTCGACCCGCACCGGGTTCTGCTCCTGCCCCGCCGCTGGACGGCTGGCTGCCCCGGGACCACCTCGCCCGGTTCGTCGTCGACCCGGTCGACGACGTCCTCGACCTGGCCGTGAGCCGGGCTGATTACCGTGGACGCGCAACACCAGGTCATCACCGCCGCCGACGTGGCGGATGCGCTGCATCGCACCACGGTGCTCGAACAGGCCGCCCAGAACACCGGCGTCCACCCCAAGCAGGCACTCGGGTCGATGCCGGGTACTGCTCCAGGACCAACCTGCGGGCAGCGGAGGACCGTCAACGTGCGCACGGGACGGACACGTTCATGGCTACCGGGCGCCTGGCCCACGACGAACAGGTACCGCCCGCACCGCGCGGACGGACGCCGGCGAACGCCCCGCTGAGGGAGCGCATGGCCCGCAAGCTGCGGACCAAGCCGGCCAAGGCCGCCTACAGTCGCCGCAAGGCCATCGTCGAACCCGTCTTCAACCAGATCGTGACCTGCCAGAACGGCCGCCAACTCCTCCTGCGGGGCGAGGACAGGGCCCGGGTCGAGTGGCAGTGCTTCTCCGTCAACAGCTGCGTGTAGCCACCACCTTCGGGTGGGCTTCGCTCCGGGGCGGGAGTCGCGCAGGGCGGATGGGCAGCCTTCGGACGACCGCTGCACCCGGGCCCGGGAGGGTACATCGTGGGACTGCCCCGTCCGTACACGCGCACCATCACCGAGGGGCCGACGCCGGCCGATGCCACCGCCGCGCCCGCCCTGCCCTACCCCAGCGGCTGGTCCGCGCTCGCCTTCTCGTCCGAGCTGAAGCCGGGCACCGTCCTCACCCGGCCCCTGGCGGGGGAGGACGTGGTGCTCTACCGGCTCCGGTCGGGCGGGTTGCGTGCCATCCGGCCGTACTGCCCCCACCTCGGCGCCCACCTCGGGCTGGCTCGCGTCGACGGGGACGATCTCGTCTGCCCGTTCCACCAATTCGCCTTCGGCCCGGACGGCACCTGTGTGCGTACGGGGTACGACACCCCACCGCCGAGGACGCCGCTGACGCGGCTGCCGGTGCACGAGGTCAACGGGGCCGTCCTCGTCTGGCGGCACCACGACGGCCGGGACCCCGACTGGTTCGTACCGCCGTGGCACGAGATCGGTCACCGTCCGGCCCGTGAAGCCTCGTGGGAGCTGGCCGGGAACGTCCAGGAGGTCATCGAGAACTCCGTTGATCTCGGGCACTTCGCCACCCTGCACGGCTGGCGGCGGGCGGAGATGGGCGCGCCGGTCGCCTACGACGACGCCGGCTTCCACGTCTCCATGCGCGCCCACGAATCGGCGCCGCTCCTCGGCGACTTCGTCGTCGACATCGAGGTGGACGGATACGGCCTCGGGTGCCTCCACGCCGACGTGCACACTCCACGGCTCGGCCTGCGGATGTGCACGATGGTGCTGCCGACCGCCGTCGGGCCGCACCGGATGCAGTTCCGGCAGCGCAACCGCATCGCCTTCACCGAGCCCTCCCGGCTGCCCGCCCCGCTCGCCCGCACGGTGAGCCGGGCAGCCGCCCGGCTGCTGGACCGGGCCGTGTTCCGCTCCAGTTGTGAGTTCACGGCCGCGGACTTCCCGATCTGGAACCACAAGCAGTACCTCCAGCCGCCCGGCCTCGCCCACGGCGACGGGCCGATCGGCCCGTTCCGGCGCTGGGCCCGTCGCTTCTACCCGCCGGTGGAGGGGGCGGAGAGCGGCGTGGCGCCCTCCGCGCACGGCGAGGCGGAGGGCGGGGCCGCCCGCCGTGCCGGGCAGCAGGGGCCCTGCGGTACGCGTCAAGTGGGGCGCTGAACACGACAATTGCTCCGCCGGACGGAACCTGGACGTGTAGTGTCCTGGTTATGCGGATGAGCGCGGGAGTCGAGTGGGGGCTGCACTGCTGCCTGACGTTGGCGTGGCTCGGGGATGCGGAGGCGGTGCCGACGGCGAGGCTCGCGGCCTTCTTCGAGCTGCCGCCGGCCTACCTCAACAAGCAGTTGCAGGCGCTGGACCGGGCGGGCATCCTCACCTCCACCCCGGGGGCCCGGGGTGGCTTCCGGCTGGCCCGGGCCGCCGAGCGGATCACGCTCATGGACGTCGTCGCCGCCATCGACGGCCCCGACGACGTCTTCCGGTGCACCGAGATCCGGCAGCGGGCCGGAGGGGCGAGCGCCGCGGCTCCGGAGTTCCGGCGGCCCTGCGGCATCGCCAGTGCGATGCGCCGGGCCGAGATGGTCTGGCGCCGGGAGCTGGCCGCACAGACGCTGGCGGACCTCATGGCCGACGCGTCGGCGGCCTCCGCCGAACGCACGCGGCGCCACTTCGCGCGTACGAGCCGCTGAGACGTACGAGCCCCGGGGCGGCGCGTACGAGCCTTGAGGCGCGTTCGAGCTGCTGAGACATGTGAGCCGCCGAGGCGCGTGCGAGCGGCCGAGGGCGGTGGCTCCGGCGCCCGACCGACCCACGACACCCGACGAAGCAGTGCCCGCGCAGGAGGAGAATCTGGATGCCCAGTGTCTCGATACCGTCCGCCCGCCGACAGCGGACCGACGGCCGGGAATCACCGGAACGGGGTGGGCTCTCCTCCATCCTGGTGCTGGCGCTCGGCACCTTCGCCGTCGGCACGGACGCCTTCGTGGTCGCCGGATTCCTGCCGTCCATGGCCGGTGAACTGCACGTGTCCACGGCAGCGGCCGGGCAGTCCATCACGGTCTTCGCCGCCGCCTACGCCCTCCTCTCCCCGGTGCTCGCCACGGTGACCGCGCGGCTGCCGCGCCGGGCCCTGCTGGTGGGCGCGCTGATCACCCTCGGGCTCGCCAACCTCTGCTCGGCGCTCGCCCCCGACCTGGCCGTGCTGATCGCCGGGCGGATCGTCGCGGCCGCCGGTGCGGCGGCCTACACGCCGACCGCGGGTGCGGTGGGCGCCGCGCTCGTACGCCCCGAACTCCGGGCGCGGGCCCTGGCCGTGGTCATCGGCGGTCTGACCGTCGCCACCGCGCTCGGGGTACCCCTGGGCAGCCTGGCCGGCCACTGGCTGGGGTGGCGCACCGCGTTGGGCATCGTCGCCGGACTGTGCCTGCTCATCGCCCTCGGCGTCCGTCTGATCATGCCGGTGCTGCCGGGCAACGCCCGTGTGCCGCTGCGCACCCGGCTCGCCGTCCTGCGCCGGCCGGCCGTGCTCGCCGTGCTGCCGCTCACCGTGCTCGGGATGGGCGCCGCCTACACCGCCTACGCCTACAGCGTTCCGGTTCTCCGGGCGGTCCGGGTGCCCGACGGTGCCGACCTCTGGATGCTCTTCCTGTACGGCCTCGGCGCCGTGCTCGGCAACCTGGCCTCGGGATACGCCACGGACCGCTGGGGCTCGGTCCGGGTTCTGACCGCCGGATACGTCGCCATGGCCCTCTCCCTCGCCCTGCCGGCCTGGATCGCCGCCACCCACGTCTCCCTGCCGGCCGTGGTCGGTCCGCTGGTCCTGCTCTGGGGTGCGAGCAGCTGGTGCCAGACGCCCGCACAGCAGCACCGGCTCATCGAGGTCGCGCCGCAGGAAGCGCCGTTGGTGGTCTCGCTCAACTCGTCCGGCATCTACCTGGGCATCGGCCTCGGCACCGTGCTGGGCGGGCTCGCGCTCCCGCACGGGGCGACCCTCGTGTACGCCCTGGGGGCCGCACTGGCCGTCGCGGCCCTGCTGTTCCTCCGGATCACCGCACGCGGGGCGGTCCGCGGGAACTGAGCGGCCACCGTCCGGCGCGGGGTTCCGGACGCGGGAGCTCCGGCCGGCCCCGGCCCCGCTCCGGAGCACCGCCCGGGCCGCACCCTCACCGGCGGCCGCCCCCGAACACCGCGTCCGCGACCGACCGGAACGCCTCCTCGGGGTCGCGGTCGCCCAGGAAGCCCGTCAGGTTGTGGCTCAACAGCAGTGCCGCGAAGCCGTGCGCCAGGGACCAGGCGGCCACGCCCGTACGACGGGCCTCCTCGTCATCGGTGGAGTCGGGGGAGCCGGTGGAGTCGGGGGAGCCGGTGGTCTCCTCGGTGCCCGCTGGCAGGTCCGCGACGCCCTCACGGAGCGTGCGGGCGGCCCGTTCCCGCGCGGCGACCAGGGCGGGGTCGTCGGTCCGGTAGAGGTCGGGCTGGAACATCACCTGGAAGTGTGCCGGGTGGCCGGTGGCGAACCGTACGTACCGGGCCCCCTTCTCCCTGAGGCCCGTCACCTCGGACAAGGAGTCCGCGAACAGGGTGTACGCCTCCGTCGCGACGGCCGTCAGCAGACCCGTCCGGTCCTTGAAGTGGTGCGCCGGCGCGGCGTGCGAGACGCCCGCCCGACGGGCCAGGTCGCGCAGGCTGAGGGCGGCCGGTCCCTCCGTCGCGATGACGTCCACGGCCGCCGCGAGGATCGTGCGCCGGAGGTCGCCGTGGTGGTACGAGGGCTGGGGGCCGGCGCCCGTCCGGTGGGTGGCGCCCTCGCGCGAGTCGGCGCCCTGGGGCTCATCGGTGCTCATATCCGTACCGTACGCCCGATCTAGTCATTGACAAGTTCCCGGGCACCGCGCACTCTGGGAGATCTAGACAGTGACTAGATGGACTCGTGCTCGCTCGCGGAGGTGGGGATCATGTCCGAGGAACCGGGGCGCGTCCGGCAGATGTGGCATCTGCTGGAGCCCTTGCACGCCGTGCTCTACTACGCGCCGGAGGCGTTCGAGGAGGCCGCCGCGCTCGGGTACGACATCGGGGAACGCTGGCCCAGCTACTTCGCCTGGCGAGCCGCGCCGGCGGCCTCCGCGGACGCCGCGGAGGCCTCCGCCGGTCCTTCGGCGGAGTACGTCACCGAGGCGTTCCACAGCTTCAGCCCCGAGATGGTGCGCGCCCACGTTCCCGGCATCTGGGCCACCGCCACCCCGGAAGCGGTGCTGGCCGCGCGGTTGCGCGCCGTGGACCGTACGTACCGGGCGCTGCTGGGGGAGTGGATCGACGGGCCCGAGGTGGCCGAGGCGGCGGCGCTCGCCCGCCGTGCGGCCGAAGCCGTGCCCGCCGAAGCCGTCGGCGCCCTCCCCGCGGGCGGCCCGGCGCTCGGCGCCGCCAACGCCGCGCTCCCGTGGCCGGACGCTCCGCACCTCGTGCTCTGGCAGGCGGCCACGGTCCTGCGGGAGCACCGGGGCGACGGACACCTCGCCGCGCTCCGGGCGGCCGGCCTCGACCCCGTCGAATCGCTGGTCTCCTTCGCGGCCGTGGGCGCGGCGCCCGTGGCGGTGTTCGCGAGCCGGGGGTGGAGCGAGCGGGAGTGGGCGGCCGCGCGGGCGGGGCTGGTGGCCCGCGGGCTGCTGGCCGGGGACGGTACGGCGACCGAGGCCGGGCAGGCCCTGCGCACGGAGGTGGAGCTGCGCACCGACGAGTCGGCCGCCGGACCGTGGCGCGCACTCGGCGAGCCGGACCGCGCCCGACTGGCAGAGCTGCTGGGAACCCCGTGGCTGGCGGCCATCGGCTCCGGGCTGCTGCCCTCGGAGAACACCCTCGGCATCGGGAAGGTGTGAGGCGCCGGTCCGGGCGGAACACCGGCCGGACCGGAGCGGGGGTGCGGGCGGCGGCGGAGGGCGGGGTGGAATGAGCGGTCGGAGCTGCGCGTTGGGTGACGTATGGGTCATATGTCCGCCGCATCGCCCGCCCCTCGGCCCGGTTCCCCGGAGTGCGCCGGCCGGTCCGTCGCGGATCCGGAGGCCGTACGCGCGCGGATCGCGGCGGAACGCGCCTCGACGCGTACGCGGATCGAGGCGCTGCGGCGCGACTTCGACGGGATCGTCGAGGCGAACGCACTGGTGGCGGTCGACGACGAGCACGACCCGGAGGGTTCCAGTACAGCGTTCGAACGGGCTCATGTCGCCGCCCTCCTCGCCCGGGCCGACGACCAACTGGCCGAACTGGACCGGGCGGCGGAACGACTCGACCGTGACGCCTACGGATGGTGCGAAAGCTGCGGTGAGGCGATCGCGCCCGCCCGGCTCGAAGCCCGCCCGGAGGCCACCCTCTGCGTCGGCTGCGCGGAGAAGCGGGGAAGCCGTCGCCGGTAGGCCGCGTCAGGCGGTCCCCGCGGGCCCCGGACCGACGCGCACGGCCGGAGGCGGCCACGGCGGCTGAGGGAGCATCACCCCAGGAGATCCACCCGTCATGAACCGTCACCGGCGGGGAAGACGTCCGTAGGATTCCCGGGTTCGGCTCTCTCCCCGTCAGGACGGCTGCCAGTGATGTCTCTCCGTACCCACCGTACGTACCGGGTGGCGCTGCCCGCCCTGAGCGCGGTCGCCGTGCTGGCCCTGGCCGGATGCGACCCCGACGAACTCGCCGTCCCGGAGGGGACACCGGGCGCCGGAGCGAACGACGGCGCGCAGTCCGCCGAGGGCTTCGGCGCGAGCCCGCTGGACAACCCCGACGGTACGAAGCCCGGCCTGGCCCCGCTGACGAGCGACGCGGACCGGGCCGAGGCGCGGAAGGTCATCGACAAGGTGCTCACCAAGGGGCGCGGCCCGAAGACCGGTTACGACCGCGACGAGTTCGGCTCCGCGTGGAAGGACTCGGTGAACGGCATAGCGCTCGCCCGCAACGGCTGCGACACCCGCAACGACCTGCTCAAGCGTGACGGCCAGAAGGTGCGTTACCGCAGCGGTTCCGACTGCGTGGTGGCCTCGCTGACGCTCAAGGACCCGTACACCGGGGGGACGATCGCGTGGACCAAGGCGAAGGCCACGAAGATCCAGATCGACCACGTGATGCCGCTGTCCTACGACTGGCAGATGGGAGCCTCGCGCTGGAGCGACGCCAAGCGCCAGCAGATCGCCAACGACCCGCTCAACCTCATCCCGGTCGACGGCCCCACCAACGGTTCCAAGAGCGACTCCGGCCCCGCCACCTGGCTGCCGCCGTACAAGCCGATCCGCTGCTCGTACGCGCTCCGCTTCGCCCAGGTCTCTCTCAAGTACGAACTGCCGGTGACCACGGCCGACAAGGCGATGATGCTGAAGCAGTGCGCGTCCTGACGGTGTGAACCCGGGCCCCTGCCCGGAGGGCGTGGGCGTACGGGACGTGACCTGCCGGACAGCGCCGAGCCCCCCGACCCGGCGCTGTCCGCCCCCCGTCCCGGGCGCCCTCCGACGCCCAGTTGCCCCGCGCGTCCCCCCCGCGCCCGCCCGGGGCCGTTCCCGGGACCCGGGACTCAGCCCAGGTCCACCATGTCCTCGGCGGCCGGCTTCTCCGCCACGACGGGCTTGTCGATGTCCGAGATGGTCATCGTCATCGGCTCGTCGCCGCCCGTGGAGCTGACCTGGAGGAGCTGCGGATCGCCCTCGGTGGACACCAGGATCGTGTAGGTCTCCTTGCCGTCCTTCTCGGTCAGGCGGAGGGCGGGAGTGCCGTCGAGGGTCGTCTGGCCGGCCTTCTTCGCCTCCGTGTCGCCGTCCTCGAACTCCTTGAGGAGCGACTCCAGTTCACAGAACTCGATCACGTCCTTGGTGTCCGGGTCGGAGGCCTTCTCGGCCATCCAGTGATCGGCGACCATGTCCACCGCGGCCTGGGTGTCCGCCTCCGACTCACCCTCGGACTGGGCGCGCAGCATTGTCTCGTCGAGCTTCATGTAGACGGTCTCGCCGATCTTGATGATCGACATCGAGCCGCCGGTGCCCATGTCCATCGTGCCGGTGCACTTGCCGCTGCCGATGCTGGTGGAGAAGTCGGCCTTCATGGGGGCGTCGGTCGTCTTCATGTCGACCGCGAGGTGCAGGGAGGTCGCCTTGCGGATGTTCTTGAGTGCCGCGTTGACGACCTCGGGGCCCGACATGTCCGCGAACGGCTCATCCTTCGCCGGGGCCGCCGACGACTTGGGCCCATCCTTCTTCGCGTCCGTGGCGGTGTCGCCCCCCTCGCTGCCGCAGGCGGCGAGGGTGAGCACGGAAAGGGTGCAGACGGCGGCAGCGGCGGTACGCGCGACTCGGCGCATGGCGGTACTCCAGGAGAAGTCGGAAACGGAAGACAGAAGACGGAAGACGGGGTGGGCGAGGCTCGACCGGTGGCACCGGGACAGCCAGGAGGAAAACGGCAGTCGGGTGCGGCCGGGCTGTCGCACCGGTGGACGTCACCGGTGCGGGCACGGCTCCATCACAGCAGAGCTTGTGAACCGAGTCAACGTGAGGTTGTGTGAATGGTGAAAGACAGACTGTGAATCGATGGGTGCGGCGCATCTCGGTATGCTCGCCCGCACAGCGCGAACGGTGACGGTTCGGACCAGGGAGACAGCACAGTGCCGGAGAACGCCTCAGAGGTGACCGCCGCCGGGATCGCCCGCCTGGCCGGGGTCGGACGGGCGGCCGTGAGCAACTGGCGGCGGCGACACGCGGACTTCCCCCGGCCGGTCGGCGGCACGGAGAGCAGTCCCTCCTTCGCCCTGGCCGATGTGGAGGAGTGGCTACGGAAGCAGGGGAAGCTCGCCGAAGTGCCGCTCAGGGAGCGGGTGTGGCAGCAGCTCACCGGGCATCCGGCCGGTGTCGCCGCCGCCCTGGTCCACGTCGGCTGCGCCCTGCTGCTCGTCCGCGACCGCCCCACCGTGTGGCTGGAGTTGGCGGCGGTGTCGGACGCGCGGGTCGCCCGCCTGCTGCCCGACGCCCTCGCCCCCGTACTCGACGCCCGGTTCGGGCCGCCTGCTCCCGGGGGCGCGGACGGGGCCGGCGCCCTCCGGGCTGCCGACGCCACCGGTGCCGCGCCCGGGGGCGCGGGCGGCGGCGAGAGCGTCTCCCCGGCCGCGGTCCGGGCCCTCCGGGTGCCCACCGCCGAGTCGCTGGCGCCGTCCGTACCGCTGCTGCGCGGGGCCGCCGCGCTGGCGGCGGAATCCGGGGCGGGCCAGGCCTTCGAGTTCCTGTTCCACCGCCAACTGGACGCCAATCCCCGCCAGTACACCCTCACCCCACCGGGGCTGGCCGCGCTCATGGCCGACCTCGCCGTCCCCGCCGAGGGCACCGGCCGGCCGGCCGGGGAGGCCGCGGCCCCGGTCGTCCTGGACCCGGCTTCCGGGACCGGGGCGCTGCTGCGCGCCGTCGGACGGGCCGCCGCCCTCTACGCGCAGGAGGTCGACCCCGAACTCGCCTCCCTCACCGCGCTGCGCCTCGCCCTGGGCGCCGGTGCGGGCGCGGCGCCGTCCGCACCGCCGCTCGTGGTGCGTACCGGCGACGCCCTGCGCGCGGACGCCTTCCCGGGTCTTTCGGCCGACACCGTGCTCTGCCACCCGCCGTTCAACGAGCGCAACTGGGGCCACGACGAACTGGCCTACGACCCCCGGTGGGAGTACGGCTATCCGGCCCGGGCCGAGTCCGAACTCGCCTGGATCCAGCACGCCTTGGCCCGCCTGCGCCCCGGCGGCACCGCCGTGCTGCTGATGCCGCCGGCGGCCGCCTCCCGGCGCTCCGGCCGCCGCATCCGGGCCGACCTGCTGCGCCGGGGCGCCCTGAGGGCCGTCGTCGCGCTGCCCGCCGGGACGGCCCCGCCGTACGGCATCCCGCTCCACCTGTGGATCCTGCGCAAGCCGGGGCACGGCGTGCGGCCCGCACCCGAGCTGCTACTCGTCGACGCGGCGGAGGGCTCGGACCCGGCGGCGGGCGGAACGCCGTCCGCCACCGGCGCCGCGCCCACCTCCGCGGGGTCCGCCGGAAGCGGCCGGGAGCGGATCGACTGGCCGGCGGTCCGGCGTACGGTGCTCGACGCCTGGCGGGCGCACGCCGCCGGCCCCGGACCGGGCGGCCCCGCGCCCGGCGCGTCCGCCGCCTCCCGGTCGGCATCCGGATCCCCTGCCTCCGCACCTGCCGCCCCCGCGGCAGGCCCGAGCCGTGCCGTACCCGTCATCGAGCTGCTCGACGACGAGGTGGACCTCACCCCCGCCCGGTACCTCCACCGGTCGCCCGCGGGCGGCGGTGCGGCCGAACTCGCCGACGTACGCGCTCGGCTGGCGGACGAGCTCCGGCTCACCCTCCGCCTGGCCCCGCCGCCCGCCGAGCCGGTCGAGCCCACGCCCCGCCCGTTCACCACGCTGGGCGAACTCGCCCGCGCGGGCGCCCTCCGGCTCAGCACCGGCGGCCCCGGCCACGGTCCCGGGCCCGTCCTCACCGAACACGACGTGCTGGTCGGCGCCCCGCCCAGCGGCGCCGCCACCTCCGAAGGCACCCCCGGCACGGCGGAATCCGCCGACGACACGGTCGTCCTGCGTGCCGGAGACGTCGTCGTTCCCGTACTCGGCGGGGGGTCCGTCGTCCGGGTCGTCGACGGGAGCACCGCCGGCGCCCTGCTCGGCCGCCACCTTCAGCTGCTGCGCCCCGATCCGGCCGTCCTCGACCCCTGGTTCCTCGCCGGTTTCCTGCGCGGCACCGCCAACAACCGCCGTGCCAGCAGCCACGCCTCCACCGCCTCCCGGCTGGACGCGCGCCGCATCCGGCTGCCCCGGCTGCCACTGGACGAACAGCGCCGGTACGGTGAGCAGTTCCGCGCCCTCGCCGCCTTCGAGGACGCGCTGCGCACGGCGGGCCGCCTCGGCGGACTGCTGGTCCAGGGCATGTACGACGGACTCACCGACGGGACGGTCTCCCCTTCAGTGAGCTGAGCCACACCCGTTGTGCACAACCAGGGAACGGCTGCCCGCGTGGGTGTATACGCTCGCACCACACATCCGCCCATCGCCTCCCGGGAGCGGCACATGCACGGCTACGGCTATCCGCCGGAGCTTCCCACGGCGCGCCCTTCCCCGGCGACGCTGACGGTCCTTCGCGTGGTCTTCGTGGTTCTGGCCGTGCTGAGTTGCGGTTTCCTGGCATGGGCGGCGATGCTGCGGCTGGCCCTCGTGACCCGCCGCCCGCGCGACTGGGTCCTGTTCGTCCTCTCCCTCGGGCTCACCGTGGGCTTCGGCTTCTTCGTGGACGCGCTCCCGGCCGGCGACGAGGAGCTGACGGACGCCCAGGCCATCACCATGCTCGCTTGGCTGCTCGTCCTGCCCGGCGGCGTCACCTGGTACTACCTCTTCTCCGACATCCGGCACTTCGGCCCGAACGGTCCCGCCGCCGTCAGGGCCCGCACGTGGGCCGCCGGCCGCTACCCGGCGGCCGGCCCCGCCCAGGGGTACGGCTACCCGCCGGCCGGCCCCGCGCAACCGACGCCCCCGTACGGTGCCCCGCCGCTCGCGTACCGCCCGCAGGACGCCGCCGCCTACCGGCCGGCCACGCAGCAGCAGCCCCACCCGCTGCCCCCGCAGACGCAGCCCACCCCGCCGCCGAGGCGCACCGGCCCGCCGCAGCGGCTGGACCAGGTCCGCGCCGAGCTGGACGAGCTGAGTGACTACCTCCGCAAGGAGGGCGAAGGCCGGTGAGCGGACGCGTCGTCGCCGGACGGTACGAACTCGCCGCGATCCTCGGCCAGGGCGGTATGGGCCAGGTCTGGACGGCGTACGACCAGCGGCTCGACCGCCGGGTCGCGGTGAAGCTGCTGCGCCCCGACCGGATGGGCGCGCCCGGCGGCCGCGAGGACGCCGACGAACTGCGCCGCAGGTTCGCCCGGGAGTGCCGGGTGACCGCCCAGGTCGACCACCCCGGGCTGGTCACCGTCCACGACGCCGGCGGCGACGGCGACGACCTCTTCCTCGTCATGCAGTACGTGGAGGGCTCCGACCTCGCCGACCACCTCGCCGAGCACGACCCCTACCCCTGGCCGTGGGCCGTCGCGGTCGCCGCCCAGCTCTGCGCGGTGCTCAGCGCCGTGCACGCGGTGCCGATCGTCCACCGGGACCTCAAGCCCCGCAACGTCATGGTCCGCCCCGACGGCACCGTCACCGTCCTCGACCTCGGCGTCGCCTCCGTCCTGGACACCGACACCACCCGGCTCACCCACACCGGCTCACCCATCGGCTCCCCGGCCTACATGGCCCCCGAGCAGGCGATGGGCGGCGCGGTCGGCCCGTACACCGACCTGTACGCCCTCGGCGTGCTGCTGCACGAACTGCTCAGCGGGGACGTGCCGTTCTCCGGATCCACCGCGCTCGGGGTGCTCCACCGCCACCTCTACGAACCACCGCTGCCGGTCCGCCACCTGAGGCCCGACATCCCCGAGCAGCTGGAGGCCCTCGTCCTGCGGCTGCTCGCCAAGGACCCGCAGGCCCGCCCCGGCTCCGCGCAGGAGGTGTACGAGGCACTCGCCCCGCTGCTGCCCGCGCGCGGGGCCCCCGGCGGACCGCTCGACCCGACTCGCCCGTTCCTGCGCCCGCACGCCCCCTGGCCCGACCGGGCGAGCACCCCGGCCCCCGCCCCGGCCACCGGCTACGGTCCGCCGCCGGTACCGGCCCGGCGCCCGGCGTCGGCCCGGGCGGACGTGGCGCGCGCCGTCGACGAGGTCAAGCAACTCCTCGGCGAGGGGCGGATCACCCAGGCCGTGGACATCCTCGGCTCCATCCTGCCGACCGCGGCCGCCGAACACGGCGAGCGCTCACCGGTCGTCCGCATCCTCCGCAAGCAGTACGCGGCGACCCTGCTGGACGACGGCCAGTACCGCCGCGCCCTGCCCGAGCTGCGCCGCCTCGCCGACGACCGCACCGCCGAGGCCGGCCCCGGCGACCCGCAGGCGCTCCAGTACCGCTACGACGCCGCCCAGTGCCTGGAGCAGCTCGGCGAGACGGGCGCCGCGCTCAACGAGTACCGCGCGGTCCTCCCCTACTACGAGAACGCCTACGGGACCGTCTCCACCGACCCCGGCCGGTCCTTCGACATCCGCCACCGCATCGGACTGCTGCTGCTCGCCGTCGGCGACCACACCGCCGGGCGGGCCCAGTTGCAGGCCCTGCTCCACGACACCGAGCGCTCCTACGGGCCGCACCACCCGCTCCCCGCCGAACTGCGCCGGCAGCTGACGCACCAGCGGGTCGTACGCGGCGGCTGACGGGGCCGGCGCGGGAGCCGCCGCCGCACCACATCCCCAACTCCTCCCGAATCGTTGGTCGAACCAGTGGCCCCCATGGCCACCACTGCCTAACATCGATCACCGCAAGGCTTTGTGCACTGATGCACAAACTCTCATCGGGAGGCTCCTTTGCACCGCCGTCGTCGCACCGCGCTCACCCTCTCCGCCGCACTCCTGCTCGCCGCGCCCGTCCTCACCGCCTGCGGGAGCGAGGCCCACCCCGGCGCCGCCGCGATCGTCGGGGGGCAGCGGATCGAGGTCTCCACCCTCCAGGCGGACGTCGCCGAGGTGCGGAGCGCGCAGCAGAACTCGCCGCAGGCCGCCCAGCTGGTGAAGGGCTCCGGCCAGCTCCCGCGCGCCGCCCTGCACCGGCTGATCTTCGGCCGGGTCCTCGACCGGGCGGCCGAGGACAACGGGGTGACCGTCAGCCGCAAGGAGCTCCAGCAGGTGCACCGGGCGGCCGTCGCGCAGTACGGCGGCGAGGACGAGCTGCGGGAGACCCTGCTGCAGGAACGCTGGATCTCCCCCGGCCAGATCGACGGCGACCTGCGCCAGGAGGTCCAGCTCCCCAAGCTGGCCGCCGCGCTCGGCGCGGACCTCCAGACCGAGGCCGGCACCCAGAAGGTGACCGCTGCGCTCGCCGAGGCGTCGAAGTCGCTGCACATCGACGTCAACCCGCGCTACGGAGCCTGGGACGACCGGCAGGTCCGCCTCGGCACCTACGAGTCCCCCTGGCTCGCCAAGCCGCCCGGCACCGAGGACGCGGCGGCCGGCCAGGTGGAGACCGACCCGGCGGGGTGACCGGTGGCCCGGCCCGCGTCCGTGCCAGGGGCGGCCCCCCGGCGGCGCCGTGCGCGAGCGGGGTAGGTTCGGGGGGTGAACGCTGAAGCACCCGGCCGGGTCGTCCTCCTCACCGCCAGCCACCGGGTCGCCCCCGGACTGCTCTCCTGGCCCGCCTGGCAGACGCTGCGCGCCGCCGACCGCGTGCTCTGCGGCGCCCCGGACCACGTACAACTGCCGTACCTGCGCGAGGCCGGCGTCACCGTCGAGCACACCGCTCCGACCGCCGAGGAGCTGGTCGACGCCTGCGCCGGCGGCCGGACCGTGGTGGTACTGGTCGGCGGCGAGGGCGACCAGCGGCTCACCGACGGGCTCGCCCGCCTCGGCGGCTCCGGCCGGGTGCACATGCCGGACCTGGAGCTGCTCCCCGGCTCGTACGACCTGCCGGGCGCGCGCCTCCTCGACCTGGTCCAGGTCATGGACGTCATCCGACGCGACTGCCCGTGGACCTCGGAGATGACCCACCGCCGCCTCGCCCCGTACGCCATCGAGGAGACGTACGAACTGGTCGAGGCGATCGAGGCCGGCGACCGCGACGAACTCCGCGAGGAGCTCGGCGACGTACTGCTCCAGGTGGTCTTCCACGCCCGGATCGCCGAGGAGGACGCGGAGGCGCCCTTCTCCGTCGACGACGTCGCGGGCGGACTGGTGGAGAAGCTGATCCGCCGCCACCCGCACGTCTTCGGCGACGCGACCGCAGAGACCCCCGAGGACGTCCACGCGCACTGGCTGCGCACCAAGGCGGTCGAGAAGCAACGCGATTCGGTCACCGAAGGGGTTCCGCTCGGTCAGCCGGCGCTCGCGCTCGCGGCGAAGCTCGCCGGCCGGGTCCGCGGAACGACCCTGGAGGTCGCCCCGCCCACCGGCGACACCCTCGGCTACGAACTCCTCGCCCTCGCCGTCCGCGCCGAGGCCGAGGGCGTCGACCCGGAGGCGGCCCTGCGCGCGGCGGCCCGCGCCTACCGGGACGCCATCCTCGCCGCGGAGGGCGTGCACGCCCCGAGTACCGTCGACGAGTGATCGACCAGTGAACGACAGCGCACCCGGCGACCCCGCTCCCGGCGACCCCACCCCCGAGGCGCCCGCCGGATGCCCCGCGCACCGCGCGCCCGCCGCCCCCGAGCTCTTCACCTGGGAGTTCGCCACCGACCCCTACCCCGCGTACGCCTGGCTCCGGGAGCACAGCCCGGTGCACCGCACCACGCTGCCCAGCGGGGTGGAGGCCTGGCTGGTGACCCGGTACGCCGACGCGCGCCTCGCGCTCGCCGACCACCGGCTCTCCAAGAACCCGGTCCACCACGCCGGGCCGGCGCACACCAAGGGGAAGACCGGGATCCCGGGGGAGCGCAAGGCCGAGCTGATGACCCACCTGCTCAACATCGACCCGCCCGACCACACCCGGCTGCGCCGGCTCGTGTCCAAGGCGTTCACGCCGCGCCGGGTCGCCGCGTTCGCGCCCCGCGTGCAGGAGCTGACGGACCGGCTCATCGACCGGTTCGTCGCCGAGGGCACCGCCGACCTCATCCACGACTTCGCCTTCCCGCTCCCCATCTACGCGATCTGCGACCTGCTCGGCGTGCCCGAGGAGGACCAGGACGACTTCCGGGACTGGGCGGGCATGATGATCCGCCACGGCGGAGGCCCGCGCGGCGGCGTGGCGCGCTCGGTGAAGCGGATGCGGGCCTACCTCGCGGAACTGATCCACCGCAAGCGGGAGAACCCGGGCGACGACCTGATCTCGGAGCTGATCCGCACCAGCGACCACGGCGAGCACCTCACGGAGAACGAGGCCGCCGCGATGGCCTTCATCCTCCTCTTCGCCGGCTTCGAGACAACCGTCAACCTCATCGGCAACGGCACCTACTCCCTGCTCCGCCACCCCGAGGAGCGCGCCCGCCTCGAAGCGTCGCTGGAAGCGGGGGAGGAGGAGCTGCTCGCGACCGGCATCGAGGAGCTGCTCCGTTTCGACGGCCCCGTGGAACTCGCCACCTGGCGGTACGCCACCGAGCCGCTGACCCTGGGCGGCGAGGGGATCGCGGCCGGCGACCCCGTCCTCGTCGTGCTCGCCGCGGCCGACCGGGATCCCGCGCGCTTCGCGGACCCCGACACGCTCGACCTCGCACGGCGTGACAATCCGCACCTCGGTTACGGCCACGGCATCCACTACTGCGTGGGAGCGCCGCTCGCCCGGCTGGAGGGACGGACCGCCCTCGCCACCCTGCTGAGGCGCCTTCCTGACCTGCGGCTCGCGGGAGAAATGGCCGATTTGCGGTGGCGCGGAGGGCTCATCATGCGTGGACTGCGCACCCTTCCGGTCGAGTTCACACCGGGTCGGACGCTCGATGAAAGTGACGCTCCGTCAACTCTGTGATGTTGATGTGATCCGCGAGGCATCGACTTGTGACACGCGTTCGAACCCCGCTAGGTTCACGGTTCGACGCATCAGTTCACCCGTCAGTCACACGGAAGGCACTCCCATGGGCTCCGCGAACGGCAGACACCGCCGCCCTCGCCAGGCACCCGCCATCGTCGTCGCAGCCGGCGTGACAGGCTCCGCCCTGGCGATTCCGCTCCTCGCCGCGACCGGCGCCGGTGCCGCGGACGCGACCACCTGGGACAAGGTCGCCGAATGCGAGAGCGGCGGCGCATGGAGCGCCGACTTCGGCAACGGCTACTACGGCGGACTGCAGTTCTCCGAGGAGACCTGGGCCGCCTACGGCGGTACCGACTACGCGCAGCGCGCGGACCTCGCCAGCCGTACGCAGCAGATAGCCGTGGCGGAGAAGGTCCTCGACGCCAAGGGCCCGCAGGCGTGGCCCGGGTGCGCGGTGATCGGCGGGCTCGCTCCCGCCGGCTCCCTCATCGGGGTGGACCCGGGCTCCACCTCCGCCGCGGACGCGGGCGCCTCGGCCGGCACGATCCCGGACGCGGACGGTGCCCCCGGCGCCGCCAGGTCGACGGACTCCGCCGGCTCCTCGGGCACCTCGGGTTCCTTCGACGGCTCGGCGGCGGGCTCCACGACCGGTTCCACCGCCACACCGGGCTCCGACGCCTCCGCCACCCCCTCGCCGACCGGCTCGGCCACGCCGGGCGCCACCGCGCCGGGGAAGAGCGGGAAGCACGCCGCCGCGGACGGCGCGACGGCCGGTGCGGCCGACGCCGCGACCGGCGACTCCACGACGGGCGGCAAGCACCGCGGTACGCCCGATGCGGGCGAGGCCGCCGCGGACACCTCGCGCGACTCCGGCCGGCACGCCTCGCGCGGTGCCACCGACGCGCGCGACGACGCGACGCTCGCCGCGGACGGGACCTACACCGTCCGGTCCGGGGACAACCTCTCGGCGATCGCCGACACGCAGAACCTCGCCGAGGGCTGGACCGATCTGTACGCGGCCAACGAGGACGTGATCGGCTCGAACCCCGATCTGATCCTGCCCGGCCAGGAGCTGGACCTGAGCGCGACGCCGGCCCCCGCCACCCCGGGCGCCACCGCCGGTGCGACGGACGCCGCGTCAGGGACGACGGGGGCCGCCGACGGTACGGCGGAGGCCACGTCCGGGGTCGCGGAGGCCGCTCCCACCAAGTGATCCAATCCGGGAAAACCCCCCAAATGGGTGGGTAGTTAAGGGGCCTATGTCCACTTTTGAGAAAGTGAGACATGGGTCTCTTCGCTGTTCGGGCGCGTCGCGGTCGCGGCACTTCGCGAACGTCCGCCGTGACCTGCGGAAACGGTTATTCGGACATGGCCAGTAAGGTCTGATTATCCGATATGTCCATCATTGAATGTCGGGGTTGCCTGTGTTTACGGTCAGAACCGCTCGCACCGCGGGCCCCGTCGATCGTCACGCCGAATCCTGCCGTCGGTCGAAGGGAACAGACGCGTAAAGCGCCGTAGGCAGGAGCGGGGGACCCAGGTAAGCCGCCGGTATCGGACGGCCCGTCGCGAACGACGGGCAGGCCGGGACCGGCTAGGGGTGAAGCGACACGCAAGGACGTGTCGCCGGGCAACTCATTGGCCCGAACCCGACAGCTCACCTCGTAGGCGTCGGTGAGGAGACGTTCCATGCTGCTGTCCAACGGTAAGCACCGCCGCTCGTCCAAGGCCGTCCGTATGGCCACGCTCGCCGGCGTCGCCGGTGCCGCCATCGCCCTCCCGCTGATGGGCGCCACCAACGCCTCCGCCGCCTCCGTCGCCACCTGGGACGCCGTCGCCCAGTGCGAGTCCGGTGGCAACTGGTCCATCAACACCGGCAACGGCTACTACGGTGGCCTGCAGTTCTCCCAGTCGAGCTGGGCCGCCGCCGGTGGCACCAAGTACGCCCCCCGCGCCGACCTGGCCACCAAGGAGCAGCAGATCGCCACCGCCGAGGTGCTGCTGGACCTCCAGGGCCCGGGCGCCTGGGGTTGCGCCGGTGCCGGCAACCTGACCAACGACGGTGTGGACCCGGGCGTCAGCACCGGTTCCTCCTCGACCGCCGAGACCCCCAAGAGCACCGACACCTCGACGAGCACCGGCTCCAGCCAGAGCAGCGGTTCCGCCGCCCCGCAGTCGGACCGCGCCTCGGAGTCGCAGACGGCCTCCCGCAGCGAGGACCGCCCGGCCGCGTCCGAGAAGTCCGAGACCGTCACCACGCCGACCGGCGGCAAGGTCGAGAAGGGCGACGGCGAGTACAAGGTCGTCACCGGCGACACCCTCAGCACGATCGCCCAGAAGCAGAGCGTCAAGGGTGGCTGGCAGAAGCTCTTCAAGCTGAACCACGACATCGTCGACGACGCCGACCTCATCTTCCCGGGTCAGCAGCTCCACCTGAAGTAAGCACGAACCTCTCCTCCCGGAACCGGGGTGTCCGGCGGCACCCCCTTCCACTCCCTGGCCCGGCGCGCACTCCCCCCGCACGCCGGGCCAGGGCCTTTTCCCGCACGGAGCGGCCGCCCGCCGACGGGTGCGGACATGGGCGCGGAGGAGGCGGCACGGCGGGAGGGGAGGAACGCGGGAGAACGGGGACGGAGGCCCGGCGGCGGCCCACGTCGCCCGCCGTACCGCGAACTGCCGGGCGCCGTACCGCTCGCTGTTATGTTCCGTACGGAAACAATGTGTAGGCTCGTCGTGTCACTGGACGGTCGGCCGACCGATCTCCTGTGTCCGGTTAGGCTCTAGGCAGTGTCCGGCGGATCATGGCCGGGGTCACGAAGTCCGGCAACGGAACCTCGCGGCGTTGCCGAAACGTCCGCATCGCTCCGAGATGAGGACGCTCCGGCGCCTCGCGACGCACCGCGCCGGACGCCGCGTCCTGACCGACCCTGATCCGGACACTGCCTAGTCGCAAGGCTCCAGAGCCCGCACAGTCAGCGTCACATTCCAGAAGGAGATGCTCGTGCCGTCCATCGACGTCGTCGTAGCCCGGGAAATCCTCGACTCGCGGGGCAACCCCACGGTCGAGGTCGAAGTTGGTCTCGATGACGGCAGCACGGGCCGTGCTGCCGTTCCGTCCGGCGCCTCCACCGGCGCGTTCGAAGCCGTCGAGCTTCGCGACGGCGACCTGAACCGCTACCAGGGCAAGGGTGTCGAGAAGGCCGTCCTCGCCGTCATCGAGCAGATCGGCCCGGAGCTCGTCGGCTACGACGCCACCGAGCAGCGCCTGATCGACCAGGCGATGCTGGACCTGGACGCCACGGAGAACAAGGGCTCGCTCGGCGCCAACGCCATCCTCGGCGTCTCGCTGGCCGTGGCCCACGCCGCGTCCGAGGCCTCCGACCTCCCGCTCTTCCGCTACCTCGGCGGCCCGAACGCGCACCTGCTGCCCGTTCCGATGATGAACATCCTGAACGGCGGGTCGCACGCCGACTCCAACGTCGACATCCAGGAGTTTATGATCGCCCCGATCGGCGCGGAGTCCTTCTCCGAAGCCGTCCGCTGGGGCTCGGAGGTCTACCACACGCTGAAGAAGGTCCTGAAGTCCAAGGGCCTCTCCACCGGCCTCGGTGACGAGGGCGGCTTCGCCCCGAACCTGGACTCCAACCGTGCCGCTCTCGACCTCATCGTCGAGGCCATCAAGGAGGCCGGCTTCGTCCCCGGCCGCGACGTCGCCCTCGCGATCGACGCCGCCGCGTCCGAGTTCTACAAGGACGGCAAGTACGAGTTCGAGGGCAAGTCCCTCTCGGCCGCCGAAATGACCGAGTACTACGAGGAGATCGTCTCCGCGTACCCGATCGTCTCCCTCGAGGACCCGCTGTTCGAGGACGACTGGGCCGGCTGGAAGATCATCACCGAGAAGATCGGCGCCAAGGTGCAGATCGTCGGGGACGACCTCTTCGTGACCAACCCCGAGCGCCTCGCCCGCGGCATCGAGGAGGGCTCGGCCAACGCCCTGCTCGTCAAGGTCAACCAGATCGGTTCGCTGACCGAGGCCCTCGACGCCGTCGAGCTGGCGCAGCGCAACGGCCTCAAGTGCATGATGTCGCACCGTTCCGGCGAGACCGAGGACACCACCATCGCCGACCTCGCGGTCGCGGTGAACTGCGGTCAGATCAAGTCCGGCGCCCCGGCCCGCTCGGACCGCGTCGCCAAGTACAACCAGCTGCTGCGCATCGAGGAGATCCTCGACGACGCCGCCGTGTACGCCGGCCGCTCGGCCTTCCCCCGCTTCAAGGGCTGATCCCGGGCCCGTACGGAAATGTCCCGCGGAATGCCGTTCCGCGGGACACCCTCCGAGGGCCCGGTCCACCAGCCTCCGTCCGTCCCCGCACTCGGTCCCGTACCGTGTGCGGGGACGGACGTGCGTGACGGGGAGGCGTGAACATGGCCGTGAAGGACCGCGACCGGTTCTCGACCGCGACGAGACTGCGGTTGCTGGGCGAGCAGACGGCGGCCCGCGTCTACCGCTCCCAGAACCGCCGCCAGGCCCACCGCTCCCGCCTCACCGGCCGGGCCGCGTTCCTGGCACTGATCGTCTGCACCTTGATCGTGGCGCTCGCCTACCCCATGCGTCAGTACGTCTCCCAGCGCGAGGAGATCGCCGACCAGCAGCGGATGCTGTCGGACGCGGGGGAGCGCGCCGAGGAGTTGCGGGACGAGAAGGCCCGCCTCCAGGACGACGCCTACATCCGGCGCCTCGCCCGCGAGCACCTGCACTACGTGCTCCCCGGCGAGACCGGCTACACCGTGGTCGACCCCGACGCGGCCGGCGACGACCGGGGCGAGCCCGGCGCGGGCGGCCGGCCCTGGCACTCCAACCTCTGGGACGGCGTGGACAGCGCGGACGGCTCCCGCACGTCCGGCGAGTCCGCCGGCTCCGACGGCGACTGAGGCGCGACCTCCGGGGCCAGGCACACTGGTCCGAGCGGCACCGCGCCCCGGCGCCCCGCCGGACCCGCAGCAGCACCGCACCCCCAGCACCACCTGGCAGCAGCACCACCTCGCAGCAGTTCGCAGCGGTACCTTCGAGCAGAACCAAGGCAGGCATGGACACGCCCCCTCCGCAGACCGAATCCACTCCGCCCACCGACGCGGACATCGCCGCGTTCGAGCAGCAGCTCGGACGGCCGCCGCGCGGGCTGCGCGCCATCGCGCACCGCTGCCCCTGCGGCAATCCGGACGTGGTGGAGACCCAGCCCCGTCTGGAGGACGGCACGCCGTTCCCCACGACGTTCTACCTGACGTGCCCGCGCGCCGCCTCCGCGATCGGCACGCTGGAGGCGAACGGCGTCATGAGGGAGATGACCGACCGTCTGGGCAGCGACCCGGAGCTGGCCGCCGCCTACCGCGCCGCGCACGAGGACTACCTCGCCCGCCGCGACGCCATCGAGGTCCTGGAGGGCTTCCCGAGCGCCGGCGGCATGCCGGACCGGGTCAAGTGCCTGCACGTCCTGGTCGGCCACTCGCTGGCCGCCGGCCCCGGCGTGAACCCGCTCGGCGACGAGGCCATCGCCCTGCTCCCCGAGTGGTGGGCGAAGGGTCCCTGCGTCACGCCGTGCGCAGCCGGGAAGCCGGCCGGGGGGCCCGCGTGAGCGCGACCGGCACGACCGCGACCCGGGTCGCGGCCATCGACTGCGGCACCAACTCCATCCGGCTGCTCGTGGCCGACGTCGACCCCGCCACCGGCAGCTTCACCGAGCTGGACCGGCGGATGCGGATCGTCCGCCTCGGCCAGGGAGTCGACCGCACCGGCCGTCTCGCGCCCGAGGCGCTGGAGCGTACGTTCGCCGCCTGCCGCGAGTACGCCGGAGTGATCGGGGAACTCGGCGCCCGGACCGTCCGCTTCGTCGCCACCTCCGCCTCCCGCGACGCCGAGAACAGCGCCGACTTCGTCCGGGGCGTCCACGAGATCCTGGGCGTCGAGCCCGAGGTGATCACCGGCGACCAGGAAGCCCAGCTCTCCTTCGACGGGGCCACCACCGAACTCCACCGCGACAGCGGCCACGGCCTCGCCTCCCCGTACCTGGTGGTCGACATCGGCGGCGGCTCCACCGAGTTCGTCCTCGGCGACGAGACGGTCCGCGCGGCCCGCTCGGTCGACATCGGCT
Source organism: Streptomyces sp. AM 2-1-1 (assembly GCF_029167645.1). Lineage (NCBI taxonomy): Bacteria > Bacillati > Actinomycetota > Actinomycetes > Kitasatosporales > Streptomycetaceae > Streptomyces > Streptomyces sp. AM 2-1-1. The sequence continues at coordinate 2,788,701 of NZ_CP119147.1, read as the reverse complement.
GCGTACGGATGACGGAGCGCCACCTCGTCCAGGACGGGGCGAGGATCGACCCGCCGACCGAGGCGCGGATCGCCGCGATCCGCGCCGACGTCGAGGCCGCCCTCGACCTCGCCGCCGAGACCGTCCCGCTCACCGAGGCCGCCACCCTCGTCGGCCTCGCCGGCACGGTCACCACGATCGCCGCCATCGCGCTGGACCTCCAGGAGTACGACTCCGAGGCCATCCACCACTCCCGGATCTCCCTCGCCCGCGTGGAGCGGATCACCACCAGCCTGCTCGCCTCCACCCACGCCGACCGCGCCGCGATCCCCTCGATGCACCCCGGCCGGGTCGACGTGATCGCCTCGGGCGCCCTGATCCTCCAGGCGCTGATGCGCCGCACGGGCGCCCAGGAGATCGTGGTCAGCGAGCACGACATCCTGGACGGGATCGCCCTGGGCGCGGCGACGCGCGGCGGCGAATGATCTGCTGAGGCGACGCTCTGCGGCGAATGAGCTGCTGAGCGGAGGCCGGCGGGGGGCGGGCTCGGGGCACCACGGTGCTCCCGGGCCCGTCCGGCGTCTCAGACGTTCCGGTAGACGTCGCGCCGGTCACCGACCTTGACGACGAGGATCACGAGTCGGTCGTTCTCGACCTGGTAGGCGACCCGGTAGTTCCCCACCCGCAGCCGGTAGAGACCTGAGGAGCCGACAAGTTCCTTGACGTCGGCGTCCTCGCGGTACGGGTCTTCGCCGAGTGCGGTCAGCGCGGCCAGGATGCGCATGGCGGCAGGCCGGTCGATGGCGCGGAGTTGTCGCTGCGCCGTGGCGGTGAACCGGAACGCGTACTTCACGCCGCGCCTTCGGAGCGTTCGGTGAAGAGATCGGCCAGCAGCTCGGCCATGGTCACGGTCGGGCCGCCTTGGGCCAGGACCGCTTCCGCTTCCCTCGTCAGCAGGACGTCCGCCGCATCCTCCAGTGCGTAGAAGTCGGAGATCGGGACCACAGCGGCAACAGGCTCCCCGTTGCGGGTGATCACCGTGGGCGTGCCCTCCTCGGCGCGATTGATGTGGTCCGCAAGGTGAGCGCGGGCTTCTCGCACGGTAGCGGTCGTCTCAGTCATGAGAAAAGTGTACGCGCAAGTGTGTACACCCGCCGGGTCGGGCGAAGAGCACTTTGGAAGCGATTGGGAGCGATCCGATGCTCCGGCAGACGTCGCGCCGGTCACCGACCTTGACGACGAGGATCACGAGTCGGTCGTTCTCGACCTGGTAGGCGACCCGGTGCTTCCCGACCCGTAGCCGGTGGAGACCTGAGGAGCCGACAAGTTCAACCGACGGGATCGTCTTCTCGACAGCAGCCCGCAGCGGTGAGCGGCCCGCTCGGTGAGCCGACCCGCTGAGTGAACGGGGTCCCACGAGTGAGCGGGCGGCCCCGGAGGCATCACTCGGGGCCGCCCGTCCTCAGTCACGGCGGTGGACACCGCCCGGTCGGGGTGCCGTGACGGGGACGCGGAGGGACGGGACCGGTCTGGTGCGGGCTTTCCGTACCGCTGCGGCCGTTCGTCGGGCCGGCGTGTCGGGGGTACGCGGACACTGCCCCCTCCGGGTGGTTACGGGTCAGGGCCCCGGTGCCCGGCTCACCGCTTCTCGTCCGGTCGCTCGGTGAGGACGTCCGTGAGCAGTTCGGCCACGGTCGTGGTGGGGTCGACCCCCGCCAGCACCGCTTCCATGTCGAGGACGTCGGCCGCTTCCTCCAGGGCCTCGAAGTCCGCGATCGGCACCACGGCCGCCACCGGCTCGCCGTCGCGCGTGATCACGGTGGGTTCGCCCCGCTCGGCGTGGCCGATGGAGGCCGCGGGGTCGGCGCAGGCGTCCTGGACCGTGACGGTTCGCTTCGTCATACCTCCAGTGTGCGGGCGTCCCCGGCGGGCCCGCTCGTCCGGCGGCGCTCCCGCTGCCGGACCCCCGCGGGGCCACCGTCGCGGGCGTTCCCCGGGTGCACGCTCACCTCCCGGGATTCGCGCGCTCACATGGGTCCCGGCCTGCACCTCTGATGCTTTACTGGGCGCTCGGGCGGCCTTCGCAGAGGCGTTCGGGGAGGCGTCGGAACGAGGTTCGTGAACTTCTTCACAAGGATTTCGGCCCGTGCGGGGCAAGTTCTTCCCTCTCCGGGGTGCGAATGGGCCCGTGAGGAGGTTTCGTGCGGTACGCGCGGGCGTCCCACTCCTCCCGCGCGCGGGAGGAGTGGAACGGGTGGGAGGCGGGCGCGGGGCTGTCGCGGCGGGGCCAAGGACCAGCTCACAAGTGGTGAACAACGTTCTCCGCAGTGCTGGGGTTCCCCGTGTTGACCATGATCTGGGTCACGCGGGCGGCGCAGTGTAGCAGAGGGGGCCGGGTACCTTGTGAAGGGGCTCACGAGCTACCCCCCCGGGTGGGGTGGATACTCGATTGCATGAGCACCACGGAGCGTCCCAGGATCCTCGTTGTAGGCGGTGGGTACGTAGGCCTGTACGCAGCTCGACGCATTCTCAAGAAGATGCGCTACGGAGAGGCGACCGTCACGGTCGTCGACCCGCGCTCGTACATGACGTACCAGCCCTTTCTTCCCGAAGCTGCTGCAGGCAGCATCTCGCCTCGGCACGTCGTCGTCCCCTTGCGACGCGTGCTGCCCAAGGCTGAGGTTCTCACCGGTCGTGTGACGACCATCGACCAGGACCGCAAGGTCGCCACGGTCGCGCCGATCGTCGGCGAGGCCTACGAGCTGCCCTTCGACTACCTCGTCATCGCGATGGGCGCGGTCTCCCGCACCTTCCCGATCCCCGGCCTCGCCGAGCAGGGCATCGGCATGAAGGGCATCGAGGAGGCCATCGGCCTGCGCAACCACGTCCTGGAGCAGCTGGACAAGGCCGACTCCACGACCGACGAGGAGATCCGCCGCAAGGCGCTGACCTTCGTCTTCGTCGGCGGTGGCTTCGCCGGTGCGGAGACCGTCGGTGAGGTCGAGGACATGGCCCGGGACGCGGCCAAGTACTACACGAACGTCAAGCGCGAGGACATGCGCTTCGTCCTCGTCGACGCCGCCGACAAGATCCTTCCCGAGGTCGGCCCGAAGCTGGGTGCGTACGGCAAGGAGCACCTCGAGAGCCGTGGCGTGGAGATCTACCTCTCCACCTCCATGGACAGCTGCGTCGACGGTCACGTCGTGCTGAAGAACGGCCTGGAGGTCGACTCCAGCACCATCGTGTGGACCGCCGGTGTGAAGCCGAACCCGGCGCTCTCCCGCTTCGGCCTGCCGCTCGGCCCGCGTGGTCACGTGGACACCAGCGAGAAGCTCCAGGTGCAGGGCACCGACTACATCTGGGCCGCCGGCGACAACGCCCAGGTCCCGGACATGGTCGGCCGCAAGGCCGGCAACCCGAACGCCTGGTGCCCGCCGAACGCCCAGCACGCGCTGCGCCAGGCCAAGGTCCTCGGCGACAACGTCGTCTCGGGCATGCGCGGCTTCCCGCAGAAGACGTACGAGCACGCCAACAAGGGTGCGGTCGCCGGTCTCGGCCTGCACAAGGGCGTCGCGATGATCGTCCTGGGCAAGGTGAAGATCAAGCTCAAGGGCCGTCTCGCCTGGTACATGCACCGTGGCTACCACGGCATGGCGATGCCGACGTTCAACCGCAAGATCCGTGTCTTCGCCGACTGGACCCTCGCGATGTTCCTCAAGCGTGAGGTCGTCTCGCTGGGCGCCATGGAGACGCCGCGCGAGGAGTTCTACGAGGCCGCGAAGCCGGCTCCGGCTCCCGCCGCCGTGAAGGCCGAAGGCGAGAAGGCGAAGGCCTGACCCCGCCCCACCCGGTTCCGTCACCGCGCGTCGGTGCCGGCCGCCGGTAGCCGTACCCGTACGACGCCCGAAGGGGCCGCCCGCCATCCGTGGTGCGGGCGGCCCCTTCGGCGTCTCCGGGCGTGACGGGACGGGCCCGGAGCGGGGCGTGGATCTCGCGTCCGGATCGGGGAGAGGCCCCCAGAAGTCCTTGGCTGTTACATGTACTTTGCTCAAGTATTGCCCGGTAGCGGGATGAGGGCCGTCCCGGCCACAGTTGACGCAGGTGTCACCCCGCCGTGGCGCTGGCGCTCATCGGCGAGGCGATGATGCATGTGCACGCATATGGGCATTTTTGGGAAACACCACCACGGAGGTGTGCGCCATGGCAGACGCCGCGTCGCGGCTGACCGCTCTTTTTACGGAACTGCTCGGAGAACCCCTTCCGGTTCGGATCCGGGCCTGGGACGGCAGTGAAGCCGGACCGCCCGATGCCCCCACTCTCGTCGTCCGCCACCGCCGCGCGCTGCGCCGGCTGCTGTGGAAGCCGGGCGAACTGGGGCTGGCCCGGGGCTGGGTGGCCGGGGAGATCGACGTCGAGGGCAATCTGTACGAGGCCCTCGACCGCATCGCCTCCCTCCTCTGGGACCGGGGCGCCGACGCCAAGGACACCGTCCACCCGCTGCGCGATCCGAAGGTCCGGGCCTTCGCCAAGGGCCTCGCCCGGCTCGCGGGCCCCTACCCCCCGCCCGCCCCGCCCCGCGAGGAGATGCACCTCCGCCGCACCGGCCCGCTGCACACCCGGCGCCGGGACAGGGAGGCCATCAGCCACCACTACGACGTGGGCAACGACTTCTACGCGTTGGTCCTCGGCCCGTCGATGGTCTACTCCTGCGCCTACTGGGAGGACGGCGGCACCCTGGAGGACGCCCAGCGCGACAAGCTCGACCTGGTCTGCCGCAAGCTCGCCCTCAAGGAGGGCGACCGCCTCCTGGACGTCGGATGCGGCTGGGGTTCGATGGCCGTCCACGCCGCCCGCGAGTACGGCGCCGTCGTCACCGGCGTGACCCTCTCCGCCGAACAGGCCACCTACGCCCGCAAGCGGGTCGCCGAGGAAGGGCTGACGGACCGGGTCGAGATCCGGGTGCAGGACTACCGGGACGTGCGCGACGGACCGTACGACGCCATCTCCTCCATCGGTATGGCCGAACACGTCGGATCCGTCCGCTACCGGGAGTACGCCGACGACCTCTTCGCCCTCCTCAAGCCCGGTGGCCGCCTGCTCAACCACCAGATCGCCCGTCGGCCCGAGAAGGACGAAGAGGCCTATCACATCGACGAGTTCATCGACGCCTATGTCTTCCCGGACGGTGAACTCGCCCCGGTGGGGCGGACGCTCGGCATCCTGGAGGAGGCCGGCTTCGAGGCGCGGGACGTCGAAGCGCTGCGCGAGCACTACGCGTTGACGCTGCGTCAGTGGGTGGCCAACCTGGAGGGGAACTGGGCCGCCGCGGTGGCGGCCACCTCGCCCGGACGGGCCCGGGTCTGGCGGCTCTACATGGCCGCTTCCGCGCTCTCCTTCGAGCACAACAAGATCGGCGTCAACCAGATCCTCGCCGTCCGGCCGACCGACACCGGACACTCCGGCATGCCCGCCCGCGCCCGCCGCTGGACGGCTTCCGCCACCGACTGACCCACCTGCCCGCGCACGTACCGATCACTGCCGGTCGCCCCGCGCACAAGGGCCGGAGACCGCGTCCCACGCGGTCTCCGGCCCCCGGTCCTCCATCACGGCCGCCGGTTCTCCCCGACGGCCCCCAGTTCTCCCCCACGGCCGCCGGTTCTCCCCGACGGCCGTCCCGTCACTCCGTCTTGATCGCCGTCAGCATGTTCAGCCGCGCGGCGCTGCGGGCGGGCCAGAGGGACGCGAGGACACCCACCAGCGCGGCGAGCACCAGGAAGATCCCGATGCGGGCCCACGGGATCACCAGCTCGTAGTGCGGGATCGCGGAGGCGATCGTACGGCCGATCGCCCAGCCCAGGAACGTCCCCAGGAGCACGCCGACCACCGCGCCGAAGAGCGAGATGACCACGGCCTCCAGCCTGATCATGCGCTTGATCCGGGCCCGGTCCAGGCCGATCGCCCGCAGCATCCCGATCTCCTGCTTGCGTTCGAAGACCGACATGGCCAGGGTGTTGACCACCCCGAGCACCGCGATGAGCAGTGCCATCGCCAGCAGGCCGTACATGATGTTCAGCGCCAGGTTGATGAAGCCGCCGAACATGTCCCGCATGTCCTGGCGGTCCATCACGCTCATCGCCGGGTTGTCGCCGAGCGCGTCCACCACGGCCCGCTCGTTCGCGGCCGAGGCGCCGCCGTCCGTCGTCAGCCAGATCTCCCGGATGTCGGGGACCTCGCTGTGGGCGTTCGCCAGTTCCTCCGGGAGCAGGACGGGGGAGGAGAGGAACTCGTTCGACTCGTAGGTCGCCCCGATCGTCACCTCGCCCTTCTTCTCGTCCTCGAAGGTCGCCGGCAGCGTGTCACCGGTCTTCCAGTGGTTGGTCCGCGCGGTGTCCGCATCGACCGCGATCCGGCCCGCGGCGAGCGAGTCCAGCGAGCCGGTGACCGTCTTGAGGGCGAAGACCTCTTCGATGTCCCCCGGGGTGACACCGGACGCCGCGTGCTGTTCGCCGCCGAGCGTCAGCCAGTTCGCCTGCTGCGGGGAGACGGCGGTGACGCCGTCCGCCTTCCGCAGCGCCTCCAGGGCGGCCGGGTCCAGCGCGTCGCCGCTCGCCATCGAGACCATGTAGTCGGCCTTGATGTTGTCCGTCGTCATCCGGTCGACCGCCTGGCCGAGCGTGACGCCCAGCACCGAGATGCCGGTGACCAGCGTCAGCCCGATCGCCAGGGCGGAGGCGGTGGCCCCGGTACGGCGCGGGTTGCGCACCGCGTTCTGTGCGGCCAGCTTCCCGGAGACCCCGAACACCCTGGTCAGCAGCGGGCGCACCAGCGCGACGGCAGGCCGCGACAGCAGCGGGATCAGCACGATGATGCCGATCAGCGCCAGGAAGGCGCCGCCCGCGATCAGCACCCGGCCGTTCGTGCCCCCCGTCGCCGCGCCGCCGACGATCCCGGCGGTACCCAGCAGGGTGACGGCGCCGCCGATCGAGTTCCGCACGACCAGGGAACGGGTGCTCGCCACCGCGTGCACACTGCTCATGGCGGCCACCGGGGCGATCTTCGCCGCCCGTCGGGCGGGCAGCCAGGCGGCGAGGACCGTGATCACGACACCCACGCCGAACGCGGCGAGCACCGTGCCCGGCGCGACCACCAGCGGTCCCGCCGGAATCTTCCCGCCGATCACGCCCATCGCCGAGCGCAGCGCGGCGGCGAGGCCGACACCCAGGGCGAAGCCGATCGCCGAGGCGATGAGCCCCACCAGGGCCGCCTCCGTCAGCACCGAGCGCTTGACCTGCCGGCGCGAGGCGCCGACGGCGCGCATCAGGGCCAGCTCACGGGTGCGCTGGGCGATCAGCATGCTGAAGGTGTTGGCGATGAGGAAGACGCCCACGAAGAGCGCGATGCCGGCGAAGACCAGCAGGATCGTGTCGAGGTTGCCCAGCCCGTCCTCGATCTGCTCCGCCTGCTCGTCGGCGAGGGCCTGTCCGGTCCGGGCCTCCGCGCCCTCCGGCAGCAGGGTCTTCACCTCGGCGAGCAGCTGCGCGTCCGAGGCGCCGGGCGCCGCGGCGACCGTGGCCTCCTGGAACTCCCCGGGCCGCAGGAACAGCCGCTGCGCGGTGGCCTCCTCGAAGAGGACCAGGCTGCCGCCCGCGTTGACCGCCCCGTCCTCGGTGGTGAAGACGCCGGTGAGGGTGTACTCCTTCACCGGCCCGTTGGTCGCCACCCGCACCCGGTCGCCCACGTGGTAGCGGCCCTTGCCGGCGGAGGAGGCGTCCAGGGCGATCTGGCCGTCCTTCGCCGGGCCGCCGCCGGAGGTGAAGGTGTAGGAGGCGTCCTCGCCGTCCTCGCCGGGGGCGAAGTTGCCGCCGGTGGTCGACCAGCCGTTGCCGATGAGCTTGCCGTCCCGGTCGGCGACCCCGGCGAAGCCGGACACCCGCCCGGTGGCGCCGGCCACGCCGTCCAGCGCCCGGATCCTCTCCAGGGTCGTGGCGTCGAGGCCGGCGGCGCTGTCGTCATGGCGGCCGGAAGCCGTCGACACGGCCACGGCCACGTCGTCGTAGCTCTTGGCGGACTGGTTGCGGAAGGCGTTGCCGAGGGTGTCGGTGAAGATCAGCGTGCCGGAGACGAAGGCGACGCCGAGCATGACCGCGAGCACGGTCATCAACAGCCTGGCCTTGTGCGCGAGCACATTGCGCAGGGCGGTACGGAACATGTGGGTGTCCTGGGATGAGGTCCGAAGGAGGGCGTGGCGTGCCCGGGGGGGCGTTACGGAGTACGGGACCGGGCCGGTCCCCGGCTCAGCTGGTGCGGCCCTTGGCGTCGAACGCCTTCATCCGGTCCAGCACCCCGTCGGCCGTGGGCCGCGCCATCTCGTCGACGACCGCGCCGTCCGCGAGGAAGACGACCCGGTCCGCGTAGGAGGCGGCCACCGGGTCGTGGGTCACCATCACGACGGTCTGGCCCAGTTCGCGCACGGAGTTGCGCAGGAAGCCCAGGACTTCCGCACCGGACCGCGAGTCGAGGTTGCCGGTCGGCTCGTCGCCGAAGATGATCTCGGGCTGCGAGGCGAGGGCGCGGGCGACCGCGACGCGCTGCTGCTGGCCGCCGGAGAGCTGGGTCGGCCGGTGCTTGAGCCGGTCCGAGAGTCCCACCATGTCGATGACCTGCTGGAGCCAGGCCGCGTCCGGCTTGCGGCCCGCGATGTCCATCGGCAGCGTGATGTTCTCCAGCGCGGTGAGCGTCGGCAGCAGGTTGAACGCCTGGAAGATGAAGCCGATCTTGTCCCGGCGGAGCTGGGTGAGCTGCTTGTCCTTGAGCGAGCCCAGCTCGGTCCCGCCGATTCGCACTGACCCGGAGCTGAACGTGTCGAGCCCGGCCACGCAGTGCATCAGCGTGGACTTGCCGGAGCCGGACGGCCCCATGATCGCGGTGAACTCACCCTGCGGGAAGTCCACGGAGACCCGGTCCAGGGCGACCACCTGGGTCTCGCCCTGGCCGTAGACCTTCGACAGCTCCGTGGCGCGCGCGGCGACGCCGGTGGCACGGGGGACGGGGGGTGCGGTGGTCATGGGGGCGCTCCTGGGAGGACGGGGACGGGGAGGACTCCCGGGCACCCCCGCACCGGCCGCCTGCCCGGGAGGACGCACCGGGCCGGCGCCCCGGTACCGGCGGCACCTTCGGGCCCTTCCATCCTCCGTGTCCCCGGTGCTCCGGTCGTCAGCCCCGGTGCCCGTTCGGTGGCCCACTTGAGTCGCACGGCGCGGGCCCCGTCTCCTCCTGCGGTATGACATCCCCACCGCCGGCCATCAGGGCAGGTCAGCGCGGCGGCGCCGTCGATCCGCGTGGCACGAGCCGGGCGGTGGCGTCCTCGCGGCCCTCGGCCGCGCCCTCGGTCACCAGCGTCAGCAGGGTCCGCGCGGCCAGCGCCCCGTACGCCGCGACGTCCCGGCCCAGTGCGGTCAGCGGCGGCCGGACCACCTGGGAGAGCTGCGAGTCGTCCCAGGCGACGAGCGAGAGGTCGGCGGGCACGTCCAGCCCCATCTCCTGGGCGACGGAGAGACCCGCGACGGCCATGATGTCGTTGTCGTAGACGATCGCGGTCGGCCGCTCGGGGGAGCTGACGAGCCGGCGGGTCGCGTGCGCGCCCTCGTCGCCCGAGTAGTCGGTGTGCACCACCACCGGGGCCCCCAGGCCGAGGTCGGCGCAGATCTCCCGCTGCGCCCGGTCCCGCAGCAGGGTGTGGGTCAGCTCCGCCAGCCCGGCGACGCGCGCCACCCGGCGGTGGCCGAGCGCGTGCAGATAGGACCACGTGTCGCGGAGCGCCGCCGCGTCGTCGGACCACACCGGGGTCAGCGGTCCGGCCGCGGACGGGTGGCCGATCGCGACGGCCGGCAGCCCGAGACCGGCGACGCCGGTGACGCGCGGGTCCGGTTCGCCCGGGGCCGGCTCCCGCAGATCGGCGAGGAAGATCCCGTCCACCCGTCCCTCGCCCCACCAGCGCCGGTACACCTCCAGCTCCTGCCTCGGGCCGCTCACCATCTGCAGCAGCAGCGCACAGCCCCGCGCCGAGAGTTCGCTCTCGATGCCGCTGATCAGCTCCATGAAGAACGGCTCCACCCCGAGCATCCGGGCGGGGCGGGAGAGCGCGAGGCCGACCGTTTCGGCGCGGGCGCGGGTGAGCGCGCGGGCCGCGCTGTTGGGCTGCCAGCCGATCTCCTCGGCAATGGCCTTGATGGCGGCACGCGTGGTGGGGGAGACCCCCGGGCGGTCGTTGAGCGCGTAGGACACCGCGACCTTGGAGACCCCGGCGCGCAGCGCGATGTCGGCGATCGTCGGGCGGTTCTTGGGCAAGGGGACCTCACTTAACCGGTTCGTGTCGACCGGCATCGTAGCCGTCGGCCCTCGCCGGACCGTGTCGCCCCCGCCTGCCCGAATGCCTCCCCGGGACCCCCGTCCGGGCTCGAAGGTACCGTCAACTCCTTTGACCGGCAAGGGTGGGAGCGCTCCCGCGCACACCCTTGACACGCTTCCCGGGCCCTCATACCTTCACGGCACTTACCCGGTTCAGTGACTCCGCTCGCAGGAACGGCGGGGAGAGGAAGGGCTATGGGGACGGGTATCCGGGTGCGGATCGCCACCGCACTCGCCGTGATCGCGCTCACCGCCACCGCGTGCACCGGGGGGAGTCCGGTGACGGGCAAGGGTCCGGGCGGCACGCAGGGCGGAGCGTTACCGCGCGAGGAGACGCTCTACACCACCGGTACGCAGTGGGGGCCTCCGGCCAACTACAACCCGCTGCGCAGCTGGGACCACGCCACCGGCACCAAAGGGCTGGTCTACGAGACGCTGTTCCACTTCGACCCGAACACCGGGAAGCTGAACCCCTGGCTCGCCGAGTCCGGCGGCTGGAAGGACGCGAAGACCTACGAGGTGAAGCTGCGGGCCGGTATCACCTGGGCCGACGGCGAACCGCTCACCGCGAAGGACGTCGCCTACTCCTACGGCCTCGGAAAGATCGAGGCGTCCTCCTTCCACTCCCTGTGGAGCTGGCTCTCCGGCGCCGAGGCGGTCGACGCCACGACCGTCCGGTTCACCTTCGAGGAGGCCCACTACCAGGAGTGGGACTTCACCCTCTACGGCCAGCCGGTCGTCCCCGAGCACGTGTGGAGCGGCCGCTCCGAGGAGGAGATCCTCAACGGGGTCAACGACAAGCCGGTCGGCAGCGGGGCGTACACCCTCAAGAGCAAGTCCCAGGACCGGGTGGTCTGGCAGCGGCGTGACGACTGGTGGGGCACGAAGGCGCTCGGCATGACGCCCGCGCCGCGCTACATCGTCGACGTCTCCAACCCGAGCAACGAGGTCGTCATCGGCCAGCTCGGCCAGGGGCAGCTCGACCTGAGCAACAACTTCCTGCCCGGTGCCTCCTCGCTGGTCAAGTCCAAGAAGGTCGTGTCGTACTACGACGAGCCCCCCTACATGCTCTCCGCCAACACCGCCTGGCTGGTCCCCAACACCACCCGCACGCCGCTGGACGACGCCGCCTTCCGCAAGGCGCTCGCCGCCTCCGTGGACATCGACAAGATCGTGAAGGGCGTCTACGGCGACCTGGTCAAGAAGGCCGACCCGACCGGTCTGCTCCCGCAGTGGGACAGTTACGTCGACAAGGGCGTGGTGGCCTCCGACGGGTTCTCGTACGACACCGCCGGCGCGAAGCGGACCCTCGCCGACGCCGGGTACCGTGACAAGGACGGCGACGGACTGGTCGAGAACAAGGACGGGTCGAAGATCAGCCTCAAGCTGGCCGTGCCCACCGGCTGGACCGACTGGATGGAAGCAGCCAAGGTCATCGCCGCCGGCGCCAAGGCGGCGGGCATCTCGGTCACCACGGAGTTCCCCGACCAGAACGCCCTCAGCGAGCAGCGCGCGAAGGGCGACTTCGACCTCGTCATCAACAACGACCGCCAGCTCTCCAACACCCCGTGGACGTACTACGAGTACATGTTCCAGCTCCCCGTCCAGAAGCAGCAGAACACGGTGAACTTCGGACGGTACGAGAACCCGGAGGCGTGGAAGCTGGTCCAGCGGCTCGGCGGGGTGCCGACCGACGACGCCGCCGGGATGAAGGCGGTGACGAGCCGGCTCCAGAAGATCCAGCTGGACGAGATGCCGATCATCCCGCTCTGGTACAACGGCCTCTGGTCGCAGTCCACCACCGGCACCTGGACCAACTGGCCCTCGGACGCCGAGGGAGCGCCCACCCACGCGCCGGCGCTCTGGCGCAACTGGCTGGAGATGGGCGGCTTCGAGATGCTGACCCAGCTCAAGCCGGCGAAGTAGCCCCGCGGCCGGTCCGGTACCGCGGGCCCCAGCGCCCGTACCGCCCCGGCCGCCCCGCCTTCGCCGCCCTCACGCCGCCCGGCGCCCACGCCGCCGCCCGGCCTTTTGACCGCCCCGCCGCGCGCGCCGCCCTGACACGCGCGCGCCCGGCGGGGCACCTCGACGGGAGCTCCCTTGCGCCGCTACTTCGCCCGAAAACTCCTGGTCTACGCGCTGACGTTCGTCGTCGCCGTCACCGTCAACTGGATGATCCCGCGCTTCATGCCGGGCGACCCGGTGGCGTCCATGGTCTCCCGCGCCCGCGTCTCCCAGCCGGAGGCGGCCGAGGCGATGCGCGGCTACTACAACAACCTCTTCGGCTTCGACGAACCCGTCTGGCAGCAGTACCTCCACTTCTGGGGCGCCCTGCTCCAGGGCGACTTCGGGATCTCCGTATGGGTCTTCCCGACCCCCGTCTCCGACGTACTGCTCGACGCCCTCCCGTACACCCTGGGGCTGATGCTCCCGGCGGTGCTGCTCAGCTGGATCGCCGGCAACTGGGCCGGCGCGCTCGCGGCCCGCCGCAAGGTGCTCGACAACACCGTGCTGCCGGCCGGCTACCTGCTGACCGCGATGCCGTACATGTGGATCGCGGTGATCCTCGCCTGGGCCCTCGGCTCCAAGGCCGGATGGTTCCCGATCTCCGGCGGCTACAGCCTGGACATCCAGCCCAGCTGGAGCCTGGACTTCGTGGCCGACCTGGCGCACCACTGGGTACTGCCGTTCCTCTCGCTCTTCCTCGTCGCCCTCGGCGGCTGGGCCATCGGCATGCGCAACATGATCATCTACGAGCTGGAGTCCGACTACTCCTCCTACCTCTCCGCCCTCGGCGCACCGCAGCGGCTCATCCGGCGCTACGCGTTCCGCAACGCGGTGCTGCCCCAGATCACCGGCCTCGCCCTGCAGTTGGGCGTACTGGTGGCCGGAGCGCTGGTCACCGAGATCGTCTTCGCCTATCCCGGACTCGGCTCGCTCATCCTCGCCGCCATCCAGAACCAGGACTTCTTCCTGCTCCAGGGGGCGTTCCTCTTCATCGTCATCGGCGTACTGATCGCCAACTTCGTCATCGACGTCGTCTACGTCCTCGTGGACCCCCGGACCCGTACCGGCATGGCAGGAGGCCAGTCATGAGCGCGCCGCCCGGACCGGCCGGCGGCGACGCCGGCCCCTCCGCACCCACCGCACCCACCGCGGAGAAGAAGCCGGCCGGCTCCGTCCGCGAGACCCTGCACTACGCCGTCCGCAACCCGAAACTGCTCATCGGCTCCGCCGTCGTCCTGGCCCTGCTCCTCCTCGGGCTGATCGGCCCGCCCCTGCTCGACACCACCGACCCGAACGCCTACGGCGGCCCGCAGGCCGCGCCGCCCGACTCCACGTACTGGATGGGCACCACCACCTTCGGCCAGGACGTGTACGCGCAGTTCGTCCACGGGCTGCGCGCCACCTTCCTGGTGGGCGTGGTGGGCGGGGCCATCGCCGCCGTCGTCGCGATGCTCGTCGGCTTCTTCGCCGGCTACCGGGGCGGCGTGCTGGACGAGCTCCTCACCATGGTCACCAACGTGGTGCTGGTGATCCCGGCGCTCGCCGTGCTGCTCATCATCAACGCGTACCTGGGGGTGCGCTCCGTACCCGTGCAGGGCGTCTTCATCGGGCTCACCTCCTGGCCCTGGGCGGCGCGCGCCATCCGGGCCCAGACCTTCACCCTGCGCACCCGCGAGTTCGTGGACCTGGCCCGGCTCAGCGGCAACGGCACCTGGCGGATCGTGTTCCGCGAGATCGCGCCCAACATGAGCTCCTACCTCTTCATGATGTTCATCCTGCTCTTCGGCGGCTCCGTCCTCATCGCCTCCTCGCTCGACTTCATCGGCCTCGGTCCGACCGGCGGCGTCTCGCTCGGCCTGATGCTCCAGAGCGCCCAGCAGTGGAGCGCGCTCAGCCTCGGCATGTGGTGGTGGTTCGTGCCGCCCGGCGCCGGGATCACCGCGATCGTCGGCGCCCTGTACATCGCCAACGTCGGCCTCGACGAGGTCTTCAACCCGAAGCTGAGGGAGTCCTGAGCACATGACGCTGACCGTCACCGACCTGCGGGTCCACTACCGCACCCTGCGCGGCGAGGTCCGGGCGCTGGACGGCGTCGGCTTCGACGTGGCCGACGGCGAGATCCTCGGCCTGGCGGGCGAGTCGGGCTGCGGCAAGACCACCCTCGGCAAGTCGCTGATCCGGCTGGACGGACGGATGCGCCACGCCGGCGGCACTGTCACCCTCGACGGCGACGCCGTGCCGATCGCCGACGACCGGGCGATGAACGCCTTCCGCTTCCACCGGATCTCGCTCGTACCGCAGTACTCGATGAGCGCCCTCAACCCGACCCGGCGCATCGGCCGCATGATCCGCGAACTCCTCGCCTCGCGCGGGGTGGGCGTGGACACCGCCGAACTCCACCGCCGGCTCGACCTGGTGGGCCTGGACCGGGACGTGCTGGACCGCTACCCGATCGAGCTCTCCGGCGGCATGAAGCAGCGCACCGTCATGGTGATCTCCACCCTGCTCGACCCGGCCGTCCTGATCGCCGACGAGGTGACCTCCGCCCTCGACGTCTCCACCCAGAAGGCCGTCGTCACCGCGCTCACCGGGCTCCGCGACGCGGGCCTCGTCACCAGCATGCTCTTCATCACCCACGACCTGGCCCTCACCTCGCAGATCGCCGACTCGATCATGGTGATGTACGCGGGGAAGCTCGCCGAGAAGGCGCCGACCAGGACCCTCACCGCCGAGCCCCGCCACCCGTACACCCGGATGCTGCTCGGCTCGCTGCCCCAGGTCGGCGTACGCCACCGCGACCGGCCGCTCAGCGGGATCGCCGGCTCCCCGCCCTCCCTGCTCGACCCGCCGGCCGGCTGCCGCTTCCGCGACCGCTGCCCGCTCGCCGACGCCCGGTGCGCCGAGGAGCCGCCGGTCGTCGAGATCGCCCCCCGCCACTCCGTCGCGTGCTGGAAGGCATGATGCTGACCCTGGACCGAGTCACCAAGACCTACCGCGCGGGCGCCTTCGGCGGCGGCTCGGTCACCGCCGTCGACCGGGTCTCCTTCGACGCCGCGCCCGGTGAGGTCGTCTCCCTCATCGGCGAGAGCGGCAGCGGAAAATCGACCATCGGCCGCATGGTCCTCGGCCTCACCGGGGTCTCCGGCGGCAGCCTCACCCTGGACGGCACCCCCGTCCGCCCCGGCAAGGACTTCTACCGCCGCGTCCAGGGCGTCTTCCAGGACCCCTTCTCCTGCTACAACCCCGTCTTCAAGGCCGACCGCGTCTTCGCCATGATCCGCCGCGCCTACCATCCCGGAGTCCCCGACCGGGAGTGGGAGCAGCGCGTCGAGAAGGCCGTCCGGGACGTACGCCTCGACCCCGGGCAGGTGCTCGGCCGCTACCCCCACCAGCTCAGCGGTGGCCAGCTCCAGCGCCTCCTCATCGCCCGCGCCCTCCTGCTCGACCTGAGCTTCCTGGTCGCCGACGAGATCACCAGCATGCTCGACGCCTCCACCCGCATCGACGTCCTCAACCTGCTGGCCGGGCTGAAGGAACGCGGGCTGGGCGTCCTCTACATCACCCACGACCTCTCCCTCGGCACCTACCTCGCCGAGCGGACCGTGGTGCTCCGCCGCGGCCGGGTCGTCGAACGCGGCGACACCCAGAAGGTGTTCGGCAACCCCCTGCACCCGTACACCCGGACGCTGCTGGCCGCCGTCCCCCGGCTCAACACCCCCTGGGACCCGCCGGAGCCGGTGGAGAGCTGCGCGTACCACCGGGGCGCGGCGGACCCCGGTGACTCCGCCGGTCTCCACGAGGCGGAGGACGACCACTTCGTGGCCTGCGCCGGACTCCCCGACTGCGGAAGGACCCCCGCGTGACACTCCACCGACTGCCCCTCGCCGAAGGCTGGACGCTCCGCGCGGGCGGCCCCGTCCCCGTGTCCCTCCCGGCCGACGGCGTACCCGCCACGGTCCCCGGCTGCGTCCACACCGATCTCCTCGCCGCGGGGCTCATCGACGATCCGTACCTGGACGACAACGAGAACCGGCTCGGCTGGATCGGCCGCACCGACTGGACGTACACCACCACCTTCCACCGGCCGGCCGCCGCTGAGCACCGCGCCGACCTCTGCTTCGACGGTCTCGACACCGTCGCCACGCTCACCCTCAACGGCACCGAGCTCGGCCGCACCGCCAACCAGCACCGCTCCTACCGCTTCCCGGCCGAACACCTGCTCCGCGAGGGGGCCAACACCCTGGAAGTCCGCTTCACCGCCCCGTACGCCTACGCGGAGGCCCTGCGCGAGCGGCTCGGCGACCGGCCCGGCGCCTATGCGGAGCCGTACGCCTTCATCCGGAAGATGGCGTGCAACTTCGGCTGGGACTGGGGGCCGACCCTGGTCACCTCCGGCATCTGGCGCCCGGCCGCCCTGGAGAGCTGGACCGGCCCCCGGATCGCCGGGGTCAAGCTCCTCGGCGACGTGGACCCGGACGGGGTGCCGAGACTCTCGGCGACCCTCACGGTGGACCGCCGGGGTGCCGGGGGCGAGGAGGGCGGGGCCCTCACCGCGTACGCCGACGTCGCCGGGGAGCGGCACCCCTTCACGGTCCCGGCCGGCGAGTCCGCCGCCACCCTGGTGGTGGCCGTCCCGCGGGCCGAGCGGTGGTGGCCGCACAGCCACGGTGACCAGCCGCTCCACACCGTCACCGTCCGGCTCGGCGACCACACCTGGCAGGGCAGGACCGGCTTCCGCACGGTCTCGCTGGAGCGTGAGGCGTTCCGGATCGCGGTCAACGACGAGCCGGTCTTCGTCCGCGGGGTGAACTGGATCCCCGACGACTGCTTCCCGTCCCGGATCACCCGGCACCACCTCTCCGACCGCCTCGACGAAGCGGTCGCGGCAGGGGTCAACCTCGTACGGGTCTGGGGAGGCGGCCTCTACGAGAGTGACGACTTCTACGAACTCGCGGACGAGAAGGGCCTGTTGGTCTGGCAGGATTTCCCCTTCGCCTGCGCCGCCTACCCGGAGGAGCAGCCGCTGTACGACGAGGTCGCCGCCGAGGCCCGGGAGAACGTCGACCGGCTCGCCCCGCACCCCTCGCTGGTCCTGTGGTGCGGCAACAACGAGAACCTGGAGGGCCACGCCGACTGGGGCTGGGCCGAGGAGCTCGGCGACCGTACCTGGGGCCACGGCTACTACCACGACCTGCTCCCCGCGATCTGCGCCGAACTCGACCCCACCCGCCCGTACTGGCCCGGTTCCCCCTATTCCGGGTCGCCCGAACTCCCCCCGAACGAACCGTCGCTGGGCACCGTCCACCTCTGGGACGTGTGGAACCGGGTGGACTACCGGCACTACGCCGACCACGCCCACCGCTTCGTCGCCGAGTTCGGGTTCCAGGGCCCGCCCGCGTACGCCACCCTCCGGCGCGCGGTCAGCGGCGAACTGGCGCCCGACGCCCCGTACGTACGCCACCACCAGAAGGCGGAGGACGGCGACGCCAAACTGCTGCGGGGTCTCGGCGACCACCTCCCGCGACCGGGCGGCACCGGTACGGACGCCTTCGACGACTGGCACTGGCTCACCCAGCTCAACCAGGCCCGCGCCGTCGCCTTCGGCATCCGCCACTTCCGTTCCCAGGCCCCGTACTGCACGGGCGCGATCGTCTGGCAGCTCAACGACTGCTGGCCGGTCGTCTCCTGGTCCGCCCTCGACGGTGACGGCCGCCGCAAGCCCTTGTGGTACGCCCTGCGTTCCGTCTACGCCGACCGCCTCGCCGTCCTCCGCGACTCCGCCCTTCACCTGGTCAACGACGCCGCCGCACCCTGGGACGGCACCCTCCACCTGACCCGGCACGCGCTGGACGGCACGGTGCTGGCCGAGGAGCGGCTGCCCGTCGCCACGGCCGCCCGGGACGCCACCCGGGTACCCCTCCCACCGTCCGTCGCACAGCCGGCCGACCCGGCGCGCGAACTCCTGGTGGTACGGCTGGGGGAGGAGCGGACCGTGGAGTTCTACGCGGAGGACACCGCCCTGGACCTCCCCCCGGCCCGCTGGACGGCGACCGTCACTCCGTACCCCGAGGACGGCGCGGCCCCGGAGGGGTACGAGGTCCGGGTGACCGCCCGCACCCTCCTGCGCGACCTCGCGCTCTTCCCCGACCGCCTGGCCCCGGCAGCCCGGGTGGACAGGATGCTGGTGACCCTGCTCCCCGGCGAGACCACCGTCTTCCGGGTCACCGGGGCACGGCTCGCCGACCCGGACGCCCTGACGAGGAAGCCGGTGCTGCGCTGCGTGAACGACACCGTCGGCTGCTGACGGGAGAGGCGCCGGGGAGGTGCCGGGGAGGTGCCGGACGGGCCGTTGAACGGCCCCCGGGCGGTCCCCGGGCGGTCCCCGGACGGGCGGCGGGGAGGCGCGGTCGGGGCGCCCGGGGAGCACGGGGGCGGGGACCGGGGTGGTGCGGGGGTGGCGGGGCCCTGGCGAACGGTGGTGGAGATCCGGCGCATTGGTCCGTAAGAGTGCGGCGACTTTCCGTCAATCCCGTGTGCCGGGGCTGGGGACCATGATCGGGACGGGTCCATGGTCATGACCTCGGGACGTGGTCTGACGACCCATCAAGCGGTCAATAAAATAAGACAACATCGCGCTACCGCTCCGCTGGTGGGGGACGCCCCCGGATAGGGTCGAGACCCGACGCGGAGCCGCGCGCCAGCCCGGGTGGTGGAACGCAGACACGGCGAGCTTAAACCTCGCTGCCCCTCGGGGGCGTGCCGGTTCGAGTCCGGCTCCGGGCACCAACACCGTCCGCGGCTCCGACCTCCCGAAGGGGTCGGAGCCGCGGCGGCGCGGCCCCGTGCGGACGCATCGCGCGCCTCCGATCGCCGCGACACCTCATCGACCACGGGGAGCGACAGGAGGGCGCTCCGGCGGGCGAACCCCAGCACCGGAGCGGGCGGACCCAGCACCGGAGCGGGCGGACCCCGCACCGGAGCAGGCGGACCCCGCACCCGGCAGGCCCTGGCGCCCCGTCGTGCCGCCCCGCGCTCAGGGCCTGGGCCAGGGTCGTCCGCCGAGCCGTTCGAGGTCGGTGTTGAAGCGGCGGAGGTAGCCGGCGAAGGCGGCGACGTCCTGGTACGGCCAGTCGGCCATGACCCGGCCCAGGGAGGCGACCGTTCCCTCGCGCTCCTCGTCGAGGATGCGTCTGCCCTCGGCGGTGATGCGGAACTTGCGGGCCACGCCGCCCGCCGGGTCGGGGATGCGCTCCACGAGTCCGGCACGCACGGCAGCCGCGGTCTGGCGGTTGAGCGTGGAGGCGTCGAGATCGAAGGCCTCGCTCAACTCCCCGACGGACATGGGCCCCTGGACGCGGATGCGACTGAGCAGGATGTACGCGCTGCGCTCCAGGACGCCGTTCTCACGGCGTCCCTTCCGCTGGTTCAGTCCGTGGCGGTTGAGCAGCATCTGCTCGTACTCGACGTCTTCGACGGCCCTGTCCATGAGCGGGATGCCTCCAGTCTCCTGCCGGGCCGCTGCCCCGTGCCCCGAGGGCGTCCCGGGCATATCTTTGCACAAAGATATGCATCGGGCACATCACATGCATGATGCAATAGGCCTGTACGATGCTCATTCTTTGCACCCCGCAGGCCCCGGCCCACGGCCCCGACCCACATCGAGGAATCGCGTTATGGACGCCCCCCAGCCCACGGCCCGCGCAGGCGGCGTGATCACGACGCTGGCCCTGGCCGGCACCGTCGCCGCGGTCATGCAGACCCTGGTGACCCCCCTGATCGCGGAACTCCCGCAGATCCTGCACACCTCGTCATCCAACGCGGCCTGGGTCATCACCATCACGCTTCTCGTCTCGGGCGTGTGCGTGCCGGTCTCGGGCCGCCTCGGCGACCTCATCGGCAAGCGCCGGATGCTTCTCGCGTGCAGCGTTCCGCTGATCATCGGATCCGTGGTCTGCGCACTGGCCTCCTCCCTCGTCCCGATGATCGTCGGACGCGGACTCCAGGGCATGGGCATGGGCATGGTGCCCCTCGGCATCGCGCTGCTCCGTGACGTGGTCCCCACCGAGAAGCTGAGCGGCTCGATCGCCCTGGTCAGCGCCTCCATGGGCATCGGCGGCGCCCTCGGCCTGCCGATCTCCGCCGCCGTCGCCGAGTACGCCAGCTGGCGCGTCCTGTTCTGGGGTGCCGCGGTCCTCGCGACGATCGTCGCCGGGATGATCTACACCTTCGTCCCCGACGTCCCGGCCGCCGCGAAGGGCCAGCGCTTCGACGCTCCCGGAGCGATCGGGCTCGCCATAGGACTCGTCTCGCTGCTGCTCGCGATCTCCAAGGGCGCCGACTGGGGCTGGGGCTCGGGCACCACGCTCGGTCTCCTCGCTCTGGCGGTCGTCGCGCTGGGTGTCTGGGGCTTCTACGAGCTCCGCACCCGCGACCCGCTGGTCGACCTGCGGACCACCGCGCGCCCACGCGTCCTCATGACCAACATCTCCTCGATCCTGGTCGGCGTCGGCATGTACTCCTTCATGCTGATCGCGCCCCAGCTGCTCCAGTTCCCCGAGGCCACCGGTTACGGCCTCGGGCAGTCGATGCTGGCCTGCGGCCTCTGGATGGCTCCCGGCGGCGTGATGATGATGATCGTCTCGCCGCTCGGTGGAAAGCTGATCAACGCCCGCGGCCCGAAGATCGCGCTCGTCCTCGGCGCCCTGGTCATCTCCGCGGGTTACGGCATCTCCCTCCTGCTGATGGGTTCCGCCTGGGGCCTGATGATCGTCGGCATCGTCATCAACAGCGGCGTCGGCCTCGCCTACGGCGCCATGCCCGCCCTGATCATGAGCTCGGTCCCGATCTCCGAGACCGCTGCCGCCAACGGGTTCAACACCCTGATGCGCTCGCTCGGTACGACCATCGGCTCGGCCGTCATCGGTGTGGTCCTCGCGCAGATGACCATCGACCTGGGCGGCCACTCGCTCGCCTCCGAGGACGGCTTCCGCGTCGGCCTGACCATCGGCTGCGCGGTCGCCCTCGTCGCCGCCGCCGTCGCCGCCTTCATCCCGGGCCTCGTCCGCCCGGCCGCGGAGAGCGGGACCGACCCGGCCGCCTCGCCCGGGAAGACCGCCGTCGAGGCCGCCTGACCCGCAGCCGTACGAAGGGGTCCCCGCACACCGCGTGTGCGGGGACCCCTTCCGTCTCAGCCGACGGCCCCTCGGAGCTCCTGCTCCGCCACGTACTCCCGCGCCGCCGCCAGCGCCTCCGCGTGCAGCGCCTCGCCCGCCGGGAGGAGGCTCGGGAGCAAGGTGCGGTCGGTGAACGCGCGGAACGCCAGGGCCGCGGTCACCGTGTGGTCCGGGCGGTGGACGATCTCGACCGGATCCCCGGCCCGGACGGAGCCCGGGGTGATGACCCGCAGGTAGGCGCCGGTCGCGGCCTCCTCGCTGAAGCGCTTCACCCAGCGCTCCTCCGTGAGGTGCCCCGCGAAGGTCCGGCACGGGATACGGCCGTCGGTCACCTCCAGGACCAGGTCCGGGCCGATCCGCCACCGCTCGCCGACCAGCGCCTCGCTGACCACCACGCCGCGGGTCGTCAGGTTCTCGCCGAAGATGCCGTTGGGCAGCGGCTTGCCGAGCTTCTCCTCCCAGGCGTCGAGCTCCTCCCGTGCGTAGGCGTACACCGCCTGGTCGCTCCCGCCGTGGTGGCGCAGGTCGCACACCGCGTCCCCGGCCAGACCGCTGCCGCCGGTCCCCTTGGGGCCGGGGTCGGTCACCCGTACCGGGCCCGCGGCCGGCCGCTTGTCGATGCCGGTGAGGCCGTCGGGAGCGCTGGAGTGCGCGGAGTACCGGGGCGTTCCGAGGTTCACGGTCAGCAGCTGCATGGGGAGATGCTAAGACCGTGCGCGTCGTACGGGGTGAGTCGTTCGGAGCAGGGTGGCCCCACCCGCCGGGCGCACCCATCGACCAGCACGCGGACGACCGCTGGGGAGAGCGTCTTCTCAGAAGTGCCGTCTCGATCGCGGAAGGCGCTCGACGCGGAGCCGCGCCCGCGTCCGATCGTCCTGTCAGACGGCAAGCAGACGGGCGGTCGACTCGGTGATCCAGGAACTCACTGCGCTGTGCAGCGAGGGATTGGTCGTCAGCACCTCTTCGTGGGAGCCCCAGTTCTCGCGGACCGCTCGTGCCACGTCGCCCGCGACTGCGGCGAGATGGGCGTCGGTGGTGCCGAATCTCCGGTCCAGGGCGCCCTCCAGCCGCTCGAAGGCGGAGAGTCCGACACGGTCGAAGCGCTTGCTTCCGCCGAATTTCAGTCCCAGATCCTCCGTCTCGTCTCCCGGGGCGTACGGAACGGTCGAGACCAGGTCGTAGACCGGGGACAGCGAAGGGTTGCGGCCGTCCGCATAGATGAGGGACCAGTTCTTGAGGTGCGCATCGCCGTTCCCGACGGCCACGGAGAAGGCGATTCGACGCGCGGCCTCACGAAGGGAGGCCACGTCCCGCTTGCGGTAGGAGATGGCGGCGACGGTTTCGAAGGACGACATGTACTTGTCCTGCGGGTACTTGTCCCGTACCTGTGCGAAGTCCTCGATGTGGATACGGGTGCGCTTCCTGTCCGCCGTGCGATCGAAACGCCGCACCGCGTACGCCCACACCTCGGAGTTGGGCCACATGCGATGGGGCAGCCCTTCGAGCTGGTCACGGTGGAGCAGACGTACCTCGGGCGCGTCGATGCCGACGGACTTGGCGAGTGACATGATCGCGTACTCGTTGCGCGGGACATCGGCGTGCCGGTAGTCGGGGAACTTGACCAGCCAGTCGCCGATCTCACCCCCCGTCGGCACCGTGAGCCGGTCTCCGTGCGACAGCATCGAGAACTTGAGCGCCACCCCTGCCAGCGAGAAGCGCCACGGCGAAGGTCCGTCCGCTCCTCCCGCGGACACGTCTCCTCCTGCGGAGGGGTCCTGCCACTCCCAGTCCTCTTCGGGCCCCTCCGCCTTCAGGATCTGGACGGCTCCCGGCAGATCGTGGCCGACCTGGGCCAGGAGCTCCATCTCCCGATCCAGCGAGACCCCCCGATCGTCCGCGATCCATTCGCGAAGGGGACCCTCGGGGAGGAGGTTGGAGAACCATTTGGGCAGCCGCAGGGCGGATGCGTAGGGCGCTCTGAGATTCTCCTCGAATCGCAGTCCCAGAACGGAACGCTGGGGGTCGTCAAGGTAGCGATCGCTCATGACGAAGCGTGTGTAGTCACCCTTCTGACACAGCGTCCCGACGCGTAGCCCATGAAGGAGAACCGCATAATAATTCTCGCTGGTGGCGCCCATGATCCTAGTTGTCCGTTCGGTTGTCGATCGGTCTCCGTACGGCGATCAGTACCCCTCGGGCACAATCGGAATGTCGGGCTCTTCGCTCTCGTTGAATTCATCGTCCAAGTCGAGAGAATCCAACGTGGGCGTGTCCTCGTAGTCCCACTCCGCCATGTGGTCGATGAAGCGGACCAACTGTTCCCGGATGGTGTCCTGGCGCTTCGCCAGAAAAGAATCGCGATCCCGGTTGGCCAGCTCCGCGACCTCGCGGTTGAGCTGGTGCGAGGCCAGTACCGCGTCCCAATCCCTGTCCTCGATTTCCGGCGGCTGCATCGCCAGGGCCGCCGGGAGTTCTGATACGGGGTCCATGTTGGTCGGCAGGAAGAGGCGGTTGGCGGGCGACAACCGGGACCGCGCATCCCCGAAGCGGGGGTAGATCATGGGAGCGGCATTCGCCGCCGTCCTGTCCTGCTCCAGCAGGGCGTTCAGACTCTGGGCGTCCAGTTCCTCGCCGGTGGTGAGCGAACGCGGGCCCAGCGACCACCACGCACTCAGAATGATCTTCGTCGTCGCCTCGTTGGTGCGGAAGCGATCGGCGCTGGGACGGACCGGGGCCGCATCGGCGATCGTGGCCAGCATGGCGTGGAGAGAGCCCTCCTCGTCGCCGGGCCGGATCTTCCCGCCGAGGGTGCGACTGAACTGCGTGAAACTCCCTCTGAAGACCATGGGCCCGACCAGGGAGAGCCGCCAGTACAGCCTTCGCAGCAGCCTGATGTTGTTCCTTCCCGGATGCGGGAAGTGCGCGAAGAACCGGGTGAGGGTGACGAGCAGGGCCCTGTAGGGCAACAGGGAGATGTGGGGGACTCCGGCTTCCTGGATCAGGAAATTGGCTG
The DNA here is from genome assembly GCF_029167645.1 of Streptomyces sp. AM 2-1-1. Taxonomy (NCBI): domain Bacteria; kingdom Bacillati; phylum Actinomycetota; class Actinomycetes; order Kitasatosporales; family Streptomycetaceae; genus Streptomyces; species Streptomyces sp. AM 2-1-1. The sequence goes on along the minus strand of NZ_CP119147.1, from coordinate 2,764,122 downwards.
CGCGAACCAGAGCTTCCTCTCCCTGGGAGAAGGCCGTGGGCTCGTCTTCGTCCGGGAATTCCGACTGTGTGCGGCGGCCGGTCAGGGAGAATTCGACACGGATGTCCCTCATGGGATCCGGGCCGCGACGCGCGAGGACCGACGCGAGGATGGTTCCGGTATCGATACTGCCGAAGCCGGTCCTGGCGGCCACGTTGTCGGAGATCTTGGCCAGAGTCAGGCGCTCGTCCGAGCCCTTTTCCTCACCTGAGTACAGGGCGGAGAAGATCTCGCCGCGGTTCAGCTTGCGGCCGAAGTTGTTCATGCGGTCGAAGATGTCGGTCAGGACAGCTCTGTCGTCGTGGCGGACGAGGTAGGCGGGGACTTTGTACTGCCGCAGTGCGGTGGCCACCCGCTCGGCTTCGTCGAAGTGATCGGCGGCGCCCAGGCCGTCGGTCCGGAACCAGGTGAGCAGTTTCTTGAGATCGAAAAGCACGGGGAGAGCGATGTGGTGCGCTTCCAGGGAGTGGGGGCTCTCCACGAACTCCCTCTCCGCGAGGTCGTAGTACACGTTGAAGGGCTTGTACTCGTGACCCACCGGGCTCAGCGCGTTCGCGAGACTCGTCAGGCGCTGCTGACCGTCCACGACCCACAGCGACTCGTCGTGCGCCGGAGCCGTCAGCCGGAGCTTGCCGAGCATGAACTTCTCCGACTGCTGCCTGCGGACCCACAGCAGCAGGTTGCCGATGGGATACCCCTTGACGATGCTGTCGAACAGGCGGAGGACGTCCTTGCTCTGCCAGCGGAAGTCGCGCTGGAAGTGGGGCACGCGGATTCGCCCGCCCCACGCCAGAGGGATCAGGTCGCCGAGCTCGTAGGTGGTGGCAGTGGGCTGTGCGTCGAGCCCGCCGGGGCCGGTCGTCATAGCTGTCTCCAGGGCATGTGCGCTCATCTCGACCGTGTGGCCTGCGGCAAGCAGATCCTTTCACGCGGCATCCGAGCCGATCCATGAACTTCGAGCCATTGAGTATGTCCGCAGTGGATCGCAGGCGGCGGCGCTGCGGCACTCAAAGTCACCTCCCCATTATTCGCGACGTTCAGAAGCGACGCTTATGGTGGAGAGGTGATCGAAGCCCGCCATCTCCGTGTCCTGCGCGCCGTCGCCACCACCGGCTCGTTCTCCGCCGCCGCCCGCGAACTGGGCTTCACCCAGCCGGCCATCAGCCAGCAGATGAAGGCGCTGGAAACGTCGGCCGGCACGCCGCTGCTGATCCGTACCGGCCGGGAGATGCGGCTCACGCAGGCGGGCGAGGCCCTCGTGCGGCACGCCTCCGGCATCCTCGCGGGGCTGACCGCCGCCGAGGAGGAGGTCGCCGCCATCGCCGGGCTGCGCGCGGGGCGGGTGCGGCTCGTCTCGTTCCCCAGTGGGAGCTCCACCCTCGTCCCGAGTGCGCTGGCCGCGCTGCGCGCCGAGCACCCCGGCACCCAGGTCTCGCTGGTGGAGGCGGAACCGCCGCGATCGGTGGAGATGCTCCGGGACGGAGACTGCGACATCGCCCTGGCGTTCCGGTACGGCGACCCGGGCGTGGAGTGGGACGACCTGGTGGTCCGCCCGCTGCTCGCGGACCGGCTGATCGGGCTGCTGCCCGAGGACCACCGGCTGGCCGGGACGGACGCGATCGGCATCGGCGAACTCGCCGGCGAACCCTGGATCGCCGGCTGCCCCCGCTGCCGCCGCCAGCTCGTGGAAGTGTGCGAGGAGTCCGGCTTCACCCCGCGCATCGACTTCGCCACCGACGACTACCCCGCCGTGATCGGACTGGTCGGCGCCGGTCTCGGCGTGGCGGTGCTGCCCGCACTGGCGATCGAGTCGGTACGCCCCAAGGGGGCCGTGACCGTGACGGTGGAGCCGGCCATCGAGCGCGAGATCGTGGCCCTGACCCTGCCGGACCTGGCGCGGGTCCCGGCGGTGGCGGCCACCCTGGACCAGCTCTCCCTGGCCGCGGCCCGCTGAACGCACGACGGAGCGCCCTTCCGTGCGAGCCGTGCGGGTGCCCGGTCACGGAGGGTGGGCGCGGAACTGCGGAAACGTTACTGCGGTACGGGACGGCGAGCGGGTCAGTCCTGATGCGCGCCGTCGGCCGGGCCGGCGTCGTCCGCGGCGGCGGCGTGCACGGCCGCAGCGGGCGGGGCGGCGTGCGCGGCCGTGATCAGCCGGTTGCGGGCCCGGCCCATCAACTCCTCGCGTTCGTCCTCGGTCAGGCCGCCCCACACGCCGTAGGGCTCGCGCACCGCCAGCGCGTGGGCGGCGCACTCGGCGCGTACCGGGCAGCGCATGCACACCTCTTTCGCCGAGGTCTCGCGGGCGCTCCGGGCGGCTCCGCGTTCGCCCTCGGGGTGGAAGAAGAGTGAGCTGTCGACCCCTCGGCAGGCCGCGAGCAGCTGCCAGTCCCACAGGTCCGCGTTGGGCCCGGGAAGGCGGGAGAAATCTGCCATTGCTTGTCCCCTCGAAACCGTGCTCTGCCGGAGACGTCGTCCCGGCAATCGCAGTCCGTCGTCGTCCGTCGGTGGCCGATCCTCGGTTCCTCGGTTCCTCAGTTCCTCAGTGACCGAGCCGCGACCGCACATCTACGGTCGTAGTAGATGTAAATATGACTGATTGCGAATCTAGTCACAGACACCAGCAAAAGGGAAGAAAAGCCGCCAAATAGGGCACGCCGACCCGTGAAGTTTCGGTTGAAGAGTGAAGGGCCCGCGCCGATCCGCTCCGTGTGCGGCCCTTCACGTAGAGTGCCGAACCCTACGGTCCGACCCGTAACTCTTTCGAGTGACCATCGTTGAGAGTGCGGAGGCGGTTGGCGACGAACCGGCTCGGGCACATGTCCGAGGGGGTCAACCGCACAGGTGACGACTTGTATCAGCCTGGAGGCTCAAGGTGACGCGCATCAGCTGCGGAGGACGGTCATGACATCCGTCCTCGTCTGCGACGACTCCCCGCTCGCCCGAGAGGCGCTCCGTCGTGCGGTTGCGACCGTGCCCGGCGTCGAGCGAGTGACGACGGCGGCCAACGGCGAGGAAGTCCTCCGCCGCTGGGGAGCCGACCGTTCGGATTTGATTCTGATGGACGTGCGCATGCCCGGCCTGGGGGGAGTGGAGACCGTCCGGCGGCTGCTCTCCGCCGACCCCGGGGCGCGGATCATCATGCTGACGGTTGCCGAGGACCTGGACGGGGTCGCGCTCGCGGTCGCCGCCGGCGCCCGCGGCTACCTGCACAAGGACGCCTCGCGTGCCGAGCTGCGGGCCACCGTGACCCAGGCGCTGGCCGATCCGACGTGGCGGCTCGCCCCGCGCCGGCTGCGGTCCGCGGAGATGGGCGCGGCCCCCACGCTCACCGCGCGGGAGATCCAGGTGCTCGAGGGCATGAGCCACGGCCGATCCAACGCGGAGATCGGGCGCGAGCTCTTCCTCTCCGAGGACACGGTCAAGACCCACGCCCGCAGACTCTTCAAGAAACTCGGGGCCTCGGACCGCGCCCACGCGGTGGCCCTCGGATTCCGCTGGGGTCTGGTGCGCTGAGACTGTCGGGCGCCCTCCGACCGGGTGGTGGACGCGGTCGGGTGCGTACGGGGCCGAGGCGCCGGGACGGCCTCGTAGCCGGAGCCATCAGGGCTTTTCGACCCGGTGGGAAGCGTGCGTGCCCGGGCGCGGCCGGCCGGTCGGAGGCCACCCGACAGGTTCTGGGCGTGACCGTCCCCCGTGCCGGAGCCGTCCCCGTCCGCCGACCCGCGGACGGGGCCACGGACGGCGCGGACGGGGCGGCCCACCCGTGGCGGAACGGTCGCGGAGGCGATGGGTGACGCTTCCCGGCCGATGACGCATCCTTGAACTGTGGAGTTCCTCGGGAACGATTCGGTCCAGCGGATCCAGCGGAAGGGGAGGGCGCAGGACATGACATCCGGCGCACCCGCTCGTAACGCTTCGGTGCACAACTCGGAACGCGATGACGCGGACCGGTCGGCACCGGGGCACCATGGTCCGATGCGTGACGACGAGACGACGGTGATCGCTGCCCTGGTGCACCGGGCCGTGGACGGCGACGCGCAGGCCACCCACGATCTGCTCGCCCTCGTCCACCCTCTCGCCCTGCGGTACTGCCGGTCCCGGCTGAACCGGCTGCCCGGTGACGCCCGTCACTTCGGCGAGGACCTCGCGCAGGAGGTGTGCGTCGCCGTCCTCATGGCGCTGCCCCGCTACCGTGACACCGGCCGCCCCTTCGAGGCGTTCGTCTTCGCCATCGCCGGGCACAAGGTCGCCGACCTGCAGCGCGCCGCGATGCGCCACCCGGGTTCCACGGCCGTCCCGTCCGACGAGATGCCCGAACGCCCCGACGACTCCCTCGGCCCGGAGGAGCGCGCCCTGCTCAGCAGCGACGCGGCCTGGGCCAAGAAGCTCCTCGCCAACCTCCCGGAGAACCAGCGCGAGCTGCTCGTCCTGCGGGTCGCGGTCGGCCTGACCGCCGAGGAGACCGGACAGATGCTGGGCATGTCCCCCGGCGCGGTCCGCGTCGCCCAGCACCGCGCGCTCAGCCGGCTCCGGGCCCTCGCGGAGCAGTGATCCCCACCTCACCGGTGGGTGCCCGGCGGGAGCGGGCCCGGGCACGCACGGCGCCCGGCTCCCCGTAGGAAGCTACGGAAAGCGCGGGTGATCTTGCTCGTGGAATGAGACACCCCGGAAGGCCGTTAGCATGGACATCCGCACCGATCAAGACCATTTGGGGAAGGTGTCATGACTGCAAACGTCGACGGAGTGCCTGAGAAGTTCGCCACGCTCGGGCTGACATACGACGACGTGCTGCTGCTGCCGGGCGCGTCCGAGGTCCTGCCCAACGCGGTCGACACCTCGTCCCTCATCTCCCGCAACGTGCGCGTGAACATCCCCCTGCTGTCGGCCGCCATGGACAAGGTGACCGAGTCGCGGATGGCCATCGCGATGGCCCGTCAGGGCGGCGTCGGCGTACTGCACCGCAACCTCTCCATCGAGGACCAGGTGAACCAGGTCGACCTGGTGAAGCGGTCCGAGTCCGGGATGGTCACCGACCCGATCACCGTGCACCCCGACGCCACCCTCGGCGAGGCGGACGCGCTCTGCGCGAAGTTCCGTATCAGCGGGGTGCCGGTCACCGACGCCGCGGGCAAGCTCCTCGGCATCGTGACCAACCGTGACATGGCCTTCGAGTCCGACCGTTCGCGCCAGGTGCGCGAGGTCATGACGCCGATGCCGCTCGTCACCGGCAAGGTCGGCATCTCCGGCGTGGAGGCGATGGAGCTGCTCCGTCGCCACAAGATCGAGAAGCTGCCGCTGGTCGACGACGCCGGCATCCTCAAGGGCCTCATCACGGTCAAGGACTTCAAGAAGGCCGAGCAGTACCCGCACGCCGCCAAGGACGCCGAAGGCCGTCTGCTGGTCGGCGCGGCGGTCGGCGCGAGCCCCGAGGCGCTCGACCGCGCCCAGGCGCTCGCCTCCGCCGGGGTGGACTTCCTGATCGTCGACACCTCGCACGGCCACAACAGCAACGCCCTCTCCTGGATGGCGAAGATCAAGTCGAGCGTCGGCATAGACGTCATCGGCGGCAACGTCGCCACCCGCGACGGTGCCCAGGCACTGATCGACGCCGGCGTGGACGGCGTGAAGGTCGGCGTCGGACCCGGCTCGATCTGTACCACCCGCGTGGTCGCCGGCATCGGCGTCCCGCAGGTCACCGCGATCTACGAGGCCGCGCTCGCCGCGCGCGCCGCGGGGGTCCCCGTGATCGGCGACGGCGGCCTGCAGTACTCCGGCGACATCGGCAAGGCGCTCGCCGCGGGAGCGGACAGCGTGATGCTGGGCAGTCTCCTCGCGGGGTGCGAGGAGTCCCCGGGCGAGCTGATGTTCATCAACGGCAAGCAGTTCAAGTCGTACCGCGGCATGGGCTCGCTGGGCGCCATGCAGTCCCGCGGTCAGGGCCGGTCGTACTCCAAGGACCGGTACTTCCAGGCCGAGGTGTCCTCGGACGACAAGCTCGTCCCCGAGGGCATCGAGGGACAGGTGCCCTACCGCGGTCCGCTGGGCAACGTCCTCCACCAGCTCGTCGGCGGCCTCCGCCAGACGATGGGTTACGTGGGCGCCGCCTCCGTCGACCAGATGGAGAGCAAGGGCCGCTTCGTCCGCATCACCTCCGCGGGTCTCAAGGAGAGCCACCCGCACGACATCCAGATGACGGTCGAGGCGCCGAACTACAGCAGGAAGTAGCACCCACCGACGGGGTGCGGGAGGGGCGGCCGGGTTTCCCGGGCCGCCCCTCAGCGGTGTCTGGCGGATCATGGCCGGACGCCGCCTCCGACACGTGTCGGGGATACTGGTCAGCGCAGACGTAGAGGGAAAGGCCACACATCGTGACTGAGATCGAGATCGGGCGCGGCAAGCGCGGCCGCCGGGCATACGCATTCGACGACATCGCTGTCGTACCGAGCCGCCGGACCCGGGACCCGAAGGAGGTCTCGATCGCCTGGCAGATCGACGCCTACCGCTTCGAGCTGCCGTTCCTGGCCGCTCCCATGGACTCCGTCGTGTCCCCCCAGCACGCCATCCGCATCGGTGAGCTCGGCGGACTCGGCGTCCTCAACCTGGAAGGTCTCTGGACCCGCCACGAGGACCCGCAGCCGCTGCTCGACGAGATCGCCGAGATGCCGGTCGAGTCCGCGACCCGCCGCCTCCAGGAGATCTACTCCGCGCCGATCCAGGAGGAGCTGATCGGGCAGCGCATCAAGGAGGTGCGCGATTCCGGTGTCGTCACCGCCGCCGCGCTCTCGCCGCAGCGCACCGCCCAGTTCTCCAAGGCCGTCGTCGACGCCGGGGTGGACATCTTCGTCATCCGCGGCACGACCGTCTCCGCCGAGCACGTCTCCGGTGCCGCCGAGCCGCTCAACCTCAAGCAGTTCATCTACGAGCTCGACGTCCCGGTGATCGTCGGCGGCTGCGCCACGTACACCGCCGCCCTGCACCTGATGCGCACCGGCGCGGCGGGTGTGCTGGTCGGCTTCGGCGGCGGCGCCGCCCACACCACCCGCAACGTCTTCGGCATCCAGGTGCCGATGGCGACCGCGGTGGCGGACGTGGCGGGTGCCCGCCGCGACTACATGGACGAGTCCGGCGGCCGGTACGTGCACGTCATCGCGGACGGTGGCGTCGGCTGGTCCGGCGACCTCCCGAAGGCCATCGCCTGCGGCGCGGACGCTGTCATGATGGGCTCCCCGCTGGCCCGCGCCACCGACGCTCCGGGCCGCGGCCGCCACTGGGGCATGGAGGCCGTCCACGAGGACGTGCCGCGCGGCAAGCTGGTGGACCTGGGTCCGGTCGGTACGACCGAGGAGGTGCTGACCGGTCCGTCGCACACCCCGGACGGCTCGATGAACATCTTCGGCGCCCTGCGCCGCGCGATGGCCACGACCGGCTACAGCGACCTCAAGGAGTTCCAGCGCGTCGAGGTCACCGTGGCGGACTCGCAGCACCGCCGCTGATCCCGCACCGCATCCGCACGGAGGAGGGCCCCGACCGCAGATGGTCGGGGCCCTCCTCGCCGTGCCCGCCGGGTCAGTCGGAGACCTTCTTGGCGGCGGAGAACGCGGCGAACGCGGCGATCACGAAGAAGACGAGGCCCATGAAGTCGAAATCGGCCTTCCAGGCCTCGTTCAGCAGGGCGAAGTGGTCGAAGAACAGCTCCGAGACGGTGACCGGAAGGTCCTTGGCGGCGATCATCGCCTCGCCGAGCAGCTGGCCGAAGTAGACCGCGACGAGGGCGAAGACCGCGCTGACCACCGGCAGCACCGGGTTGCGGCCGCCGAGCTTGCCCGAGGCGAGGCCGACGACGAAGCCGACACCGATGGCCGCGTAGCCGATCTCGTGCTTGGTGGCTCCGATGATCGCGCCGTAGAGGCCGGCGGCGACGACGGCCGCGACGAGGGCGCCGAGCAGGCCGAGGCCCAGGTTGTTGCGGGCCGGAGCCGCCGGTGCGAAGGGCGCGCCGGGGAACGGGCCGTTCTGCCCCGGCTGACCGCCCGCGAACGGGTTTCCGGTCGGCGCTCCGGGCTGCTGGGCGGCGAAGGGGTTTCCGGTGGGGGCGCCCGGGGCGGGGGCGGCCGGCGCGCCGTGCGGAGGCGCCGGCGGAGCGTCGGTGGTCGGTGCCGTGGGCTGCTCGGCCGCGTACGGGTTGCCGGCGACGGGCTGCCCGTCGGCGGGCTGCTGGGGCTGGTGGGACGGCGGCACGGGCTGGCTCATGGTGGAGATCCCCCCTGGGACGAATGCGCGCACGAGTGTGCGACGGATGCGCACGACTGTGCGAAAGGTGACGCCGCAGGCTAGCAGCCCCTTACGACACCGCCCAGTGAAATCCCGACCCTTCTGCCGCCCGCACCCGCTCCCTCCGCCTCACAGCCGGTGCGCGGCCCCCGCAGGGGTGGCGCCCCGGGTGTCGAGGAGCAGCTGCGCCTTCACCGCGAGGCCCTGGAGGTCGTACGTCCGGTGGTGCTGGAGGAGCAGCGTCAGGTCGGCCGCTGCCGCCGCCTCGTACAGCGAGTCGGCCCGGGGGACGGGGACGTCGCGGACGCGCCAGTCCAGGACGTGCGGGTCGTGGTAGCCGATCTGGGCGCCCAGGTCCGTCAGCCGGCTCGCGATCTCGCGGGCCGGTGCCGCCTCCTGGTCGGCGTTGTCCGGTTTGTAGGTGACGCCGAGCAGGAGGATGCGGGCGCCCCGCACCGATTTGCCGTGCTCGTTGAGCAGGGTGGCGCTGCGCCGGATGACGTAGTTCGGCATGCGGTCGTTGATCTCCTGCGCCATGGCGACCAGGCGAAGCGGGGTGGCGGGGGTGTGGCCCGGGACGGTGCCGGGGTCGAGGGCGACGCCGTGGCCGCCGACGCCGGGGCCGGGGCGGAACGCCTGGAAGCCGAAGGGCTTGGTCTCGGCGCACCGGATGACGTCCCAGAGGTCGACGCCGAGGTCGTGGCAGAGCACCGCCATCTCGTTGACGAGGGCGATGTTCACGTGCCGGAAGTTTGTCTCCAGCACCTTGGTCATCTCCGCCTCGCGCGGGCCCCTGGCCCGTACCACCTTGTCGGTCAGCCGGCCGTAGAACGCGGCGGCGGACTCGGTGCAGGCAGGGGTGAGACCGCCGATGACCTTCGGGGTGCTCGCGTAGGTGTGGGTGCGGTTGCCGGGGTCCAGGCGGCCGGGGGAGCAGGCGAGGTGGAAGTCGCGTCCCGCGCGGAGCCCGGACCCCTCTTCGAGCAGCCCGCGCAGGAAGGTCTCGGTGGTGCCGGGCGGTACGGCCGACTCCAGCAGCACCGTGGTGTGCGGGCGCAGCCGGGCCGCCAGGGCGCGGGCCGCGTCGCCGAGGGCGGTCAGGTCGACGGTGCGGTCGCTCCGCTGGGGGGTGGGGGAGCAGATCACCGCGGTGCGGACCCGGCCGAGTTCGGTGGCGTTGGTGGTGGGGCGGAAGCCCCGGGAGAGCATCCGGCGGACCTCGGACGCGGTGAGGGAGCCCTCGACCGGGGTGCGCCCGGCGCTGAGGTCGGCGTACGGGCCGGGATCGGTGTCGTAGCCGAGGGTGTCGATGCCGGCGGCGACCGCCGCTCGGGCGAGGGGCAGGCCGAGGTGACCGAGTCCGATGACGGCGAGGTCTGCGGGCATGCGGGGGTCGTCCTTCCCAGAGGACCATGAGGACCGGAAGCGCAACCGCTGTGGGCTGTGCCAGTTCAGACTAGGCGTAAATATGACCTGTATGTCGCATTTATGTCGTACGGGATGACCGCTGTCGTCCCCCGTCCCCCGGGTGCCGTCCACAGGCGGTGGCTGAAGTCGCGGTACGCGGACAGAATCGGGACGTGGGCACGGCCGTCCCGGCCCCACGGTGACCGGACGCATCGCCCGGGCACCCGCCCACCCCGATCCACCGGGAGGCAGAGTTGAGGACATCGACACTGGGACCCGCCGAGCGGGCCGAGGCGCTCGCCGCGATGGCCGAGCGCGAACTGGACGTGCTCGTCGTCGGGGCCGGCGTGGTCGGTGCCGGCACGGCACTGGACGCCGCCACCCGCGGCCTCGCCACCGGCCTGGTGGAAGCCCGCGACTGGGCCTCCGGCACCTCCAGCCGATCCAGCAAGCTCATCCACGGCGGCCTGCGCTACCTGGAGATGCTCGACTTCGCCCTGGTCCGCGAGGCGCTCAAGGAACGCGGACTCCTGCTGGAACGCCTCGCGCCCCATCTGGTGAAACCGGTCCCCTTCCTCTACCCCCTGCAGCACAAGGGGTGGGAGCGGCTGTACGCGGGTTCCGGCGTGGCGCTCTACGACGCGATGTCGCTCTCCTCCGGGCACGGCCGCGGCCTCCCCGTCCACCGCCACCTCTCCCGCCGCAGCGCCCTGCGCGTCGCCCCCGCGCTCCGCAAGGACGCCCTGGTCGGAGCCTTGCAGTACTACGACGCCCAGATGGACGACGCCCGCTTCACCGCCACCCTGGTGCGTACCGCGGTCAGCTACGGCGCGCACGCCGCCAACCGCGCGCGGGTGTCCGGATTCCTCCGGGAGGGCGAACGCGTCGTCGGCGCCCTCGTCGAGGACGTCGAGACCGGCGGCCGCTACGAGGTCCGGGCCAGGCAGGTGGTCAACGCGACCGGCGTGTGGACCGACGACACCCAGGCGCTGATCGCCGAGCGCGGGCAGTTCCACGTCCGTGCCTCCAAGGGCATCCACCTCGTCGTGCCGAAGGACCGCATCCACTCCTCGACCGGCCTGATCCTGCGGACCGAGAAGTCCGTCCTCTTCGTCATCCCCTGGGGGCGCCACTGGATCGTCGGCACCACGGACACCGACTGGAGCCTCGACAAGGCCCACCCGGCCGCCTCCAGCGCCGACATCGACTACCTCCTCGAACACGTCAACACCGTGCTCTCCACCCCCCTCACCAGGGACGACGTCGAAGGCGTCTACGCCGGGCTGCGCCCGCTGCTGGCCGGCGAGTCGGACGCCACCAGCAAGCTCTCCCGCGAGCACACGGTGGCGCACCCGGTGCCCGGCCTGGTGGTGGTCGCGGGCGGCAAGTACACGACGTACCGGGTGATGGCGAAGGACGCCGTGGACGAGGCCGTGCACGGGCTCGACCAGCGGGTCGCCGAGTGCGTCACGGAGGACATCCCGCTGCTGGGCGCCGAGGGGTACCGCGCCCTGTGGAACGCCCGCGCCCGGATCGCCGCCGCCACCGGACTCCACGTGGTGCGGGTGGAGCACCTGCTCAACCGGTACGGCTCGATGGCGGAGGAGGTCCTCGCGCTCATCGGGGAGGACCCGTCGCTGGGCGAACCGCTGCCCGCGGCCGACGACTACCTTCGCGCCGAGATCGTCTACGCCGCCTCGCACGAAGGCGCCCGCCACCTCGACGACGTGCTCACCCGGCGGACCCGGATCTCCATCGAGACCTTCGACCGGGGCACCCTGAGCGCCCGTGTCTGCGCGGAGCTGATGGCCCCGGTGCTGGGCTGGGACACCGACCGGGTCGACCGCGAGGTGGAGCACTACGAGAAGCGGGTCGAGGCCGAACGGGAGTCGCAGCGCCAGCCCGACGACCTGACCGCCGACGCGGCACGGCTCGGCGCCCCGGACATCGTGCCGATCTGACGGGGCGTCCCGCGGCCCGGCGCCGACCCGCGCGCCGGGCGGCCGGTTCCGCCGTGTCGCGTCCTCCTTCCCGTGCGCCCGCCGGTCTCCGTCACCGTCGCGCGCCTTCCTGTCGCCCGGCCGTCGCCTCCGGTCGTCGGCCCGTCGACGCATGGGAGGGCGACGAGCGGGCACCCGAGCGCACAATGGAGCGCGCCTGCGGGCCGGTTCCCGGCCCGGAGGACGAAGAGGCGGAGTGCGCCGGAGATCTGTGGTTCGCTGGTCGCGGCGCCCGAGCGGACGGAGTACGGTCCGGGCGGCGCCGGAGCCCGGCCGGCCGCCCGCGGACATACCGTCGTCGGCCGAGTCGTGGCCGAGCCCGGACCCGGCACCAGAACCGGTCCCGGGGTGAGGGACAATGAACGCTCTGCCAGGGCGGGTTGATCGCAGAGGGGACGCATGTCGGAGGCGGAGCAGGCAAACGGGCCCCAACGGGACACCGAGGGACGTCTTCTCGCGGGGCGGTACCGGCTCGGGAAGGTGCTCGGCCGGGGCGGCATGGGTACCGTCTGGCGCGCCGAGGACGAGACCCTCGGCCGTACGGTCGCGGTGAAGGAACTCCGGTTCCCCACGGCCATCGACGAGGACGAGAAGCGACGGCTGATCACGCGCACGCTGCGCGAGGCGAAGGCGATCGCGCGCATCCGCAACACCAGCGCCATCACCGTCTACGACGTGGTCGACGAGGACGACCGGCCGTGGATCGTCATGGAACTGGTCGAGGGCAAGTCCCTCGCCGAAGTGATCCGTGAGGACGGCACGCTGACGCCCCGACGGGCGGCGGAGGTCGGACTCGCCATCCTCGACGTGCTGCGCTCCGCGCACCGCGAGGGGATCCTGCACCGGGACGTGAAGCCGTCCAACGTGCTGATGTCCCAGGAAGGCCGGGTGGTCCTCACCGACTTCGGCATCGCGCAGGTCGAAGGCGACCCCTCGGTGACCTCCACCGGGATGCTGGTCGGCGCCCCCTCGTACATCTCGCCGGAGCGCGCCCGCGGCCACAAGCCCGGACCGCCCGCCGACCTCTGGTCGCTCGGCGGTCTGCTCTACGCGAGCGTCGAGGGCAGCCCTCCGTACGACAAGGGCTCGGCCATCGCGACGCTGACCGCCGTGATGACCGAACCGCTCGACCCGCCGAAGAACGCCGGGCCGCTGAAGGACGTCATCTACGGCCTCCTCGCCCGCGACCCCGAGCAGCGGCTCGACGACGCCGGTGCGCGGGCCCTGCTCACCGCCGTCGTCAACGCGCCGGAGCAGCCGGCCGCCGACGCCACCCGGATCATGTCGCTGCCCACCGGGGTGGGGCCGGCCTCCGCGGACGGGCCCACCCCGCCCCCGGCCGACGCGCGGACGCCGGCGCCCACCCCGGCCGGCGAGGGCACCCGCGACCGTCTGCGCGGCGCGCTGCGCTCGGTGCGCAACTCGAAGGCCGCCGCCGCGGGGGCGGCGGGTGCGTCCGCCGCGACCCCGGCCGAGGCGGCCCCGTCCGGCCCGACCGCCACCGGCGAGCGGCCCGCCGCCGGCCGTACGGCGGCCGGCGCCGGTGTCGTCACGGCCTCGGCGTCCGGACCGGTGCCGCCGCGCGGGACCGGTGCGTCCCCCCGTGCCTCGCTCACCGACGTGGTGCCGCGCCGGACCCTGGCGATCATCGCCGGTGTCGTGGTGCTGGCCGTCGTCGGCACGGTGCTCGCGCTCAACCTCGGCGGAGACGACTCCGACACCAAGGGCGCGGGGACGCAGGGGAGTCCGGCCGCATCCACCGGTGGGGCCGACGCCTCCGGCAAGGACGACGACGGTACGGAGGGGCAGGGGAAGTCCGAGGACTCCGCAACCCCCTCCCCGGCCGGTACCCCGTCGGCGTCCCCCACGCCGTCGAAGAGCGCGCCCCCGCGGAGCGAGGACCCCGACGCGCTGCCGCAGGGGTACGCGAAGGTCACCGACAGCCGCTTCCACTTCTCCATGGCGATGCCCGCCTCCTACCGGCGCACCGACATAGCCGGCACCAGTTCCGGCGGCGTCTACAACGCCTCGAAGGGCGACTTCCCGCGCGTCCAGGTCGACTACAACAGCTCGCCCGGCAAGGACGCCGCCGCGGCCTGGTCGGCGGCGGTCGCGGGGACGCGGGCCATGAGCAACGACTACCGGCACATCGGCATCGAGAAGGTCGACTACCGCGGTTATCCGACCGTCGCGGACTGGGAGTTCGAGCGCACCCAGAACGGTGAGCGGATCCACGTCCTCAACCGCGGCTTCCGGGCCGACTCCACCCACGGTTACTCGATCATGGTGAGCTGCCCGGCCGCCGAGTGGGACGCGAAGGAGTGCCGCACCCTGCGCGAGACGGCGTTCGCCACCTTCGCGCAGAAGGACTGAGGCCACGCGGTGACCGCCTCCGGCGGGCGGTCACCGCGCCGTCGGCCCCCGCCCGCGGGGGCCCGGACCGTCCGGGTTGGCGCGACCCGGACGCACCGCCGCGTCCTGCCACGTATCGTAAGAGGGCGAGAACCGTGCGCAGCCGTGAGGGCGTGTCATATGTACGGAAACGACCGTGGGACGACAGGTCGTGCGGATCTCATGACCGGGGGACCGTGCGCTCTGGGGAGGCGTCGTGGATGACTACGCGGGTCGGGTGCTCGCCGACCGCTACCGCCTTCCGCTGCCGCCTTCCGACGCCTACGAACTCGTCGAGACGCGGGCCTTCGACACCTACAGCGGCCAGGAGGTCCTGGTCCGGCAGGTCCCGCTGCCCGAGGTCGTCGACGCCGAGGTGCTCGACGGCGACGGACACCCCTCGCCGGTGCGCAGGGCCTCCGGCCGGGCCGTACGCCGCTCCTCCGACCCCGCGGTCCGCCGGGCGATAGAGGCGGCGCAGACCGCCGCCCAGGTGCCGGACCACCCGCGGCTGGACCAGGTCTTCGACGTGTTCGCCGAGGCGGGCTCGCTCTGGATCGTCAGCGAACTCGTCCCGGCCCGGCCGCTCGCCGCGCTCCTGGCGGAACGCCCCCTCAACCCGTACCGCGCCGCCGAGATCGGCTCCGACGTGCTCACCGCCCTGCGGGTGCTGCACGCGCACGGCTGGACCCACCGCAACATCACCGTGCGCACGGTGCTGGTCTGCGACGACGGCCGGGTGATGCTGACCGGCCTCGCGGCGGGCGCCGCCGAGGAGGCCCTCTGCGGGTACGTCACCGTGCCCCGGCCCGACCAGGACGATCCGGGGATCCCGCTCCAGCGGCACGAAGGCGACGACGGCTTCGGCGACACGTCCGGCGAGCCCTTCGACGACGGTGGCGAGGGAACCGGCGACGGCGGGGACGAGGACGACGACGGCCGGGACCCCGACGGCCCCGGACACGGCGACCGGGGCGGACGCGCCACCGCGCCGCCCGCCCCGCTCCCCCCTGCGCTGCCGGCCGCCGAGGACGCCGGGTACGGCGGCGGGTACCTCCCCGCCGCGCTCCCCCCGGCGCGGCCCGCCGGACCCGACCCGTACGCGCCGGAGCACGAAGCCCGCGACCCGTACGCGCAGGGAGCCCCGGCGCGGCCCGCCGGGTACGAGCCGGAGGCGTTCCCGCGCCCGGAGGGCGGGGGGCAGGAGCTGGTGCCCCGTCCGGCCGCCCCCGCGGTCCCGCGCCACCTGCCCCCGGAGTCCGCCGCGCCCGCAGGCGCCGCGCTGCCGCCCGCCGAGCCCGGCGCGGGGTCCTCCGCCCAGTTGCGGGCCGCCCGGGCCGGCGCGATAGCGGCCTACCGGGCGGGTACCCGGGCGGCAACGGCCCGCGTCACCGAGGAGCAGCTGCGCGCCGAGGAACGCCGCCGGGCCGAGGAGGAGCAGCGCCTGGCCGAAGAGGAGCGGGCGGCCGAGGAGGAGCAGCGGGCGGCCGAGGAGCCGGAGCCGCATGTTCCGCCGCGCCCCGCCGCCGGAGCGCTGCCGCCGCTGCCCAGTGGGTGGGGCCGCTCGTCCGCGGACCTCTACCCCGACCGCTACGACGACGAGGACGACGAGGACGACGACGACCCGCAGGACCCGGGCCCGGCCGCGCCGGGCCGCCGCGTCCACCTCGCGGGGTCCTGGGAGGACGGCCACTCGGGCCGCCCCGTGTCCGCGGGCGGTTCCGGTGCCGACGCCCTGCGGGCGGACGCCCACCGCGAGTCGTCGCCCGCCGCACGGACCCGGGCCGATGTCGAGCGCGTCCCGGCCGGGGGCTGGGACTCCGTCGTCGCCTCCGGCGACCAGGGGCCCGTGTACCGGGGGCCGGCCACCCCGCTCGCCGCCGAGCGCGCCCGGCAGGCCCGGATCGCCGTCGTCGGTGCCGTCACCGAGCGGTGGGCGCCGGAGCAGGCCGGACCGGTCCACGAGAACTGGCAGCTCGCCCCGCCCATCGGCCCCGCCACCGACCTCTGGGCGCTCGGCGCCCTGCTCTACCGCGCGGTCCAGGGGCACGCCCCCTACCCGGAGGAGAACGCCGCCGAGCTGGTCCAGATGGTGTGCGGGGAACCGCCCGCCTTCGCGGAGGAGTGCGGGGCGCTGCGCCCCGTCGTGGAGTCCCTGCTGCGCCAGGACCCCGCCGAGCGGCCCGACTTCGAGGAGCTGCGGGGCTGGCTGCGCTCCCTCGTCCGCTCCGCGCCGGAGCCCGAGGCCGGAGCGGACGTCGTCCCGCTGCCCGCCGCCGACGCCGGCAAGCTGCCCATCGTCCGCCGCAAGGGCGAACTCGTCCGCAGGCGCAGGGGCCGTTTCCGCTCCGCGTCCCAGGGCCGGCACCGCCAGGGCCGGCAGGGCGGCCCGGGCCTCCAGGAGGAGGGCGGGCTGGAGTCCCTGGGGCTGCGCGCCCACCCGGAGCCGGACGAGCGGGCCTACCGCGAGCCGCCCCGGCCACAGGCGTACCACCAGCCTCCGGAGCCCCAGGAGCGACGTCCGCCCCGGGAGCCGCGCGAGCCCAAGGTGCTGCGCGACAAGGGCGGCAGGCCGCCGCGCCGCCTCGGCAGGCTGCTCCTCCTGCTCATCCTGCTGGCGCTGGCCGGGGCCGTGGTCTACGCGGTCGCGTTCCTGCCGAAGAACGAGGACGCCACCCGCACGGGCGCCGCGCCCACCCCGGCGGCCACCGGCTCGGCGGCGCCCTCGGGCTCCGCGCCGCCGGCGGAGAAGCCCTCCCCGTCCGCCTCCGACGCGGCCTCGTCGGCGCCCGGCACCCAGGATCCGCAGACGAGCCGCTCCGCCGTCGCGCTCCCGCCGGGGTACACGCTCCGCAAGGACCCGGAGGGGTTCGAGGTGGGCGTGTTGAAGGACTGGCAGCGCAGCCCCGCCAACGCGGACCGGCAGGTCCGCTACGGCAGCGACGGGTTCAGCCTGCTGATCGTGCCGGGCCGGGACACCGTGCGGGCCAACGGCGCCGACCCGCTGGCGTACCAGCGGGACAGGGAGGCCGAGTTGCAGCCCTTCCGCGACTCCTCCTGGTCGACGGCGACCGGGCTCCGCCGGGTCGACGTCGGTCGGCAGGCCATGGCCGAGGGGCAGTACACCTGGCAGGACGTAAACGGCCGTGAGGTGTACGTCCGCAACCTCGCGATGGTCGTCGACGGCCGCTACCACATCATCCAGGTCATCGGCCCCGTCAACGAGCGCGACCAGGTCACCTCGATCTACCAACAGGTCATCTCCTCGTACAAGGTCACCTCCTGACGGTCCGGAATGTTCCGGTACGACGCCCTCCGGGGCATCACAGTGCGGTCTCGTGAGGCGGTGCGAGGTTCCCCGGCTCCGGGGCCCTCCGTAACCTGGCACCCGAGGAACGGGGCGGGGACGAGACGTGGATCACTCATCGAACAGCGGCAGCGGCGACGGCAGGCGCACCGGAAGGGTCGCGGCGACGGCGGCCGGCCTGGTGCTCGCGGGGCGGTACCGCCTGGTGGACGTGCTGGGCCGGGGCGGCATGGGCAAGGTGTGGCGGGCGGAGGACGAGGTGCTCCACCGCACGGTCGCCGTCAAGGAGTTGACCGCGGGCCTGTACGTCGCCGAGGCCGACCGGGCGGTGCTGCACGCGCGCACCCGCAAGGAGGCGCGGGCCGCCGCGCGGATCAGCCACCCCGGCGTCGTCACCGTCCACGACGTCCTCGACCACGACGACCGGCCGTGGATCGTCATGCAGTACGTCGACGGCCCGTCGCTCGCCGACTCCGCCAAGGAGAACGGTGAGGTCACCCCGCACGAAGCGGCGCGGATCGGCCTCGGTGTGCTGGGCGCGCTCGGTGCCGCGCACGCGGCGGGGGTGCTGCACCGGGACGTCAAGCCCGGCAACGTGCTGCTCGCCCGCAACGGACAGGTCCTCCTCACCGACTTCGGCATCGCCGCCATCGAGGGCGACTCGACGATCACCCGGACTGGCGAACTCATTGGCTCCATCGACTACCTGGCGCCGGAGCGGGTGCAGGGCCACGACCCCGGGCCGGCGTCGGACCTCTGGTCGCTGGGCGCCACGCTGTACGCGGCGATCGACGGCCGGTCCCCCTTCCGCCGGTCGTCCCCCCTCGTGACCATGCAGGCGATCGTCTCGGACGAACCGTCGATGCCCGCGACGGCCGGGACCCTCGGGCCGGTGATCGCCGCCCTGCTCCGCAAGGACCCGGCCGGGCGGCCCTCGGCCGCCGAGACCGAGCGGATGCTGCGGAGCGTGCTGACGGGCCGCGAGCCGCGCACCGCGCAGGTGTACGTGGACACGCGGCCCTACCCGGGTGGGACGCCGCCCGGACCGGGCGCGCCGTACGCGCGGACGGATCGGGAAGGGCCGTCCGGGCAGCGGGACCGGACCGCGCCGACCACGCGGCAGCCGGGACCGGCGGCACAGAGTGCGCCCACCCCGCCGGGGCCGTCCGGGCAGACGTCCGCCACGCCCGCGTACTCCTCGCCCGCCCCCGTGTCCGGCGCCCCCGCGCCCGGGTACGGCGTGGCCGCGCCACCGGCCGGCACCGGTGCGTTCGGAGCGCCCCGGCCCCCCACCGGCCCGGGCGCGGGCCCGGGGAGCCGGTCGCGGCGGCGCCGCACTCTGGTGGCCGTGGTGGTGGCGGTGGTGCTCGGCGCCGGAGCCGGACTCGGTGCCGTGCGGTACGTGAACCGCGCCGACGACGAGGCCGGACCGCCCACGCCCACCGTCACCGCGCGGGGGTCCACCGCCGGCCCGTCCGACGGCCCCTCCACCGACCCGAGCGACGACCCGAGCGACGTCGCCGCGTCGTCCGGGGGCACCGGTTCGGTGGACGCCGTGACACCACCGGGGTGGAAGCGGGTGGACGACCCGGCCGGCTTCAGTCTCGCCGTGCCGGAGGGCTGGGAGCGCCGGACCGAGGGCACCCAGATCGACTACACCCCGGACGGGGGCGGACACCGCATCCGCATCAGCGTCGACGGGGAACCCGACTTCGACACCCCGTACGCCCACATGCTCGCCATGGAGAAGAACCTCGAGGACCGGCTCCCCGGGTACGCGCGCGTCTCCCTGGAGCAGAACACCTTCCGCGACCACTCCGGCTCACTCTGGGACTTCACCTGGACGGAGACGAAGGACCATCCGGGGGAGCGGCGGGGGATCGACCAGATGTACTTCGGCGGCACCGGAGGCCCGGAGTACGCGCTCTACCTGACCGCGCCGGTGGACGACTGGGAGAACACCCGGGATCTCTTCGACACGATGCTCAGGAGCTGGACCCCGCCCTCCGGCGACGAGTGAGACGGGAGCGGCCCACGGCGGGCGCGGGGGCTGCGCGCCGACAGGGCCCCCGCCCCGGATTTTCGCTTTCGCATCCGGAACGGAGCTGATCAGCGGTTATGTCGCCAGCGATCACTGGCTGCATGGGAGGAGTGTGAAAAGGCCGTTACCCACGGGTACCCAAAGGCCGCCGGTGCACTTACCCTCGGCCTCATGACGGACTCGCAGGCAACGGAAACACAGGCGGCCGGAGCGCGGGCGGCGGCGGGCACCAATCCGGTCGCGGCGGCCCCCGCGGGCGCGCGCACGGCGGCCGACGTGGTCACCCCCGACCTGGTCGCCCGGCTGGTCCGCGGAGTCGTCGGATCCGGACGGACCGCCAACCACACCCCGCTGACCGGCGAGAAGCTGGCCGACCTGCCGGAGTCCACCCCCGAGGACGTGGCTACCGCCTTCGAACGGGCCCGCGCCGCCCAGCCCGTCTGGGCCGCCACCCCGGTACGCACCCGGGCCGCCGTCCTGCTCCGCTTCCACGACCTCGTCCTCCAGCGCCAGGCCGAGGTGCTCGACCTCATCCAGCTGGAGACCGGCAAGGCCCGGCTGCACGCCCACGAGGAGGTGCTGGCGGTCGCCGTCGCCTCCCGCCACTACGGGCGCAAGGCCCCCGCCTACCTGCGCCCGAAGCGGCACACCGGGGTCGTACCGACCCTCACCAAGGTCACCGAACTGCGCCAGCCGCGCGGGGTCATCGGCCAGATCGCCCCCTGGAACTACCCGCTGGAGCTCTCCGTCGGCGACGCGCTGCCCGCCTTCGTCGCCGGCAACGCCGTGGTGATGAAGCCCGACACCGAGACCGCGCTGACCGCGCTCTGGGCCCGTGACCTGCTGATCGAGGCCGGCCTCCCCGCCGAGGTCTTCCAGGTGGTGCTCGGCGAGGGACCGGTCGTCGGCCCGGAGGTCGTGCAGCGCGCCGACTACGTCTCCTTCACCGGCTCCACCCGCACCGGCCGGGAGGTCGCACAAGGCGCGGCGGCCCGGCTCGTCGGCGTCTCGCTGGAGCTCGGCGGCAAGAACGCCATGCTGGTGCTCGCCGACGCGGACGTCGAGAAGGCCGCCGCCGGCGCCGTCCGCGCCTGCTTCTCCTCCGCCGGGCAGCTCTGCATCTCCATCGAACGGCTCTACGTCCACGAGTCCGTCGCCGACGACTTCCTGGCCCGGTTCGCCGCCCGCACCAGGGCGATGCGGCTCGGCGGCTCCCTCACCTACGGCGCCGACATGGGTTCGCTCGCCGGGGAACGCCAGCTGGAGGCCGTCGTCCGGCACGTGGACGAGGCCGTCGCCAAGGGCGCCACCCTCGTCGCGGGCGGCCGGGCGCGCCCCGACATCGGCCCGCTCTTCTACGAGCCGACCATCCTCGACGGCGTCGAGGCGCCGATGGAGGTCTGCACCCAGGAGACCTTCGGCCCGGTCGTCTCGGTCTACCGCTTCCGCGACGAGGACGAGGCGGTGGAGCTCGCCAACGCCACCCCGTACGGTCTCAACGCGAGCGTCTGGACCAAGGACGGCCGTCGCGGCCACCAGGTCGCCGCCCGGCTGCGCACCGGCACCGTCAACATCAACGAGGGGTACGCCCCCGCCTACGGCAGCGTGCAGTCCCCGATGGGCGGCATGAAGGACTCAGGTCTCGGCCGCCGCCACGGCTCCGAGGGCATCCTCAAATACACCGAGGCCCAGACCGTCGCCCAGCAGCGGCTCATCCCGCTCGCCCCGTCGTTCGGCATGGACGACGAGAAGTACGCGGCGTTCATGAGCAGCAGCCTGAAGGTGATGAAGGCGTTCCGGCTGCGCTGACCCGCGCGCCGCCGTCCACGACGACCAGCAGGTCCCGACCGCCGCCCGCGCCGCGCGGCACCGCGAGGGCGCGGGCGGCGGGAACGACGCAGCGACGAGAACGAGGAGAGCCATGCCCGAGGACAGCCATGCCCCGAACCGGGACCTCCCGGTCACCGGTGCGCCGGTCACCGGTGCGCCGGTCACCGGCGGGACGGCCGCCGGTGAGCCGGTCGCCGATGCGCCGGTCACCGACGACACCGCCTTCGACTACGACGTGCTGGTCGTCGGCTCGGGCTTCGGCGGCGCGGTCTCGGCGCTCCGGCTGACCGAGAAGGGGTACCGGGTCGGTGTCCTGGAGGCGGGCCGCCGCTTCACCCCCCAGACGCTCCCCAAGACCTCCTGGGACCTGAAGAACTACCTCTGGGCCCCCGCCCTCGGCCTCTACGGCATCCAGCGGGTGCACCTCCTCGGCAAGGTCATGGTGCTGGCCGGCGCCGGCGTCGGCGGCGGCTCGCTGAACTACGCGAACACGCTGTACGTCCCGCCCGCGGCCTTCTTCGAGGACCGCCAGTGGGCCGGCATCACCGACTGGCAGGAGGAGCTGCGGCCCTACTACGACCAGGCGACCCGCATGCTCGGGGTCCGGCTCAACCCGACGATCACCCCCTCCGACCAGCACCTCAAGGCGGCCGCCGAGGCGATGGGCGTCGGCGACACCTTCCACCTGGCGCCGGTCGGGGTGTTCTTCGGCGACGGCCGGGACGCCGACGGCACCGCGAAGGCGGAGCCCGGCGGCACGGTCGCCGACCCGTACTTCGGCGGCGCCGGGCCCGACCGCAAGGCCTGCACCGAGTGCGGCGCCTGCATGACCGGCTGCCGCCACGGAGCGAAGAACACCCTCACCGAGAACTACCTCCACCTCGCCGAGAAGGCCGGTGCGGTCGTCCACCCCATGACCACCGTGGTCTCCGTCACCGAGGACCCGGCCTCACCGGGAGGCGGCCACCGCGTCGAGATCGTCCCCACCCACCGCCGCAGGGCGAAGCCCCGGACGCTCCGGGCCCGTCACGTGGTGGTCGCGGCGGGCACGTACGGCACCCAGACCCTGCTGCACCGGATGAAGGACGAGGGGCGGCTGCCCCGGCTCTCGGACCGCCTCGGCGAACTGACCCGTACCAACTCCGAGGGGCTGGTCGGGGCGCAGACCAGCGACCGGCGCTACCGCCGACGGCACGGCACGAAGCCCGACTTCACCAAGGGCGTCGCCATCACCTCGTCGATCCACCCGGACGCCAGCACCCACATCGAGCCCGTCCGCTACGGCAAGGGCTCCAACGCCATGGGTGGCCTCACCATCCTCCAGGTGCCGTACGCCCGGCGGCGGGTCCTGGCCTGGTTCGGCAGCGTCGTCAAGCACCCGGCGCTCGCGGTCCGCTCGCTCTCCAACCGCAAGTGGTCGGAGCGGACCATCATCGGGCTCGTCATGCAGTCGCTCGACAACTCGCTGACCGCCTACCGCAAGCCGAGCGGCCTCGGCAAGGGCCTGCTCACCGCCCGGCAGGGCCACGGCGCCCCGAACCCGACGCAGATCGCGGAAGCCACCCGGGCCGCCTCGCTGCTCGCGGCGGAGATCAACGGATTCGCCGGCTCCAACATCGGCGAGCTGATGGGCACCCCGCTCACCGCCCACTTCCTCGGCGGCTGCCCGATCGGGGCGAGCGCGGGCGAGGGCGTCATCGACCCGTACCACCGGCTGCACGGCCACCCCGGCATCTCGGTCGTCGACGGTTCGGCGGTCTCCGCCAACCTCGGCGTCAACCCGTCGCTGACGATCACCGCACAGGCCGAGCGGGCCATGTCCTTCTGGCCCAACAAGGGGGAGCCGGACCCGCGACCCGCCCAGGGTGCGGCGTACGAGCGGCTGGCGGCGGTGAAGCCGGCCGCCCCGGTGGTCCCCCAGGAGGCGTTCGGCGCGCTGCGGCTGCCGTTCCTGGGCATCCCGGCCGTACCGCCGAAGGTCTGAGCAACGGGGTCCCGGCTTCTCCGAGAGGCCGGGGCCCGGAGCCGTGGGCGTGGAAGCGGGTGGGGGCCGGCCCCGGGCGTGCCCGGAGCCGGCCCCCCTCGGGGTGACCGGGCTGCTGTCCCTCGCCGGCCGGTCACCAACGCCGGAACGCGGTCCCACGACGCACCCGGGACACGTCACACGTCCCGACGGGGCCCCGCGCCGTCCTGCCGATGCCGCCCCCGGCCGGCGCGGACACCCCGGACGGCGAGGGCCGCCCCGGCCCGGTCACCCTCCGTACGGGTGAGACCGGGCCCGAACGGGGTGCGGCCGCGCGGGCGCGCTCCGCACCCCGGCACCGCGCCGGGGTCACACCCGGCCGCGGCAGAGTTCCAGCAGCGTCATCGCGAGCGGGGTGCCGGGCTTCCCGAGCGCGTCGCGGAAGCGGCCGAGCACCTCCATCTCGCGGGAGAGGTTCACCCGGCGGCCCCCTGAGGTGATCCGCGCCTCCTGGATGACCGCGGACACCGCCATCCGCTCCTGCACGAGACCGATGATCCGGTCGTCCAGGGCGTCGATCCGCTCGCGGGCGCCCCCGATCAGCTCGGCGGCCTCCTCGGTGCGCGCGCCGGTCGCCTCGGTCGCGGTCTTCATGGCCGTCGTCTTCGCGGTGGGGGTGGTGGCCGGGGTGGTGGTGAGGGTCATGGTCGGACTCCTGATCGGGGTACGGGCCCCGGCCGACGGCCCCCGAACGCCAAGACGCCCCGGGCCTGTCGGCCCGGGGCGTCCGGAAGGGTGCTCGTCAGTTGCTCAAGCAGCACGACCATGACACCCGGCGGGCCGGGTGCCATAGGTAAAGACGGAGATCGTGTGCTGACGCATGGCAGCCAGTATGGACCCGCCCCGTGCCGCACCCGCACGGGAGCCCGGATGGTGAGACGGCGGCGGGAACGGGAGGAGGAAGGCTCTTCGACGAGGCCGGTAGCATGGAAGGACCGACCCCTCTCACCGCCGGAAGGCCGCCTCGTGCCAGCAGCACCCCCCGCCGCCCCCGACATGACCACCGACGTGGTTCTCGTCGTCGACTTCGGCGCGCAGTACGCCCAGCTCATCGCCCGCCGCGTCCGCGAGGCCCGGGTCTACAGCGAGATCGTGCCGTCCACCATGCCGGTGGCCGAGATGCTGGCCAAGAACCCGCGCGCGATCATCCTGTCCGGCGGTCCGTCCTCGGTGTACGCGGAGGGGGCGCCCTCGATCGACCGTTCGCTGTTCGAGGCCGGGGTGCCGGTCTTCGGCATGTGTTACGGCTTCCAGCTGATGGCGACCACGCTCGGCGGCACCGTCGACGACAACGGCGCCCGCGAGTACGGCCGCACCCCGCTGACCGTCAGCAAGTCGGGCTCCACCCTCTTCGAGGGCACGCCCGACGAGCAGGCCGTGTGGATGTCGCACGGTGACGCCTGCTCCGCCGCCCCCGAGGGCTTCACCGTGACCGCGTCCACCGACGTCGTCCCCGTCGCCGCCTTCGAGAACGACGAGAAGAAGCTCTACGGCGTCCAGTACCACCCCGAGGTCATGCACTCGACCCACGGGCAGCAGGTCCTGGAGCACTTCCTCTACCGGGGCGCCGGCATCGAGCCGACCTGGACGACGACCAACGTCGTCGACGAGCAGGTCGCACTCATCCGCGAGCAGGTCGGCACCAAGCGCGCCATCTGCGGCCTCTCCGGCGGCGTGGACTCCGCGGTTGCCGCGGCCCTCGTGCAGAAGGCCATCGGCTCGCAGCTGACCTGCGTCTACGTCGACCACGGTCTGATGCGCAAGGGCGAGACCGAGCAGGTCGAGAAGGACTTCGTGGCCGCCACCGGCGTCCAGCTGAAGGTCGTCGACGCCGAGAAGCGCTTCCTCGACGCGCTCGCCGGAGTCTCCGACCCGGAGCAGAAGCGCAAGATCATCGGCCGCGAGTTCATCCGCGTCTTCGAGCAGGCGCAGGCCGAGATCGTCGCCGAGGGCGCTGCCGACGGCGAGCAGGTCGCCTTCCTCGTGCAGGGCAC
Source organism: Streptomyces sp. AM 2-1-1 (assembly GCF_029167645.1). Taxonomy (NCBI): domain Bacteria; kingdom Bacillati; phylum Actinomycetota; class Actinomycetes; order Kitasatosporales; family Streptomycetaceae; genus Streptomyces; species Streptomyces sp. AM 2-1-1. The sequence goes on along the minus strand of NZ_CP119147.1, from coordinate 2,738,816 downwards.
CCTCTACCCGGACGTCGTCGAGTCCGGCGGCGGCACCGGCACCGCCAACATCAAGTCCCACCACAACGTCGGCGGTCTCCCCGACGACATCGAGTTCGAGCTCATCGAGCCGCTGCGCCAGCTCTTCAAGGACGAGGTCCGGATGGTCGGGCAGGAGCTCGGCCTGCCGGAGGAGATCGTCCAGCGCCAGCCGTTCCCCGGCCCCGGCCTCGGCATCCGCATCGTCGGCGACGTCACCAAGGAGCGCCTCGACCTCCTGCGCGAGGCCGACGCCATCGCCCGCGAGGAGCTGACGGCGGCCGGTCTCGACCGCGAGATCTGGCAGTGCCCGGTGGTCCTCCTCGCCGACGTCCGCTCGGTCGGCGTCCAGGGCGACGGCCGCACCTACGGCCACCCGATCGTGCTGCGCCCGGTCTCCTCCGAGGACGCCATGACGGCCGACTGGTCGCGCCTGCCGTACGAGACGCTGGCGAAGATCTCCACCCGCATCACCAACGAGGTCGCCGACGTCAACCGCGTCGTCCTCGACGTGACGAGCAAGCCGCCGGGGACCATCGAGTGGGAGTAGTCCTCCCGGGTCCCTGACGATGCCGCCGCACCCCCCGTGGGAGCGGCGGCATCGCCGCGTCCGGACCTCCCCGGCACGATCGCCGTTGCCCGGATCGGTCACCCGGCAAACCCGATGCGGCCGAGCGGCGTCCGGTACGGCACAATCCAGGGACATCGTGGGTGAGTTGGTTCCACCGGGGCGGGAAAGGGCGGCGTACGTCGTGGCGTTGGACGAGGCGAGGCCCGGCAGGGCGCACGGCGGGGGCTGTACGTGCGGCGACTGCCCGCACGGAGCACACGAGGGACACCGGCGCGCGGTCGCCGCCTTCCTCGCACAACGGGACGCGTTCGCCGCCGGCAAGGGGTTGCCCGCCGGGGTGGCCCAGTCGCCCTCGGCCTCCCGGCAGTGGGTCTCCGACGAGCTCACCGGTTCCGCCCGGGCGGTCGCCGACCGCGGCCGGGAGGCCGGGGACGCCTGGCTCCACCAGGTACGGCAGCGGACCCTGGTGGTCCTCGCGGGCGCCCTCGTCGTGCTCGTCCTCGGGGAGACGGCCACCGCCGTGGGGGCCGGCTGGTCCACCGCCCGGACCGCCGGGCTGATCGCCGGAGCGGTGACCGCGGCGCTGCTCGCCGTCGCCGCCTCGTACCACCGGGCGCGCGGCGGTCTGCTCGCCCCGCTCATCGGCGAGGACAACCGGCTCTCCACCTCGCGGACCGTCGCCGCCGTCTGGGTGCTGCTCGCCGTCTTCGCCGTCCTCGTCCTCTCCCTCCAGCTCGCCGGCGCCTCCGACCACGGCGAGCGCGACGCGCTCGTCGAAGGGCTGGACCTGATGCGCTCGGCGGGAGTGCTGACGGTGCTGGCGCTGGTGTGCGCGGTCGCCGTCGTGGTCCGCAGGGTCGTCTCCGTACGCGTCCTGGAGCGGCGGCTCCAGAAGCTGCGGGCCGACCGGCCGCGCGCCGCCGACCTGCTGACCGACGACTCCGGGCGCGGCAGTTTCACGGACGTGCAGTACGTGCTGGTGAGCGGCGTCGCCGTGCTCTTCGCGGCGGTCCGCCTCGCCCGCAGGCCCGAGCAGCTCCCGGACCTGCCGTGGGGACTCGCGCTGCTGGTGGCGGTCTCGGCGGCGACCTACTTCGCGGGGAAGTACGCGGAGGGCGGCCGGCCGGTGGTCCACTCCGTCGTCCGGGCCCGCGAGGCCGGCGACCTGGACGCCCCCGTCCGTACCGGTGACGACATCGAGATCCGCGGCGCGGGCTTCGTACCCCCCGGCTCGGGCGGCCCCGGCGAACTGGCCCGGCTCGTCGTCCGGATAGGGACGGTCCACGTCCACGTGCCGCTGATCCCGGTCACCGGCGGCTTCGCCAACCCGACCGACACCGTCCTCACCGTGCCCGTCCCGGTGGAGGTCGAGCCGGGCTCGGTCGACGTCCAGGTGGTGACGGCCGCCGGCGTGGAGACCAACAGCTGCCGGATCGACGTGACGGACTGAGCCGGAACGCTTTCCCCACCCGCAGCCCCGCAGGCCAGGAACGCTGCCGGCCGCACCCCGGGTCACGGATCGCACGGCGCCCCATCACCCACCCGCCGCACGGCGCCCAGGGCCCGCCCCACAGCGGCTGGCCGGATGCCGCAGAAGTAGGGGTACGGGTACGTACCCGTACCCTAGGTGGGTGGGAAGGAGCACGACGATGTCCGATGCCAATGTCCGTATCTCCGAGGAAGCCAAGGACCGGCTGGCCGCGATCGCGGCGGCGGAGGGTCTGTCGCTGCGCGCGTACCTGGCGCGGCTGGCGGAAACACTGCTGACGCCGGCGGAGCGGGCCGAGCGGGCGGAGCAGGCCAGGGCGGCGCTGAAGGAGTGGAGCGGGTACGCCCCGACGCCGTCCGAGCAGGACGACCTGGACCTCGAGCTCGACCGGCGTCTGGCGCGGGTGACCGGCCGGTGAGCGACCCCGTGCACATCGTCCTGGACGACACGGCGATGGCGGCGGCCGGTCAGGGCAACGTCCTCGCTTCCCGCCTGATCCACCGGGCGCACGCCGAGTCGGGCTGGTTCCTCTACGTTCCGGCGTGCGCGCTCGTCGAAGCCGACCGGGCCCGGCCCGGCACCGCCGAACACCTCGCCTCGCTCCCCGGCATCACGGTCCTCGACCTTGACCTCGCCGCCGCGCTCGCCGTGGCCCGGGAGGAGACGTGGGCCGCCGCTCACAGCCGTCACACGGCGCAGCCGACACCGGACCGCCCGGACGGGGCGATCATCGCGACCACGGCACCTGCCCGGTGGGCGGGTGAGCCGGTCCGCGTCCTGGACCTCAGGTCCTGAATCCCGCCGTACGTACGAGCGCGCGGCCGCCGGTGGCGGAGGAGGCCGGCCGCGGCGGCCCGGACCTCCCGGCCCACCGACTGCTGAACAAGCCCGAGCGGCGGAAATGCTCAGCCCCAAGCCACCCCGTACGGGTGTTCTTACGTATGGTCTCTTGACGGGACCACGGAAGATGGGGCAGTGCATGCAGGGCTACGGAAACAACGGTTACGGACGCGTCCCCGGCGAGGCCAGGGGGCTGCGGGAGCAGGCGCGCCAGTACGCGCTGCTGCCGCTGCGCGTCTTCCTCGGGGTGACCTTCATCTACGCCGGGCTCGACAAGCTGACGGACAGCGCCTTCCTGTCCGCGAACGGCGCCGGTTCGCTCGGTGAGCAGATGCGCGGGATCCGCGACTCCGCCGGTGCTCCCTGGCTCGTCGATCTGGCGCTGCACAGCCCGGTCGGCTTCGGGTACGCCCTCGCGCTCGGCGAACTCGCCGTGGGCATCGGCACCCTGCTCGGCCTCTGGGGCCGCATCGCCGCCCTCGGCGGCGCGCTGATCTCGCTGAGCCTCTGGCTGACCGTGAGCTGGCAGGCCACCCCGTACTACTACGGCAACGACCTCGTCTACCTCATGGCCTGGCTGCCGCTGCTGCTCGCCGGGTCGGGCCCCTTCTCGCTGGACACGCTCCTGCCGCCGCGCCGGCGCCGGAGCATGTAGGCGACCGCCGCGGCCGCCGCGGCGAGAACGAGACCGCCGCCCAGCACCGCCACGAAGAAGATCCGGGGCGCGTGCCAGGCGCCGGTCCAGTCGGCCGCGTAACCGCCCGACAGGGCCAGCATGGTCAGGCCCGTCACCGCCCGGCCGGGCTGGAACTCATGAAGCAGCACGGGTGACCTCCACCTGTCCGAGTCCGACTTCCAGGCGCAGCTCGATCGTGCCGGCCGGATCCGCGCCCTTCGGGGGCGCGAGGGTGCGGGTGGCCTGCCGGTCCGGGGCGATGTCGATGTCCTGCCCGGCCGGGTCCCCCGGCAGGGTCACGTCCCCGAGCCCCACCTCGGCCCGGACCCGGACCGTGGCGTCCCGGGGTACGACGACCACCACGCGACCCGCCCCCGCCTCCACCCGGGTGGACAGGGTGGCCGCGGGCGGGACCGCCAGTCCGGACAGGTCGAGCCGGGCGGAGCCGGCGCCGATGTCGTAGGACGGCTGGAGGGCGGCGGGTGTGGTGGGGCGCCACTGGGCCCGCGCCCACGCCGTCCCGATGTCCCGGGGGAGTACGGAGGCCGCCGCGAGCACCCCGGTGACGATCAGTGCGAACACCAGCGTCCCGAAACCGGTCCGGCCGAGGAACGACGAGATCAGCAGCCCCAGCCCGAGGACCGCGAGGGCCGCGACGGCCCCGATCTGCAGGCTCTCGCCCAGCGGGCGGGTGTGCCATCCCGGCCATGCGGCGGCCACCCCGGCGAGGACGGCGAGGAACCGCACCAGCCCGCCGAAGGCGTGCGGCCGGTCCCGCCGCTCCCTCGCCCCGGTGGCGCCGCGCGGTGCGAAGGTCCCGTCGCGCCCCCGGCCCGCGCCCGCCTGCCGGTCGTCCCGGTCGGGCAGCGCGTCCGCCGGGCCCCAGAGGTACCCCTCGCCCATCGGCCCCGTGGTGCCGTCCTTGACGATCGGGTCGCGCCACCAGGACGGGCCGGACGGCGTGGGGGGCGCCTTGACCTCGGGCGGCACCGTGCCGAGACCGGAGGGCGGCGCGGTCGGGGCCGTACCCGGTGCGGGCGGAGCCGCGCCCCCGTCGGCCGCGCCCGGCGCCCCCTCCGGCGCGGCCGGCCGGCCGTGCCGCGTCCACACTCCGAACCCGGCGACGGCCAGTACCAGCAGCGCGGCGAACGCCAGCACCCCGCTGTTGCCGATCATCGCGAGGAAGAGCCCGCAGCCGACCAGCGCGAGGAGGAGCGCCACCAGCGAGGCGCCCTCGACCCGGCCGGAGAGCAGCCTGCGGACCTCGTTCTCCTCCTCGCCCTCCACCGGGAGCAGCAGCCACGCGAAGCCGTAGAGGATCAGACCGGTGCCGCCCGCGACGGCGAGTACCCCGAGCACGACGCGGAAGATGACCGGATCGACGTCGAAGTACCGGCCGAGCCCGCCGCACACCCCCGCCACCACCTTCTGCCGGGGACTCCGCCTCAGCTGCGGTCTCTGCGCGCCCGGGGGAGCTTCGCCGGGGGGCGCGGCGGCGGTGGAAGGGGTCATGGCTCCATGGTGACGACCCGCGGGCGCCCGCGGCACCCCCGGCGACCCTGGTCGTTCCCTGATATGGGAGTAGGGGACGGCCCTGATGCCCCGCCCCACCCGGACGTGTGACGATCGGTCCATGCCAACCGCCACGTCCCGAGCCGCCGGTGCACCGGTCACCGACCCGGAGGAGCCACCGGTGCGCAAGCTGTACCGCAGCGCCGAAGGGCGGATGCTGGGCGGTGTCGCGCGCGGCCTCGCCGGTCACCTCGGACTGCCGGTCGCCTGGGTACGGATCGTCTTCCTCGGGCTCTTCCTCGCGGACGGTCTCGGCGCCCTGCTCTACGCGGTGTTCTGGATCGTCGTCCCCCTCGGCGTCGGCGGCGTCGCGACCGCGCACTCCCTCTTCGAGACGGCTCCCGACGGCAGCCGCCGGCTGCGCAAGCCCGACGCGGGACAGGTCTTCGCGCTCGTCGCACTCTTCGTCGGGGCCCTGATCTTCGTCGCCAACGTGAACATGGGCAGCGGCGCCGACCGCTACATCTGGCCGATCCTCCTCATCGGCGCCGGCTCCGTCCTGGTGTGGCGGCAGGCCGACAACGCCCGCCGCGCGCAGTGGATGGAGGTGGGCCGCCGCCGGGGCATGCTGCACCTCGCGCGCGGCCTCGCCGGAGTCGCGCTCGTCGGCCTCGGGCTCGCCGCGTTCATGGTGGTGCGCGGTTCGGCCGCCCAGCTCGGCAACGTCCTCACCGCCGCCATCGCGGTCCTCACCGGCATCGCGCTGCTCGCCGGCCCGTACCTCGTCCGCATGACGCAGGACCTCTCCGAGGAACGCCTGATGCGCATCCGCGCCCAGGAACGCGCCGAGGTCGCGGCCCACGTCCACGACTCCGTGCTGCACACCCTCACCCTGATCCAGCGCAACGCCGAGGACGCCGGCGAGGTCCGCAGACTGGCCCGGGCCCAGGAGCGCGAGCTGCGCAACTGGCTGTACGACCCCGGCGGCACCGGCAAGGACACCGACGACGAACCGGCCACCCTCGCGGAGGCGGTGAAGCGCGCCGCCGCCGAGGTCGAGGACAAGCACGGCGTACCGCTGGAGGTGGTCGTCGTCGGCGACTGCCCGCTGGACGAGAAGCTCACCGCCCAGCTCCAGGCCGCGCGCGAGGCGATGGTGAACGCCGCCAAGTACGGTGGCGAGGGCGGCGCGGTCCAGGTCTACGCGGAGGTCGAGGGCCGGACGGTCTTCGTCTCCGTACGCGACCGGGGCCCCGGATTCGACCTGGACGCGGTTCCCGAGGACCGCATGGGCGTACGAGAATCGATCATCGGCCGGATGCGGCGCAACGGCGGTACGGCCCGGCTCCGGTCGGTGCCCGGCGGCGGCACGGAAGTCGAGCTGGAGATGGAGAGGGCGGGCGAATGACCGAGAACACCGAGACGACGACCCAGGGACCCGAACGCCGGGTACGGGTCGTCCTCGTCGACGACCACCGGATGTTCCGCACGGGGGTCCAGGCAGAGATCGGCCGCACCGAGGAGACCGGCGTGGAGGTCGTCGGCGAGGCCGCCGACGTCGACCAGGCGGTCACCGTCATCACGGCCACGCGCCCCGAGGTCGTCCTCCTCGACGTCCACCTTCCCGGCGGCGGCGGGGTCGAGGTGCTGCGCCGCTGCGCCCCGCTGATGTCGGCCGCCGAGAACCCGGTCCGCTTCCTCGCCCTCTCCGTCTCCGACGCGGCCGAGGACGTCATCGGGGTCATCCGGGGCGGCGCCCGCGGCTACGTCACCAAGACGATCACCGGCGCCGACCTCGTGAACTCCGTCTTCCGGGTCCAGGAGGGCGACGCCGTCTTCTCGCCCCGGCTGGCCGGCTTCGTGCTGGACGCCTTCGCCTCCACCGACGCCCCGCCGGTCGACGAGGACCTGGACCGGCTCACCCAGCGCGAGCGCGAGGTGCTGCGGCTGATCGCCCGGGGGTACGCGTACAAGGAGATCGCCAAGCAGCTCTTCATCTCGGTGAAGACGGTGGAGTCGCACGTCTCGGCGGTGCTGCGCAAGCTCCAGCTGTCGAACCGTCACGAGCTGACCCGCTGGGCGACCGCCCGCCGCCTGGTCTGACGGGCGTACGCCCCGGGACCGGACCGGCCCGTCACGGCTGGCCGGTGTCACCGCCCGGGGCACGTCGTTCTCACGCCACCCGGGTCGCCCCCGCGAACGGCATCTCGTCGATCGGGGCGACGCGTACCGGGGCACCCGGGCGCGGGGCGTGGATCATCTTGCCGTCGCCGACGTACAGGCCGACGTGGCTGATCCCGGAGTAGAAGAACACCAGGTCGCCGGGGGCGAGCCGAGCGCGGGAGACCCGCTGCCCGGCGTTGATCTGGGTGTAGGTGGTGCGCGGCAGCGAGACGCCTGCGGCCCTCCAGGCGGCCTGGGTGAGGCCGGAGCAGTCGAACGCGGACGGGCCGGTGGCCCCCCAGACGTACGGCTTGCCGAGCGCCCCGTACGCGAAGGCGACCGCCTGCGCGGCGCGGCCGTTCGGGGCGGACGGGGCGCCGGCGGACGGAGTGGCGGACGCGCCGGACGCCGTGGCGGAGGGCGAGCCGGTGGCGGAGGCGCCGGTGGCCGGGACCGCCTCGTCGGCTCGCTGGGCCGCCTCGTAACGGGCGCGTTCGGCGGCGGTGAGCGTCTGCAGCAGGCGCCGGGCATCGGCGAGGCTGGAGGTGATCTCCTTCTTGTGCCGCGCCAGTTCGGCCTCGCGGGCGGCGAGTACGGCGGACTCGCCCTCGGCGCGGGCCCGGATTTGGCTGATCCCGTTGATCCGGCGCTGGATGCCGCTGAGGGCCCCCGCCTGGCGGTCGCCCGCCAGCTCCACGTACGAGGAGCGCTCCAGGTACTCGTCGGGGTCGGAGGAGAGCGCCAGCTGGAGCGCGGGATCCAGGCCCCCGGCGCGGTACTGCGCGGCGGCGAGCGAACCCAGGGCGGCGCGTGAGGTGTTGAGCTGCTCGGTGCGGCGGGCCGCCTCGTCGCGGAGCGCGTCCACGGACCGGGCGGCGGCGGTGGCCTTCTCCCTGGCCCCGTTGTACCGCTCGGTGGCGGCCTCGGCGTCCCGGTAGAGCTGGTCCACCTCGGCCTTCACCTGCGCCGCCGTCCGCCGGGGCTCGGCCTGGGCGGAGCCGGTCGCGGCGGTCGCGGTGGCCGCTCCGGCGAGTGCCAGGGCGGCGGCGGAGCGGGCGGCGGCGCCGCTGAACAGGCGCTGCCCGGGTTTGCGGTGAGCGGCTTTGCGGTGCGCGGCCACGAGGGCTGCATCCTTTCTGTCGACTGCCCGCCCGGGGGATACCGGCGGGCCCGTCGGACCCCGGCGGCGCGCGCCGCACGGGGGAGGGCGGGCACCACCGGAATCTTCCGGCCAGGCGACCGGTGCCACCCCGTCACGGGGCGGCAAGGCGGGCCGGTCACCTGGGAGGGACGCTAACCCCGGAGAACCGCCGGAAGGCGCCATGATCGGAAATGACCCCCGGTGACGTTTCGTCCACCTCTCCCGACCAGCTCGGCGGGGGTGAAGCGGTCACATCCGTGCAGCTTCGGAGAAGCGCGTCAGGTGCGCGGGTCGGCCGGGCCGGCCGGGCAAGGCAGGCCCGCCTGAGCCGGGTAAGCCCCACCTGACGGCGAAGGGGTGCCACCGCCGTCGTTAGGCTGCGGACATGTCTGTACTCATCCACGTCTTCGTCGCCCTGCACATCATCGGTATCGCCTCCCTGCTGGGCGGCTTCCTGACGCAGATGAAGGCGATGGGCGCCGGAACCGCCCGGTTCGTCCCCGCGATGCTGCACGGCGCGCTCACCATGCTGGTCACCGGTGTCGCCCTCGTCGGCTTCCACCAGGCCGACGACAACCCGGTGAACAACGTCAAGATCGGCGTCAAGCTGCTGGTCCTCGTCGTGATCCTCGCCCTCGTCTACCTCAAGCGGGACGAGGAGAAGGTGTCCAAGGGCGCCTTCGCGGCCGTGGGCGGACTGACCGTCGCCAACATCTTCATCGCCACCCTCTGGACCTGATCCCCCGCCACCCTCTGGACCTGATCCGGCCGGTGCCCGGGAGGGCACGGGCGAACCCTCCGGTCAGCCCGGGCGGACGCTGCCGTAGATCGGCATGTAGAAGATCGACTCCTCGCGGACGTACGCACCCGGCTTCGGCGCGTGGACCATCATCCCGTCACCCTTGTAGATGCCGACGTGGCTGATGTCGTCGTAGAAGAAGACCAGGTCCCCGGGCCGGAGGTCCGCCGTCGCGACCGCCGTGCCGACGTTCACCTGGTCCCAGGTGGTCCGCGGCAGGTCGACGCCCGCCTCCCGCCAGGCGGCCTGGGTCAGCCCGGAGCAGTCGTACGACGCGGGGCCGGTGGCCCCCCAGACGTACGGCTTGCCGATCTGGGACTCGGCGAACGCCAGGGCCTGGGCGCCCTTGCCGGACGCCGTCGGGGCCGGGGCCGGGGCCGGCGTCGAGCCGGTGGCGGTGGTGTCCGCCGGCGTCCGGGTGGAGACCGCGGCGGCGGCAGCAGTGGCGGCATCGGCGGCCGCCTCGTCGGCCGCCTCCTTCGCGGCGGCCTGCTCGGCGGCGAGCTTCTCCGCCTTCTTCCGGGCCTCGGCTTCCTTCTTCCGCTCCAGCTCCGCGAGGCGCGCCTTCTCCTGGGCGGTCAGCTCGGAGAGCAGCGTGCGCGCCTCGGAGAGCTTGTCCTGCACGTCCTGCTTGCTGCTGCGCAGATCGGCCTGGGACGCGGTCAGCGTCCGGAGGCTCTCCATCGCCTCGGTGCGCTTCTCGGCCGCCGCCAGCTGCTGCGTACGGAAGTCGTCGACCGCCTTCTGCTGCTGGCTGCTCCGCCGCTTCATCAGCTGGTCCTGGTCGAAGTACGACTGCGGGTCGTCCGCCAGGAAGAACGTCATCGAGGACGCCAGACCGCCGGTGCGGTACTGGGCCGCCGCATAGTTGCCGAGCGCGCGGCGGGCCTCGTTGACCTTGTCCGCCCGCTGGGCCGCCTCCTCCAGCAGGGTGTCCATCCGGTCCTGCTGCTCGGCCGTGGCGTCCTTCGCCCGGTTGTACTCCTGCGTGGCCGAACCCGCCTCGCGGTAAAGGGTGTCGACCCTCTTCTGCACGTCCTCGATGCTCGGCTTGGGCGCCGAGGGGGCGGCCGTCGCGCTCTGCGTGGAGAGCAGCGTCACCGAGGCCAGTGCCACCGTGGTGAAGCCCACGGCCGAAGACGGGATGCGCACCGGGGTGCGCGGTTTGCGATGCGATGCCAAGAGAGGCATCTCCTTCCGTGGACCGCCTGCCAGACCTGCGTCGTTCGACCTGTCCGGGGTTGCGGGTCGCCCGGCTGAGCACGGTAGCCAAGCGGCGGGGCGGCTGGGAAGGGCGGTGAGCGATATGCCCGATACATTTTCGTGACCTTGGTCGCAGGGGTGCGGCGGGGGGACGTTTCCCTCGCGCGCCGCGCACGGCTCCTGACGCCCGGTGACCGTACGGCCGGCGGTTGTGCCAAGGCTGCCCGGAGTGTCGGTGGAGCCCTCTAAACTCGACAAGCGATGAGCAGCCTCTTTGACGACAGTTTCCTGACCGGCCTCCAGCCCGCGGAGGAGACGCCCCCGCCGCCGCCCGAGGACCACGCGTCCGAGGAGGAGCCCGAGGGCCTCTTCGCGGGCATCTTCGACGCGCCCCCGCCGCCCCGGGACGGCTACTACCGTGACGGCGCTCCGCGCCCGGTCCTCGACTCCGCCGCACTGCTCGACGGTCTCAACACCGAGCAGCGCGCCGCCGTCGTGCACGCCGGGTCGCCACTGCTCATCGTCGCGGGCGCCGGCTCCGGCAAGACCCGGGTGCTCACCCACCGCATCGCCCACCTCCTCGCCGAGCGCGGTACGCACCCCGGGCAGATCCTGGCGATCACCTTCACCAACAAGGCCGCCGGGGAGATGAAGGAGCGGGTCGAGCAGCTCGTCGGTCCCCGCGCCCACGCCATGTGGGTCATGACCTTCCACAGCGCGTGCGTACGCATCCTGCGCCGCGAGTCGAAGCGGCTCGGCTTCACCTCGTCGTTCTCGATCTACGACGCGGCCGACTCCAAGCGGCTGATGGCGCTGGTCTGCCGCGATCTCGACCTCGACCCCAAGCGCTACCCGCCGAAGTCCTTCACCGCCAAGGTCTCCAACCTCAAGAACGAGCTCATCGACGAGGAGACCTTCGCCGGGCAGGCCGCCGACGGCTTCGAGAAGACCCTGGCCCAGGCGTACGCGCTCTACCAGGCGCGGCTGCGCGAGGCCAACGCCCTCGACTTCGACGACATCATCATGACGACGGTCCACCTGCTCCAGGCGTTCCCCGACGTCGCCGAGCACTACCGCCGCCGCTTCCGGCACATCCTGGTCGACGAGTACCAGGACACCAACCACGCGCAGTACACCCTCGTGCGCGAGCTGGTCGGCCCGGCCGACGGGCCGGAGGCGCCCGGTGAGCTGTGCGTCGTCGGCGACGCCGACCAGTCGATCTACGCCTTCCGGGGCGCGACGATCCGCAACATCCTCCAGTTCGAGGAGGACTACCCGGACGCCACCACGATCCTGCTGGAGCAGAACTACCGCTCCACGCAGACGATCCTCTCGGCCGCCAACGCCGTCATCGAGCGCAACGAGAGCCGCCGCCCCAAGAACCTCTGGACCAACGCCGGCACCGGCACCCGGATCACCGGGTACGTCGCCGACACCGAGCACGACGAGGCGCAGTTCGTCGCCGACGAGATCGACCGGCTCACCGACGCGGGCGACGCCAAAGCCGGCGACGTCGCGGTCTTCTACCGCACCAACGCGCAGTCCCGCGTCTTCGAAGAGATCTTCATCCGCGTCGGCCTGCCCTACAAGGTCGTCGGCGGCGTCCGCTTCTACGAGCGCAAGGAGGTCCGGGACATCCTGGCCTACCTCCGGGTGCTCGCCAACCCCGAGGACACCGTCCCGCTGCGCCGCATCCTCAACGTGCCCAAGCGCGGCATCGGCGACCGTGCGGAAGCGATGATCGACGCGCTCTCGCAGCGCGAGAAGATCTCCTTCGCGCAGGCGCTCCGCCGGGTCGACGAGGCGTACGGCATGGCGGCCCGCTCGACGAACGCGGTGAAGCGGTTCAACACGCTGATGGAGGAGCTGCGCACCGTCGTCGAGTCGGGGGCCGGCCCCGCGGTCGTGCTGGAAGCCGTCATGGAGCGCACCGGGTACCTCGCCGAGCTCCAGGCGTCCACCGACCCGCAGGACGAGACCCGCATCGAGAACCTCCAGGAACTCGCCGCCGTGGCGCTGGAGTTCGAGCAGGAGCAGGGCCGTGCGGTGGCTCCGGACGAGGCGGCGGGCGAGGGAGCCGGGGCGGCCTCCGCTGCCGGTCCCGGCCTCGACGCCGGTGTGGACGCCGACGTCGCGGGCATCTCCGGGACGCTCGCCGAGTTCCTGGAGCGGGTCGCCCTGGTCGCCGACTCCGACCAGATCCCCGACGAGGACGAGGACGGCTCCGGCGTCATCACGCTGATGACGCTCCACACCGCCAAGGGCCTGGAGTTCCCCGTCGTCTTCCTCACCGGCATGGAGGACGGCGTCTTCCCGCACATGCGGGCGCTCGGCCAGGTGAAGGAGCTGGAGGAGGAGCGCCGCCTCGCGTACGTCGGGATCACCCGCGCCCGCGAGCGCCTCTACCTCACCCGCGCCTCCATGCGGAGCGCCTGGGGCCAGCCCTCGTACAACCCGGCGTCGCGGTTCCTGGAGGAGATCCCGGACCAGCACCTGGAGTGGAAGCGGAAGGGGCCGATGGCGGCCTCGGCCGGACCCACCTCGGGGATCACCTCGTCGCTCTCCTCCTCCCGCTCCCGCTCCGGCCCCTCCGGATTCGCGACCCGGCGTGCCGGCGAGAAGCCGGTGGTCACGCTCGTGGTCGGGGACCGTGTCACGCACGACCAGTTCGGCCTGGGCACGGTGACCGCCGTCGACGGCTTCGGCGACCAGGCCAAGGCCACCGTCGACTTCGGCGACGAACGGCCCAAGAAGCTGCTGCTGCGGTACGCCCCCGTCGAGAAGCTGTAGTCCCTCTCGTCCTGGATGCGGCGGACCGACGCGCCGACGCACGGAGGGCCGGGTCTTCGCGACCCGGCCCTCCGTGCGTCGGTCGAGCGACCGTACCTACCCCGTGCTCACTGCGGGTCGAGCCCGTGGCTCTGCAGCCAGGCCAGCGGGTTGATCGCGGAGCCACCGCCGGGCCGCACCTCGAAGTGCAGGTGCGGGCCGGTGGAATTGCCCGAGTTGCCGGAGTACGCGATGACGTCGCCGGCCTTCACCGGGCCCGAGCGGATCCGGGTACTGCTCAGGTGGCAGTACCAGGTCTCGGTGCCGTCCTCCGTCGTCACGATCGCCATGTTGCCGTAGGCGCTGTTCCACTGGGTGCGCACTGTGCCGTCGGTCGCGGCCATCACCTGTGTCCCGTACTGCACGGGGAAGTCGATGCCGGTGTGCACGGACATCCAGTTGACCCCGGCCTGTCCGAAGTACGCGCTCAGACCGTGCTGCGCGACCGGCAGCAGGTACTTCGGGCGGGCGGCCTCCTTGCGGGCGGCCTCCTCCTCGCGCTTCTTCTTCTCGGTTGCCTGCCGCTCCTTGAGGTCGATGCGCTCCTGCGTACGGCTCGCCCGGTCGCGGAAGTCCGCACCGGCGGCGTTGACCCCCGCGAGCTGCGTGTCCAGCTTGGAGTTGGAGGCGAGCACCTTGACGGTGGCCGTGTCGGCGGCGGCCATCGTCGTCGTGTCGTCCTTGGTCTCCTCGCCGCCGCCGAGCCCGCCGACCGATGCGGCCGCGATGCCCGCGACGCCCATCACGCAGGCGGAAGGAACCGCGATGGTCAGCAGGGCGGTCCGCTTGGCGGGCGAACGGCGCCGGGCACGGTTCCGGTGGGCGGGCCGGCCCTCGGGCCGTCCATCGGTACGGACCTCGGGGTGGTACGGGTCGGGCCAGGTGTCCGGTTGACCGGACAGGTCCTCGGGCTCGGGGGCGGGGTCCTGCGCGGCCTCTCGGACGCCGGGGCGTGCGGGCCGCTCGTCCTGGACGAACGCCTCGTCGTCCGGCGCGGGCCGCCGCTCCTCGGCCACCAGGTCCTCGTGCGGCGGGTGTTCGGGCGCCCGGTGTTCGGGGTGCTGCCCGTCGGAGGCGTAGGACGTGTGTTCCTGGGGGTACGCCTCCGTCCCGGGCGTGGCGCCGGGGTCCGGCGCGGTGTTCCAGGCGGTCGCGTCGTAGGCGCCGCTGTCGTACGCACCGGTGGCGAAGGCGGTGGGCGCGTAGGCCCGGACGCCGGAGGCGGGGGTGTCGTAGCCGCTGTCGTAGCCGGATCCGCCCGGGGCGAAGGCCTGGGAATCGTAGGCGCCGGTGGCGTGGGATCCGCTGTCGTGAGCACCGGTGCCGGTGTCGTACGCGCTGGTGTCGTACGTGCCGGTCTCGTAGGCGCCGGTGGCGTAGGCGGTGGCCCCGTGGTGCGGCGCCTGCGCCTCGTACGCGCCGGCCGGCGTGGCGGACGGGTACGCGCCCGTCTCGTACAGGGCCGACTCGAAGGTGGTGGTGGGGAAGGCACCGGTGTCGGTGAAGCCCCACTGTCCGGTCGTGGTGTGGGTCGCCGCCTGCTGCCAGGCGCTGGAGTCCCACTGTCCGGTCCCGTCCGGGGGGATGGCCGGCCAGCCTCCGGTGGTCGTGTCGTACGCGGGCTGCTGCGCCCCCCGGGACTCTGCCCCGTAGGGGTCGTACGAGCCGGGGTGCGCGCCCGCTCCGCCGTGGGCGCCGTTCTCCCAGGAGGAGTCGGCGGCGTAGGGGGTGTGCTGACCGGCGTACGCGTCGTGGTGGGTGGCCGTGTCGTGGAGGGCGGCCGCGGGGCCCGCCGGGCAACCGACGGCGTATCCGGGACCGGGGACGACGCCCTGCTCTGCGGGGAGCGTCCCGAAGAGCGGATCGGCAGGGTAGCTGCCAGTCTGTGACGCGTCGTATCCGGCGTACCCGGCGTGGGTGTGCTGGTCGTTCACCAACTTCTCTCTCGCCTCGGCAGCAGGACCAGTCCGGAGTTCAGTGGGGTGAGCCCCGGGGGAAGCAGTGGCCGCGACTGTACCTGGCGGTGTGTGACGGCCACAATCATCAGAAGGGTTTGGTCTCCGCGAAATCGGGCATTCGAGCGCCTTTCGACGCAGTGAAGACCCGGTGTTGGCGTTGCGTTCGAAGATCTTGTTCTCTTTTGCGCCCTGCCTGTTGACGGAGCGTAGTCAAGTCGGCCGTCGAGAGAGGGGGATCGGGTGCGAGGCGGGGGAGAAGCGGGACCCGGTATCCCGTGTGGGTCCCCGCGGCGGGAACGGCGAAGGGCCCGCGAACACTTCGCGGCGCGACGGGACACACCTGACGCACCTCGCACACGGTGATCCGATGCGCAGGAGCCCGCCCGGCCCGGGGCCTCGTCCCCTCAGGCCACGGTCGCACCGCCCGCGAGCGGGAGCCCGCCCGAGCGGTCGAGTTCCTGGCGGATGCGGGCGGCGACGGCCGGGTGCACGGGGAGGGCGAGGTGGCCGATCCCCGTGACCCGTACGTTCTCGGCGTCGAGATCCGGGTGGTCGATGCACGCGGTGCGTACGGGGACCATCACCCGGTCCAGTTCGCTCCAGAAGGAGACGAAGTGCGTCCGGCACCCCGGCGCCGGGGTGCGCAGTTCGTCGATGAGGGCGGAACCGGTCCGCATCTGCCGCACGATCGGATGGGCGCTCGCCAGGGAGGCGACCGAGGTGCCGTTGTGCGGGGTGCCGAGGGTGACCAGGACGCGGACCCGGTGGTCGCCGCCGAGGCGCTGGACGTAGTACCGCGCGATCAGGCCGCCCAGGCTGTGGCCGACGATGTCCACCCGCGGATGACCGGTGCGGGCGCAGATCTCCTCGACGTGGCGACCCAGCAGTTCGGCGGCCGAGCGGATGTCACAGGTCAGCGGTGAGTAGTTGAGCGACTCCAGATGGCGTCTGCCGTGCCGGGCGAGGGAGCGGCGGAGCAGCACGAAGACGGAGCGGTTGTCGATGAAGCCGTGCAGCAGGACGACCGGCGGCCGGTCGTCCTCCGGGGCGGTGGGCAGCGCGGTCACTCCGCGCGGCAGGACATCCGTGCCGAGCTCCTGGTCGGCGCCGGGGACGTCGCGCCGGCGTTCCGGGGTGAGCCCCGTCGGGTAGAAGAGCACGTGCCCGGCGAGGATCGCCAGATCCAGCGCGGTGGCTCTGAGCAGCGCGGACGAGGCGCACAAGCCGTCCGGCGAGGGAAGGCGCAGCAGACGTGGCAGGCGCGGGAGCAGGGTGAGCGGAGACATCACATGCATGACCGACCTCCTGCACCGGCACGCGCGAACGGCTTCGGTCCCGCGCGCCCTCAGGGGGCGCCGTGCCGAGGTCACGAGCGGTCCGTCGGGTGACGGCCTACGCGTGCGAGGGGCGGACACCGGGCGGATCTCCTCGCCCGGAACAGACCCTCGGAGGCCGGGATCCCCGGCCCGCCTGCCGCCCGGCCCCCGGCTGTCCTGGACGGACGGCCGGGAGAGCGGGCGGCCGCGGGGCCGCACCTCCGCGCCGTGCGGCTGACGGCGCGGGTGTGCGGCGACCTCTGGCGGCTCCCCTCACGACCGTCCCCGGTGGCGGATGTGCGCCTCTCGGTAAGGGGCGGCCGTATGGCGAACATGTCCCACAAGGAGATTTCCCCCCTCACGTCCTTCACGAAACGGGACGGGCCAGGAAGGATGCGGTGGATAACGTTCGTTCACGTCCGCGGGGCGTCGGGCGCGGGAGACAGCACGGAGAACCAGGTGGAGGCAGTGATGGGTGTGACCGGTCCGATGCGCGTGGTGGTGGCCAAGCCGGGGCTCGACGGCCATGACCGGGGCGCCAAGGTGATCGCGAGGGCGCTGCGGGACGCGGGTATGGAGGTCATCTACACCGGTCTCCACCAGACCCCCGAGCAGATCGTGGACACCGCGATCCAGGAGGACGCCGACGCCATCGGCCTCTCGATCCTCTCCGGCGCCCACAACACGCTCTTCGCCAAGGTGATCGAGTTGCTGAAGGAGCGGGAAGCCGAGGACATCAAGGTCTTCGGCGGCGGGATCATCCCGGAGGAAGACATCCCACCGCTCAAGGAACTCGGAGTGGCCGAAATCTTCACTCCGGGCGCCACCACCACCTCGATCGTCGCGTGGGTCAACGCCCACGTCCGCCGCCCCGCCGACGCGGACGCGTGACGGCGGTGGCGACGTCGGGCGGCTGATTCCTCCGTCGCTGCGTCGCTGGGACGGGGCGGCCGCTGCGTCGCTGGGACGGGCGTCGCTGGGACGGGGCGGGGGACGGGGACAGGGTGTGGAGGCGAGGGACGAGCGCCCGGCTTCCGTCGTCCCGACGGCGCGGCTTTCCGGCCGTACGGGCTCATCGGCCGTGTCTCTTCCGGCCGTGCGGGGTCGCACGGCCGGACGGGCCCCCAGGGGGGTCGCACGGACCCTCGCACGGCCGGCCGGCCCCTCAGGGCGGTCCCGCTGTCAGTTCGGCCTCCATGGCGGCTCGCAGCCGGAGGGTGGACACCAGGCGCTGGAAGGCCTCCGACCAGTAGCCGCCCGCTCCCGGCGGAGCGTCCTCGCGCTCGTCCACCGCGGCGGTGAGGACCTCCAGCCGATCGGCCTCGGCGGGATCGAGACAGCGCTCCGCCAGGCCCATGACCCCGCTGAAGCTCCAGGGATAACTGCCCGCTTCCCGGGCGATGTCGAGCGCGTCGACGACCGCGCGGCCGAGTGGCGCCGCCCAGGGCACCGCGCACACGCCCAGCAGCTGGAACGCGTCGGACAGACCGTGCGCCGCGATGAAACCGGCCGCCCACCGGGCGCGTTCCTCCCGGGGAAGGGTCGCGAGCAGCTTCGACCGCTCGGCGGGCGAATCGGTCCCGGTGGCGTCCGTGGAGGGCGCGGTGGGAACGCCGAGCAGCGCCCGCGCCCACTCCTCGTCCCGTTGGCGTACGGCCGCACGGCACCAGGCGGCGTGCAGGTCGGCGGCCCAGTCGTCGGCCACCGGCAGCCCCACGATGTCGCGCGCGGTGCGTCCGCCGAGCTTCGCCGTCCAGGTGGACAGCGGAGTCGCCTCGACCAACTGCCCGAACCACCACGAGCGTTCGCCCCTCCCGGCGGGAGGCACCGCGACCACCCCGTCCCGTTGCATCGCCGCGTCGCACTCGTGCGGGGCCTCGATCAGCAGCGACGGGCCACCCGACCTGCGGTCCAGACCGATGCAGGAGGCCGCGCGGGCGGCCGTCCGCCGGCCCAGCGCCGTGTCCGGCAGCATGGAGAGGAGTTCGGCTGCGGTGGCGCGGACATTGCGGCTGCGGTCCCCGAGCGCCTCCTCGAGGAAGTTCTCGTCCGCCCCGGAGAGCCCGGCCCGCAGCGTGTCCAGGAACATCAGACGGTCCTCGGCCCGCTCGTCGGACCAGGTGCCGGCGAGCAGGGCGCGGCCCGCGTCCGGGTCGCGGAGCCGTACGGCACGGAGCAGCGCGACCCGCTCCGCGAACAGCCCTTCCTCCCACAGCGCGCGCACCGCGTCCGTGCCGGCTCCGCCGGGGCTCTCCCGCAGGGCCGCCTCCGGTATGCCGTCGCGCAGGGCGAACCGCCAGTCCGGGTTGAGCCCGGCCAGCCAGCGTCCCCGCGGCCCGGCGAAGGCCAGCGCGTGCGGACGCAGGTCGGTGCGCGCCCTCGCCGCGTCGAGGAGGGGCGGGAGCAGCGTCGCGGGAGCGCGGTAGCCGTGCCCGTTCGCGGCGGCCAGCCACTGCGGAATCAGCTCCGTCAGGTCGGGGGCCGTACCGCGCCGGCCGTTCCCGGAGCCGCCGGCCCGGTCCGCCAGGAGCTGCGCGAGTCTGCGGCGTGCCGCCGGGGGCGGCGCCGGCCGGGGATCCTCGGCCGCCGGGTCCGGGAGCGCCCCGGCGGCTGCCGGGAGCAGCCCCGCCCGTCGGCGCACCGTGTGGACCGCCGCCGCGTCCAGCAGGGCGGCCGGTCCGCCGTGCGTGCCGTCCGGGGAGTGCGCGGGGCGGCGGTCCGTGCCGAGGAGAGCACGGGTGACCAGCTCCGCCCACCCCTCGGCCCCCGGGGCCGGCCGCGGGTCGGCGGAGGCCTCGGAGACGGCGACTTCGGCGGCGAGGGCTCCGGTGGTGGGGGCTTCGCCGGCGAGGGCCGGAGCCCCGATGCGGTCCGGAGCCCCGATGCGGTCCGGAGCGTCGGTCCGGGCCGGCGTTGCCGTACGCGGAGCTTCTTCGGTACGGGCCGGTGCGTCGGGGCGGTGGGGACGACGGGGGCCCGGCACGGGCGGGTTCGTGGCGGTCATGGTTCACCTCCGGCAGTCGGGACGAACGGGATGCGGGTCGGGACGACGCGGTGAAGGGGCTCCGGCGGGGCCGGCGTGACGGTGCCGGGTGCGACGGGACCAGGCCGGCGCGAGGGTGCCGGGTGCGACGGGATCAGGCCAGCGCGACGGACTCGCCAGGGTCGTGGTCGCCCCGACCGGCGGACCAGGCCGCCAACGGGGCGAAGCCGCGCGGCCCGAGCTCACCGAAGACCGTGACCGGGAAGCCACCGGAGAGTGCCGCCAGGCGCCAGAGTCCGGGCCGGGAGCGCGGATCGCCCGCGACCGGGAGTGCGGTCCGGCCCTCCTCGTCGGCGAGCTGCCAGCCCCCGGCGGAGGGCACGGGTATCGCCGCGCCCAGCACCACCGGATGCCGCTCCAGCCAGGGGTCCTCGCCCAGCGCCCGGCCGAACGCGTCGAGCGCTTCGGCGGGGGTGACTCCCGGCGGTGGGGTGCGGGCGGGCTCCGGAGCGCCGAAGACCCGGCCCAGCTCGGCCCGGCCGCCCGCGCCCGGATGCGGCGACACCTCCGCTTCCAGGACCGTGTCCACGGGGAGGGAGAGCTCCGGGGCGCGGCCGGCCGCACCGTAGGAGAGCAGCACCGCCGTGCGGCCCGTCTCCACTCCGTGGAGCCAGATCCGGCGGGTGACGAGCTTGCCGTCCGGGGTGTCGTACTGGGCGAGCACCTGCCAGCGGTCGCGCACCGACGGGCCGTCCGGAGCGGAGGGCAGCCCCACCCGGGTCCGGACCGCCGCCCGGAGCGGTGCGGGGAGGCGGTCGCGGTTCAGCCACGCCGTGTCGAGCAGGTGCAGCAACCCGCACTCCTCCAGCATCCGCACCGGCCACCCGGCACCCGACGCGGGCAGGGCGCCCAACTCGCGGACGCGTGAAGCGAGTCCGGGGGCCTGGGCGTCGACCATCCGGGCGGCGGTCTCCTCCCACCGCTCGCGTCCGGCCGGGCCGGCCGCCGCGAGACCACCGCGCAGGAGATCGGCGAGGCGCTCCTCCAACTCCCGCGCACCACCGGTGATCCGTGCGGCCCTGCGCTCGGCACGCTGGTGCGCCGCCCCGGCATCGGCCGGGCCGGCAGGGGGGCGCTCCGCCGGAGCGGCGGTGCGCACGGGCTCTCCCTCATGAGACGGCGACATGGCAACGACGTTAGGACTCCCCACTGACAATCGGGCTGACCTGCGGTGACGGTGAGTGAGGAACCGATTGTCAGTGGCGTGGTGCACGGTGGTGACCATCGGACCGAGCGATCTGGAGGGGGACCATGAGCGGGTACGAACGAGCCGGGGACGCCGCGACCACCGGGCGCGCGCCGGACGACGGCGCGGGGCCCGGCCACCGGCCGGCCGGCCGGCCGGCGGGCGGCGGTGCTCGCGGCCGGGAGGAGCCGGACGGCACCGGGACGGACGCCGGTGCGCCGGTGATCCGGCCGCACGCCGAGGACGCGTTCGCCGACGAGCTCAAGGCGCTCGCCGCCGCCGACGACCGCCCCCGGCCCGCCCGTTGGCGCCTCTCGCCGTGGGCCGTCGCCACCTACCTCCTCGGCGGGACCCTCCCGGACGGCACGGTGATCACCCCCAAGTACGTGGGTCCGCGCCGGCTCGTCGAGGTCGCCGTGACCACCCTCGCCACCGACCGCGCCCTGCTGCTCCTCGGGGTCCCCGGCACCGCCAAGACGTGGGTCTCCGAGCACCTCGCGGCGGCCGTCAGCGGGGACTCGACCCTCCTCGTCCAGGGCACCGCGGGCACGCCCGAGGAAGCGATCCGCTACGGCTGGAACTACGCACAGTTGCTCACCCGGGGCCCGAGCCGGGCCGCCCTGGTGCCCAGCCCGCTGATGCGCGCCATGGCGGAAGGGCTGACCGCCCGGGTGGAGGAGCTGACCCGCATCCCGGCCGACGTCCAGGACGCGCTCATCACGATCCTCTCGGAGAAAACCCTCCCCGTCCCCGAGCTCGGCCAGGAGGTCCAAGCGGTGCGCGGCTTCAACGTCATCGCCACCGCCAACGACCGCGACCGGGGCGTCAACGAGCTGTCGAGCGCGCTGCGCCGCCGCTTCAACACCGTCGTCCTGCCGCTCCCGGCGACCGCCGAGGAGGAGGTGGACATCGTGGCGCGGCGGGTCGACCAGCTCGGCCGTTCCCTGGACCTGCCGGCCGCCCCCGAGGGGCTGACCGAGATACGGCGCGTCGTCACCGTCTTCCGTGAACTCCGCGACGGTGTCACCACCGACGGGCGGAACCGGGTCAAGTCCCCCTCGGGGACGCTCTCGACCGCCGAGGCGATCTCCGTCGTCACCCACGGCCTCTCCCTCGCCGCGCACTTCGGCGACGGCACCCTGCGTCCCGGGGACGTGGCCGCCGGGATCCTCGGTGCCGTCGTCCGGGACCCGGTGGCCGACCGCGCCGTCTGGCAGGAGTACCTGGAGACCGTCGTCCGCGAACGGGACGGCTGGAAGGACTTCTACCGCGCCTGCCGCGAGGTCGCGCCGTGACCCCGCCGGTCGCGGCCGCCGGACCGCTGCTGCTGGGGGTGCGGCACCACGGCCCCGGCTCGGCGCGGGCCGTGCGCGCCGCGCTGGAGGCGGTGCGGCCGCGCGCCGTGCTGGTCGAAGGCCCCCCGGAGGGGGACGGGTTGCTGGCGCTCGCCGCCGATCCGGGGATGCGTCCCCCGGTGGCGCTCCTCGCGCACGCCGAGGACGATCCGGGGCTGGCGTCGTTCTGGCCGATGGCGGAGTTCTCGCCGGAGTGGGTCGCGATCCGCTGGGCGCTCGCGCACGGTGCGGCGGTCCGTTTCGTCGACCTGCCCGCCGCCCACTCCCTCGCCCTCGCGGCGGCGGCCCGGGGAGAGAGGGCCGACGAGGAACGGGACGACGCCGGCCCCGCCCCGCTCGACCCCCTCGGAGTGCTGGCCGAAGCCGCCGGTGACGACGACCCCGAGCGCTGGTGGGAGGACGTGGTCGAACACCGGACCCCGGCGCCCGGCGCCGACCCGGTCGCCCCGTTCACCGTGCTCGCCGAGGCGATGACGGCCCTGCGCGAGACGTACGGCGACGCCGGCGATCCGCGGGACGCCGTCCGCGAGGCCTTCATGCGCCTCCAGCTCCGGTCCGCGCGCAAGGAGTTCGGCGACGGGGTGGCCGTCGTCTGCGGGGCCTGGCACGTGCCCGCGCTCGCCGCGCGGACGACCCTCACCGCCGACCGTGCGCTGGTGAAGGGGCTCCCCAAGGTGCGTACCGGTGTGACCTGGGTGCCCTGGACCCACCGACGGCTGGCCCGGCACAGCGGGTACGGCGCCGGCATCGAGGCACCCGGCTGGTACGCCCACCTCTTCCAGGCCCAGGACCGCCCCGTCGAGCGGTGGATGACGAAGGTCGCGGGGGTGCTGCGCGACGCCGACCGACCCGTCTCCCCGGCCCACGTCATCGAGGCGGTACGCCTCGCCGAGACCCTCGCCGCCCTGCGCGGGCGGCCGCTCGCCGGGCTCGCCGAGGCCACCGACGCGGTCCGGGCCGTCATGTGCGACGGGGCCGACCTGCCCCTCGCGCTCGTCCACGACGCACTGGTGGTCGGAGGGGCGCTCGGCGAAGTCCCCGACGGCGCACCGGCCGTACCGCTCCAGCGGGACCTGACCCGGCAGCAGCGCACCCTGCGCCTGAAGCCCGATCCGCCGGACCGGGAGCTGGACCTCGATCTGCGCGAGGACACGGACGCGGCGAGAAGCCTGCTCCTGCACCGGCTGCGGCTGCTCGCCGTGGAGTGGGGGGAGCCGGTGACGGGCCGGGGGAGCACCGGCACCTTCCGCGAGACCTGGCGGCTGCGGTGGGAGCCGGAACTCTCGGTGCGGATCGCGGAGGCCGGTACCTGGGGCACCACCGTGCTCACCGCCGCCACCGCGAAGGCCGAGGCGGAGGCTCGGGCGGCGACCACCCTCACCGAGGTGACCGCCCTCGCCGAGCGGTGCCTCCTCGCCGGCCTGCCCGGCGCCCTGCCCGTGGTGATGCGGGCCCTCGCGGACCGCGCCGCGCTCGACGCGGACGTGGGCCGTCTCGCCGAGGCCCTGCCCGCGCTGGCCCGGTCGCTGCGGTACGGCGACGTGCGCGCCACGGACACCTCGGCCCTCGGCGAGGTCGCCGCCGGGCTGGCGACACGGATCTGCGTCGGGCTGCCGGCCGCCTGCACCGGCCTGGACGCCGACAGCGCCGAGGCGATGCGCCGCGCGGTGGACGAGGTGCACGGCGCCGTCGCACTCCTCACTGCCCCGGACCCACCGATGCCCGCGCCCACGGTGGCGCCCGGGGACCCGCACCCGGCCCCGAGCCACCGACCGGCCCCCGACCCGGACCCCGCCCCTACCGGTGACCCCGACCCCGCCCCGGACCCCGGCGTGCCGCCGGTCCCGCCCGGGCTGCGGGCCCGCTGGGCGGCGGTGCTGCGGAAGCTGTCCTCGCGGGACACGGTCGCGGGGGTCGTGCGGGGACGCGCCACCCGGCTGCTGCTCGACGAGGGCGGGATCGGGGACGCCGAGGCGGCCCGGCTCATGGGCCTCGCGCTCTCACCGGGTGTCCCGCCCCCGGACGCCGCCGCGTGGATCGACGGCTTCCTCCAGGGAGCCTCGGGCGGCGGGATGCTGCTCGTGCACGACGAGCGGCTCCTCGCGCTCGTGGACGGGTGGCTGACCGGCGTACCCGGTGACACCTTCACCGACGTGCTCCCCCTGCTGCGCCGTACGTTCTCCGCCTGCGAACCGGGTGTGCGCCGCACGCTCGGGGAGCTGGCCCGCCGGGGGCCGGCCGCCGGCGGCCGGAGACACGGACCCGGCACCGAAGCGGCGCCGCCCGGTTTCGGCCCGGAGCTGGACGGTGCCCGCGCCGACGCCGTACTCCCGGTGCTGCGGCTCGTCCTCGGCGCCGAACGCGTGCCGGGCCACCCTGCCCAGGACCTCTCCGGACCCGAACACCATAGTTTGCGCAGAGGAGTTGAGCGGTCGTGACCGACTCCGTCCCCCGGCCCGGGACCGGCACAGAGGCACCGCACCCCGCCCTCGCGGAGGCGTCCGGTGACGAGCGGCTACGGCGGTGGCGGCTGGTGCTGGGTTCCGACAGCACGGAGTCCACCGGCCACACCCCCCAGGGCCGGGACGCGGCGATGGACCGTACGCTCACCGCGCTCTACGGCGGCGCGCGGAGTCCGGGCGGGCGGGCACCCGGCGAGCGCGCGGCGGGACTCGGCGCGTCCGCACCCGCCGCCGCCCGGTGGCTCGGCGACATCCGTACCTACTTCCCCGGCCCGGTGGTCCAGGTGATGCAGCGGGACGCGATCGAGCGGCTCGGCCTCGCGGCCCTCCTGCTCGAACCGGAGATGCTGGACGCGGTCGAAGCCGACGTGCACCTCGTCGGCACCCTCCTCCAGCTCGGCGGGGCGATGCCCGAGACGACCCGGGAGTCGGCCCGGGCGGTGGTGCGCAAGGTCGTCGACGACCTGGAGAGGCGGCTGGCGAACCGGACCCGCACGACGCTCGCCGGAGCCCTCGACCGGTCCGCGCGCACCGGCCGGCCGCGCCCCCGCGACATCGACTGGAACCGCACCGTCCGCGCCAACCTCCGGAACCACGTCCCGCTCCCCGGCGACGAGGGCGCCGGCACCGTCGTGCCGGAGCGGCTCGTCGGGTACGCCCGCTCGGGCCGGGCGGTCCGCAAGGAGGTCGTGCTCTGCGTCGACCAGTCGGGTTCGATGGCCGCCTCCGTCGTCCACGCGGCCGTCTTCGGGGCGGTCCTCGCCTCGATGCGTTCCCTCGACACCCGGCTGATCGTGTTCGACACCGCCGTCGTGGACCTCACCGACCAGATCGACGACCCCGTCGACGTCCTCTTCGGCACCCGGCTCGGCGGTGGTACGGACATCGACCGGGCCCTCGCCTACTGCCAGTCGCGCCTCACCCGCCCCGCCGACACCGTCGTCGTCCTCATCAGCGACCTCTACGAAGGAGGGATACGCGACCGGATGGTCCGGCGGGTCGCGGCGATGAAGGAGTCCGGAGTGGAGTTCGTGGCGCTGCTCGCGCTCTCGGACGAGGGAGCCCCCGCGTACGACCGTGACCACGCGGCGGCCCTGGCCGCCCTCGGGGTTCCCGCGTTCGCCTGCACGCCGGACCTCTTCCCGGAGGTGATGGCGGCCGCCCTGGAGAAACGCCCCCTGCCCGTTCCGGAGGGGTGAGCGGGCGAGGAGCCCGGCGGGCGGGCACGGGGCGTCCGCCCCGCCCCGCCCCGGCCCGGGCGGGTGGTCCATCTCTCACTGCCCCGGAGACTCCCCCGCCGTCCGCACCGGCATCGCTCGCCCCACCGCGTCCGCACCCGCGCTGACCAGCGTGGCTCCGGCCCGGAGCAGCGGTGATTCGTCCCCCGCGCCCCGTTCACCAGGGGGATCTGTGACTGTAATCACCGCTCGTCCGTGATCAGGGATTTATGGTCCGGCGGAGCGCGGGGATAACCTGCCGGATGGACATGCCGCGTACCGGACACCGTGTACGCATTCCTTGGTGACAGCGCAGTCACGTTTGCCCCTCGCGGCACGCCCACGCATCAAACCAACCGCGAGACCACTAAAAGGGACGGACGCGCGTGGACCTGTTCGAGTACCAGGCGAGGGACCTCTTCGCCAAGCACGGTGTACCGGTGCTGGCCGGTGAAGTCATCGACACGCCTGAGGCAGCCCGCGAGGCGACCGAGCGGCTGGGCGGCAAGTCTGTCGTCAAGGCCCAGGTGAAGGTCGGCGGCCGCGGCAAGGCCGGCGGCGTCAAGCTCGCCGCCACGCCCGAAGAGGCCGTGGCCCGGGCCACCGACATCCTCGGCATGGACATCAAGGGCCACACGGTCCACAACGTGATGATCGCCGAGCTCTCCCCGGAGATCGAGGCGGAGTACTACGTCTCGTACCTCCTCGACCGCACCAACCGCACCTTCCTGGCCATGGCCTCGGTGCAGGGTGGCATGGACATCGAGGAGGTCGCGGAGAAGACCCCCGAGGCCCTCGCGAAGGTCCCGGTCAACGCCGTCGACGGTGTCGACATCGCCAAGGCCCGCGAGATCGTGGCCCAGGCGAAGTTCCCGGCCGACGTGGCCGAGGGTGTCGCCGAGGCCCTGGTGACCCTCTGGGACACCTTCGTCGCCGAGGACGCGCTCCTCGTCGAGGTCAACCCGCTGGTGAAGACCAAGGACGGCCGCATCCTGGCCCTGGACGGCAAGGTCTCGCTCGACGAGAACGCCGACTTCCGCCAGCCCGGCCACGAGGCGCTCGAGGACAAGGCCGCCGCCAACCCCCTCGAAGCCGCCGCGAAGGCCAAGAACCTCAACTACGTCAAGCTCGAGGGCGAGGTCGGCATCATCGGTAACGGTGCCGGTCTGGTCATGTCGACCCTGGACGTCGTCGCGTACGCCGGTGAGAACCACGGCAACGTGAAGCCCGCCAACTTCCTCGACATCGGTGGCGGCGCCTCCGCCGAGGTCATGGCGAACGGCCTCGAGATCATCCTCGGCGACCCGGACGTCAAGTCCGTCTTCGTCAACGTCTTCGGTGGCATCACCGCGTGCGACGAGGTCGCCAACGGCATCGTCCAGGCGCTCGCGCTGCTGGAGACCAAGGGCGAGAAGGTCGAGAAGCCGCTCGTCGTGCGCCTCGACGGCAACAACGCGGAGCTGGGTCGCAAGATCCTTTCCGATGCCAACCACCCGCTGGTCCAGCGCGTGGACACCATGGACGGCGCGGCCGACAAGGCCGCCGAGCTCGCCGCGGCTGCGAAGTAAGGGACGAGGGACTCCAACACCATGGCAATCTTCCTCACCAAGGACAGCAAGGTCATCGTCCAGGGGATGACCGGCGCCACGGGCATGAAGCACACCAAGCTCATGCTGGCCGACGGCACCAACATCGTCGGTGGCGTGAACCCGCGCAAGGCCGGCACGACCGTCGACTTCGACGGCACCGAGGTCCCGGTCTTCGGCTCCGTCGCCGAGGCGATGGAGAAGACGGGCGCCGACGTGTCCGTCCTCTTCGTGCCGCCGGCGTTCGCGAAGGCCGCCGTCGTCGAGGCGATCGACGCCGAGATCCCCCTCGCCGTCGTCATCACCGAGGGCATCGCCGTCCACGACTCCGCCGCCTTCTGGGCGTACGCGGGCTCGAAGGGCAACAAGACCCGGATCATCGGCCCGAACTGCCCGGGTCTGATCACCCCCGGCCAGTCCAACGCCGGCATCATCCCGGGCGACATCACCAAGCCCGGCCGCATCGGTCTCGTGTCCAAGTCCGGCACGCTGACCTACCAGATGATGTACGAGCTCCGCGACATCGGCTTCTCCTCCGCCGTCGGCATCGGTGGCGACCCGGTCATCGGCACGACCCACATCGACGCCCTCGCGGCGTTCGAGGCGGACCCCGAGACCGACCTGATCGTCATGATCGGTGAGATCGGTGGCGACGCCGAGGAGCGTGCCGCCGACTTCATCGCGAAGAACGTCACGAAGCCGGTCGTCGGCTACGTCGCCGGCTTCACCGCGCCCGAGGGCAAGACCATGGGCCACGCCGGCGCCATCGTCTCCGGCTCCTCCGGCACGGCTGCCGCGAAGAAGGAGGCCCTGGAGGCCGCCGGCGTGAAGGTCGGCAAGACGCCGACCGAGACCGCCAAGCTGGCGCGCGAGATCCTCGGCGCCTGATCTTCCGCGGCGTGGACCGCGGTCCGCGGCGGCACCGCCGCCGCGCGCCGGGTGCACGCGACGCGACGGCGCGGGCCCGTACCCCTCACCGGGGGTGCGGGCCCGCGCCGTTTTCCGTCGTGGCGGCCGGGGAGAGCGACCGTCAGCGCACCTGCGGGACGAGGCGTTCCGGGCCGTCGACGAGTTGCTGACGCAACGACGCCAGCAGGTCCAGGTCCTGTTCGGTCAGGTGCGGCGGGCCACCGCGCGGCGGTACGCCCCCGACGCGTGAGGCGGGGGAGAGGGGCTCCTCGTAGCGGGTCGGCGCGGTGTGCAGGGTGAAGGCGGTCGCGCCGATGAGCAGGGCGGCGAACACGATGGCCGCCCGGGTCCACAGCTGGGCCTTGCGCTCGCTCCCTCCACGCACGGCCCCGGGGGCGGGCAGGACCGGCGGCGGTTCGTCGGTGGCGAACGCGGCGAGCCGCTCCCGCAGCAGGGCGGAGAGCTCCGGGTACGACGGGGCCGCGGCCAGCTCCGGCAGCCGCTCGGCGAGCGCCGCATGGGCGTTCATCAGCCGGCCGGCGGCGGCCGGAGTGCTCGCCTCCGTCTCGGCCGCCGTCTCCGGGAGGTCGAGCCCGACGCTGTCGTAGAGCACCAGCGTGCGCCGGGAGGAGGGCGGCAGCGCGAGGAGCGCCTCCAGCAGCGCCCGCCGCTCCGGGTCGGCGGGCGGCGCGTCCGGGTGGCGGTGGACACGGCGCACGCGGTGCCAGGGCGAGAGGGCGTACTCGTGCGCGGCGGCCCGTACCCAGCCCGCCGGGTCCCGGTCCACGGCGACTTCGGGCCACCGCTCCCACGCCGCGTGGAACGCGCGCTCCACGGACTCCCGGGACAGGGCCCGACGGCCCGTCAAAAGGAAGGCCTGACCCACCAGTCCGGGTGCGGCCCGGTGGTAGAGCGAGTCGAAAGCCGCCTCCGGGGTCTGTCCCGGAAGAATCTCGGGCGCGGGCGGCGCCCACCCCGGAACGGCGTCGTCCGGGGCGGGGCCGGCGTCGTCCGGGGGGAGGACAGAGTCGTCCGGGGCGGGGCCGGCGTCGTCCGGGACCGGAACGGAGTCGGACGGGGCGGTCACGGGGTCGGGCTCGGGCGGCGGCATGGAGGTGCTCCCGGTGTCTGCGGGGGAGGGAGGCGGCGCGGCGGCCTCGGCGGACGCGGGGCCCGGTGCCGGCGCGGGAGCCGTGCCGGAGGAAACGCCGGAGGAAGTGACGGACACGGGCCCGGACCCGGAGGAACTCGCGGTGGACGCGGCCGGGCTCGCGGTGGGCGCCGGGTCCGCCGGACGGTGCGCGGGCGGCGCGCCGCGCTCGGGTGCCGGTCCCGGAGGGCCGTCCGGCGGGCGGGCCCGGGCCTTCGAGGAGTACGGCGGGCCCGCGTCCCGGCGGTCCGCGCACCCGAGGAGCCGGGCGTACACCGCGCGCTTGCGCCCCCGGGGGTCGGTCCGCCCGGACTCCCAGGACCGGACGGTGGCCGGGGTGACCCCGACCACCGAGGCCACCTGCTCCTCGCTCAGTGACTTCGCCTCGCGCAGTCTGCGCCGCTCCTTGGGAGCGGGCAGCGGGGCGTCGGCGGTGCTGATCTCACGCTCCGTCACGGGTGTCTCCCGTAGCACTGCCACTGCACCGGGTGAAAAAGTACATAAACGTATATTGGGCGACACGGCGCCCGTTCGCCCGTTACACGGATTCAGCGCGTGTCGTTGGCAGCATGGCGGGCGTGACCCAAGTGACCGATCGCAGCCCGATGTTGTCCTCCGGACGCGGCAGGGCCGCCGCCCTGGCCTCCGCACTCCTGCGCGGAGCGATCGCGGCCGGCCTCGGTCTCGCCGCCCTCACCGTCGTCGTGCTGGGCCTCTGGATCAGCTCGCCGTACTCCGACGACGGCCCCGGCCTGTCGGTGCGCACGGCAGCCGCCCTCTGGCTGCTCTCGCACGGTGCGGAGCTCCTCCGGACGGACACCCTCAGCGGGGTCCCCGCGCCGGTGGCGACCGTCCCGCTGCTGCTGACCGCGCTCCCCGTCTGGCTCCTGCACCGGGCCGCCCGCGACGCCCTCGACGCGACGGATCTGGTGGACGCCGTGGAGGACCGGCCCCCGTCGGCTTCCGCCGTGTGCTGTGCGGTGGTGACGGGTTACCTGCTGGTGATCGCCGGTGCGGTGGCCTCCGTGCGCTCCGGGCCGTTGCGCGTGGACACCGGTGATTCGGCCACCCTGGCGTTTCCGCTCGTGGCGGTCGTGGCAGGCGCCGCGGCCGCCGGGGTGTGGACGGCGTCCGGCCGCCCGATGGGCGCCACTCCGTCCTGGGCACCGCTGCGGGTCCAGGAAGCGGTGGCCAGAACCCTCTTCCGCGACCGGGCCGAAGCGGCGACCCGGTCGGCGGCGGCGGGCATCGCGGTGCTGCTCGGCGGCGGTGCGCTGCTCGTCGCCGTGGGGCTCGTACGGCACCGGGCGCTGACCGCAAAATCGTTCCTGGCGCTCTCCGACGACCTGTCCGGCCAGATCGCAGTGCTGCTCCTCGCGCTGGCGCTGGTACCGAACGCGGCGGTGTGGGCGGCCTCGTACGGACTCGGGCCCGGGTTCTCGCTCGGTACGGGGGCCACGGTCGCTCCCCTCGGTTTCCACGGAGATCCCGCGCTGCCCCGGTTCCCCCTGCTCGCCGCCCTGCCGGACCCGGGTCCCGGAACGGCCGTCGACGGGTTGGCCGGTGCGGTCCCGCTGATGGCGGCCGTCGCGGTCGCCTGGTTCACCGTACGGAGAGCGGCCCCACGCGACGGAGCACGCGAGGAGGCGTGGAACGCGGGGGAGACCGCCCTGGTCACCGGGCTCGCGGCAGTCTGCTGCGGTGCGGGCACGGCAGCCCTCGCGGCACTCTCGGGCGGCCCGATGGGCACCCGGGCCCTGGCCGAGTTCGGACCCGTGTGGTGGACGACCGGAGCCGCCGCCGTGATCTGGACCGCGGTGCTCGGTGTGCCGCTCGCGCTGCTGATGCGGATCTGGCGGCTGCGGGAACGGGCGTGGGGCTGGCGCTCGGAGACCCCGGACGCGGTGCCGGTGGTGGGTTTCGCGGGACACCGCGGACGTACGGGTACGGCGGCCGGGGCGGCGGCACGGCCGGTGCAGGCGTTCGGTGCGTGGCGGTCCGACCCGTTCCCCGGAATGCTCCTCGCGCCGCCGGCCGGGGGCACCACGGCCGAGGAGGTCGCGGCTGCGCCGCCCACGGACGCGGCCCTTGCCGGAGCCGGGCGGGCCTGGTGGAAGCCGCGTCTCCCGCGCCGGAAGACCGAGGCGCCGGACGCCGGACCGGCGACACCGACCGTGCCCGTCGCTCCGGCCGCTCCGACTGTTCGTGTCGCCCCCGTCGCCCCCGTCGCTCCGGCGGAGCGGGTGATCCCGGAACCCGGCCCGACGCCCGCCCCCGACCTGGATCGCGCGGACCCGGAACGTGTGGCGGACCCGGACCACTCCGCGGACCCGGAGCACGCCGCACACACGGCCGGTCCGACCGAGCGGAGGCCGGAACCGCAGCCGGAGCCGGAGTCGGAGCCGTACGACCCTCCGTACCGGCCGGAGCCCTCCGGTCGGCCGACGAACGAGGGCTCCGGGCCGACGACGGACGGCGCGGCAACCTGAGGTTGCCGCGCCGTCGCGCCCCCGTCCCCCCACGCCGAGCGGGTGGCACCGGGGGGGTGCCGCGATCGTTCGATCACGGGGGCGGCGCCGTGGCCGTACGGGTCAGCTGGCGCTGCAGGAGACGGTGGGCCAGGTCCAGGCGCCGTTGGCCTGAATCGTCACGCCGAAGTTGTTGCCGCTGCCGTTCGGTTTGGCCACCAGCTGCTGGGCGCTCGGATAGCTGGCACCGATGTTCCAGGTGGAGAGGACCTTCTCGGGCGAGGGGACGTTCATGGTCACGGTCCAGTTGCTGGAGCCGGTCACCGCGACGTTGAGGTTGTAGCGGTCACTCCACTTGTCCCCTGCGGAGAGCGTCGCGGTGCATCCGCCGGTACCGCCCCCGCCGGTGCCACCCCCGCCGGTGCCACCGCCGCCGCCGGTGGAGTCGAGGGTGATGTTGGAGTTGCCGCTGCTCTGGTACCCCTCGGTGGCGAGCACCATGTAGTTGAACGCCCCCAGGTTCATGCCCTTGCCCGCCCAGGCGTCGAAGTGGTTGCCGGTCGTGATGGTGCCGCCGGTCTTCTTCGACTGCCGGACACTCCAGTACTGCTTGAAGGTCTTGGTCCCCTCGATCGACGGGGCGTTGGTCCGCGTCGTCTCGTAGATGTCGTACGTACCGCCATCGCTGGTGACCGTGCCCTTGAAGGTGCCGGTGGGCCGGTAGGTGCCCCAGTTGTCGACGACGTAGTACTCGACGAGCGGGTTCGTGGTCCACCCGTAAAGGGCGAGGTAGGCATTTCCGGACGGGTTGAAGGTGCCCGAATAGTTCACGCTCCGGCGCCCGCCGGTGCTCCAGCCCTTACCGGCGACGAAGTTGCCGACGTTGCTCCACGAGGTGCTGTAGTTCCCGCCGGACCCGAGGTTCATGGAGACCGATCCGCCACCGTCGGACCAGTACGAGTAGTAATAGCCGTTGTTGGTGCCGGTCTGGTTCGTGGTCACCGTCGTGTCGGCGTTGGCGGTGCCGGGCAGGATCAGCGCGGTCACCGCCGCGGCCAGCGCGAGAGCTCGGCCGAGGAGCCGGAAGCGGCCGGGGCCGCGCCTCCTCGAACGGGTGGTGCCTTCCGTCGTGTACATGCTTCCTCCTTGTGCGGACTGGCCGGGAGCCAGGTGGCGGGAGATCGCCCCGTCCCACGAATGTCATGAACGCGTCAGAAAGTGAGCCGTGTCGGGGTAGGGGGCGACGCGGCGGGGTGGAACGTTCCTGGCGCGGCCCAGGGCCGGGACGGGTGAGTCGTGCGGGTGCCTCGCATCAACGGCCTGTGAGGCCGGTCAGCGACGCCAGTGTTGATTCGGCGCTCTTGGGTGTCAATGGTTTCGACATGTCACGCGAAAAACTTTTCCGATGGGGAGTAAGCCCGGAGTGGTATCAGTCCAGGTCGGACTGAGTTCTCTCTTCCGACCGGGAAGAGGCGAGGGGATAAGGCCCGGATATCCGCTGGGAGGGAGGGCGAGGAATGCGAAACATATCGAAAAAGTTTCGGCAGCGCGAAAGGCGCGAAAGGCCGACAGGTGGTGTGCGGCGGTGCTCCGTCGAGTGGATCCCAAGCCGGCCCCGGACGCGCGGACGGGACCCGGGACGCGCGGACATGACCTCGGACGGGACGGGCGGAAGCCGGTGGACCGGGTGGGTGCGGAGAGGTGGCAGTGGGTCGGATCAGGTCAACGGCTTGAAGAGGTGGACGTCCGCGTGGCCGCCCGGAATGCCCAGGGTCCGGCCGGTCTCGACGTACCCGTGGCGCTGGTAGAAGGCCGGGGCCTGGAAGGTGAAGGAGGAGACCGTGGCGCGGTCGCAGCCGCGACGCCGCGCCTCGTCCTCGGCGGCCCGCAGGATCGTTTTGCCCCACCCCGCCCTGCGGCTCTCTTCCCGGATCCACAGCATCTCGATGCCGAGGAGCCCTCCCCAGGTCCACGCGTCCAGCCCGCCGACGAGGGCGCCGTCGTCGTCCGTGACCTTGACCGAGAGGGTGCCGCGTTCGGCCCCGGCGGTGTGCGCGTCGTTGAAGGCGACCAGGCCTTCGGTCAGCCGGAGGGCGAGTTCGGCGTCACGGCCTCCGACGGTCAGGGTCGGGGCGGAGTCGGGTGTGGTCGTCACCGGCGGAGTGTCTCACCGCGCGCCCTCCCGACGCCGGGCCGGGGGAGGTTCTCCGACCGGGCGGAGGGGCGGGCGGGAGGGGTGCTGCGGCGGCGCGGCTCCTCGCGAGCGCGCGGTGGCCGGATCTCGCCCCTCGCGCCACCGGCCCGGCCCCTCGTCGGGAGCCGGGCCGGTTTCCGTGCCGAAGCCGGGTCAGTGCTTGACGCCGAAGAGCGGTTCGAGGGGGTCCGGAAGGAGGTCGTTGCAGGCCAGCGCGCTGGAACGGGTCAGGGCGTCGTCCACGCAGGTGTAGTAGTCGCGGTAGACCAACTCCACGGTGAACGTCCCGGCGACCATGACCAGCGCCAGCAGCGCGGTCACCAGACCGCTGACCGCCGCCGTGGTCTGCGGCTTGCCGGCGGAGCCCGGCGGTACGGGACCGGGTACGGGCCGACCGGCCGGAGCGCTGCCCGGCTCCGGGGCGCCGGCGGCGGTCGGGGCCGCCGTAGCGGCGGATGCCGCCGCACCGTCGGCCGGGACCGGCGGCTTCGGGTCGGCGCGCAGCGAACTGATCGCCCAGTACGTGCCGAGAGCGCCGAGCAGCAGGGCGATCTCGGGGAAGCCGAAGAGGACGAAGAAGAAGGCCCACATGCCGCTGAGCACCGCGTAGCGGGCGCGGCGCTGGGCGGGGTCGGTGGGGTCCCACCGCATGGAGCCCCGGCCGCCCCCGGGCCGTTCCGGGCCGCCGGAGGCGCCGGGCCGGCGGCCGAAGTCGCCGCCCTCGCGGCCGGGCTGCCGGTCGCTCCACTGACTGCCCCAGACCGGACGGCTGTCGGGGGGGCCGCCGCCCGTTCCGTCGCCCCCGCCCTGGGGGTCCTGGCCGGTTCGACCGTCCTGGCCCTGCGGGTGGCGGGGCCGCCACGGCTGGTCGGGCCGGCCCTGCGGAGGCGCCGCGAAGGGGTTGTCGTCGGACGGCGCGGCGGGCGGGCCCTCGGCCGGGTCGGGAGCGCCCTGTCCCCCGGACGCGCCCGGCGAACCCGAGGTGTCCGAGCCTCCCCGCGGGGAGGGCTGCTGCTCCCGCAGCAGGGCCGTGGGCATCGCCGGAGCACCCCAGCTCAGCGGTGAATCCGGCGACGCGGGCGACGGTGAGGCCGGCGAGTAGGCCGACCGTGCGGTCAGCGCGGAGAGGCGCGGGAGGTGCGGGAGGTGCGAGGGCTGGAAAGCGCGGGAATCGGTGCGGCGGCGTCGGTCCGGCATGTGGTGAACGTCTTCCCCATCTCGTCGTTTCCGCCCGTCGGACGGTTCGCGTCCCCTGACGCTACCTCCCGGCCCCGCCCCCGTCCCGTGGGGGCCGCCGGGTGTGCCGGTATCGTTGCCGACGGCCGGTTCGTTCGTAGGGTCCCCCGTACCGCAGGGCGGTCCCCTTTCGTAGGACCGCACAAAGAGTTCCGAAGCTCCCCGAGCTCCGCCCGCACATCGCAGGCGCGTCACCACGCGAGAAAGGGCCCAGCCGTGGCCTCGCCCACCTCAGCCGATCCGGCCCGTACCGCCGATCCGGCCCGACTGGTCGTGCTGGTCTCCGGTTCCGGCACCAACCTCCAGGCCCTGCTCGACGCCATCGACGGCGATCCCGGGGGGTACGGGGCCCGGGTCGTCGCGGTCGGCGCCGACCGGGAGGGCATCGTCGGTCTGGAGCGGGCCGAGCGGGCCGGCATCCCCACCTTCGTCTGCAAGGTGAAGGACCACGCCACCCGCGAGGAGTGGGACGCCGCGCTGGCCGCCGCCGTCTCCGCGCACCGGCCGGATCTCGTCGTCTCCGCCGGCTTCATGAAGATCGTGGGCAAGGAGTTCCTCGCCGCCTTCGGCGGCCGGTTCGTCAACACCCACCCCGCCCTGCTCCCCAGCTTCCCCGGCGCCCACGGAGTGCGTGACGCACTCGCGTACGGCGTGAAGGTCACGGGGTGCACCGTCCACTTCGTCGACGACGGCGTCGACACCGGTCCGATCATCGCGCAGGGCGTGGTCGAGGTGACCGAAGAGGACACCCCGGAGGGCGAAGCCGCTCTCCACGAACGCATCAAGGAAGTCGAGCGCAAGCTGCTCGTCGAGGCCGTGGGGCGGATCGCCCGTGACGGCCATCGCATTGAGGGACGAAAGGTTCATCTCGGTCATGTCGGTGCTTAAGCCCATCCGCCGCGCCCTGGTCAGTGTCTACGACAAGACGGGGCTGGAAGACCTCGCCCGCGGTCTGCACGAGGCGGGCGTCGAGCTCGTCTCCACCGGCTCCACCGCCGGAAAGATCGCCGCCGCCGGCGTCCCGGTCACCAAGGTCGAGGAGCTCACCGGCTTCCCCGAGTGCCTCGACGGCCGCGTGAAGACGCTCCACCCGCGCGTGCACGCCGGCATCCTCGCCGACCTGCGCCTGGACACCCACCGCGAGCAGCTCGCCGAGCTGGGCGTGGACCCCTTCGACCTGGTGGTCGTCAACCTGTACCCGTTCAAGGAGACCGTCGCCTCCGGCGCATCCGCCGACGAGTGCGTCGAGCAGATCGACATCGGCGGCCCGTCCATGGTCCGCGCCGCGGCCAAGAACCACCCGTCCGTGGCCGTCGTCACCAGCCCCGAGCGGTACGCCGACGTCCTCGCCGCGGTCAAGGACGGCGGCTTCGACCTGACCGCCCGCAAGCGGTTCGCCGCCGAGGCCTTCCAGCACACCGCCGCCTACGACGTGGCCGTGGCCTCCTGGTTCGCCGCCGACTACGCCGCCGCCGACGACTCGGGCTTCCCCGACTTCTTCGGTTCGACCTACGAGCGCACCAACGTGCTGCGCTACGGCGAGAACCCGCACCAGCCGGCGGCCCTCTACACCTCCGGTACCGGCGGCCTCGCCGAGGCGGAGCAGCTGCACGGCAAGGAGATGTCCTACAACAACTACACGGACACCGACGCCGCGCGCCGGGCCGCGTACGACCACGCCGAGCCGTGCGTCGCGATCATCAAGCACGCCAACCCGTGCGGCATCGCCATCGCCGACGACGTCGCCGAGGCGCACCGCAAGGCGCACGCCTGCGACCCGCTCTCCGCCTTCGGCGGCGTCATCGCCGTCAACCGCCCGGTGACCGTCGCGATGGCCGAGCAGGTCGCGGAGATCTTCACCGAGGTCATCGTCGCCCCGGCGTACGAGGACGGCGCGGTCGAGGTGCTCGCCCGCAAGAAGAACCTCCGCGTGCTGCGCTGCGAGGGCGCCCCGACCGCCCCGGTCGAGGTCAAGCCGATCGACGGCGGCGCGCTGCTCCAGGTCACCGACCGGCTCCAGGCCGACGGCGACGACCCGGCCAACTGGACCCTCGCCACCGGTGAGGCGCTCTCCGCCGACGAGCTGAAGGACCTCGCCTTCGCGTGGAAGGCGAGCCGCGCGGTCAAGTCCAACGCGATCCTGCTCGCCAAGGACGGCGCCTCGGTCGGCGTCGGCATGGGCCAGGTCAACCGCGTCGACTCGGCCAAGCTCGCCGTCGAGCGCGCGGGAGCCGAGCGGGCGCGGGGCGCGTACGCCGCCTCCGACGCCTTCTTCCCCTTCCCCGACGGGCTGGAGATCCTGACCGCCGCGGGGATCAAGGCCGTGGCCCAGCCGGGCGGATCGGTCCGCGACGAGCTGGTGATCGAGGCCGCGAAGAAGGCCGGCGTGACCATGTACTTCACCGGTACGCGCCACTTCTTCCACTGAGTCCCACCCGGTCGTCGGCACGACCACCGCACGGCCCGCCGGGACTTCCCGGCGGGCCGTGCGCGTACCGGCCCGGTCCTCGCCCCCGGCGCCGGCTCCGGACGAACGGCCCCGGACGGACGGCCCCGGCACGAGGCGTACCCCGCAGATCGCCTCTCTGTTCTAATGGATCGCTCGTCCGAAGGGGTGCGCGTGGCCGGCCGCGCGCCCACGGGGCTGTCCGATCGGCGTGCACGACTCGATGCGAACCGGTGGGTGAATCCATTGCGGATGGGGAAAACCGCGCTCGGCCCGGACGACGGGGCGCGAAGCCGCTCAGGCAGTCCCGTCCCGGCCCAGGAGACGGCGCGCCCGCCTTCGGAGGGGACCGCGCAGGCGGAGCCCGCGCAGGCGGAGCCCGCACCGGCCGGGGAGACCGGCTCCGCGGCGCGCCCCGACCGGATCCCGCTGCGCCCGTACCTGATCATCGGTGCGGCCCTCTGCGCCGTGTACTTCCTCTACGCCTCCTTCCAGTACGCCCGCTTCGACTCGCCCTCCTGGGACCTCGGCATCTTCGAGCAGGAGGTACGGGCGTACGCCGGCTTCCACGCCCCGGTCGTCGACATCAAGGGCCCCGGCTACCTGATCCTCGGTGACCACTTCTCCCCGGCGGTGGCGCTGCTCGTCCCGCTCTACTGGATCTGGCCGTCCGCCGTCGCCCTGCTCTTCGCCCAGGCCGCCCTGTTCGCGCTCTCCGCCGTCCTCGTGGGACGCACCGTCCAGCAGGTCCTCGGCGGCCGGTACGGGCCCTGGGTCACGGTCGCGTACGGCCTCTCCTGGGGAATTCAGGAGGCGGTGAAGGCCGACTTCCACGAGATCGCCCTCGCCGTCCCGCTGATCGCCCTGGTCTGCCGGGCGCTGCTCACCGAACGCTGGTCGGCCGCCGTCCTCTGGGCCCTGCCGCTGGTCCTGGTCAAGGAGGACCTCGGCCTCACGGTGGCCGCCGTCGGGCTGGTCCTCTTCGTCCTCGGACAGCGGTTCCGGGGCACGCTGCTCGCCGTGACCGGCTGCTGCGCCTTCGTGCTCACCGTCTTCGTCCTCATACCGGCGGCCAGCAGCGCGGGCGGCTACGACTACTGGAAGAAGATCGACACCGACGGCCGGCAGCACGTCTCCACCCTCGACGCGGCGCTCGGCGCGTTCGGCTCGCCGGTCAAGATCGAGATGCTGGTCTTCCTCTTCGGCATCACCGCCTTCATGGCGTTGCGCTCACCGCTGGTGCTGCTCGTCCTGCCCACTCTCGGCTGGCGGCTGCTCTCCCAGGACGAGAACCACTGGGGCATGGTCTGGCACTACAGCGCCGTCCTCATGCCGATGGTCTTCCTCGCCATGGCGGACGGCATCCGCCGCAGCCGTACGTCACGGAGGCCCTGGCTCGTCTCCTTCGCCCACGTCGCCGTGCCGGTGACCGTGGGCATCGCCTTCGCGATGACCCAGCACCTGCCGCTGCGCGAACTCCTGCGCCCGGAGACCTACCGTGCCGACGCCCGGACGTACGCGGCACGCGAGGCG
This sequence comes from Streptomyces sp. AM 2-1-1, assembly GCF_029167645.1. Lineage (NCBI taxonomy): Bacteria > Bacillati > Actinomycetota > Actinomycetes > Kitasatosporales > Streptomycetaceae > Streptomyces > Streptomyces sp. AM 2-1-1. The sequence goes on along the minus strand of NZ_CP119147.1, from coordinate 2,699,516 downwards.
ATGGAGGCGATTCCGGTGGGCGCCCGCGTCGAGACCGACATCGCGCTGATGGCCCACCTCACCGCCGACCGGACGGTCTACTGGATCGGCGGAGCGCCCGGGACCGCCCCGGACATCGTCGCCTTCAGCATGGACGCCGACTGGGCCCGGTCGATCCAGGACCCGGCGGTGTACGCGACGCAGCTCCACCCGGAGGCCACCTACCGCCTCAAGCTCCGCACCGGGAGCTACGTCGTGGTGGAACGGATCCCGCCGACGACGGGCTGACCGGGGCCGGTGTCCCCGGCCGGGGGCGTGGACCCCCGGCACGACGAAGGCCGTGCGCCACGGATCGTGGCGCACGGCCTTCGTGCGAAGCGGGCGCGGGGCGGGCCGGACCGTACCGGAACCGGCCGGGCACCACCCCACGGCCTCAGTACTGCTGCGGCTGCGTCCGGCGGTTGAACCAGGCTCTGCCGTCGGCGTTGGCCACGAAGACGGTGACCAGGATGGCGAGCACCGTGTAGACGAGGCCGACCCCGAGGAACGGGTAGATGCCGAGGATCGCCGTCACCACGGCGAAGACGATCGTGGTGATGCGCAGGCCGTTGCCGCCGCTGCCGAACTTCACCGCGAGGACGATGGCGAACACGCCCCACAGCACGGCGAAGGCGGTGAGGGCCCACAGCACGCCGCCCGAGTAGTCGGCGAGCTGCTGGAACTGCACGTCCTCCTCGAGGGAGGCGTCGTTCTTGGCGGCGCTGACGGCGGCGGCGCCGATGGCGAAGATGACCGCGCCGATCAGGCTGAGTCCGCCCATGACGTAGAGCAGGACGCGGGAGGCCTTCACCCCGCCCGGCATCACGCTCGGTGCGCCGTTGAAGTCACCCTGGCCGTACGGGGCCTGCGGGTAGCCGTACCCCTGCTGGGGGACACCCTGCGGGGCCTGGGGGTAGCCGTATCCCGGCTGCTGACCGCCGGACGGCGGTGTGCCGTAGGGGCTGTTGGGTTCGCCGAAGCTCATGGCGAGGTTCCTCCGTTGCGATGGTGCGGGGACGGCGCGGCCCGCGCGGAGGAATTCGCTGCGCAAATGAACGGTTCGTTCCCCCCGGCACTGTCCGCGTTGCTGCGCGCTTCATCGTCGTGCCGATGGCCGGTTCCTGTCCACCCGATCGGCGTAGTAGTTGTGCAAGTGCAATCTTCCGCGTCCGCCCACCGGACCCGAATTGGTACCCGGGTGCGTTCATCCGCGAGGATGGGGGCATGACTGCCCAGATTCTCGATGGCAAGGCCACCGCAGCCGCGATCAAGTCCGAACTGACCGTCCGCGTGGCGGCTCTCAAGGAGCGGGGCGTCACGCCCGGCCTGGGAACCCTCCTCGTCGGGGACGACCCGGGGAGCCGGTGGTACGTCAACGGCAAGCACCGCGACTGTGCCCAGGTCGGCATCGCCTCCCTCCAGCGCGAACTCCCCGACACCGCCACCCAGGAGGAGATCGAGGACGTCGTCCGCGAGCTCAACGCCAACCCGGAGTGCACCGGTTACATCGTGCAGCTCCCGCTCCCGAAGGGCATCGACACCAACCGGGTGCTGGAGCTGATGGATCCGGCCAAGGACGCCGACGGGCTCCACCCGATGAGCCTCGGCCGCCTCGTCCTCAACGAGACCGGCCCGCTGCCCTGCACCCCGCAGGGCGTCGTCGAGCTCCTCCGCCACCACGGCGTGGAGATCAACGGCGCGCACGTCGTGGTCGTCGGCCGCGGTGTGACGATCGGCCGCTCGATCCCGCTGCTGCTGACCCGTAAGTCCGAGAACGCCACGGTCACCCAGTGCCACACCGGCACCCGCGACCTCTCCGCCCACCTCAGGGAGGCCGACATCATCGTCGCCGCCGCCGGGGTGCCGCACATCATCAAGCCCGAGGACGTGAAGCCGGGCGCCGCCGTGCTCGACGTCGGTGTGAGCCGCGACGAGAACGGCAAGATCGTCGGAGACGTCCACCCGGGCGTGGCCGAGGTCGCCGCCTGGATCTCGCCGAACCCGGGCGGCGTCGGCCCGATGACCCGCGCCCAGCTGCTGGTGAACGTCGTCGAGGCCGCCGAGCGCGCCGCCGCCGAGGCCGACGCCCCGGCCGCGGGCTGACCCGCCGATGGCTGCTGCTACGAGTCCGGCCGGCCCCGCCCGCCGTGACGCGCGGGACCGGGGGGACGCGGAGGCCGCCGACCACGCCGGCGGCCCCTCGGAGAGCGGGCCGGAACCGGCGCCGCAGGACGGGGCACCGCCCCGGAAGTCCCGGCGCTTCTCGCTGACCCGGGACACCGCCCGCCCCGAGGGTGGCGGCCGTGCGGCGTCGAGCGACGCCCCCGCGCCGGCCCGGCAGTGGCCGCTGCTCACGGTGCTCGTGACGGCGGCCCTGGGGCTGCTGCTGGTGGCGACCGACCCGTTCGCCGAGGCGTTCCGGATCGGTTCGCTGATGATCGGTGCGGCCCTGCTGATCGGGGCCGTGCTGCGCTGGGCGGTCCCCTCGGTCGGCATGCTGGCCGTCCGGTCCCGCTTCACCGACCTGGTGACGTACGGGGTGATGGGCGGGCTGATCGTGCTGCTCGCGCTGATGGCCCAGCCGGGGCCGTGGGTGGACATCCCCGTCCTGGAGGACGCGGTCCACTTCACGATCCGCTGAGCCGCGCCGGGCGGTCGGGGGGTGTCCGTCCCTTCCCCCGACAGGGACGGACACCCGGGGGCCTACGGGGCGGTGCGGCCCCGGCGGGCGGCGAAGCGACGCCGTCCGCGGCCCGCTCCCAGAGTCATGGACACGACCAGGTGGAGCAAGGAACGGCCTCCCCCTGTGGCACGGAAGTGACCATTCCGGCACTGTGTGACCGCCGTGCGACAGTCCGCGACGGGCCGGTCCCGGTGGCAGGTCCGCCCGACGCCGTACCGGACGGGGCCGGACGGCCCCCTCGGGCACGGAGAGTCTGTGGGCCGGGACACAGGGGGGCGGGCGGTCGGCGGGGCGGGGGTCGGATAGCCTGACCGACGGATATCTCTTCACATCAAGATTCAGGGATGTCCAGCTCCAGGGGCCAGGAACCCCCACCGCCAGCTGTCTAACGGAGATCGCCATGACCCGCACTCCCGTGAATGTCACCGTGACCGGCGCGGCCGGCCAGATCGGCTACGCGCTGCTCTTCCGCATCGCCTCCGGCCACCTGCTCGGCCCGGACGTGCCGGTCAACCTGCGTCTCCTGGAGATCCCGCAGGGCCTCAAGGCCGCCGAGGGCACCGCGATGGAGCTCGACGACTGCGCCTTCCCGCTGCTGCGCGGCATCGAGATCACCGACGACGCCAACGCCGCGTTCAACGGCGCCAACGTCGCGCTGCTCGTCGGCGCCCGCCCGCGCACCGCCGGCATGGAGCGCGGCGACCTGCTCTCCGCCAACGGTGGCATCTTCAAGCCCCAGGGCAAGGCCATCAACGACAACGCCGCGGACGACATCAAGGTCCTCGTCGTCGGCAACCCGGCCAACACCAACGCGCTCATCGCGCAGGCCGCCGCCCCTGACGTACCGGCCGAGCGCTTCACCGCGATGACCCGCCTCGACCACAACCGCGCGATCTCGCAGCTGGCCGCCAAGACCGGTGCCGCCGTCTCCGACATCAAGAAGCTGACGATCTGGGGCAACCACTCGGCCACCCAGTACCCGGACATCTTCCACGCGGAGATCGCCGGCAAGAACGCCGCCGAGGTCGTCAACGACGAGGCGTGGCTGGCCGACACCTTCATCCCGACCGTCGCCAAGCGCGGCGCCGCGATCATCGAGGCCCGTGGCGCGTCCTCCGCGGCCTCGGCCGCCAACGCCGCCATCGACCACGTGTACACCTGGGTCAACGGCACTGCCGAGGGCAACTGGACCTCGATGGGCATCCCCTCGGACGGCTCCTACGGCGTCCCCGAGGGCATCATCTCGTCCTTCCCGGTCACCACGAAGGACGGCGCGTACGAGATCGTCCAGGGCCTGGACATCAACGAGTTCTCCCGCGCGCGCATCGACGCGTCGGTCAAGGAGCTCGTCGAGGAGCGCGACGCGGTCCGCGGTCTCGGCCTGATCTGAGCCGGAGGGCCCCGGCCCCCCGCACGTCCCGAGCGCCCGTACGGCATCAGCCGTGCGGGCGCTCCGGCGTGTGCGGGAGCGCCCCCGGCGCGTGCGCGGGCACGCTCGCCCTGCGAGGCGGCGTACGGAACCGCCTGCGGGCGGCGGAACCTGACGCATCATCACCTCGCGTCACCGACCAACTGCCGCTACATTGGCGTCCCTTCCCACGCGACCCCTGCGGCATCGAGCCGGGGCCGCCCATCGAAAGGGTGCCGGTGTCCGTGACCTCCGTGCCGTCGCAGGAGCCCCGCGGCGGGGACGAACCGCGCGCGAGGCCGCCGGTCCATCCCTCGGGCAGCGAAGCCTGCCGGCTGCTCTGCGCCGGGGTCCACCACGACGAGGCCTTCCGCGACGCGGTGATCGACCACCTCTACGTCCGGGAGAACCGCATCGTCGCCCCGTCCGCGGGCTTCGACGCGACGCGCGTCCTGGCCCACGCCCTGTGGGCGCGGAAGACCCGGCTCCAGTGGGCGGCGGGCGTGCTGGCCTGCTGGGTGCTGGCGGTCTACGTCACCCGTGGCGTCTTCCTCCTGCCGGCCATGGCGGCCGTCTACATCGGTCTCGCCCGGGCCGTACGGGGAACCTCCGCCGAGCCGCCCTTCTACCGGGTCTTCCCGGCCCTGTTGATGCGCTGGTACGGACGCTTCTTCCTCGTCGCGTTCCTGGTGGTCGTCGGCGGCGCCCTCTTCGGCGGCACCGTCGACTGGTTCGACGACGGCGACTCCTCCTCCTACGACTCCTCCTACTCCTACGACTCCAGTGGTTCGTACGGTTCGTACGAGTCGGACGACGGCTTCTCCGGCAGCCTCCTCGGTGTGTTCGTCCTCGGGCCCAGCCTCCTCTCCGGGCTCCTGGAGGGAATGCCCGCCTCACTGCCGTGGCTCTGCCTGCTGGCCTTCGCCGGCATCGCCGCCCTCCTCGGTCTCCAGCGTGACCAGTGGGCCCGGCTGATGGGTACGTCTCTCTCCCCGCAGCACTTCGCCGACCCCTCCGCCGACCCGGCCGAGCGGTCCGTGAGTGGCCGGTTCCGCCGGCTCCGCGACCGCATCCGCGTCGAGCAGCACTCCCCGCTGATCATGTACAACGAGGCCGATCCGTTCTGCGGGAGCGGCGACACCCGCCGGGCGTGGAACCTCTCCGTCGAGCTCCGCTCGCGTACGGACACCGAGGCCGAACCCCTCGACAACGCGACCATCCTCCGCCGCATCGTGCCGCTGCTCGAAGGACTGCGGGTGCCTTCCCCGCACGGCTCGCCGCAGGCCGCGGAGGCGGTGCGGGACCGGCTGCGCGAACTCCAGGTCGACGAGTGCGTCTTCCTCCCGGTGCGGGGGCTGCCGAGGCGCCAGGACGCCCCGTACGGGCCCGAGGGGTTCGAGACGCACCGGCGGGCCGCCCTGGAGGAGGGCGGCGAAGGCCGTCGCCACTTCCTGCGGATCAGGGTCGGGGGCTGGGGCGAGGAGGTCGTCGTCACCGTCTACGTCCGGGTCCACACCCAGGGCGGGATGCTGATGCTGGAGGTCGCCCCGCACCTGTTGAAGCCGCTGCTGCCGTACTTCCGGGACGCGGACCTGATCGCGCACCAGCACCGCAACAACAACTGGTTCGGCAAGGCGTACTGGGCGGCCGGCCGCGTCCCCGACTCCCTGGTGGGGTCCCTGACGACGCTCTTCAAGACAGCCGCCGGCGTCCGGCGTCAGCTCACCGAGGGCTTCGGCGGAGCTCTTCCGGAGGGGCCCGGCCTCTCGGTCCGGGAGCTCGCCTCGGACGCCGGGTCCGCGCTCTTCCAGGAGATGGACGTCGACCGCTACCTCAAGAGCATCGAGGACCGGGTGACCAGCGGGGTACGGCTGGCGTTGCGCGAAGCCGGCTGGCAGACCGACGAGTTCGAGCAGAAGATCATCCAGGTGGGGGCGGGTGGAGTCTTCATCGAGTCCGCGGTCGACAGCGCGATCGGCATCGGCGACCACAACACCGTCACCAGCGACCGGACGCGCGCGGAGCGACGCGACGCCCCGGACACCCCGCCGGACCTCGGGCCGGGCGGCGCGCTCCGGTCGGGACCGGACCGCGACGCCGGCGGACCGGCGCCCGAGCCGCACGCCGCCGAGGGCCTGAAGAAGTGACCCGCTCCACCGGAGGGAGATGACCATGGGAAGCACGGACGGGCAGCAGAGGCCGCCGGCCGGTGTCCGCATCGGTTCCGTGACGGGCAGTGCGTTCGCCATCGGCGACCACAACACCGTGACGCAGAACCGGAATGGCGCGCCGGTCGCCGAGGACCAGGCGGAGTTGCTGCGTACGGTCAAGGAGTTGCGCGCGGACCTCGCCCGCTTCGTCGCGACGGACGCCACCGGGCGCCTGGACACCGAACTCGCCGTGGTGGCCGAGGAGATCGAGGCCGGCGGCGCCGCCGAACCCGGGCGGCTCGTCCGGCTCCGGGACGCCATGGAGGCGGCCGGCGTCTTCGTCGCCACGCTGGCGTCGGGTGTCGCGGTCGGCCATGAACTCACGGCACTGCTGGGAGGCTGACCGATGACCGGGGGCGGCGCACCGCGCTGGAACGACGAGGCACAGAGGTGGGAGACCGGGGACCACACCCCCCGGGCCGCCCCGCCACCCCTGCCGGACTCCCCACCGGTGGCACCGAGTCCGGCGGTACGGATGCGGTACCCGTCCCCACCGCCGGGCCCGCCGCAGCCGCCCGGACCCCCGCGGGCGGAGGACGGCCCGCCGCATTCCGGGTACGTCTACGGGCCGGACGGGCGGGGCGGCTTCACCGACGGCCTCCCCGGCGGGTTCGTCGGCGGGTTCGTGGGCGAGGTCGAATCCGGGGACGGCGGCGGGGCCACCGAGGAGGGCGTCGGCACCCGGTGGCAGCGGTTCACCCCGCTGACCGCCGGGCTCGCGGTCGGCGTGCTCGCCGCCTGCACGGCCGCCCTCTGGTTCACGCTCGCCCAGGACCCCGCCCCGAACCCCGCGGCGCGGGGAACGTCGGCCTCCGGCTCCGCCCTCACGGTGGAGACGTCCGGAGGGGAGGGCACCGGCGGGGAGTCCCCCGCCGAACCGACCGGTGAGGGCCCGGCCCCCACCGACGAGGAGACCCCGGCGTCGGCCGCCCCCGGGTACACGGCCGTGGACGACCCGAGCGGTTTCACCGTCGTCGTGCCCGAGGAGTGGCAGGACCGCACCGACGACGACCACGGCGTCTACTACACGTCGGCGGACGGCACCGCACTGCTCCAGATCTGGCGGGTCACCGGGGTCACCACCGCCCTGGACGCGGTCCACGCCGCCTCCGACAGCCGCAGCGCCAGCCCGGGTTTCCAGGAGATCAGCGTCGAGTCGGTGGACACCCCGGACGGCAGCGACGCCGCCGAACTGGTCTACGCCTACGACCACGAGGCGACCGGCACCCGCCGCAAGGTGGTCGACCGGGTCTTCACCGCGTCGGACGGCGGGCTCTACGCCCTCCTGGTCGCCGCCCCCGACACGCAGTGGCCGCTCCACGAGGAGATCCTCGACGAGGCGGTGGCCGGTTTCGACCCGTACGGAGCGGGCCTCTGACGGCCTCGGGACCGGTAGGCCCGCAGGGGCATTCCGTTGAGGTCGTCGTCTGCGACCCGGGGCCGGAACGGCGCGAGGTCCTGCCCGTCCTGTCGTGGCAGCCGCGTGCTCTCGCGATGACGGGGGCCGGGGCTCGGAGGAGGAGCTGCCGGTCGACTCGCGGGAGGACAGCGCTGTCCATCAGCAGGTCACGCAGGTGAGTGACGGCCCGCCAGGGGTTTCCTGACGCCGCCCGTCATGGGGGAGCGGGACACTGCCCGTGGCCGGGCCCTGGAGGAGCCGGACGACGTTGGGATCGCGCAGACCGTTGAGTCGGCTCTTGGGCCGGTCCATCTCCAGCAGGTTCCTGACCAGCGGCAGGAACACGGGTGCGACGCGGCCGGTGCCGTCGTCGAGGAGGCGGGCGAGCGTGTCGGCGAAGGTGCAGTGTGCGCAGAGGGGTCCTCCGAGCAGCAGCCCTCGGGCGCCGCAGGAGCGACGCCCGACGATGACCGGCCCGCACAGACGTGGGCCCGGCCTCCTCGGGGGAGCCGGGCCCAGGACCTTCTGGTGGGTTGGATTCAGTTCACGGTGAAGAAGTAGTCGTAGGGCGCCAGCTGAAGGCCCGAGCGGGTCGTCGCGTAGACCGTGAGGTCATGCCAGCCGTCCGTGGCCGGGCTCCAGTCGATGCTCGCGGTGTGGTCGGCGCCCGCGGGGACCGTCACCTCCGGGTCACCGTTGTTGAAGGTGTATGTGTAGCTCACGACATCCTTCACCCGGGGCGTGAACGTGAAGGTGCCCGGGACGTCGATGCCACCGCCCGAACCGTTCTCCGGGTAGGTGACCGAGGAGACACCGGGGGTGGTGTCGAAACTGATACCCCACCACGCTGTGTCGCTCACCCATCCGTTGGCACTCCTGCTGCTCACCTGGAGGTTCTCGCTGTAGAGGCCATCCAGCGCGAGCTCCACCGTCGCGGTGCCGTCCGGTCGTGCCGTGACGTCGAAAGTCCTGTCGGCCTGACCTCCGAGGGTCTTGACGGAGTAGCTCACGACAGGGCTCTTCGCCTGCAGCCCGGGGTCGGGGCGGAACGTGAACTCGGCCGGCTGACCGAACTCGGGTTCCGGGACCGCCGGTGAGATGGTGGGCGCCGTGGACGTGACTCGGAAGTCGTACCTCGCGATTCCCGACCCGTTGTAGGCGCGGTCCAGACTGCGCACCCACAGCGTCATCGGACCGGAGCCGGTCGGCGGCACCAGACTGAGCGTGGTCGAGCCACCGAGCGTGTTGGCGCGCTTGAAGTACTTCGTATCGGCGTACGGGTCGACGGGCTGCGGAATGCCGTGGTCACCGATACTCGTACCGATGACCGGCAGGCTCTGCTGCCAGGAGAACTCGAAGCCCTCGACATCGTCGGCGCCGTTCGCACCGAGGGTGAACTCGACCGGCTCGCCGCCTTCGTTCCATGCCTCGGATGCGTAGTTCGACGAGGTGATGGAGGGAACATTCGCCGGCTTGCTGTTGTCGACGGTGACGTAGCAGGGGGTTGACCAGTCCGAGACGGCGGCCCCTGCCGCCGTCTGCGCCTGCCACGCGTAGCTCTGCCCGTCGGCGAGCGCGCTTGCCGGAAGTGTGGCGGGAGCCTCGAATCCGGGGGTGGCGTAGTCGCGGGTGACCGTGGTGATCTCCGAGGGATCGGCTACCGGCCAGACCTGGTACCGCACGCTGACGCGAGCGCCTCCCGTGGTTTCTGTGACTCCGGGGATGCCTTCCACCAGCAGGCCTTCGCGAGCTCCCTGGTACGAAGGCTGCTCCGCGTCCGTCGCGCAGTGCCTGTACCCGTTGAACAGATGAGTCGGCGGGGTGAGCGTCGCATCGACCGCGTTCGCCGGGGTTGCGGCGCCGGCCAGTACCACGGCTACAGCTCCCAGAGAGGCGAGCACCGCACGCGGTATCGCACTGAAGGACATGGTCACGTGATTCCTCCCGTTGATCGCACGCAGGGTGCCCGATGGGCACAGATGTGCGAGCGGCAAGCGCATGCTATCTGTGTGTCATCGCCTGGCGCGCAGGATTTGATCAGTCGAGCGAGGGTTGCCCGGCCCGCCGATAGGCGCTCCACGACGCCCCCCGTACGAGGACTCCCGACGGTGCCGTCGCGACTCCCAGGTCGAGCTGGACGTGGACGACGACGAGTGACGAGCGGGTCGGCGAGCGCAGTACTCCTCAGGGCGCTGCCTGCCGCTCACCGGCCGTTGGCCCGGAGGGTCGCCACGGCGGAGACGGTGACGTAGCCGCGCCATTCGAGCGTTGCGGCTTCGGAGTGGCTGGTGAAGTCCACGGCCCACCCACCGTCGGCTTGCTGTCCGGCCTCCAGACGGTCCAGGTCGTGGGCGACAGCGTCGTCGTCCACCAGGGCACGGACTGGGCGGCCGGGCTCCGGCGCGAAGTCGAGGAGGTGCAGGGTTTCGCCTTCGGAGCCTCCCGCGACGGGAACGGCGCCGTCGGCGGGCACGTACCGGTGGAGGCACTGCAGGAGTTCGGAGGCCTCGGGATGGGTGTCAGCGGTCGCGTCGAGAAACTTGAGGGCGAACGACAGGACGTAGGCGAACGGAGCCTCGTCCAACCGGTCGATCTCGTCGAAGCAGTAGCGGGTCACCCGTGCCAGCCAGGGATGCTCCCTTGCCCGGTCATCGGACCGGGCGACGCGATGAGCCTGGGCGGCGACTCCGGCGGTGATCTGCAACGACGACGCTCCAGGATCGGTCTCGACCCAGAAAGGCGCACAGGCCACCGGGTTGGCGACCGGCAGCGCGAAGGGCAGGCCCCCGTCAGGCAGGGTCACCGAGTCGAGCCAGTCGAAGAGCCTGACCGTCGCGGGGGCCGCCCCCGGGCCGGCGTCACCGATTGCTTCCAGCGCATGCAGGGCCCCGGCCGGCTGGCTCTCGGGGGCGCGCAGGTCGGGTTCGATGCCCCACCCGTACCCGCCGTCGCCATTGCGGTAGCCCTCCACCGCGGCGAGCACTGCCTCCCGGTTCGCGGGATTCGCCTCTCCGGTGAGCAGTGCGAAGCGGCGTCGGTCCAGAACACGTCCGTGCGCCGCCAGGAATGCGGCCGCCCGACCAGTATCGATACTCATGTGTCCCACGCTGTCACGCGCACGGCGTGATGGTCTTGGACGAATCGGCCGGCCGGGCGGCGGCTCGCGGCAACCCGGCCGCACGGTCGGCCGCTGTCAGGCCACGAGTTCACCAGGCGTCACTCCGGCTAGACGCCGAGCGTGGCGGTTCAGATGGGACTGATCGACGTAACCGGCCATCGCGGATGCCTCGCCGAGCGGTGTACCGGACCGGGCGAGACGAAGTACGTACTGGAGACGGTGGATCGACGCGAGCGTCTTCGGGCCGTACCCGAACACCTTGTCGCAGACGCGACGCAGAGTTCGTTCCGGGAGACCGTGCAGGTCCGCGATGTCGGACACGCTCAGGCCGGCTCTCGCGGCGCGATCCAACGACGCCGCACGACGCAGGGCAGAACGTTCGGGTGCGGCCCGCTCCCGGAGCGTGACGAACAGGTGCTCCAGCGCGGCGGCCGGATCGGCGAGGGCGGTATCGATGACCGGTGCCGGCACCGCGACCAGATCGCTCAGATCGAAGCGCTGGTCGGCCAGCTCGCGCGCGGGTACACCCAGCAACGCGTAGGCCATGCCCGGCGCCAGCTTCAGGCCCCAGGTCACCCCACCGTTCTTCGATGAGGAGATCATCGCGGTGGTGTCGGCACCGGCGAACAGGAACCGGTCTTCGGACCACATCAGGTCCATGACTCCGTCGGGCAGGATACGCATGTCACCGGGAGCGGCCTCGACCCGCCACAACATCGCTCCCGTGCGAAGACCACGCCTCGCCCTGTAACTGCTCGTGCTCATCATCTCCCGTCGATGCGTCCCGATCCCAGGCTGCACGCGCTCTGCGGACCGCGGCTACGCCGACCACACGCCCTGTCGTCAAACGTGCGGATGACGACAGGTTAGATGGGTGTCCATGGAACCCATGGCCTCCAGAGCCTGGCGACGACTCGGATCCCATGAGATCCGCTGGCGGTCGACGACAGGGCCGGATGACGTCCTGGGGCCGATGAGGCAGGACGCCCACAGGGTGGGCGCGTGATCGGGCCGGTCGCCCGACCCGGGCGGGAGGGGTCAGTGCGCGCCCGGGGTGTAGTGGCCCGGGACCATGCGGGTGCTCACGGCGAAGCGGTTCCAGCCGTTGATCACGTTGATCGCGGCGACCAGGTGGGCGAGCTCCGTCCCGTCGAAGTGCTCGGCGGCCTTCTCCCACACCTCGTTGGGCACGAACCCGTCGGTGAGGACGGTGATGGCCTCGGTCAGCTCGATCGCCGCGATCTCCCTCTCCGTGTAGAAGTGCCGTGACTCCTCCCACGCGCTGAGCTGCACGATCCGCTGGACGGTCTCACCCTGGGCGAGGGCGTCCTTGGTGTGCATGTCGAGGCAGAAGGCGCAGTGGTTGAGCTGCGAGGAGCGGATCTTCACCAGCTCGCCGATGACCGGGTCGAGCCCCTTACGGGCAGCCGCGTCCAGCCGGACCATGGCCTTGTAGACGTCGGGGGCGAGCTCCGCCCAGTTGATGCGGGGGGTGTGCTCGGGGGCGTACTCGGACGGGGCGTGGGTGTGGTTCCGTGTCGTCATGACCACCACGCTACGGCGCGGGTGGACCCCGGCTATGGTCCACTTCCATGACGGATTCCTGGGCCACTTTCGGAGCCGACCTGCACCTCGCACCGCACGTCGGCGGTCTTCGTCACGGGCTGATGGAGGCGTTGCGGGACGCCGTGCGCACGGGAAGGCTGAAGCCCGGCGTCCGGCTCCCCTCCTCCCGGGCACTCGCCTCGGACCTCGGGGTCGCGCGGAACACGGTGGCCGACGCGTACGCGGAGCTGGTCGCCGAGGGGTGGCTCACGGCCCGCCAGGGATCGGGCACCCGGGTGGCGCAGCGCACCGAGCCGGGTGGCGGCACCCCGGTCGTCCGCAGGTCGCCGCCGGCCCGCCGCCCGCCCACGTACAGCCTCGTCCCCGGCCAGCCCGACCTGGCCTCCTTTCCGCGCGCCGCATGGCTCCGCGCCTCGCGCCGCGCCCTCACCGCCGCCCCCGACGAGGCGTTCGGCTACGGAGACCCGCGCGGGCGCCCCGAGCTGCGCACCGCCGTCGCGGAGTACCTCGGCCGGGCGCGCGGGGTCCGCGCCGACCCCGGACGGGTGGTGATCTGCTCGGGCTTCATCCACGGACTGCGCCTGGTGGGTACGGTGTTGGGGCAACGAGGGGTGCGTGAGGTCGCCGTCGACTCGTACGGACTCGACTTCCACCGCAAGGCGCTGGACCAGGCCGGACTGCGCACCCCCTGCGTACCGATCGACGAGTGCGGCGCGGTGGTGGCCGCGCTGGGACGGTGGAGCGAGGCGGGGGCCGTGCTCATGACGCCCGCGCACCAGTTCCCGACCGGAGTCCCGCTCCACCCGGACCGCCGGGCGGCGGTCGTCGACTGGGCGCGCGCCACGGGCGGGCTGATCATCGAGGACGACTACGACGGTGAGTTCCGGTACGACCGTCAGCCGGTCGGCAGTCTCCAGGGACTCGACCCCGACCGGGTCGTCCACATCGGCACGGTGAGCAAGTCCCTCGCCCCGGGTGTCCGGTTGGGCTGGATGGTGGCGCCCGCCGCCCTGGTGCGGGAGCTGGCCGACGCCAAGGGCCACTCCGACTGGACGACGGGTTCCCTGGAGCAGCTCACCCTCGCCGAGTTCATCGCCTCGGGCGCGTACGACCGCCATGTGCGGGCGATGCGGCTGCGCTACCGGCGCCGGCGGGACCAGCTCGTCGCCGCCCTCGCCGAACGGGCCCCGGACATCAGGATCAGCGGCATCGCGGCCGGACTGCACGCCGTCCTCGAACTCCCCGAGGGCACCGAACGCTCGGTGATCTCGGCCGCCGCCTTCCAGGGGCTGGCGCTGGAAGGCCTCTCCTTCTTCCGCCACCCGGACGCAGACCGGGAGCGGGACGCGCTGGTCATCAGTTACGGATCCCCGTCGGACAGCGCCTGGAAGGGAACCCTGGACGCGCTGTGCCGGGTGCTGCCGTGAGGGAGGCGGGGCGTCCTGCGATGTCGTCCGGAGGCGGCGTACCCGCTGTGCGCCGCCACCGCCACGATCACGTGCCGCCGGACCCACCCGACACCGGATCCGTCCGGCACAGAGCCCGTCCGACATCCGGCCGGCCGGGATGCGGCCGCCCGACATCGTCGGGGCCGGGGCTCAGGTCGCGCCCGCCGTCTCCGCCGATCCGACGGAGCGCCGCTGCTCGGCGTTGATGCGCCGGGCCTCTTCGAGCTGGTCTTCGAGGATCACGATGCGACAGGCGGCCTCGATGGCGGTCCCCTGGTCGACGAGCTCGCGGGCGCGGGCCGCGATGCGCAACTGGTAACGGGAGTAGCGGCGGTGGCCGCCTTCCGAGCGCAACGGCGTGATGAGGCGTGCTTCGCCGATGGCGCGGAGGAAGCTCTGGGTGGTGCCGAGTATCTCGGCGGCCCGGCCCATCGTGTAGGCGGGGTAGTCGTCGTCGTCGAGACGGCCGAACGAGTCGTCCGCTGTCATCTCACCTCTCTGTGGAACGCGTGGAGGGGCCCTGGTGCCATATGGCACCAGGGCCCCGAAGGAACGTTGCTACACCATCGTCCGGCCCTGGTGATGCGCCGGACTTCTGTATCCGCTGCTCCGACCGGAACACTGTCGAAGACGCGGGGATCGCGGTTGCTTGACCGGAGACCACCTCACTATCGATGTCCTGCGGTACCCGGACTCGAACTTCCGCCCGGGCGATCCTGATGGCGCTCGGCCCCTCCGTTCTTCCCTCTGGGATCGATCGCTTGCTCCTGCTGGTACTGCTCTACTGCGGGTGGTGCGTACTGCTGGTACTGCTCTCCTGCTGGTCATGCGAACAGCGGGTGTTGCGTACTGCTCCGTGGCCTGTGTCAGCGCCACGCTCCGGCAGCCAGCCCCGTCGCCCGTCCTGCATCCGCTCTGGCTTGGAACCCCACTGCCGGACCTCCCGGTGCGCGCGTCCGCAGCCGACGCCTTCACCGAGGTGCTGCCCTGTCCTGCGCTGCTGGGAACTGCTCGCGGCGACCCCTGATCACTGCGGGCCACCCGGTCCGGTCGTCAGCCCCGTCGCCATCATGCAACCGCTCTGGCTTCGGAACTCCACCACCGAACCGTCCTGCGTACTACGGGTACTTCACTCACTGCTTCCCGGCAGTTCATCTCTTCCGGGCCTTGCGGTCTCTCTGGCTACGAGAGAAACACTAGCCACCTCCCTGGGGAATGTCTACTACCGCCAGCACAGATTTTTAGGTGTTCGACGGAGAGGTAATCGATGTCGAACAAGACCGCCGTCGGGAGCCCGCCACCGACCCACCCCACCAGGGGCGCTCCCGAGACCGGTCGGCCCGCGGCCGGCGATGCGGGGCCGGCCCCGCTCACGTGACCGGACGGGCATGGCCCGGCCCGGGAAAACGACTGGCATGCGCGCTCCGGCCACCCGTACCTTGTGCGCCCGTGACCGATGATCCGAACCATGCGCCGCGCGGCATGTCGCCCGCTGGCCCGTCAGCGCCAACTCCCCTGTGCGCATCGGCAGTCATCACCCCGCCCCGGACGGAGCAGGCGGTCGGCGGCCTGTTCTCCTCGGCCTACCGGGCCACTTCGCTCTGCTTCGCCGCGGTGATGTTCCTGACCGGGCTCGCGGCCCTGGCCGTCGTTCCCACCTTGCCCACGGCAGTGCGTGACCTGGACGGGGTGTCGCTCTTCCCGCTCGTGGCGGGGTGCTTCGTGGCCGCGAGTCTGCTCGGCGGGGTGCTGGGAGGGAACTGGGCCGACCGGGCCGGAGCGCGACGGCCGCTGGTGGCGGGGATGCTCCTCGCGGTGCTCACCTTGCTGGTCTCCGGGGCCAGTACATCGATCTGGCAGCTCGCGGTGGGCCGCTTTCTCGACGGACTGGCGGGCGGGATGGTCGCGGTGGCGGTCAACGCCGCCATCGGGCAGGCGTACCCGGGGCATCTGCGTGCGCGCATGCTGGCCCTGATGAGTGCCTGCTGGGTCGTCCCGTCCCTGGTCGGCCCCCCGCTCGCGGGACTCGTGGCGGCGTGGTGGTCCTGGCGCGTGGTGTTCCTCGGACTGGCGGCCGTCACCGCGCTGCCCGCGCTCGCGGTGATGGCCGCGCTGCGCCGGCCCCCGGGAGCGGCGGCGCCCGTCCCCGCAGAAGGCCCGGCTGCCCGTCCCGCTCTCCTGGCCGCGACGGCGGTGAGCCTGGGCGCGGCGTTCGGGCAGTACGGAGTATCGGGCTGGGACCCGCGCCATCTGCTCTTCGCGGCAGGCGGGGGCGCCCTGCTCGCGGTGTTCGCCTCCCGGCTCCTGCCGTCGGGCACCTGGCGTGCCGCGCACGGTCTGCCGGCCTCGGTGCTGCTGCGCGGTCTCGGCTCGGGCGTCTTCTTCACCCTGGAGGCGTACGTACCCCTGCTGCTGATCACCACACGGGACACGCCCCCGGTGGTCACCGGCCTCGCCTTCACCGGTGCCGCGCTCGCGTGGTCCGGATCCTCCTGGATGCAGGCACGCCTGCTGGAGCGCGTCCCGCGCCACCGCCTGGTGGTGGCCGGGACCGTTCTGCAGGCAGGGGCGGTGGTGCTCGCGATCGTCGGCACGATCCCCGGGACGCCCGTGTGCATCGCCGCATCCGCGATGGTCGTCGCGGCCCTCGGCATGGGCATGTCGGCCCCCTCGCTCACCGAACTGTCGCTGGGCCACGCCCCGGCCGGCCGGGAAGGCTACGCCGGCAGCGCGATACAGACCACGCAGAACCTCGGACAGATCACCGTGCTGGGACTCTCCGCCGCCGTACTGAACGGCTTCCTCGGCGCGGGTGCGACCGAGGAGGCCGCCTACGGTGCCGCCTTCGGTCTGCTGCTCGTACCGTGCGCCCTGACCGCGCTGCTCGCCGGGCGGGCCCGGTCCGTCACGTCGTAGACCCCCGGTGTGCGGGGTCTGCGGCCAGGTGACGGACGCGCAGCACCCGGCAATCGGTCGCCGCACTCAGGTCGTCGGCACGCTCCGCGGCCTCCTCGGCCAGGTCGAACGCCTCGCAGCGCGCGCAGGAAGCGGCGGGCGGATGGTGGCCCGGCTCGGGATCGGGGGTCTGCCGAGGGGTGTGCTTGCCGGTCTCGCCGGTGAAGACGGATGAGGTCATGATTCTTCCTCGATGTCGGTCGGGTGGGGGCGGGGTTGCCCCGGGGGAGGTTCGCGGGGGAGCGCGGCGCGTACGCCGCGCAAGCCGTCGGGCGGAGCGCTCCGACTACGCGGTGCTTCTGCCGGAGAGCGGGGCGATGGCGGTGGAGAGGACGCCGGCCGCGGCTTCCACCGCGTCGACGAACGCTTCCCGTTCCGCCGTGCGGAGTTCGGTGCGCCGGTCGATCTCGGCATCCAGGGCTGCCCGGAACCTGGCCCGGTAGCTCGGATCCGCCTGTACGAGAGCCAGTTCGGCCGCGATCGGGTCCGGCCGACCGTCCGCGGCCGTGTGCGGGGCATGGGGGCGGTGCGGGGTCGGTGCCTCCATGAGGCGGGGAATGCGCATCCGCGCGTGCATCTCCCACGCACCGACTGTCAGGGCGAACCGGCCGGCCGGCCGGCCGGGAGCGCCCTTCACAGGAACTCACCCCGGCTCCGCGCGTTGCACCGCGCGGTCTCGGCCCGCAGCCGCTCTGTCGGGGTCGCCGGGCGCGTGTTCCCCGGCGCTACTTCCCACTCCAGCCCTCCCCGGACGGGGCGTATGGCCCAGTAGGGGCCGGACACCCCTCGGAACTCCCCGACCCGATCGCCACGGCTGACATCCACCATGAGCGTGCCGGGGGCTGGAATCGCGTGTCCCGATCCGTTCGGAAGGACGTTCTTCTCAGACATCGCCACTCCTCTCCGTAGTGCTTCGACTACTGAGGCGGCCCAGCGTGTCTTAGAGTTCGGTGGTCTTCAACTAAGACCAGACGAAGGAAGAGTTCGGAGTCCGTCGATGAACCGAAAAGAACTGAACCCGGAGGCATCGGCATCGGCTGCCTTCGGGGAGCGCTTACGCAGGCTCCGGGACGAGCGGGGCTGGACGCAGGACGAGTTGGCTCAGCGAGCGGGCTACTCCGGGGCGCACATCTCGGCCGTCGAAACTGATCGCAAATCGCCGACTCTTCCCTTCGCGCACCGAATCGACAAGTCCTTCGGTACGGGAGACCTGTTCCAGCGGATGTGTCGGGCTGTGCGGCAGACAGCGCTCCTGGAGGGGTTCCCCGAGTTCGTCCGTTATGAGAGCCAGGCTGCGGAGATCCGGCTGTACGAGGTGGGTGTTGTGCCCGGTCTGCTTCAGACGCCGGAGTATGCAACGGTCTTGGCGGACGGTGCGGTCAAGCGGGGAATGATCACCGCCCAGCAGGCGAGGGAGCGCGTCTCCCTCGTGGCTGAGCGGCAGGCCGTTTTCGCCCGCATGCATCCGCCGATGGTGCTCGCCGTGCTGGACGAAAGCTGCATCCGACGACCGGTCGGCCCCCCGAGCGTGATGAATGCGCAACTACTGCGACTGATGGAGTTCGCGGACCGTCCGAACACCGTGCTCCAGGTGGCCCCGTTCGACATGGGCGCCACCCGCCCGTTCGACTTGCCGGTGACCGTGCTGACTCTGCAGGACAGATCTCTCATCTCGTATGCCGAGTCCGCCCAACGAGGCCATCTGGAACGGGAAATCGGCGACGTGCTGCCCATGCTGACGGCCTATCATTTTCTCCAGGCCGAAGCCATCTCGCAGACGGCGTCAGCCGCCATGATCAATAAGCTTCGAAAGGGCCTCTCGTGAAGACCGAAACCCCGCGTTGGTTCGCGTCCTCCTACAGCAACAACGGTGGCCAGTGCGTGGAAGTGGCTACCAATCTCCTCGCCCTGCGTCACACGGTTCCCGTCCGGGACTCCAAGGACACGAGCGGCCCAGTGCTGGGCTTCTCCGCTGCCTCCTTCGCCTCGTTCGTGGCGGGAGTCAAGGCCGGCGGGCTCGGCGGATTCTGAACACGCGGACCGGCCCGCGTAGTTGTCGGTCCGATGGCGTGGTGGTCCTCGTACACCTCCGACCCGGGCCGCCGGGGGAGGGAGACCGGGACCTGCACCGCCATGGCCGTGGAGGCAGCGCCCGCCCTGGGGGCCGGTCCACGCTGCGCGTGCTGAGAGCCGGTCGGCGACTCCGGGCGAACGCCGTGCGGCTTTCCGGCGGGCAGGGAAGACTGGTCGCCCGCAGCCGACACGGAAGCCGTGTCGGCCGAACATCACCCGCGTTGCCGGATCCGGGGAGCCCAGGCGTGACCGAGCACCACGAACCGTTCCTCTACGTCGTCGTCTGCGCCTCCGGCATCGCCGACGGGGTGGGCTCACTGATCTCCGCCGCGCAGGCCGAGGGGTGGAAGGTCGGCGTGATCGCGACCCCGAACGGACTGGGGTTCATCGACCAGGCAGCGGTCGAGGCCCAGACCGGCTACCCGATCCGCTCCGCCTGGCGCCGCCCCGGCAGTACGCAGCCGCTCCCCCCGGCCGACGCCATCGCCGTCGCACCCGCGACCTTCAACACGATCAACAAGTGGGCCGCCGGCATCTCGGACACCCTCGCGCTCGGCATCCTCTGCGAGGCGTACGGGCTCGGTATTCCCGTGGCCGTCCAGCCGTACGTCAACGCGGCGCAGGCCGCCCACCCCGCGTACGGGGAGAGCCTGCACCGGCTCCGGGCCATGGGCGTCCTGGTCGGCGACCACGTGCCGCACCAGCCCAAGGCGGACGGCGGGCGCGACGCGTACGACTGGACCCAGGTGCTCGACCTGCTCCGTCCCGGCACGGCTCGTAGGGCAGCGGTCCCGGACCGGTAGGCCGCGGTGCCCGCCCGTCCCGCGGTGTCACGACGTCGCCGCCGGTCTCACGCCTCCGACGGAAACCCGGCAGTGAGATGGGCCGTGAGCTGCCCCGCCGCGTCCTCCTGGAGGAGGTGGCCCGCGCCCTCGATCCAGTGCAGTTCGGCGTGCGGGACGCGCTGGTGCAGCCAGTGGGCGTACTCCGGCGGAAGGATGCGGTCCTCGCGCCCCCAGATGAGGCGGACCGGGCAGGAGATGCCGCCGAGCAGATCCTCGTACGGGGCGGTGTCCGCCTGCCTGATCTGGCTGTACTGGCGGTAGAAAGCGGCCTGCCCCGCCGCTCCCCGCCACGGTGCCAGGTACGCGTCGAGAACACCCGGCCGGAAGCCGGCGTGCGTGGCGTGCCGAAGGTGGGCGGCGACCAGCGCTTCGTGCGCGTACTCCGGGAGCTGTCCGAACACCTCCGCGTGCTCCAGGATCAGGCGGAAGAGCCCTCGCTCCCAGTCGCCGCCGCTCACCGCGTCGAAGAGGGTCAGGTCCCGGTACTCCCGCCGCTCCAGCAGCAGTGTCCGCAGGGCCACGGCGCCACCGATGTCGTGCGCGACGACGCTGGGGGAGGACAGCCCCCAGTGGTCGAGGAGCGCGGCGAAGTTCCTCGCATGGGCCGCGAGGCCGAGGTCCTGGCCCTCGCGCTGCTCCGACCGGCCGAAGCCGAGGTGGTCGAAGACGAAGACCGTACGGGTGCGGGCGAGCGCCGGTGCGATGTCCCGCCAGAGGAAGGAGGAGTACGGAGTGCCGTGCACCAGCACGACGGGGTCGTCGCCGGCGCGGTCGCCGTCGCCGAAGCGCCTCCACCGCATCGTGCCGCCGGGCGTCTCGAACTCCTCGCCCAGTTCCCATTCCATCGTCGGCCTCCTCTTCCCGGCATGACCAGCACCTTTCACCAGGCGCTGTCCCGGTGTTCCCGGAGAGAGACCGTCTGCCCCGAGAACACGGCGACACCACCCCGCCGTGGAGCGGGGAGCCGTCCACCCGGGGGTGGCTGGTCCGCGCGACCACCCGGGAAACGCCGGGGGCGGGAGACCGGTGGGCGCCTCGCCCGGTGGTACGGAGCTTCACCGGACCGCCCCTGTCGTGGGCCCGTTCAGTCCCTCGCCAGCACCCGGCAAAGTGCCTATGATGCGCCGATGCTGAAGTTCACCGACGTCATCCTCGACTGTCCCGACCCGTGGAAGCTCGCCGAGTTCTACGCCGGCGTACTGGGGTGGGAGATCAACACCGACATCAGCCAGGAGGACTGGGTCAACCTGCGCAACGACGGCATCGAGCTGTCGTTCCAGCGGGTGACGGACTACCAGCCGCCGAGCTGGCCGGGCCAGGACCATCCGCAGCAGTTCCACCTCGACTTCGAAGTGGACGAGTTCGAGTCCGAGCAGCGCCGGGTGACCGGGCTGGGCGCCACCTTCCTGAAGAGCTTCGTCGATGAATCCGGCTACGGCTGGCAGGTCTACACCGACCCGGCCGGGCACCCGTTCTGCCTCTGCCGCAACCGTCCGTAGAACTACTCGCGCTCGACCGCGCACGGCGTGGCCTGTCGAGCGCGTGCTCGCCGCGCCGTGCCACCAAGGCCCTGGCAGCTCAGCTGCCAGGGCCTTCGTGCGCCCTGCGGTCGCGTACGCCGTCACCGCTCACAGCACCCTCCGCCAAAGGGGGGTTGACCACGACCGCGTTCGTTCTTATCGTTTCTCGATAACATCGATAATCGATACGGGGGGCGTTCATGTTCGCTGAGCTGCGGGGGAAGCGGAGAGCCGAGCCGGGGGACGAGCCGGTGGTGCACGGCGACCATGCGGAGAAGAGACTGCTGGAGCCGCTCTCCACCGTGATCCGGTTCGTCTACCGGCTGTTCCTCGGGGGCCTCGTCGTGGGCGGCGTGGGAACCCTGCTCGGCTCCGAGCCGCACCTGATGCTGGGTGGCCCGTACGTGTGCGCCGAGGCCCGATCGGACTTCAGCACGGACTCTTTCGCGACCCTCTTCACCCCTCAGCCGGGGGCCGAGGTCATGGTGCGGCCGACGTACTGCGCCGACCACGCCGACGGTGCTCAGCGGTTGTACGACTTCCTCGGCGGCTTCCCGTCCTGGTTGCTGCTCCTGGGCATGCTGTTCCTGCTCAACCGCTTGGTGCAGGGGGTCTCACGCGAAGGCGTCTTCACCCCGCAGGCCGCGGACCGCGCACGCCTCGCGGGCTGGTGGCTGCTGCTCGGCTGCCTGGTCGGGGAGACGGTGGAGGCCGGCGCGCACGCCGCGCTGCTGGCGACCCTCGCCCAGGACCATCCCTTCACCGCCGAGAACTGGCTCGACAGCTGGCAGCCGCCCTACGCGCTCATCCTCACCGCCCTGGGTATCCTCACGTTCGCCCGCGTCATGCGCGCCGGGGTTGCCATGCGGGAGGACCTGGACGGGACGGTATGACGGTGGGAGACGACAGCGAGAGCCACGGCATCGAGGTCCATCTCGACCAGCTGCTCACCGACCGCGGCATGACCCTCGCGGAGCTCGCCTCCCGCGTCGGCGTCACCAACGTGAACCTGTCCATCCTCAAGAACGGCCGGGCCCGCGCGATCCGCTTCACCACGCTCACCCGCATCTGCGAGGTCCTCGACTGCCAGCCGGGTGACGTGCTGACGTACGGGGGAGGCGAGAAGGAGCGGCGGTAGGCGGGCCCGTCGCCCCCGGTCGTCCTCCGGCCCCGGCGCCCGCTCGCGCACCCGGCAGGTCGGCGCCCGCTCGCGCACCCGGCGGGTCGGCGCGGTCAGGGCGATCGGCGGCGGTGAGGAAGCCGTCGGCCGGGCGGCCCGCCTCAGCGACCCCACGCCTCGACGCGGCGGCCGATGCTCGCCGTGATCGCGGGGATCACCGCCGTCATCTGCGGGCGCCAGCCGGGGACCGCGTTGACCTCGCAGACGGTGAAGGTGTCCTCGGATGTGAAGAGGAGGTCCACCCCGGCGATGGCGAGGCCCATCGCCCCGGCGGCCCGTACCGCCAGGGCTTCCGCCTCCGGGTACTCGCCCGGGCAGACGGTGGCGGAGCCGCCCTGGCCGATGTTCGAGACCAGGCCGCCGCTGCGGGAGGTGCGTACGGCGGCGCCCACGGGCTCGCCGTCGACCACGATCAGGCGCAGGTCCCGGCCGTGCGAGTGGGACACGTACTCCTGGAAGAGGTGCGGAGTCTCCTGCGCCAGGGCACCCGCCACACCGCGCAGCAGAGAGGTGTCGGGGGCGAGGAAGACCTGTCTGCCCTGGTGGCCGGTGACCGACTTGACCACGCAGGGGGTGCCGAGGCCGGGGACGCGGACCACCCCTTCGAGCGGAGCCGTCCCGTACGAGAGGGTGTCGGGCACCGGGAGCCCCGCCAGGGCGAGTTCCTGCATCTGCCACATCTTGTTGCGGCAGACGAGGTGCGCCTCCAGCGGGTTGAGGAGGGTGGATCCCATGCGTTCCAGGTGCCGCAGCAGGGTCACCTCACGGTCGTGGTGCATGGAGCCGGGAGTCTGGCGTATGCACACGACCTTCGGGGCGGGCACGTCCGCGCCGCCCAGGGTCCGCAGGAACAGCAGCCCGTCGCGGACGCCGAAGACGAACTCGTTGGTGTGCCAGACGGCGAACCGCGGCCCGTGGAGCTCCGCGAGGGCGTTCGCCAGCCGATGGGTCGCGCCCTGCAACGGCACCGGGAGCGCCCGGACCAGTAACCAGACGTCCGTGGACGGCAGTGATTCCGTACGCGCCATGTCTCCCCGCCCGTTCATCCCGATCCGGCACCCGGACCGGCTCCGGCACCCGGACCGGCGCCGGCATCCGGGCCGGCTCCGGCATCCGGACCGGCTCCGGCATCCGGGCCGGCTCCCGGACCCGGATCGGCAGAAATCTAACGCGGGGAACGTGGACTCCTCACCGGAACGGCCATGTTGCACCCGTGAGAGAGGGGGTCGGGGCCCGTCGGCCGGGCCGGGGCGCGGGAGGTGCCGGGCGTGGGGCGCGGGCCGTCCCCAGAGGGCCCGCGCCCTCGAGTCACAGTCGCTCGCCCCGGCTCCGCGCGTTGCACCGCGCGTTCTCGGCGCGCAGCCGTTCGGCCGGATTCGCGAACCGGACATGCTCCGGATCGGCCTGCCACTCGGCCCCGCCGGTCACCGGGCGCAGTTGCCAGTAGGGGCCCGAGGCGCCCCGGAACTCGCCGATCACGCTCGGGCGTGACGCGTCCACCACCAGTGCTCCGACGGCGGGTTCGCCGCTCTTGCCGCTCACTCTTCTCGTCCTCTCCGCACCCGGGGGTGCTCTACGGGATGCCCGAGGGCTGTCCCGTACTCCCTGGCGGGTGCGCGACGACGGTGACGGCACCTCGCCGCACTGCCGGAACGTCCGCATACATGCAGTATGCGGACGCCCGTCGACCGTGCGATGCGCTTCGTCCGGCGCCGCGCACCGATTCACCTCGGATTACGGGACAGCCCCAGAGTGTGGCAGAAACGGGCCAGTTGGTATGGAAATCGAGTCCGCCTCATAGCTATGTGGTCCGGATGTACGCGGATGTGCGGGCCCGGACCCCGTCGGCGTCGTCGCGGTGCCCGGTCCGGACGGTGGGAGCAGGGGTCCGGAGCGGAAGGATGAAAGTCGGGCGGCCGGTTGACGAAGGGGCGATCGGCGCCTCTTCCACGGCTCGGGGAGATGCTTCGCGCGCGGGAGCGGGGCGCTCGACCGCGGAGCTCGGGCGAGCGCCACGATCCGCCACCTCCTGCTCGGCGCGGCACGCCCTTACGGGGCGATGGCCGGCCTCCTCACCCCGGGCGCCGAGCCGCCGCCCTCGGCTGACGGTCACCGCCCGGCGAACGGGGCGCCGCCCGGGTCGCCCGCGCCCCCGATGCGCCCTGGGCCCCCGGCTCGCCTGACGCCCGACCACCCTGCCCGTCCCCGCGCTCGCGTCCCCCCTGCCCGTCCCCGCGCTCGCGTCCCCCCTGCCCGTCCCCGCGCTCGCGTCCCCCCCCCGCGGTCCCCGCGCCCGGCGAACCGGTGGCCCGCCGCGAGGCCACCGGCGCTGCATCGTCCGTCTCCGGTGAAGGCGTCCGGGGCACACCGGTGAACCCTCCCGCGCCTTAGTTCTGTCATGACCCTGGCGGAATCGTCGGCCCGGACCGCACAATGGGCCCGCCTTATGGGAGCGCTCCCATCTGGCGCCCGCAGCCTGCCGACGCAACGACGAACGCAAGACGAAAGGTGTCCCGGTGAACGCCCCACCTCCGCGCCCCCGCCCTTCGCACCCCCTGCCCGTGCACTCCTCACGCCGCCAAGCCCGCACCGCGGCAAGGACGTTCGGCGTGACGGCCGCCGTCGCCCTGCTCGCCGCGATGCTCGCGGCGCCCGGCGCCGCGGCCGCCGACGCGCCCGGTGAGGGGGCCGAGCCCGCCCCCGGCGCCGAGCAGATCACCAACGGCGACTTCTCCGCCGGCACCGCGCCCTGGTGGTGGACGGCGAACACCACGGGGACGGTCACCGACGGTCGCCTCTGCGCCGACGTCCCGGCCGGCACCGCCAACGCCTGGGACGTGATCGTGGGGCAGAACGACGTCCCGCTCGTGGCGGGGGAGACGTACCTCCTCAGCTACACCGCGACCTCCACCGCGCCGCTCACCGTGCAGACCCGCGTCCAGGAGGCCGTCGAGCCCTGGACCACCGAACTCGCCACCGCCGACCCGGTCGGGGCGGACCCGGTGACGGTCACCCACGCCTTCACCGCCTCCGCCGACCGGCCGGCCGCGCAGGTCGCCCTCCAGATCGGCGGCGGTGAGCGGGCCACCACCTTCTGCCTCGACGACGTGTCGCTGCGCGGCGGCGCCGAACCGCCCGTCTACGTCCCGGACACCGGCTCCCCGGTCCGCGTCAACCAGGTCGGCTACCTCCCGTACGGCACCAAGGGCGGCACGGTGGTGACGGACGCCGACGCGCCGCTGACCTGGACGGTGAAGGCCGCCGACGGATCCACCGCCGCCACCGGAACGACCGTCCCGGGCGGCGAGGACCCGACCTCCCGGCAGCGCGTCCACACCTTCGACTTCAGCGCCCTCACCACCGTCGGGGACGGCTACACGGTGGATGTCGACGGGCAGGTCAGCGAGGCGTTCTCGGTGCGCGCCGACCTCTACGACGGGCTGCGCTCCGACGCGCTCGCGTACTTCTACCACAACCGCAGCGGCACCCCGATCGAGGCGGACCTCGTCGGCGAGGAGTACGCCCGCCCGGCCGGACACGCCGGCACCGCTCCCAACCAGGGCGACACCGACGTGCCCTGTGTCCCCGGCGTCTGCGACTACCGCCTCGACGTCTCGGGCGGCTGGTACGACGCGGGCGACCACGGCAAGTACGTGGTCAATGGCGGCATTTCGGTGGCCCAGCTGATGTCCACGTACGAGCGGACCCTGACCGCGGCCGACGCCGAGGGCGCCGAGCTGGGTGACGGCACGCAGCGCGTCCCCGAGCGCGGCAACGACGTCCCGGACATCCTCGACGAGGCGCGCTGGGAGCTGGACTTCCTCATCCGCATGCAGGTCCCGGCCGGGAAACCGCTCGCGGGCATGGTCCACCACAAGGTGCACGACGCCGCCTGGACCGGCATCCCGACCCGCCCCGACCTCGACCCGCAACCTCGCCAACTGCACGCCCCGTCGACCGCCGCGACGCTCAACCTCGCCGCGACCGGCGCCCAGTGCGCCCGCCTCTTCGCCCCGTACGACCGGGAGTTCGCGGACCGCTGCCTGCGCGCCGCGACCACCGCCTGGAAAGCCGCCACCGCGCACCCGGCCGTCTACGCCGACCCGGCGGACGGCACCGGCGGCGGGACGTACAGCGACAACGACGTGACCGACGAGTTCTACTGGGCCGCCGCCGAACTCTTCACCAGCACCGGCGACGCGGCCTACCGCTCCGCGCTGCTCGCCTCCCCCCTCCACGGCGACGCCGACAAGATCTTCTCCGCCGGCGGAGGGATCTCCTGGGGCTCCACCGCCGGACTCGGCGCGCTCACCCTCGCCAGCGTCCCCAACGACCTGACCACCGCCCAGCTCGCCGGCGTCCGCGCGGTCGTGACCGCCGGAGCCGACCGGTACGCCGCCCAGTCGCGCGCCGAGCTCTACGGGCTGCCCTACTCCCCGCCCGGAGAGGACTACGCCTGGGGCTCCAACAGCCAGGTGCTCAACAACATGGTGGTGCTCGCCGTCGCCCACGACCTCACCGGCGAACCCGCCTACCAGCAGGCGATCCTGCGCGGCGCGGACTACCTCTTCGGCCGCAACCCGCTCAACCAGTCGTACGTCACCGGCTACGGCGAGCGCGACTCGAAGAACCAGCACCACCGCTTCTGGGCCCACCAGAGCAACCCCGACCTGCCGCACCCGCCCCCCGGCACGGTGGCCGGCGGACCCAATGCGACGGCCGTCGCCGCCGGTGACCCGGTGGCCGCCGAGAAGCTCGGCGGCTGCGCCCCGGCCCTCTGCTACCTCGACGACAACGGCTCCTGGGCCACCAACGAGGTCACCATCAACTGGAACGCGCCGCTCGCCTACATCGCCTCCTACCTGGACGACGCGGGCGACGGACGTACGGCGGCCGAGCGCGCCGACCGGGTCTGCCGGGTCTCCTACGCCGCGCACGCCTGGACCGGCGGCTCGACCGTCACCGTGCGGGTCCGCAACACCGGCCGCACCGCCCTCCCCGCCTGGCAGCTGAGCTGGCTCTTCCCGGGCGGGCAGCGGGTCGGCCAGACCTGGAGCGCGACGCTCGTCCAGAACGGCCGTACGGTCACGGCGACGCCGCTGGAGTGGAACCGGACGCTCGCCCCCGGGGCGGTCGCCGACTTCGGCTTCAACACCACCGGACCGGCGGGAGCCGACCCGGCCGTCTTCAAGCTCGCCGGACACGCCTGCACCACCGCGTAGGCCCCCAGGGGCGGGGGCGCCGGGCCGGTCCGTCGACCGGTCCGGCGCCCCGCCCCTACTCCTCGCCGAGCACCGCCCGGAGCTGGTCGAGCCCCCAGTCCAGGTCCTCCCGGCCGATCACCAGCGGGGGCGCGATCCGGATCGTGGAGCCGTGGGTGTCCTTCACCAGGACACCCCGCTCCATCAGCCGCTCCGAGATCTCCCGGCCGCCGCCCAGCGCGGGGGCGACGTCCACTCCGGCCCACAGCCCTCGCCCGCGCACCGCGTCCACCGCCCCGCCGCCCACCAACCGGCCCAGCTCGCGGTGGAGGTGGGCGCCCAGCTCGGCCGCCCGGGCCTGGTACTCGCCGGTCCGCAGCATCGCGATCACCTCCAGGGCCACCGCGCACGCCAGCGGGTTGCCGCCGAACGTCGAGCCGTGCTCCCCCGGCCGGAACACCCCCAGCACCGCCGCCGAGGAGACCACCGCCGACACCGGCACCACCCCGCCGCCCAGCGCCTTGCCCAGCACGTACATGTCCGGCACCACGCCCTCGTGCTCGCACGCGAAGGTCCGCCCGGTGCGGCCGAGACCCGACTGGATCTCGTCCGCGACGAAGAGCACGTTCCGCTCCCGGGTCAGCTCACGGACCCCGGCGAGGTAGCCCTCCGGCGGCACCAGCACCCCGGCCTCGCCCTGGATCGGCTCCAGCAGCACCGCCACGGTGTTCTCCGTCATCGCCTCGCGCATCGCGGTGAGGTCGCCGTACGGCACGATCTCGAAACCCGGGGTGTACGGCCCGTAGTCCGCGCGCGCCTCGGGGTCCGTGGAGAAGCTGACGATCGTGGTGGTGCGGCCGTGGAAGTTGTCCGCCGCGACGATGATCTTGGCCATCCCGTCCGGGACGCCCTTCACGGTGTACCCCCACTTCCGCGCGGTCTTCACGGCGGTCTCCACCGCCTCCGCACCGGTGTTCATCGGCAGCACCATCTCCATGCCGCACAGCTCCGCGAGTTCCGCGCAGAACGCGGCGAACCGGTCGTGG
The DNA here is from genome assembly GCF_029167645.1 of Streptomyces sp. AM 2-1-1. Classification (NCBI taxonomy): domain Bacteria; kingdom Bacillati; phylum Actinomycetota; class Actinomycetes; order Kitasatosporales; family Streptomycetaceae; genus Streptomyces; species Streptomyces sp. AM 2-1-1. Next base: position 2,670,846 of record NZ_CP119147.1, on the reverse strand, counting down.
TGGAACGCCCGCGAGGTGAGCGTCACCCGGTCCAGCTGGGCCTTCGCGACGTCGATCAGCCGGCGGTTGCGGTGACCGAAGTTGAGCGCCGAGTACCCGGCCAGCAGGTCGAGGTAGCGGCGTCCCTCCACGTCGGTCATCCACGCCCCGTCCGCCGTCGCGACGACGACGGGAAGCGGGTGGTAGTTGTGCGCGCTGTGGGCCTCGGTGGAGGCGAGGGCGTTCTCCGTGGTCGACACGGGGTCTCCGTTCGTCGTGCGGCGCGGGCGGGCGGAACAGCGGAGGTACGGGTCGGAAGGAAGGCGTACGGGCCGGCCGGGCGGGCGCCGTGCCCACTTTGTATCGTTCCGTCGTCGTGCGGGCCGGGAAACCCCCGCCGCACCGGCGTGCCCGCCCGCCCGCACGCCGGGCCCGCCGGAGAACGGGGCGTACCGGCTGCCGGAGATCGCCCGCGTACCTGAGACAATGGGCGCATGGCTTCTGACCGACCTCGCGTGCTCTCCGGAATCCAGCCCACCGCGGGCTCGTTCCACCTCGGCAACTACCTGGGCGCGGTGCGCCAGTGGGTGGCTCTGCAGGAGTCCCACGACGCCTTCTACATGGTGGTGGACCTGCACGCGATCACCGTGCCGCAGGACCCGAAGGAGCTGCGGGCCAACACCCGTCTCGCCGCGGCCCAGCTGCTCGCGGCCGGCCTCGACCCCGAGCGGTGCACGCTGTTCGTGCAGAGCCACGTCCCCGAGCACGCGCAGCTCGGCTGGCTGATGAACTGCCTGACCGGGTTCGGCGAGGCCTCCCGGATGACCCAGTTCAAGGACAAGGCGGCCAAGCAGGGCGCCGACCGGGCGACCGTCGGCCTCTTCACCTACCCGGTCCTCCAGGTCGCGGACATCCTGCTCTACCAGGCCAACCAGGTCCCGGTCGGCGAGGACCAGCGCCAGCACATCGAACTCACCCGCGACCTCGCCGAGCGCTTCAACGGCCGCTTCGGCGACACCTTCACCGTCCCGGCGCCGTACATCCTCAAGGAGACGGCGAAGATCTACGACCTCCAGGACCCGTCGATCAAGATGAGCAAGTCGGCGTCGACGCCGAAGGGGCTCATCAACCTCCTGGACGACCCGAAGACCACGGCTAAGAAGGTGAAGAGCGCCGTCACCGACACCGACACGGTGATCCGGTACGACGTCGCGGAGAAGCCGGGAGTCAGCAACCTGCTGACCATCTACTCCACCCTCACCGGCACCACGGTCGAGGCGCTGGAGCAGAAGTACGAGGGCCAGATGTACGGCGCGCTGAAGACGGATCTCGCCGAAGTCATGGTGGAGTTCGTCACGCCGTTCCGCACCCGCACCCAGGAGTACCTGGACGACCCGGAGACGCTGGACTCGCTGCTGGCCAAGGGCGCGGAGAAGGCCCGGACGGTCGCCGCCGAGACGCTGGCGCAGGCGTACGACCGGATGGGTCTGCTGCCCGCCAAGCACTGAGTCGAAGGACCCTGGCGGGAGCACGGCACCGCGCGGCACACTTGCGACGGTGGCCCGTGGGACCGCCGGTGCCGCGGCGCCCGGCGCGCGCGGTCATCGAGCACCATCGATCGACGACAGAGGAGAACGACGTGGGGACCGTAACGCTCGGCGTTTCGATCGCGGTCCCGGAGCCCTTCGGCACGCTGCTGCAGCAGCGACGTGCCGGCTTCGGGGACCCGGCCGCGCACGGCATCCCCACGCACGTGACCCTCTTGCCGCCGACCGAGGCGAAGGCGGTCGACGTGCCCGCCGCCGAGGCGTACCTCGCCCGGATCGCGGCGGACTGCCGGCCGTTCCCGATGCGGCTCTGCGGGACCGGTACCTTCCGCCCGCTCTCGCCCGTCGTCTACGTCCGGGTCGTCGAGGGCGCCTCCTCCTGCGCCTGGCTGCAGAAGCGGGTCCGGGACGCCTCGGGACCGCTGACGCGCGAGCTCCAGTTCCCCTACCACCCGCACGTCACCGTCGCGCACGCCATCGACGAGGCGGCGATGGACCGGGCGTACGAGGAGCTCGCGGAGTACGAGGCGGCCTGGACCTGCTCCTCGTTCGCGCTGTACGAGCAGGGCGGCGACCGCGTCTGGCGCAAGATCAACGAATTCCCGTTCGGCGCGGGCGGCGGCGCACCGGCCCTGCCCGCCCAGGGCGGCCTCTGCGCCGACGAGCCCTCGTTGCACGGCCGGACCTGAGACCCCGGCTCCGGGCCGCCCGGAGCCGCCGCGGCCCGGCCTCCCCGGGTGCCGCAGGACAGTGGGCCGTTCGAGTGGGAAAATTTCCACAGGTACACCGACGGCATTTCTCGTCACTGTCGCGGAGGTGGTCCGCCGTGGTCCCGCTCTCCAGCCGTGAACGCCAGATCCTGGCGGAACTGGAAGCCTCGCTCGCACGCGACTTCCCCGATGATCCAGCGGTCCTGTTCGGGCGCGACGTGCAGGGCGAACGCGATGTCCAGGCCCACCGGCCCACCGGCGAGCGGGCCGGCGACGGGCGGGAGGGCACGCGTGCCGAGAAGCGGGCCGTGGAGCGCCCGGGGTCCCGCCCGCCGCCCGCGCATCCGGACAGCCGTTCCCCCGCGCACCCGGCCGGCTCCGGGGCCGGCGCCGCCCCCGGGGGAGCGCCGCCCACGCCGGGCCGCCTCGGCCGGCTGCTGCGGTCCCGCCGGACCTTCGCTCTCCTGGCGGTCGTCTCCTTCGTGCTGCTGGGCGCCGGCATGGTCACGGGGAACCTCTGGGTGGTGGTCGCCTTCGTGGCGACCTGGTCCGCGGCCTTCCTCACCGGCGCGGCACGGCTGCTCTCCTGGTCCCGTAAACAGGGGTACTGAGCCCTCCGCCCGGGGCAGCCCGTCCGCTCAGCGGGTCCATCCTCCGGCGGGGAGCCGGCGGAAGAGCGGGCGCGGCACGTGGCGCAGGACGGCCATCACCACCCGCAGCGTGCCCGGCACCCACACCGTCTCCGTTCCCCGGCGCAGCCCCGTGACGATCGCCTCGGCGACCTCCTCGGGGGTGGAGGCGAGCGGCGGCTCCTGCTGTCCGGCCGTCCGCGCGGTCCGTACGAACCCGGGGCGCACCACCATCACCTGCACCCCGGTGCCGTACAGCGCGTCACCGAGCCCCTGCGCGAAGACGTCGAGCCCCGCCTTGCTGGAGCCGTAGATGAAGTCCGCGCGCCGGGCGCGTCCGGCGGCCACCGAGGAGAGCACCACCAGCGCACCGTGGCCCTGCGCCTGGAGTGCCCCCGCGCAGACCAGACCGGCGGAGACCGCCCCCGCGTAGTTGGTCCGGGCCACCAGCGCGGCGGCGGCCGGGTCCTCCTCGTCGCGCGCCTGGTCGCCCGCGATGCCGAAGGCCAGCAGCACCGCGTCGACGTCGCCCTCGGCGAAGACCTTGCCGAGCACCGACGCGTGCGCCTCCGGGTCCAGCGCGTCGAACTCCACCGTGGAGACCTCGGCCCCCAGGGCCCGCAGCTCGTCGGCGGCCGACTCCAGGGCGGCGGACGGCCGCCCGGCGAGCCGGACCCTACGGGTGCGCAGGGCGATCAGCCGGCGTGCGGTGGCCAGCCCGATCTCCGAGGTGCCGCCGAGGACGAGCAGGGACTGCGGGGCACCGAAGGCGTCCTTCACGGGAACACTCCTGACTGGCTGAGGGCGCGGGCGGGCGTACGGGAGTGCCGGACGCGTCAGAGCGCGAGCCGGCGCGCCAGGTCGGAGCGGAACGCGCCGGTCGGGTCCGTCTCGGCCCGCAGCGCGCGGAACTCCGCCAGCCGCGGGTACATCGCGGCCAGCAGCTCCGGCCGCAGCCGCGCGTCCCGGGCCAGGGCGACCCGGCCCCCGGCGGCGGCGACCTCGTCGTCCAGCCCGTCCAGGAACCGTCCGACGCCCGGCAGCCCGGCCGGCACGTCCACGGCGAGGGACCAGCCGGGCGCCGGGAACGACAGCCAGCCGGGCCCGGCCGCGCCCAGCCGTTCGAGCACCGCGACCGAGGACGGGCAGGCCCGGCCGGAGAGCCGCCGCACCACCCGGCGCAGCGTCTCCTCCCGGCCGGGGCCCACCGTGAACTGGTAGCGCACGAAGCCGCCCCGCCCGGCCGGGGCCGGGGTGCGGGGCAACGCCTCCGGTGAGCGGAAGAAGGCGTCGAAGCTCCGCAGCGCACCGCTTCGCCCCCGCGGTGCCGCACGGTGGCGGACCTCGTTGACCAGCCCCATCGCGGTGCGCCCGAGCAGACCCACCGGGGCGAAGGCGGGCACGGAGGGCAGCGGCGGCAGCACCGCCGGCAGCAGCGACGGCGAGGGGAGACCGGAGCGGAGACCCGGCCGCGCGGCGAGCGGCTCGCGCCGGTCCCGGACCGGCAGCGCGTCGAGCGGCGCGTGGCCGCCCCGCACCAGCACGGCGCGGCCGGTGGCCCGTCCGCGTGCCGTCAGGTCGATCCGGGCGCTCTCGTACGGGAGGCGGGTGACGCTTCCCGCCATCCGGGCGAGCAGGTCGTCGAGGCCGGCCACCCGTTCGGTGTCCACGCACATCAGCGGGGTGGCGATCCGGCGGCAGCGGAGCGTGGCCGAGAGGACGACCCCGGTGAGTCCCAGGCCGCCCGCCGTGGCGTCGAAGAGCGGGGTGCCCGGCAGCACCGTGGTGACGGATCCGTCCGCCGTCAGCAGCTCCAGCGCGGTCACGTGCCGGGTGAACGACCCGGCCGTGCGGTGGTCGTGGCCGTGCACGTCCGAGCCGATCGCCCCGCCCACGGTGATCCGCCGGTCTCCCGGCACCACCGGGAGGTACCAGCCGGACGGCGAAAGCGTCCGTGCCAGCCGGTCCAGTCGCGTCCCGGCGTCGCAGACGACGGTGCCGGTGACCTCGTCGAAGGCACGGACCCGGTCCAGTGCGCCCATGTCGAGGACGGAGCCGCCGGCGTTCTGCGCCGCGTCCCCCGGCGCGCGCCCGAGCCCCCGGGCGATCGCACCCCGGGGCCCGCGCCCGCGCACGACGTCGGCCGCCTCCTCGTACGTCCGCGGCCGGAACCGTACGGCGGTGGTGGGGGCGGTGCGGCCGGAGCCGCTCAGGGACACCGTGTCGACGGACATGTCGATGACCGTATCGCCCGAGAAAACCCCTTTGCGGTATTTGTTACAGGGCTCACCGGAACGGGTGAGGGAGCGAGTGTCGGCACCTGGCGGCGGGCACCTTTCCCCGGAGCACGGAAAGGTGCGTCCCGACCACAGATTTTCCGGGTTCCGGAGGGTACGCGTACGTCATGGACTGGCTGAAGAAACTCCCCGTGGTGGGCCCAGTCCTCACCCGGCTGATGCTGACCCACGCCTGGCGCTCCTACGAGACGCTGGAGCGCGCCCACTGGACCAGGCTCGCCGCCGCCATCACCTTCATCAGCTTCCTCGCGCTCTTCCCGCTGATCGCGGTCGGTGCCGCCGTCGGCGCCGCCCTCCTCTCCGACCAGCAGCTCGCCACGATCGAGAAGAAGACCGCCGAGCAGGTGCCGGGCATCTCCGACCAGCTCGGCATCGACAACCTCGTCACGCACGCCGGGACGGTCGGGGTCGTCGCCGGCGCTCTCCTCCTCTTCACCGGCATCGGCTGGATCGGCTCGCTCCGCGACTGCCTGCGCGCGGTCTGGGGCATCGACGACCAGGACGACGGCAACCCGATCGTCCGCAAGCTCAAGGACACCGGGCTGCTGGTGGGCCTCGGCGGTGCCGCGCTGTTCACCCTCGTCCTCTCCACCCTCGGCTCCCTCGCGGTCGGATGGACCGCCGACCGGATCGGCATCCCCGAGCACGGGGCGGGCGGACTGCTCCTCCAGGCCGCCGCGATCGCCGTCGCGGTGGTGGCCAACTTCCTGCTCCTGCTCTACCTGCTGACCCTGCTCCCCGGGGTCGAACCGCCGCGCCGCCGACTGGTGGTGGCGAGCCTGGTCGGCGCGGTCGGCTTCGAACTCCTCAAGCTGCTGCTCGGCAGCTACATGAGCGGCGTCGCGTCCAAGAGCACCTACGGCGCCTTCGGAGTCCCCGTCGCCCTGCTCCTGTGGATCAACTTCACCGCGAAGCTGCTGCTGGTCTGCGCCGCGTGGACGGCCACCGGCAGCAAGGAGGAGGCCGCGGCGGCGGCCGAGGACGGCCCGGTCACGGACGGGGGCGACGCCGGACCAGGTCGGGCAGCGGCCAGCGCCGGTTGACCAGGAACACCCCGGCTGCGAGCGCCACCAGTACCCCGCCGACCACGGCGAGCGCGATGCCGACACCGTCGGACGGCGCCTCCTCGGTAGCGGTGGCCTCCTGCGAGGTGGTCTTCACCCGGTGGTTGGGGATCACCTGGGCGCCGGGCAGCGGCCCCGCCCCCGTGATGTCGTCCTCACCGTCCCCGGTGCTGCCGAGCTCCGCCGACTTCGGCGGCACCAGCTGACCGACCGGCGTCACCTTGCCGCTCGCCGCGAACCCCCAGTCGAGGAGCGAGGCCGCCTCCTTGTAGACGGCGTGGCTCGCGTCGGACGACGGGTTCATGACGGTGACCAGGAGCACCCGGCCGTCGCGCTCGGCGATGCCGGTGAAGGTGTTGCCCGCGTGGCTGGTGTAACCGTTCTTGACCCCTGCGATGCCTTTGTACGGGTCGATGCCGAGGTCGCCGGTGAGGAGCCGGTTGGTGTTCTGGATCGCGAAGGTCTCGCGCTTGCCGTCCTTCGCCTCGCCGGGGAAGTCGGCCGTGGCGGTCGCCGCGTACTCGCGGAAGTCCTTCTTCTGCATACCGCTGCGGGCGAAGAGGGTGAGGTCGTACGCGCTGGAGACCTGGTTCGAGGCGTCGTAGCCGTCGGGTGTGACCACGTGGGTGTCGAGGGCCTGGAGCTCTTCGGCGTGCGCCTGCATCGCGGCCACGGTCTTCGCGACGGCCGCCTCCTCGCCGACGCTCTCCCCGTCGCCGTACATCGACGAGAGCACGTGCACCGCGTCGTTGCCGGACCGCAGGAAGACGCCGAGCCACAGGTCGTGGACCGTGTAGGTCTGGTCCTCCTTGATGCCCACGAGGCTGCTGCCGGCGCCGAGGTCCGCCAGCTCGGCGTCGGTGACCTTGTGGGTCAGCGTCTTCGGCTGGAGCGCCGGCAGTACGGTGTCGGCGAAGAGCATCTTCAGCGTGGAGGCGGGCGGCAGCCGCCAGTGCGCGTTGTGCGCCGCCAGGACGTCCCCGCTCTCGGCGTCCGCCACGATCCAGGAGCGTCCGGTCAGCGCCGCCGGCAGCGCCGGGGCTCCCGCCCCCAGGAGCACCTTGGTCCCCTCCTCTGCGAGCAGCGGCCCGCCGATGCCCGACATCGGAAGGGTCGGCCTCGGCTGCTTGTCGTCGTCCTTGTCAGCAGCGGAGGCCGAGGCCGGACCGAAGACAAAACTGGACATCAAGGCGGCGCAGATGACGGTCAGTACGGTCTTTTTCAGAGCAGGCACGATCGGAAACGTACAGGGCTCTCCTGCGAATGGGGACCCGGAGACCTTGACCCGCCGTGCGCACCGCCAGGACAGCCCACCTCGGCCACCGGCGCGCCCCCAGCCTCCCGTCGGGACGGACCACCGGGGGCCGCCCTCCGGTCCCGAGGCCGCGCTCCGCCCCGCCGGGGCACCGCCGGGAGCCGGGTACCCCCGGCGGGGAACGGTGAGCCGGGCGGCGATACTGGGTCCATGAAGCTCAGCCGTCCCGTCTCCTGGTTCCTGCTCGCGTTCGGCGCGTGGTCCTGGGTGATCTGGGTAACTTTCGCCAAGAACCTGTGGCAGGACAGCAGCGGCCTCGCGTTCGACGCGGGCGATCCGACCGCCTATTTCTGGGTCCATCTGCTCCTCACCATCACCTCGTTCCTTCTGGGGACGGCCGTGGGCGTCATCGGGTTCCGGGGAATCAGGGCGCTCCGCGCCGAACGCGCGTAAAAACTCTCCCTCACCTACGCGGGAGGGGCCGACGACGTGGGGTGGGGGTTGTGGTGGCCGTGGTGTTCGCGGTGGTCCTGATCGTGGTGGTGGCGCTGCTGGCCGGCGTGCACCGCTATCTGTGGCGCCGCTTCGTCGGGGACACCACCGCGCCGGGCTCCGTGCTCCGGCGCACGGGGACGGTGGCCGCCGTCGTGCTGCCGCTGCTCAGCGCCGGCGCGCTGGTCGCCGGCCGGGCGGGCGCTCCCTTCTGGCTGCAACGGCTGCTCGCCTGGCCCGGATACCTCTGGCTCGCCTGCCTGCTCTACCTGACGCTCGCCCTGCTGGTCGGCGAGGCCGTCCGGCCGGTGCTCCGCCGGGTGCTCGCCCGCCGCGGCCCGGAGCGCCCCGCCGAGAGCGCGGCGGCACCCGCCCACGAGAGCGCCGAGGTGCTGGTGCGTCCCGGCGCCGCGGCCGCCGGGACGCCGGAGCAGGCGGGGCCCGCCACGGCTCCCGGCGCCTCCGAAGACGCCCCCCGAACCCCCCTCGCCCCCGAACCCGGCCCGTCACGGCGCCTGTTCGTGGCACGCGCGGTCGGCGGTGCGGCGGCCGTCGCCGGGTTCGGCACGGTCGGGTACGGCACCTACGGCGTGCTGCGCGGCCCCCGCACCAAGCGGATCACCGTGCCGCTGGCCAGACTGCCGCGCTCCGCGCACGGCTTCCGGATCGCGGTCGTCAGCGACATCCACCTCGGCCCGATCCTCGGCCACGCCCACACCCGGCGCATCGTGGACACGATCAACGCCACCCGGCCCGACCTGATCGCGGTCGTCGGCGACCTGGTGGACGGCTCGGTCGCCGACCTCGGCCCCGCCGCCGAACCGCTCGCGGACCTGGAAGCCCGCCACGGCAGCTTCTTCGTCACCGGCAACCACGAGTACTTCTCCGGCGCCGCCGAGTGGGTCGACCACGTGCGTGAGCTGGGGCTCCACCCCCTGGAGAACGCCCGGGTGGAGATCGACGGCTTCGACCTGGCGGGCGTCAACGACGTCGCCGGGGAGAGCGAGGGGCACGGTCCCGACTTCGACCGCGCACTCGGCGACCGGGACCCGGCGCGGGCCGTCGTCCTCATGGCCCACCAGCCCGTCGTCATCGACGACGCCGTCGCGCACGGGGTGGACCTCCAGCTGTCCGGCCACACCCACGGCGGCCAGCTCTGGCCCGGCAACCTCGTCGCCGAACTGGCGAACCCGACCGTCGCGGGCCTCGAACGGTACGGCGACACCCAGCTCTACGTCTCGCGGGGCGCGGGCGCCTGGGGCCCGCCGGTCCGCGTCGGTGCGCCCTCCGACATCACCGTCGTGGAACTGGCCTCCCGCCAGGCCTGATCCGCACCTTTTCGGCGCATCTCTCCAGTAGTGACGGTGAAGGGGCTTTCGCCCCCGAACGGAGGGGTCGGTGGCGCGGCTATGACGGCCCGTCAGTTGCCGGACGGATCGGTTCCGTTCCGCTCTTTCCGTCACCGCGCGTGATCGCCGTCCCACTCAATGGACAGGTTTCCCGGCCCTCTTGACGAGTCGAGCCCCAAGTGTCAACCAAAACCCCTCCCATCACCCATTTGGTCTTCCAGATGCGAAAATCGTGTGATTAGGTGAGGCCGAACATGCGGTGATGTGCGCGTATGGGTACATCGACCGCGGCGGGGCTGGTAAGGGAGAGCACGGCAATGCGTTCGATCCGGGTACGGATTCTTGCGATATGCGTAGTACTGATCATCGCAGGAGTCGGGGCCTGGCAGCTTCTCTCCTCCGACGAGGCGGGTGGCAAGCCGATTACTGTGGGTACGGTCGACGAGGTCTCCTCGCTCGACCCGGCGGGCGCGTACGACGCGGGATCCTGGGCCCTCTTCAGCAACGTCTACCAGACGCTGATGACCTTCAAGTCGGGAGCCGTCCTGCCCGAGCCGGACGCCGCGGAGAGCTGCGAGTTCATCGGTCAGAAGCTCACGACCTACCGTTGCAGGCTGCGGGACGACCTGACCTTCTCCAACGGACACAAGCTCACGGCGAAGGACGTCAAGTTCTCCTTCGACCGGCTGATGAAGATCAACTCGGACCTCGGTCCGGCGGTTCTCTTCCCGAGCCTGAAGAACGTCGTAACCGACGGGCGTGAGATCACCTTCAACCTCTCCGCCCGCGACGCGACCTTCCCCGCGAAGCTCGCCACCGGCGCCGGTGCGATCGTCGACTCGGCGGAGTACCCGAAGGACAAGCTCCGCAAGGAGAACGAGGTCGACGGCTCCGGGCCGTACACGCTCAAGTCCTACGACGCGGGCAAGAAGGTCTCGCTGCTGCCCAATGCCGGCTACCACGGTGCGATCAAGAACGTGAACGCCGCGATCGACATCCAGTACTACGAGACCTCCGACAAGCTGCTCGCCGCCTGGAAGTCGGGCGGTCTCGACCTGACCCACCGCCAGCTGCCCCCGGCGGAGATCAGCAAGATCGACCCGGCCGACCCGAACGTGCAGATCACCGAGACGGACAGCGCCGAGATCCGCAACCTGGTCTTCAACGTCCGTTCCGGCGCCACGCTCTCGGACAAGCGCGTCCGGCAGGCGATCGCCTGGACCATCGACCGCGGCCCGTTGGTGAGCAACGTCTACGACTCGACGGTCGAGCCGCTCTACTCGCTGATCCCGCAGGGCTTCATCGGCCACTCCACGCCGTTCTTCGACTCCTACCCGCAGCCCGACGTGAACAAGGCCAGGGAACTGCTGGACGAGGCCGGCGTCGAGACCCCGCTGCCCCTCACCTTCGCCTTCCGTCCCGACGGCGCGACCACGACCGAGGCCGCGGAGATCAAGCGTCAGCTGGAGAAGGACGGGCTCTTCAAGGTCACCGTGAAGTCGGTGGAGTGGCAGGCGTTCCAGAAGGGCTACGCGGCCGGTGAGTACGACGCGTACGCCGTCGGCTGGCTCCCCGACTTCCCGGACCCCGACACCTTCGGCCAGCCGCTCGTCGGCACCGACAACAGTCTCAACAACGGCTACAGCAACCCCACGCTGGACGCGCTCGTCACCGACACCCAGCAGTTCGAGGACCGCAGCCGCACCTCGAACGACTTCAAGAAGATCCAGCAGATCGTCGGCGAGGACGTGCCGCTGCTCCCGTTGTGGCAGAAGAAGGACTACGTCATCGCGAAGACCGGGATCTCCGGTTCGCAGTACCTCTCCGACGGCACCGGCCTGTGGCGCCTCTGGGAGCTGAAGCGGATCTGATCCGTCCGCCCACCGCGCACGTCCCGCAGGGGGACCGCACGGGAAGCACGGAGCAGCGCACAGGACGACGGCCCGCCCGCGGAAGGGATTCCGCGGGCGGGCCGCCGCCGTACGTGGAGGGCGCGCCCGCGCTCCGCCGGAACCCACCGGCAGGAGGTGCGCCGACCGGAGCGGGGGCCTAAGGGCTGTCCCGCAATTCGTGGTGGATCAGTGCGCGGCGTCAGATGCGGTGCATCGCAAGGCGGAGGGGCGCCCGCATACTGGATGTATGTGGACGTTCCGACAACGCGGCGAGGTGCCGTAGCTGTCGTCGCGCACCCGCCAGGAATTGCAGGACAGCCCTTAGCTCTTCTTGTGCGCCACCGCCGCCGACGCCATCCCCGGCAGGAAGTCCGTGAAGAGCTCGTGCACCTCGCGCACCAGCGGACGCAGCACCCGGAAACGCGCGAGCGCCACGCCGCGGGTGGTGAGGCGGGCGCCCCGGAGGGCGAGCCGGCGGGTGCGCTCGCGGTCCGGGGTGCGGTCGAAGACCCAGTAGAGGACCAGGCCCATCTGGGAGAGCCACATCAGCTCCGGCAGCGCGTCCGCCAGTTCCTCCGGGACCTTCGCCTTCGAGCCCGCCAGCACTTCCCGGTGCAGGGCGATGGCCGCCTCGCGGGCCGGTTCCGACTCCGCCGAGAAAGGGCTGAGGGGACTGTCCGGGTCGGCCGCGTTCTTGAAGAACTGCGCCGCGAACTCGTGGTACGGCTTCGCGACGTCGAGCCACGCGGTCAGCACGCCGGCGAGGCGGGCCTCCAGGTCGGTCTCCCGGTCCAGCACGATCCGGGCGGCGGCCCGGTGCTCCGCGCCGATGCGGTCGTAGAAACCCTGGACGAGGTGTTCCTTGCCCGCGAAGTAGTAGTACGCGTTGCCGACGGAGACGCCCGCCTCCTGGGCGATGGCCCGCATGGTGGTCTTGTCGTACCCGCGCTCCTGGAAGAGCCGCAGGGCCGTCTCCAGGATGACCGTGCGGGTCTGCTCGCTCTTCGGGGACGGCTTGCCGCTCTTCTCGCCGGAACCTTCGTCGCCGGTCGCCGCGGGCGCCGACGCGGCGGACGCCCCGGTCTCCCGGGGCGCCGCCGTCTCGCGGGCCGCTCGTCCGCCCGTCATGCCGCGCGGCTCCTGGCCGTCCGCCGCGTCTTCTTCGTCCCTAGCCACGGGCTCAAGGCTAACCGGCCGGTTCGGGCGCCGGGACCGCGCACGCCCGGTCCGGACCGCAGGGCGCGGCCGTCACCGACCGGTACTTCGCGGCGGCCAGCACCGTAGCCCGGGCGAGCGGCCGGCCCGCCGGGGTGGTCAGCCAGTGCGCCTTGGGACGGTGCTCGGCGAGCGCCCAGAGGCAGACGATCCAGGCAGCCGTCCCCCGGTACACCTGACCCCGGTCGCCGACGGCCGTGATCTCCTCCAGCGTCCCCGCGTGGTCCAGGTCCGGGAAGCGCCTGCGGGCCTCCTTTGACCCGGCGGGCACCAGGTCCAGCGGCACGATCTGCCGCTGCCCCCGCAGCCAGTGGCGGACGTGGACGCAGAGCGGGCACTGCGCGTCGTACAGCACCGTGAGCCGGTGGACCGCGATCCCGGTGTGCGGGGTGCCTGCCCCCGTGGCGGGCACCCCGCTCACCTCCCGCCGGCGGGGGCCGCCCACGGTCCCTGGGGACCCGTCCAGCCCTGCGGCGGAACCGGCGGGGTCTGCTCGTGCTCCATCAGGCCCCGGCGGCGCATCTTGTTGAGGACGTAGACGTTGCCGAGGTGCATGGCGCCGAGCACCAGCAGGACGACGCCGAGCTTCGGCGAGAGCGCGTCGAAGAGTTCGCGGGCGCTCGCGATGTCGTCGGAGTTGCGCAGGTAGAGCGTCACGAAGCCCAGGTTCACCAGGTAGAAGCCGACCACCAGCAGGTGGTTCACGGCGTCGGCGAGCTTCTCGTTCCCCCGCAGGACGTCCGCGATGAAGATGCGGCCGTTACGGCTCAGTGTGCGCGCCACCCAGACGGTGAGCGCCACGCTGACGATCAGGTAGATGACGTACGCGACCACGGTGAGGTCCATGCCCCAGCCCCTTTGAACGTGTTCAAAACCTCGTGGGACGGACTGTAGCCCTCTTCTTGAACATGTTCAAGAAGAGGCGGGTGCCGTCGGCGGCGTGGATCCGGGCACGGGCGCCGGCGCTGCCTCGAAACGCCGGACGCCCGGCAGTGCCGCCGTGGTCAGACAGGCCGTCAGGACCGCCGCCGAGGCCACCGCGAGCGGGATCTCCGGACCCACCGCGGACGCCGCCAGCGGTGCGAGCGCGTACCCCAGGGGCATCGCCGCGATCGAGATCAGCCAGTCGTACGAGGTGACCCGGGCCAGCACCTGCTCCGGGACCGCCGACATCACGGAGGTGTCCCAGACCGGCCCGAGGTACCCCAGGCCGACGAGGGCGGCCCCGTAGGAGGCGACGGTCGCCCAGAAGGGCGCGGAGGCGGCCAGTAGCGCCAGGGGCAGGGCGTACAGGGCCAGGCCCAGGGTGGAGGCCAGCACCGGGCGGCGCGGCCGGGCCCGCCCGGCCAGCAGGGAGCCCACCAGGATGCCCACCGCGCCCGTCTGCACCAGCGTGACCCACGCGCCCCGGCCGCCGTGCTCACCGACGATCATCGAGGGGCCGAGCGTGGCCAGGACCGCCGCGGCCCCGTTCCAGACGCCGTGCGCGATCAGTGTGGACCAGTACCAGTCACGGGCGCGGACCTCGCTCCACCCCTCCTTGAGGTCGCCGAGGACGGAGGAGTGCGGGACGCGGACCCGCGGAACCCGGACCGCGACCAGCAGGGCGGCGCACGCGGTGAAGCCGGCGCCGTCGAGCAGGAACGCCCAGCCCGGCCCCACGGTGAGGACCAGGGTGCCACCGAGCGCTGGTCCGCCGAGCCGTACCGCGCCGCGCACGGAGGCGATCAGCGCGTTGGCGCGCATGAGATGGGAGGGGCCCACGACGGCCCGCACCAGCGGAGAGGTGGTCGGCATCGAGAAGGCCCCGGCGATTCCCCCGACCGCCTCCGCCGCCGCGATCTGCCACACATGGGGCTGCCCGCCGAGGAGTTCCAGCCCCACGAAGGTCTGGCCCGCGGCCCTGGCGACGTTGGTCGCGACGGCCACGGTCCTCGGGTCGAACCGGTCGCCCACCACCCCGCCGAGCGGCAGCAGCAGCACTTGGGGGATGAGCGCGCAGGTCAGGACGAGGGCGAGGGCGGCGCTCGATCCGGTCGCCCCGTAGACGGCGAGGGTGAGCGCGACCGGGACCGCCGCGTCTCCGGCCAGTGAGAGGGTCTGGCCGGCGAAGAGCAGCACGAACGCACGCGTGCGCAGGGGGTGGGAGGGCATGTACGCAACATATTTCGGCCAGGAATAATTCGCCACCGAAATAGAAGAGTTCGCGGGCACGGTAGGCGCCCGGCGTGCGCCCCGGCGGGCGTACGATTCCGCCATGCAGCCACACGACCGGGTCGACCGTCACATAGAGCGGTGGAAGCCGGTACTTCCCGGACTCGACCCCGACGTCGAGGGCGCGGTGACCCGGATGCAGAAACTCACCGCCCACCTGCGCCGGGTGCGGCAGCAGTCGCTCGCCCACGCCGACCTGGACCGACCGGAGTTCGAGACCCTCCACGAGCTGGCCGGGCGCGGCGGCGTCGCCGCCCCGTCCGAACTGGCAGCCGCGCTCGACCTGGCGCCCGCCTCCGTCACCGGGCGCCTCGACGTGCTGGAAGGACGCGGTTACGTGCGCCGCACCCCCTCCACCACCGACCGGCGCCGGGTCGTCGTCGAACTCACCCCGGCCGGCCGGGCCACCTGGATGGGCACCATGGACCACCTCGGCCACGAGGAGACCCGGCTCATCGGCGTGCTGGACGCCGAGGAGCGCGTCCACCTCAACTCCCTGCTGCGACGCGTCCTGCTGGCCGCCGAGAGCGGCCCGGAACCGGACGCCCCCTGCGCCTGACCCGGACGCGACGGGAGCTCAGACGCTCATCGACCGCGCGGAGTTGACCTGCGCCATGACCATCGGGAAGGTGTTCGCGTCCCGGGCCGGGATCATCGTCGCGTGGTGACGGCCGCCGCTCGTCACCGTGACCTGCACGAAGCCCGTCGTCTTCTTCTCCTTCATCAGGAGGAAGAGCAGACCGACCAGGCAGAGCAGCGCGAAGACGATCGCCAGCACGATCGCCACCGTCGGGATCTTCTCCTCGGTGCGTGACATGTCCGTCGCCGTCCACACCGCGCCCTTGAGGGGCATCGTCCCGGACGGTGTGACGACCGAGTCGTTCATGACGGTGATGTCGCCGATGCTCAGCATCGGCGCACCGCCGTGACCCTGCTGCGGAACAGGGAAGTTGCCGCCCTGCGCCGGCTGCTGCCCTGGCCCCGGGTAGCCGTACCCCGGACCCGGCTGGGTCGCCGAGTCGGGCAGCGGCTGCGGATAGCCGTACGCCGGCGTACCGCCCGCCGGGTAGCCGTACCCCTGACCGTCCGCCACCGTGGGCGGGTTGCCCGGCTGCTGGGGCGGACCCCACTTGTACGCATCATCCGCGTACGGATTCGGCTCGCTCACCACGTTCCCCGTTTCCACTCGTCCGGTACTGCGCACACGACCGTACCGTTCCGGCCCCCAGGACGCAGCAGGAGGCCCCGTCCACCGCCGCGTTCGCGTGCGGTGGACGGGGCCTCCCGTCGGAGCCGGCCGGGATCAGAAGCGACGCGTGATCAGCGCGCGCTTCACTTCCTGGATGGCCTTGGTGACCTCGATGCCACGCGGGCAGGCGTCCGTGCAGTTGAACGTCGTACGGCAACGCCACACGCCGTCACGGTCGTTGAGGATCTCCAGCCGCTGCTCACCGGCCTCGTCGCGCGAGTCGAAGATGAAGCGGTGCGCGTTGACGATCGCCGCCGGGCCGAAGTACTGGCCGTCGTTCCAGAACACCGGGCACGAGGACGTGCACGCGGCGCAGAGGATGCACTTGGTGGTGTCGTCGAAGCGCTCGCGGTCCTCGGCGGACTGCAGGCGCTCGCGGGTCGGCTCGTTCCCCTTGGTGACGAGGAAGGGCATGACGTCGCGGTACGCCTGGAAGAACGGGTCCATGTCGACCACGAGGTCCTTGAGGACCGTGAGGCCCTTTATGGCCTCGACCGTGATCGGCTTCTCCGGGTTGATGTCCTTGATCAGCGTCTTGCAGGCGAGCCTGTTCTTGCCGTTGATCCGCATCGCGTCGGAACCGCAGATGCCGTGCGCGCAGGAACGGCGGAACGTCAGGGTGCCGTCCAGCTCCCACTTGATCTTGTGGAGGGCGTCGAGCACACGCTCCTTCGGGTCGATCTCGATCTGGAAGTCCTGCCAGACCGCGGCGTCGGAGACCTCCGGGTTGAAGCGGCGGATCCGGATCGTGGCCGTGATGTACGGGGAGTCGGCGAAGCCCGGCTCGGGGGCGCTCGTCTTCTCCAGGGTCGGGGTAGCCATCAGTACTTACGCTCCATCGGCTGGTAGCGGGTCTGGACGACCGGCTTGTAGTCGAGCCGGATCGACTCGGTGCCGTCGGCCGCGACCTCGCGGTACGCCATGGTGTGGCGCATGAAGTTGACGTCGTCGCGGTTCGGGAAGTCCTCGCGGTAGTGACCGCCGCGGGACTCCTTGCGGGCCAGCGCGGACGTCGCCATGACCTCGGCCAGTTCGAGCAGGTTGCCCAGCTCGACGGCCTCCAGCAGGTCCGTGTTGAACCGCTTGCCCTTGTCCTGGATGGACACGTCTCGGTACCGCTTGCGCAGCTCGGCGATCTTGTCGACCGCCGTCTTGATCGTCTGCTCGGTGCGGAACACCATCACGTTGGCGTCCATGCACTCCTGGAGCTCCAGGCGGATCGCGTGGACCCGCTCGGTGCCCGTGGAGTTGCGCAGGCGCTCGACCTGGTCGACGACCATCTGCGCCGGGTTCTCGGGGAGCTCGACGAAGTCGTTCTCCGCGGAGTACTCGGCGGCGGCGATGCCCGACCGGCGTCCGAAGACGTTGATGTCGAGCAGCGAGTTGGTGCCGAGGCGGTTGGCACCGTGCACGGACACGCAGGCGACCTCGCCGGCGGCGTAGAGGCCCGGGACGACGGTGGTGTTGTCCGCGAGCACCTCGCCCATGACGTTGGTCGGGATGCCGCCCATGGCGTAGTGCGCGGTCGGCTGGATCGGGATCGGGTCCGTGTAGGGCTCGATGCCGAGGTAGGTGCGCGCGAACTCCGTGATGTCCGGGAGCTTCGCGTCCAGCTGCTCCGGCGGGAGGTGCGTGAGGTCGAGGTAGACGTGGTCGCCCTCGGGACCGCAGCCGCGGCCCTCACGGATCTCCGTGTAGATGGAGCGGGACACGACGTCGCGGGAGGCCAGGTCCTTCATGACCGGCGCGTACTTCTCCATGAAGCGCTCGCCGTCCTTGTTGCGGAGGATGCCGCCCTCACCGCGGGCGCCCTCCGTCAGCAGGATGCCCATGCGCCAGATGCCCGTCGGGTGGAACTGGAAGAACTCCATGTCCTCCAGCGGCAGCCCGCGGCGCCACGCGGCGGCCTGGCCGTCACCGGTCAGGGTGTGCGCGTTCGACGTCACCTTGAAGAACTTGCCCGTACCACCGGAGGCGAAGATGATCGCCTTCGCCTGGAAGACGTGGATCTCGCCGGTGGCCAGCTCGTACGCGACGACACCGGCGGACTTCTTCACACCGGTCTCGGGGTCCTCCTGGAGCAGGAGGTCCAGGACGTAGAACTCGTTGAAGAACTCCACACCCTCCTTGACGCAGTTCTGGTACAGCGTCTGGAGGATCATGTGGCCCGTACGGTCCGAGGCGTAGCAGGACCGGCGGACGGGGGCCTCACCGTGGCTGCGGGTGTGCCCGCCGAAGCGGCGCTGGTCGATACGGCCCTCGGGCGTGCGGTTGAACGGCAGGCCCATCTTCTCCAGGTCGAGGACGGCGTCGATGGCCTCCTTCGCCAGGATCTCGGCGGCGTCCTGGTCGACCAGGTAGTCGCCGCCCTTGATCGTGTCGAAGGTGTGCCACTCCCAGTTGTCCTCCTCCACGTTCGCCAGCGCGGCGGCCATGCCGCCCTGCGCCGCGCCCGTGTGGGAGCGGGTGGGGTAGAGCTTCGTCAGCACCGCGGTGCGGCTGCGCTTCGTCGACTCGATGGCCGCGCGCATACCGGCGCCGCCCGCACCGACGATGACGGTGTCGTACTTGTGGATCTGCATGATTTCCTCTGGTCCCTCTGGCCCGGTGCCTAGCGGATGTTCGGGTCGAAGGTGAAGATCACCAGCGTGCCCAGCAGGACGGTGAAGACCGTGGCGGTGTACAGGAGCATCTTGAGCCAGAAGCGGGCGTTCGCCCGCTCGGCGTAGTCGTTGATGACCGTACGGAGGCCGTTGGCGCCGTGGAGCATGGCGAGCCAGAGCATCGCCAGGTCCCACATCTGCCAGAACGGCGAGGCCCAGCGGCCCGCCACGAAGGCGAAGCCGATCTTGGAGACACCGCCGTCGAGCACCAGCTGGATCAGCAGGTGGCCGATGACCAGGACGACCAGCACGATGCCCGACAGGCGCATGAAGAGCCAGGCGTACATCTCGAAGTTGCCGCGCGTCGACTTCGGCGACTTGCCCGTCCGCTTGCGCGGGGGCTCGATCACCGGGGCCGGGTGGTCGACGTCGTACAGGCTCACGCCTTCGACGTCACCGATCGCGGAAGAGGTCTCGGTCGACATGGGCCTCAGCTCCCGAAGAGTTCACGTACGGCGTGACCGAGGACGGGGTACAGGGCCCCCACCATCAGCACGATCCAGATGCCCAGCACGGTCCAGAGCATCTGCTTCTGGAAGCGCGGGCCCTTGGACCAGAAGTCCACGGCCACGATCCGCAGACCGTTCAGCGCGTGGAAGAGGATGGCGGCGACCAGGCCGTACTCGAGGAGAGCCACGATCGGGGTCTTGTAGGTGGCCACGACATCGTCGTACGCCTCGGGGGAGACACGGACGAGAGCGGTGTCCAGGACGTGTACGAACAGGAAGAAGAAAATGAGGACACCGGTGACTCGATGAGCCACCCAGGACCACATGCCTTCCCGGCCGCGGTACAGCGTTCCAGCCGGCACGGAAAACCCTCCGGGAGCGGGGATCGGGGTCGGCCGGCTTGACTGTCGGTCTGACCCGGCCGGGTACGGTCCACCGGCCCCGGCCATGGTAGCGACGCTTTGTCGGTTCGTTGGCGCCGGGGCCCTCGCTGTGATCAAAGAGGCAATCGATCAGCCACGGACGGACTAGGGGCGCCGGACCCCGGCGCGGTGCCCGGACGCGGGTGCGGGGCACGTGGAGTGCCGGGGGAGAGGGGCGCCGGGGCGCCGGGGTGCGGGTGCGGCCGGGCGTCGGGGGCAGGCGCGGTCACCAGCTCGACGATGCGTCCCCGGGCGAGGCGCCGCATCTCCTCCGCCGTGAGCGAGCGCTCCTCGTCCGGGTCGTGGGAGAGCCGGGCCCTGATGCCGGCAAGCACCTGGTCCACCTGCCGGGAGGGCCGGTGGCCGTCGAGGCAGATCACGAAGGCGTGGCCGAAGCGGCTGACGTACGCCGCGTGCGCCGCGCGCAGCGCCAGATGCGCCGCGCGGGGCGCGTCCTCGTGGAGCGCGGGGGCCGCCTCGCCGGCGAGCGCCTCCGCGACATCCGTGGGAGACAGGTCGTAACCCGCCTCGTCGGAGGCGGCGAGCAGGGAGTCGAGATCGGGATACGGGCGGTGGGAGGCCATGCGGTGCGCCCAGCGGACGCTGCCGCAGCACTCCAGCAGGGCGGCCTCCGCCACGGCGAACGGAGCCGCGTTGAACCGGGCGAGCCCGTCGGCGCCGCGCCCCACCGCGTCACCGTCGACGGGGCCGGAGCCGTGGTCCCGGACCGGGGCGTCGGCCGGGGCCGGGTGCGGCGGCGCCGGGACGGGGGCGCGGTCGTGGACGGGCGCGGCCGCCCGGCCGGTCGGCCGCGTCTGCTCCGGCAGGCCGGCGGTGGGCTCGCTGGACCTGGACAGCGTGGACTCCTCGGACGAATGACATCGGTGACCCTGGAGAGGGGTTCGGAAGGCAGCGAGGTTGCACGGAGGACGAAAGTGAAGGGAGAGGTGTATGTGCCGCAACGGTAGCGAGAGCAGACGACACCCGTCCGGCGGAACCCAGCAAACCACTCGAACGAAAGAGTTTCCCCACGTTTGACTGACGGCGTGTCCGGTCACCGGATCGCTCGTTCGGGGGAAGACAGGGTCGGCTTCCCGTCTTCGCCGCCCTTCCCGCGTCACCCTGCGGGGTGCGCCTTCGCTCATCGACCCCTCCTCCCCGCCCCCACGCCCCGGAGGTTCCCACCCCATGTTCCCCTCACGCGGTGCCCTCGCCGCCGGAGCGGCGCTCACCGCCGCCGCGCTCACCCTCGTCTCCTGCGGCTCGGGAAACGGCGGCTCCGAGTCGGGCGGTGACACCGCCTCGCCGTCACCGTCCATATCCCCGTCGCCCGCGGGGACGTCGACGGAGGCCGACTCCCCCTCCCCGTCGCCCACCCGCGACTACCCCCTCTCCCGGGCGCCCCGCACCATCCCGGCCGTCCGCGAGCACACCGCCGCCCGTGGCCCGGGCTGGAAGCCCGCCTCCTCGGGCGGGGTGGTCGTCGCGGACGGCAGCGGGGCCCTCGCCGACGAGGCCCGGCTGCTCGCCCGGGAGCTGAAGCTGCGCTACCGGGGCGAGACGGCCCCCCGTACGGGTGACGTGGAACTCTCCCTGGACAAGGGGGCGAAGAGCGGCGCCGAGTCGTACACCCTCACCGCCCGGGACGGCCGGGTCACCATCAGCGGACCCGACGAGGCCGGCGTCTTCTGGGGCACCCGCACCCTCAAACAGTCGGTCGCCGCCGACGGCTCCTTCCCGGAGGGCGTCGTCAACGACCGCCCGGACCGGCCGCAGCGCGGGCTCAACCTGGACATCGCGCGCAAGCCGTACAGCGTGGAGTGGATGGAGAACCGGCTCCGCGATATGGCCGACCTCAAGATGAACCAGTTCGGGCTGCACTTCTCCGACGACCAGGCGTTCCGCATCGAGTCCCGCTCGCACCCCGAGATCGTCGCTCCGGACCACCTCAGCCAGGCCGAGGTGAAGCGGATCCTCGCCCTGGCGAAGAGTCTGCACATCGAAGTCGTCCCCGAGATCGACTCGCCCGGACACCTCGGCGCGGTGCTCGCCGCCCACCCCGACCTCCAGCTCCGCAGCGTCGCGGGGACGGCGTCGAAGGGGTCCCTCGACCTCTCGAAACCGGGTGCGGCGAAGCTGATCGACGAGCTGCTCGACGAGTTCACCGGCCTCTTCCCCGGATCGTTCTGGCACCTGGGCGCCGACGAGTACCAGGCCCTCACGGTCCCGGACCCCGACGCCTCGTACCCGCACCTGCTCACCGCCGCCCGGCAGAAGTACGGCGACGGCGCCACCATCGAGGACCTCGCCACCGGCTGGCTCAACGACCGCGCCGCCGTGGTCCGCCCGAAGGGGAAGACCGCGAAGGCGTGGAACGACGGCCTCTTCAGCGGCGGCACCGTACAGGCGGACAAGCGGATCGAGATCGAGTACTGGACGGGCAAGGAGATCGGCGCCCGCGAACCGGAGGCGTACCTGAGCGAAGGCCGGCCGGTGGTGAACCTCAACGACGAGTTCCTCTACTACGTGCTCGGCCAGCCGAACACCTTCGTCTACCCGACCGGGGAACGGATCTACGAGCAGTGGACCCCGCTGGTGCTGCGCGGCACCCGGCCCGTACCGGCGCGGTACTCCGGCCAGATCCTGGGCGGCCGGTTCGCGGTCTGGGGCGACTTCCCGAACGCCCAGACACAGGCGCAGGTGGCCGAGGGCATCCGGATGCCGCTGCGGGCCACCGCGCAGAAGCTCTGGGTGCCGGGCACCCCGGGGCTGAGCTGGGCGGAGTTCCGGACCCTGGCATCGGAGATCGACGGGCGGAAGTGAAGGGCTGTGGGACGAGGACGCTCCCGGCTCCGGCGGGCCGGGAGCGGTGACCGGAGGCGGTGCGACGACCGGAGGCGGTGCGGCGACCGGAGGGCGGGGACATGGGTGAGGGACACGGGCGGAATCAAGCCATCCCCGCGCGGCCCGGACGGCCCGGAACAGAACTGCGGCTGCGGAGGTCACGGGTGGGGTCGGGTTCCGTCGGCAAAAATTACGCCGGGCCGGAGTCATTTTTCGTGATTTCTGGGATTGTTGTGGCCGGTGGGGCGCTCCGGCGGCGCCCCGGCACGCGTTCCCTGCCTGCGTGCGGTGACGTATTCGCGCCACGCGGCGCTGTACGCGACAAAGAAGACCTGGGGGGTACGTCATGAACCTGTGGGACCTCATCGCTCGCGCCGACGCGCGCGCACTGGCCGCGAGCGGCCTCGCCTGCCTCGACCGCTGTCTCCCCCCGGCCCCGGAGGGCGAGGGGCCGGAACCCCTGCGCCCGCTCTGGGCGAGCTGCGAGGACGGCACCGCCTGGGCCGCCCGCCTCGCCGCCGCGCGCGAGACCGTCGCGGCCCTGGACACCCCGGCCGCCCCGGCCGGTGAACCCGGTGCGCGGGAGGCCGCCGAACCGCTCGCACGCATCCGCGCGGTGCTGGACGCTGCCCCGGAGACCTTCGAGGCCGGGCCCCTGCGCGTCTGGGCCGATGCCTGCTCGCTGCTCTCCCTGGAGATCCACCGCGACGCCGACCGGCCCGCCGGAGTGGACGCGGCGGACCTTCCGGACGCGAGTGGGGCGGCGGAGGGCGACGCCTCACCGCCCGCCTCCCTGGAGGCGCTGGAGCTGCTGCGGATCGGCTCCGCCGGGGCCGAGGCCGACGCGGGCCCGCTCGTCGCGGGCGAACTGCGCCGCCAGAGCGAGCTGCTGGAGATCCTCGCCGAGAGCGCCGGCTCACCCGGCAGCGGCGCGGGACTGCGCCGGGCGCTCGACCACTCGACGGAGGGACGCCGGGTGCTGCGCGCGGTGATGTCGCGGCGGGCGCGCCACCAGGCGTGAGCGGTGTCCGGTGAGCGCCCGCGGGACCGGCCGGCGGTGGTCGTGAGATTCTGCGCCCCCGGCCCGGCCGTCCTCGCGCACCCGTCCCGCCCGGTGGCCGGCGGCCCCGCCGGAGGGCGGCCTCCCCCCGCTCACCAGAAGATCGCGATCGCCTCCAGCGTCACCTCGCCGGTGTCCTCGCGCCAGCCGGTCATCTTGCCAAGGCAGCGGGCGGTGAACGTGCCGGCCGGGATCGACCGGCGGGCGTTGCCGGGCGCCACGACGCGCATGTGGACCGGGGGTCGCCGGGTGCCGTACCCGGCCCGCAGGACGAACCCCTCCGCGACGCCCGGTACGGCGGTGAACTCGCCCTTGACCGAGACGAACTCACCGATGCGGCTCAGGGTCACCACACCGCCGTCGGCCAGGTTCTCCGCGAGGTTCCGGTTCGGGACGACCGTCAGATCGGTCAGATCGGCGTGGACGATGACGTCGGCCCGGTCGAAGGCGTCCATGACCACGCCGACCACGTTGATCGGCTTGTCCTTGCGCACGAACTTGCGGAACGTCTCCTGGCTGACGTCCCGCTTCAGCCGGAACCGCGTCAGCACCCGGCTCCAGAAGCCGATGCTGGTGTCGACCTTCGTCCGCAGCTCGACAGCCTCCTCCAGCGCGGACCGGTAGTTGCCGAGCTCGTACAGGTCCATCACCGCCGACTCGTCGAGGTAGAGGCAGATGCTGTACGTCGACTGCCAGCGCCGCATGTGCCGGCGCCGCTCCCGGGCATGGCGCACCAGGACCACCGCGAGCACCAGCGTGCCGGCGGCGGTCGCCAGCCAGACCGTCATCCACGGCCACCACAGGCTCCACCACAGGGCGTCAGTGACAACCACGGATCTCCTTGAAGGACTCGGAAAGGGACGAGCCGGCCGCCTCCACCATCCGCCCGCCCGTCCGCTGCGCCGCGCGTCGCAGTTCTCCCGCGTCGGCCTCGCCGAAGTGGACGGGGTAGGTGGGGACGGCGGCGCGCACGGAGGCGGGCAACGCCTGGTGGCGGCGTACGAACTCCGCATAGGACAGGCCCGCGTTGTTCTCGCCGTCCGTCATCAGGACGATCGAGACGGAGCGGTCGGGATCGGCGGCCAGTTCACGGGCGGCGGTGCGGTAGCCGCGGTCGAGGGCGGACCAGACGGCGGTGGCGTCGCCGTATCCGCCCCGGGCGACCGTGCCGGCGAGGGACGTCAGGTCCTGCGGCCCGGTGACGGTGACGGTCCTCTCCTCCAGCACCCGGCCACCGAACCGGACGACGGTCAGCCGCTCGCCCCGGTAGAAGCGGGTGAACTTGCCGGAGGCGGACGAGTCGGCGCCGCTGAGCCCGGCGAAGGCCTCCCGCAGTGCGGCCATCCGGGCGCCGCGCATCGAACCGGAGAAGTCGAGCAGGAAGACCACCTGGCTCGCGGTGCGCCGGTCGGGGTCGCCGTAATCCGCCAACAGGGCCTCCACCACGGCGGGCCGGTCGGGGTAGAAGAGCGCGTTGCCGAGCGGTTCGCGCAGCGGCGCGTCCCGGGTGACGGTCGTGTTCACGGGGCGGCGCAGCGTCTGCCGCATGATCCGCCGCTGCACCGAGTCGCGCCGCAGCCACCGCACGACCTTGTCGTACGCGGCGCGGCGGGCCGGGTTGAGCAGGAGCAGCGGGAAGTCCGCCAGCACCATGCCGTCCTCGGGGCGGACCACCTCCAGAGGGTCGTCGAGGCGGCCGGTGGCGTTGAGGGCGAGCAGATCGGACTCGTACGTGATGAGGGCGTCGGCCCCGTCCTGGTGACCGGCGTAGGACTCGACGAGGGCGGGTCCGGTGTCGGCGGTGAGGGTCTGGCCCGAGCGGAAGCCGCGCAGCCGGTCGCAGGAGACGTCCTCGGGGCGCAGCGCGGCTCCCGTACCGGCCGCCGCGGTGGCGACCCCGACCAGGGCGGCGAGCCCGCTGCCGGCGTGGTGCGGGTCGGCCATGCCGAACCGGACGGTGCCGGTGGCGGCGGCGTCCGCGATGTCCGCCCAGGTGAGGCGGCCACCGGGTACCCGGGCGCGGAGCTTTCGCGCCACGTCCGGCCGCAGCCCGACGACGACGGGGGAGAGCATCGTGGAAGTGCGCTGCACCCCCCGGATCGCGGTCGTGTCGGTGAGCCGCAGATAGCGGTCGGAGGAGAGCCACGCGAGGTCATGCCTGTCGGGGTCCGGGGTGCGTGTCTCGGCGTCGGCCCGGGTGTCCAGGCGCAGGTCGACACCGGTCTCCTCCAGCAGATCACCCAGCAGGGGAGTCAGTACGGCGAGATCGGGACTGGCGAGCACGCGCAGCCGCACCGTCTCCTCGCCCTCGCCGTCGGAGCAGGCGGTCAGCAGGGTGGCGACGAGGGTCAGGCAGAGTGCCAGGAGTCCCGCGCCGCGCCTCACGGCGTCTCCGTCCGGGCGGGGCAGTCCCCGACGATCTCGATCATCTTCTCCAGCAGGGGCAGCGTGGGCAGGATCGCCCGGGTGTCGTCGGAGGAGGTGGTGGGCACCGGGATCCCGTGCCCGGTGAGAAACCGGGTGAGCGCGTCGCTGGTCGCGCCCGGCGCGGAGTTGCGCGGCCGGAAGCCCAGTTCCACGGCGCGGCGCTGGAGTTCACCGTCCTCGCTGACCAGTTCGCCGAGCCGGGCGCCGTCGTCGGTCAGCGCGACGAGCTGCGGTTCGGTGACGAAGCGGGTGGACGGGTAGAGCAGGACCCGACTGTCGTCGGTCGCGCCCTTCTCGGCCGCGTAACCGATCTGGTGGGCGAGGAACTGGTGCTCGTAGATCACCGTGACGGGGGCGATGCTCTGCCCGTCGGGGGAGAGATACGTTTCGGCCCGTTCGGAGGACGGCAGGCCCTGTTCGACGAGGAGCGGCTTGATCTTCCGGGCGAGTTGTTCGGCCTCGGCCCCGCTGTCCGGTGCGTCGTTCCCGTGCTCGACGAAGGCCACCAGGCCGAGGTAGGTGCCGGCGGAGTTGGACTCGCAGATGTCCGAGGTCTGAGCGAGGATCTTGTTGCCGTTGTGGACACGGTCGCCGCGGTCGATCTCGTCCCAGCGGTAGCCGTCGGCGCGCTCGCGCCGGACACCGTTCCGCCTGCCGTGGGCGAGATCCAGGAACCGTCGCATGTCGAGGGTGTAGTACATCGGCCGGCCGCTCGAGCCTGGCAGGCTCTGCGCCACGCCTTCCGCGGTGAGCACCTCGGCGTACTGGCGGTAGGTCGCCAGCACGATGGGGCTGACGAACGGGCGGTACAGCAGCGCCGGGTGGTTCGCCCGGGCGCGCTCCCGGCTGATCAGGTCGGCGGCCGGCTGACCGGAGGGGAAGACGACGTCGTACCCCCCGTAGTCCTGCTGGGCGATCTCGCGCGAACCCATGTTGGTGATGTGCACGCGGAAGCCGTGCTTCATCAGCAACCGCTCGACCACCGGGTCCTGGAAGAAGTCCCTCTTCGAGGCCATTTTCGCCTCTATGGTGACCACGTGCCGCATCGGCAGCAGCAGGTTCCCGGAGGCCACGAGCAGGGCCAGCCCCACGACCGGAACGGGCAGCGCCGCGGCCAGCGTCCTGCGCAGGCCCCGGCGCGAGGGTCTGGTGACCTCCAGCGTCGGCTCTTCGGTGACGGGTCTGTTCGCAGGCACCTGCGTTTCCCTTCATGACGCCGGTCTCCCCCGTGAGCCCGGGCCAGGATTGTCGGTGACAGCGGTGTACCCCGAACAACGTTGCGAGGAACGGAAGTTGAACGGAAAGGGAGGATCTGCGGCGAACGGCGGGACACGGTGACGGTGGGTGGCGGGCCGGTCGGGCCCGTCCGGTTCCTACGAGCCCCGCAGCCCGCGGTCCCCGCGATTCTGTGCACCCGTCAGAGTCGGTGACCGGGCGGGGGGATGACGTGGCGTCGCGTCCGTGAGCGGCGCACCACACGGGGTCACGGGAAGCTCTCGCGCCGGGGCTTTCCGTGATCGCGCTCGCACCCTCCGTGCGCGCGCACGGCCGACCGGGCCCGTGCGAAGTCCGGCCGACAGGCTCCCTGGGCCGCCGATCGCCACGGCACGGGCCCGGGTAATATTTGCCCTATGACAACACTTGGCGCTTCCGCTGGTGGAGCTCCCCTGCCGGTGCTCGCGCCGCACGGTGAGATCGACGAGGACACGCTTGAGCCCCTGGAGAGGCAGATCGAAGAAGCCATCGCCTCCCACGGCGGCCTCATCCTGGACGCCGGCGACATCACCTTCGGTGACTCGACGTTCCTCCAGCTGATGCTCGCCACGCACCAGCGCGCCCACCTGCGCATCGCCGCGCTCTCCGTGCCCCTGCGCCGGCTCTTCGCCATCACGGGGACCGACACGGTGCTCCACCTGCACCCCGATCTCGAAGACGCCATCGCGGCGACGTCCCGGACCGGGCACGCCCCGGAGGCGTAGGGACCGGCGGGCTAGGGACCGGAGGCGAGGGCGGCTCCCGCCGGTGTTCGACCCGGCCTGGCAACCGGTCTACTTGCGGTTCGCCCGATGGAGCGCGGATCGGGTCTGGGCACGGCACCACCGTGCGGTCATGGACGAACCCGGCGCCCAAGGCGAGCTGGACCGGTCGCGGTGCGCGATCGAATCCGTCAGTGTCCGGGCCGGGAAGGAGAGCTTCTGACCGGACCGAATCCGACTTACCGCGGCATGTTGGGATCATAGGTTCATCCGGTCACCGACCAGGACGGACTGCGACTGTCATCGGGGGTCGCCGGTGCCGACATGCCTGACAGCCAGGGCCTGGAACTGCTCGTCCTCGGCATCTCGTCCATCCGCTTTCCCCGGCAGAGCGCGCCACAGTCGAGCGGCGAAGCCGCGCGGGTGAGGCCTACTTCGGCCCGCTGGGAAGCTGTCGGGTCTTTCACCAGCTCGCCAACCTTCTCTGCCGCAAGGTCCGCAAAGTCGAAGGCCGCGAGCCGACCCAGTGCCTGCCTGATCGACAGCCAGAGCATCAAAGCCTCCGTAACCGTGCTCCTGATCGACACCCCGGGCTCCTCCTCGCCGTCACCGCCACGAGCGTCCACGATTCCGCGGCCGCCCCACGGTCCGTGACCAAAGTCGCCGCACTCGATCCGACGATCAGCAAAGCCTGGACCGACAGGGGTTGCGAGAACAAAGCCGTGGACACGTAACCCGACTTCGCATCGGCCTCGGGAGCGTCCTGTGCGACCCCGCTACCAGAGGCGCTTGAACGTCCAACCACGCCGACGGGTCTTCGAACGCGCCCTCGGTCGGCTCATGCAACACCGCCGCCTGGCCCGCGATTACGGAATGCACCCCCCCAATCAGCCGCCATTGTTCCAACTGGTCGCCGTCAAACCCACGACCCGCCGCCTCACCCACGAGACCGCTCCCAACTGGCACGACAGATCGAGCAAACGAAACGGACATCGGAGAACGAAACGCTCACTTGAAGAGCAGCAGCGAGGTCCGCATTGCGAAATCCATCGTGGCCGAAGCGTCCAACCCGGTTGTCCCGGGCGTGAAGTGGGATGAACCCGCCGGTCACAGCATGATCACATTCCTCACATCTCCGGGGCGGGCCCCGGCGCAACCCGGATGTAGACCACTCGCCGCGCAATCCACCCAGAACGGGGTCGCATCGGGCGGTCGTCATACCTTCCTGCCTACGCGAGAACGGATTCGAGTTGCTCTCGGGCGCAGATGTCAAGACGATCGACAATGATCAAGGTCTCCTTGTGGAGAAAGTGAACTTGGCGTGAAATCTCCTTCACATACTTCTCCATAAGATCACCTAACTTCGGAGCGCAGGGCTCCGACAGGTGATCGCAGGAGTTGTCATGAGACTCAAGGGGAGAAGGTTCTTCCCGGCTTCAGGGGGGCGGGACGCACTGTCTCGCTCAGGGCCCCGAAGAACAGCGTTGGCAGTCGCATCCGTGCTGGTGGCGGAGACGGCGCTGCTGTCGCTCAGCGTAGGTGCGCCCTTCGCAGCCGACGCGCAAACCGCAGCGGTCTCCGACACCACGGAGACCGCCACATCGGCGGACTCGGTGGCGGCGGCCTTGTTGATGGCGCGCCTCCAGGACCGAAAGATCGAGGTGCTGTCGGAGCGCTCGGCGGACTCCACGACCTGGGCGTTGCCTTCAGGTGAGTTGCAGACGGCGGCGTATGCCGGGCCGATCCGAGTGAAGCAGGGCGGGGCGTGGAAGGACATCGACACCTCGCTGTCGGACACCGGCGCGCATCTGACCCCAGCCGCGGCAGCGGCGGACGTCACCGTCTCCGACGGCGGTGACACGAAGCTGGCGTCGGTGGCCTCGGGGGACGACCGTTTCGGTCTTGGCTGGTCCTCCACGTTGCCGACCCCGACGGTGAAGGACGACACCGCCTCGTACGACCTGGGCGGAAACCAGACGCTGACGGTGACTGCGCTGGCCCAGGGGTTCTCGCAGAACATCGTTCTGGACGAAGCGCCGAACGCTGCCCTCTCTTACCGCATTCCGCTGAACCTGGACGGCCTGAAGCTTTCGGAGGCGGACTCGGGGCATCTGCTTCTGAAGGACAGTGACGGCAAGCTGGTGGCTGAGGCCCCGGCGCCGATGATGTGGGACAGCAGCAAGAACGCCGCCTCGGGCGAGTCTGATCACCAGGCGAAGGTCACCACCGAGGTTGAGACCGCCGCCGATGGCGCCCAGTCCCTGGTGCTGACTCCGGACGCTGAATACTTCGACCAGGACCTGACATACCCGGTGACCGTGGACCCGACGTCGACGCTGGCGGTGACCACCGACACCTGGGTCCAGACCCCGGACTACACGGACTCCCAGGTTTCCTCCACGGAGCTCAAGTCGGGGACGTACGACGCGGGGGCGGACATCGCGCGCGCGTATCTGAAGTTCGATGTCGCGGCCTTCAAGGGCAAGCACATCACCGACACGAACCTTGCCCTGTACTCGTCCTACTCCTCGACCTGTTCGACCTCGGGGGCGGGCACCCAGGTGCGACGGATCACCGGGGCGTGGGATTCCTCGGCCATCACCTGGGGTGCTCAGCCCGCCACCACCACGACCGGTGCGGTCACCAGCACCGCGGCACTCGGGTACAGCACCGCTTGCCCGCCGGGCACCGTGAACTTCGACATCGATGCGATCGTGCAGGCCTGGGCGGACGGCTCGGCCAACTACGGGCTGAGGGTCGCGGGCGCCAGTGAAACCGATTCCTCGACGTGGCGGCGGTACCGTTCGGCGAACTACGCTTCAGGAGATGTGGCCGGCGAGCCGCACCTGACGGTGACCTACAACTCCTATGCCGCAACGAGTGAATCGGCGATCTCCCCCTCGGCGGTGAACGCCTACAGCGGCAAGCGCTACATCACCTCCTACACCCCGACCCTCTCCGCGAAGGTCACCGATCCGGACGGCTCGGCGGTGAAGGGGCAGTTCGAGATCAGCAACGACCCCGCCTATACCGGCGAGGCCACCTACTCCTACACCGCCGTCTCCGCCTCGGTCGCCTCGGGCGGCACCGCGAAGCTGACCGTCCCCACCGCCTCGCCGGTTGCCGGAGCCCACCTGCGCTTCCGGGTGCGCGGCTATGACGGCACGGACTACGGGTCCTGGTCGGGCTACACCACCTTCGTTCCGAACGTCGCCAAACCAGCGGCCCCCACCATTGGTTGTGACACCTACGCCGAGAGCGGTTGGACGGCGAAGGCCGATGAGGCTGTGACCTGCACCCTGGACACCGCCTCCGCCGACGGTGCGGGCTACTACTGGGGTCTGGACGACGCCAGTGTGCCCAAGCGGGTCCTGGACACCACCAACGGCAACGGCGGCGACGCGCTCACGGTGTCCATCGCCCCTGCCGAAGGCTGGCACACCCTGTACGTCAAGACCGTCGACTCCGGTGGAAACATCTCCGCCACCGCCACCTCTTACTCCTTCGGCGTCGGTGAGGACGGCGCGGCCATCACCGGACCTCAGGAGGGGATCACTACAGCCCGCCGAGTCACTCTCGAGGCCAGGGGGCTGAAGACCTACGCCGGCATCCAGTGGTACTACCGCTCCGACGCCGGTGACGAGTGGACGCTCATCCCCGCCTCTGACGTGACCACGGCGTCCAGCGGCGCTTCGGTCACCTGGCCCGCGCCCATGAGCGACGGTGCCGCGGCCAAGCTGACGTGGGACGTGGCGGCAACGCTCGACGTCGACACCGATCTGGAGATCCGCGCCCGGCTGTCCAACAGCAGTACCAGCGCCTACACGGCGGGCCGCAGCATAGGCCTGGACCGGGCCGGCGGCTACGGGCCCGCCCGAAACATCGGTCCGGGCTCGGTCAACCTGCTGACCGGCAACTACAGCGTCGTGGAGACCGATACGGACTCGTTTGACATGAAGCTCCTGCGTCGAGCGGTTTCTCGCACCTCGGAGCGCGATGGAGAGGACGATGCGAGCCTGGTGGACGCCTTCGGCCCTGGCTGGGCGGCGGGCAGCGGAGCCAACGTGCAGGCAGCCGGCTTCTCCACCGTCACGAAGAACTCCGACTCGGCCGTGACGCTGACAGGGTTCGATCAGGAGACCACCATCTCCTTCACCCGCACCAACGGAACGTGGAGTTCCGGCGGAGAGAACAGCCTCACACTGACCGGCACGACAGACGCCACCACCTTCACTCTCGCCGACGACTCCGGCATCGTCTCGACGTTCCGGCTCTCGGGCACGGTCGGCACATGGAAGCTGGACACGGTCGCAGACACCAGCACCTCTGACGCTGTCTCCGTCTCCCAGGCGGTGATCTCGGGCACCGAGATCCTGGCCCGGCCCAAGTACTCCGTCACTGCTGCTTCCGGGGTCAATCCGGCGGACTGCATCACGAACCTGACCAAGGTCGGGTGCCGGGCGCTGGAGTTCGTCTACGCGGACTCGACCACCGCGACCGCCAGCACGTTCGGCGACTACACGGGCCGTGTCAGCCAGGTCAGGCTCTGGGCCGCCAACCCGGGCGCTGGCGCGGCGACGTCGAACGCCGCGGTCTCGTACGCCTACGACAGCTCCGGGCATCTGCGCCAGGTGTGGGACCCCCGGATCAGCCCGGCACTGAAGACCACTTACACCTACGACAGTGCGGACCGCATCGCCACCTACACCGCCCCCGGTCGGCAGCCCTGGTCCTTCACGTACGGATCGATCGGAAACAGCGCCGCCTCAGGGCCGGGCATGTTGCTGACCGCCAAGCGCGCCGGCACCACCCTCGGCGAGCCGGACGCGGTCACCACAGTCGTCTACGGTGTCCCGCTCAGCGGTAGCGGCGCGCCCTACCAGATGGCAGTTTCCGACGTGGCCAGGTGGGGGCAGCAGACCGCGCCCACCGACGCGACGGCTGTGTTCACATCCGGCTCTGTGTCCAGCAACTCCGGCGCCGACCTGTCCAAGGACGCCTACGTCACGGCTTCGATCTCCTACTCGGACGCCTTCGGACATGCCGTGAACGAGGCCACCCCGGGCGGACACATCACCACCCAGGAGTACAACGGAAACGGCGACACCACCTACGAGGTCACCGCCGCCAACCGCGAACTAGCCCTGGGCAGCGCGCCCAGTGCGGACGACGCCCTTGCCCGCCTGGGCCTGCAGAACGAGAGCAACACGGCCCTGCGGGCCCAGCAGCTCTCCACCGCCCGTACCTACGCCGCCGACTCCGGTCTCCTGCTGACCGAGACAGGCCCGCTGCACCTGGTCACCGTCCAGTCCGATCTCACCGCCAGCACCGGCGAGGCATCCATCGCCGCGGGTGACGTACGCGCCGCACGCAAACGCGTCACGTACACCTATGACGAGGGCCGACCCCCCGGAGCCGAAGCCGGCAATCTCGTGACCACCAAAACGGAAGGTGCTCTGATCGACGGCTACGGCACCCTTGCCGACAGCAAGGTCGTAGCCTCCGCATACGACTGGACGACCGGCAACCTGACCAAGGAAACCGCCGATCCCTCCGGACTCGCGCTGGCCACCGGCTACGCCTACGCCTCCGACGGTCAGATCAACTCGGTCTCCAGGCCGGGCTCGGGTGCGGCCGGCAAGACCGTGACCACCACCGCAAGGTGGACGGGCAGCGGTTCGGGAGCCTGCGCCGGACACCCGGAATGGGCAGGCCTCACCTGCACCAAAACGACGGCCCCCAGCAGCGACAGCACTGCGACGACCGTCACCTCCTACACGTACGACCGCTGGGGCAACCGCGCCACGGTCACCGTCACCTCGGGCGGCAAGAACCGCGCCACGACCTACGCCTACGACGGCGCCGGACGTCTCCTTCAGACGACGGTCACCGCGGACACCGGCACGGCCCTTCCCTCACGAACCGTCACCTACGACACGGTCACCGGCTTGAAGCGGACCGTGGCCTCGGACGGCAAGACCGCCTCGTACGGCTACGACGTACGAGGACGCGTCACGAACTACACGGACGGCAGCGGCAACACCACGGCCATCTCCTACGACGGCCTGGACCGCGTCACTCGGACCGCGGACTCGACCGGAGCGACGACCTCGTACGCCTACGGCACCACGAGCGACGGTGACCGCGTCGTCACCGTCACCGACTCCATCGCCGGGAAGTTCCTACTCAGTCATGGGGCCGAAGACCGTCTGGAAGCCGAAACGCTCCCCGACGGCAGCACTCTGTCCATCGAGTACGACCAGACCGGCGCTGCGGTCGAGCGCCTCTACAGCGCCGCGAACGGCACCGTCGAAATGGCGGACATCGTCGCCCGCACCATCACGGGCGCCTACGCGACCGATAGCCGGACAGCAGGCACCTCGACAAGCAGCACCTATACCTACGACGCTGCCGACCGCCTGATCAAGGTGAAGAGCACCGACGGCGACACCCTGTGCCAGACCCGCGCATACACCCTGGACAACGCGGGCAACCGCACCGCTCTGGCCACCAGCACGGACTGCAGCGCGACCACATCCGTCGCGTACACCATCAACGCGCAGAACCAGATCAGCAGCAGCGGCTACTCCTCCGACGCCTTCGGCAACACCACCGCCACAGCGGACGGGACGCAGCACGACTACTACAGCGACGGCACACCGCTACAGGTCACCCACGGAACAGACCGTGAAACCTGGGTCCTGGATGCGGAGCAGCGTCCCGGCACAGCCGTGCTCGCCACGAACACAAGCGGAACCTGGACCACCACCTCCAGCCGCACCAGTCATTACAACGGTCTGCTCGACGGCCCAAGTTGGGACACCGACGGGACCACCTCCAACCGCTACGTCACGGATCCGGACGGAAACCTGCTAGCCCGCACCGGCAGCACCAGCACGACCCGTCTCCAGCTCAGCGACATCCAGGGCAACATCGCCGTCGAGCTCACCACCGACACCGGCGAGGTCACCACCCACACCTACGACGAGTTCGGTGTGACCGCCAGCACGGGCCGCTACGGCTGGCAGGGTGTCACGCAAGCCGCCGATCGGCGGCTTGCCGGGCTGGCACTCATGGACGGGCGCAACTACGCGCCTTCACTGGGGCGGTACCTCAGCCGACGGTCCACCAGCGTGACCGAATCGCCGTCGGCGGACAGCTCACAAGATTCCCCGTTCGCGGACAGCTCACGCGATTCCATCAACCTTCCCTTCGGAACGGAGTACTGATGACCCGGCTCAGACGACTGAGACAGCGGCTCACCGTCGTCCTGCCCATCATGGCGGCGATGCTTCTCATCTCCCCCCCTTCGGCGCACGCGACCAGCTATTACAACAAGTGGGCCTGGAAAAAGGTGAACTGGGTCATCACCCACAGGTCTGTGTACGAAAACAATGGATCCACAAATGTTTCGATCACGATCACCAAGACCAAGCAGACCGTGGTAAAGGCCGAGGTCACTCTGAGCGTCAACGCGACAGGCGGCATGGGCAACTTCATGACGAAGCTCGGAGCGGAAGTCGGACTTTCTCTCATGGCTTCCGGTGAGCATACAAAGTCAACAACAATCACCACCTCCTATACCGTGCCTAAATACAAGAGGTACGTTTTCTACTCCGGAACCAGGAAAGCCAGCGGCCGTCAAGAGCGCTGGGGATGCAGCTCCTCAAGGTGCTCGGTGGTCGGAAAGAGGCAGGGGCAGAGCTGGACAACGCGCTACGACGGCAACTATCAATGCGGAAGCAAGGCGGGGTCCGGCCTGGCGATACTCGCGAAGCGAGAATGCTAGTGAGAATCGAAAACAAATTCAACCTGATGGGCAATCTTGTGAAGAGAGTTTCCCGCACGGTCACGGTTGGGCTGGCTTGCGCGCTTCTGATATGTCTGGCGGCCTGCCAGGCGGAAGGAAGCCGTGGGGCACAACCCAAGCCTGCCTCGACAGCGGCCCCTTCAGCTTCCCCCTGGTCGTGCACTACGCAGAGCATCCACTGGGGCAGAGTCCAACAGAAGCAAGTTCTTGTTGCGGCTTCTCAGCTGGTGAGATCCAAAAGCAGCATGAAGGGCACCCGCGTCAAGTTCTCCGTCATCCCCGTGAGGTCTGTCAAGGCGGGGGTCCAGTCCACCGAGAAGGTCGATGGGGAGACTGTTCTCGCGTCGCTCGAGCAGAGATCTGGCCTGCCTGCGGGCGAGCTCGCCCGGCCAGGTGAGAGCGTGCCACTCGAAGCCGCCGGAGGCGACGTGTCCATCAACCTCGAAGGCCGTAACAAGGACTACATCTCCGCGATCGGCGCCACTGTCTTGGAAGCAAGCTTCGTTTACGGATGCGTCAGCTCGACGCCGAAGCCCGTCTATGGCACCGTCACCACGTGGCACGAGCCGATTGCCGGGCTCCTCGAATGCGGAACGGATCCGAAGAGCGCATATGCGAGAGAGGCCTACACCCTGCTCTGTGGGGAGAAGGGGGCTTCTGCCACGGCAAGCGTCTCTCCCTCCCCCTGAGGGCGGTACCGCAGTTGGTCGCGCACCCGCCAGTAATTTCGGGACAGTCCTGAGCGACTCCTCACAGAACTCCGCTCGTAGGCGGCCCATGCAATAGTGGCTTCGGGCCCTGGGATCTCCCAGGGCCCGAAGCGTTTTTAAGGTCCAATCATCAAACGGTGCGACGGGGATTCTCAGGGATCGTCGGCGGGCCTCGGAGAGTCGGCCGTCGAAGGGACGTCCAGGGCGTCCGAGGCTGTCGTCCGGCGCTCTATCCAGCGTTCTCTCTGAGCCGCACGATCGCCGGACGTTTCGAGCCCGTCCGCACCGCGGCAACGGAGGAGTCAGCACTGGAGCGCTTCGCGGAGGTCGCAGCGGCGTGGTCGGAACCGTGGCCGGGCGGGTGATGGTTTTCCCGTTGGTCACGCGAAATGCCGGCCGGGCGGCACCTGGCCGGCCCGTCGCCGGTCGGAGCGGGCGGGGGGATGGAACGACGACCGGGGCCGCCACCCCCCACAGGAGAGGCCCCGGTCGCCTTCCACGGAGTCGCGGTGCGGCTCCGTACTCCACACAGCGCCGGGACCGCCTTTTCTGTCACACCGGCACGACACCTACGGTTTGTTGCGACTTGTACAAGCCATGGACGCGACACCCGCCGAGCACGTAGCGTGCTGACCGCGCAGGGTGGCGCAGCGGCGGTGACCAGCCGCGATTCGGGACAGCAGGGCGGTTGAAGGTGCTGGGGGACGACGCGGAGCTGACCGCCGCGGTGCTCGCGGCGCAGGGCGGGAGCGAGGAAGCCTTCCGCGTTGTGTACCGCGCCGTGCAGCCACGGCTGTTGGGGTACATACGCACGATGGTGGGGGATGCGGACGGGGAGGACGTGGCGTCCGAGGCGTGGTTCCAGATCGCCCGCGATCTGGGCCGGTTCAGTGGTGACGCCGACCGGTTCCGGGGATGGGCGGCGACGATCGCTCGGAACCGTGCGCTGGACCACCTGCGCATGCGCAGCCGACGGCCCGCGATCGGTGGTGACGAGACGGAACTGACGGGCCGTCCGGCGCACGCGGACACCGCCGGCGAGGCCATCGAGGCGATGGACACCGACCGGGCCATGGCACTGATCGCCCGGCTTCCGCAGGACCAGGCCGAGGCGGTCGTGCTGCGGGTGGTCGTCGGCCTCGACGCGAAGAGTGCCGCTCGGACGCTGGGGAAGCGGCCCGGCGCCGTACGTACCGCCGCGCACCGCGGGCTGAAGCGGCTCGCCGAGATGCTGGGCGGGGAGCACCGGGAAGCGGAACAGGCCGGTACGGTCCCCGAAGGGCCGGGGAACGACGGGCCGGAGCGCGGTGCGGGAGGGCCGGACGCCGGAGGGCGGGACGTGCGGGGCCCGGGCGGACCCGGGCCGGAACTCGGCTCCGTACCCGCGCAGCGCCTCGGACGGGGTGGTGCGGCGGCGCCCGCGGTGGCGGCTCCAGGAGTGACGCATTCGCTGGCGTGGACGCAGAAGGACATGTGATGGCCGACGAGCAGGACGAGTGGCTCGACAGGGACGCGGCGGAGAAGTTGCTCCGCGGCGAACCGGTCGTGCCCCCCGGCGCTCAGGCGCGTTCCGCTGCCCGCAGCCTCGCCGAGACGCTCGGCGCGGCCCGCCCGGGAACCGCGCCCGGCAGGGAACTGCCCGGGGAGGAAGCGGCGTTGGCGGCGTTCCGGCAG
Source organism: Streptomyces sp. AM 2-1-1 (assembly GCF_029167645.1). Lineage (NCBI taxonomy): Bacteria > Bacillati > Actinomycetota > Actinomycetes > Kitasatosporales > Streptomycetaceae > Streptomyces > Streptomyces sp. AM 2-1-1. The sequence goes on along the minus strand of NZ_CP119147.1, from coordinate 2,632,919 downwards.
ACCGCGCCGACACGGGGTGGCGCCGGTGCGGGGCGCCGCCCGGCCGGCCGAAGGCCGTTCGGCCCGACGGTGGACGCCGGTACGGCCCCGGACGCCGGTACGTCCCCGGACGCGGGTACGGCCCCGGACACGAGCATCCTCGAACCGGTACGGCTCGGAGCGGCACCCTCCCCGAACCGCGGCCGGGGGCGGCCCCGGTTCGGGCGCCCCGTGCGCATCGGCCTGGCGGCGTCGCTGGCGGGCTGCGCACTCGGCGGGGTCGCCGTCGCGGCCGGTACCGGCGCGCTGACCGGTGCGTTCGGCGGCGGTACGGAACACGGCCCGGCGACCACCGTCTCCGTGGCCGCCACACCGGACGGTTCCGCCCCGAAGGCGCCGACTGCCACCGACGGCCCGCCCGACACCTCCGGGGCGACCCCCGGCAAAACGTCCGGGGACCGGGGCAGCGGCTCCACCGGCCACGGCTCCGGGGCCTCCGAGGGCCCGGGCACCGGCGGCCCGACCGGCATCCCGCGATCCACGGAAGGGGGTGCGGGTGGCGACGGCGACGGTTCGCCGGACCGGGGCACGCCCGAAGGTCCCGACGGCTCCGGTACCGACTGGTACTCCGTCGTCGTCGAGGACTGCCGCGATTTCCGCGACGGAGATCTGGACGACCGGGAGCGGCGGCGCCTGGACCGACTGGCCCGGGGCGAGCGGAGCGTCGCGGAGTTCTGCGCACACGTGGCGAACAGCTTCCCCGGCCCCGACGGGTCCGAACGGTCCGACGACGAGGATGACGAGGGCCGGGAGGACAAGGGCGCGAACCCCGGTGCGGGCGGCGGCTACGACGGGGGTTCCGAGGGCGGCTCGGACGGGGGTGCGAACCGCCGCGGGTCCGGGGCCGGCGTGTCCGGCGCGGGGAACGGCAAGGGCGGGAAAGGGGGGAAGGGCGCCGACGCGTACGAGCGGGGTGAACCGTCCGCCTTCTCCCGCCGGTTTCCCCCGCGGGACGGCCGGTCCACCGTCCGGTCCGCCACCCGTGACGCCGGCCGTGACGCCGCCCCTGATGCCGGCCCGGTGGAGGCCGCCCCGTCCGCAATCGTGGCCGTGACTCCGCCAAGGGCCGCTCCCGTCGTCCGTCCGGTGGCCGACACCGACTCCGGCACCGACTCCGGCCGGCTGCTCCCCGGGTCACGGCGTGCCGGGTGACACCCGTCCTCCCAGCGGTTCGACCGGATACCCCGCAGCCGGTCCCCGGCTCCCCGTTCGGGGGTCCGTTGGCTGGATCTGGTCGGTCGTTAGCCGGACCTGTCCCTGTGTGGCCGATCACATCCGCCCGTCACCTGTGACGTTTTCCGGACCCGCGGCGCAGTAGGGAGTGAGCCGACTGGTCATCGGCGGCGCATCGAGCCGGGGTTCCCCCCGTACCTTCGGCTCCGCGCATGGCGCGGGCGGGACACGTTCCCCCGGTCCCGTCCGCGCCCCTCATTCCTCGCCGCATGCTCGCCCCCTCCGCGGCCCGAGCCGTCTCAGTGGTAGATCACGACCTTGTCGCCGTCCTTCACCTGCGCGTAGAGCGCGGAGACCTTCTTCTCGTCGCGGACGTTGACGCAGCCGTGGGACGCGCCGCCGTAGCCACGCGCGGCGAAGTCGGCGGAGTAGTGCACCGCCTGACCGCCGCTGAAGAACATCGCGTACGGCATCGGGGATCCGTACAGCGTGGAGACGTGGTGGCGGGACTTCCAGTAGACGGAGAAGACGCCCTCGCGCGTCGGCGTGTACTCCGAGCCGAAGCGCACGTCCATCACCGAGACCACCCGGCCGTCGATCATCCACGCCAGGGTCCGGCTCTCCTTGCTGATGCAGAGCACCCGTCCCGTCAGGCAGCGCGGGTCCGGGGCCGCCACGGGAAGCGCGGTCGGCGGATCGAGTTCGGAGGCGGTGGGTGCGCGCGTGGCGGCCAGCAGCCGTTGCCAGGTGACGGTGTCCGTGTGCCCCGTCGCCGGCAGGCCGCCCCTGCGCTGGAAGGAGTCCACCGCCTCGGCGGTGACGCTCCCGTAGTAGCCGGTGGGGTTGCGCGCGAAGAGCCCGGCCTGCCGCAGCCGGGCCTGGAGTTCGCGTACCCGCGCCCCCTCCGAGCCGACGGTCATCAGCGGCGGCTCGGCGGACGGTGAGGGCGCCGGTGTGGTCGGGGCAGGCCGCACCGTCGTCGCGGCGGGCGCGGCGGGTGCGGACGGCTTGTCGTCGGCGGGCAGGGACACCGGAGCCGAGGGGGTCGTCCCGGTGGGCGGGCCGGCCGGCGGAACGGCGGGGTCGCTCGCGCGGGGGACGGGCGACGTGCTCGCCCCGCCCGTCACCTCCACCGGCTTGCACCCCGTCGCCAGGGCCGCCCCGGTGAGCAGGAGGGCGGCGGTCACGGCCGCCGTCCGGACGCGCCGGGCACGTCTCCCCGCAGGGAGCGATGCCGAAGGGGCGGGCGGGGGCGTGGACACGGACCCGGCCCCGCACGCCGCTGTCGGTGTCGGAGCCGGAGTCGCTGTCGGAGCCGGAGCCGCAGCCGGAGTCGAGGGTGAACGTGTTGCTCGTGTACGTGCCACTTCGGCCTCCCCATGGCCCCCGCCGCACCCCGCGTGCCGGTGTGTCGGGAGACGCATTCCCGCCGTGCGCGGTTGCCGAATCCCCCCGAGGGTCCGGAAGGCCGGAACCGGACAGTCCCGCACCGGGCGGACCCCCGGGCCCCGGGAGCGCGCACGCGTGCGAAACTCCCGTCCATGCTGGGTGTCACTGATCTGCCGACCTACCTCGTCGGCCTCGTCCTCATCGTGCTGCTGCCGGGGCCGAACTCGCTCTACGTCCTCTCCGTCGCCGCCCGGCGCGGCGTACGTACCGGTTACGTGGCGGCGGCCGGCGTCTGGACCGGCGACACGGTCCTGATGACCCTGTCCGCCCTCGGCGCCGCCTCGCTGCTGCAGACCACACCGGTGCTCTTCGCCGTCGTCAAGTACGCGGGCGCCGGGTACCTGACCTGGCTCGCCGTCGGCATGCTCCGCGCCGCCCGCGAGCTGTGGCGGGAACGGACCCTGCGGGTGGCCGAACTGACCGGGGACGCTCCGCGGACCGGTGGGACGGAGCCGGCCGGGGCGGACGGGACGGGGGAGCGGCCCTACCGCCGGGCGCTGATGGTCAGCATCTTCAACCCGAAGGCGATCCTCTTCCTGATCTCCTTCTTCGTTCAGTTCGTCGACCCCGACTACGCCTACCCGGCCCTGTCGTTCCTCGTGCTCGGCACCCTCCTCCAGCTCGCGAGCTTCCTCTACCTCTCCGCGCTGATCTTCGGCGGTACCCGCCTCGCCGCCGCCTTCCGCCGCCGCAAGCGGCTGTCGGCGACGGCCACCTCGGCGGCGGGCCTGCTCTTCCTCGGCTTCGCCGCGAAACTCTCGCTCAGCGGCGTCTGACCCGACCCCCTCACCCGCTCCCGCAGGGCGGCCCGCCCGTGGCCCCGCGTCGGCGGGTGTGGGCCGTGAGCACCAAGAACGGCGGGCCGCCGCCCACCCGCCGGAGTCCCGGGGTGCGCGACGGCCCGCCGTAAGGGAGCCGCGTACGGGCCGCGTGCGCGTACCGTACGGGAGCGTCCTACACCTGCGTGAGCAGCACCTTGCGCAGCTTCGGGGTGAACGGCCGTTCGACCAGACGGTGGATCAGCCACGCGAGGACGAGCATCGACACCGTCGTGAGTGCCATCGTGAGTCCGGACGCGATGCCGAGTTCGCGGTGGAAGACCGTCACCGCCACCCAGCCCAGGTGCTCGTGCACCAGGTAGAACGGGTACGTCAACGCGCCCGCCACGGTCAGCCACTTCCAGTTCATCCAGTTCAGCAGTCCCACGCCGATCGCCGCCACAGCGACGAAGCCGAGCGTGACGATGAGGATGATGACCGGCGCCGACCGGTTGGCGAAGGCCTCGGTGCTGGGCGGACGCCAGAGGTCCACCACGGCGTAGTGCTGGCCGAGCAGCAGGCTCACGCCCGCGATTCCCCAGCCCAGCGCGTCCCGGCGGTCGCGGTGGACGAGGTAGAGGCCCACACCGCCGATGAAGAACGGGGCGTACTGCGGCATCAGCACCACGTCGAGGATCCGGCTGTCGGCCGCGTCCGTCATCACCGCGGCCATCGTCCACACCGCGCAGAAGAGCACCACCCGGCGGCGGGTGGCTCCGGGGAGGACGACGAAGAGCGCGAAGAGGGCGTAGAAGCGGATCTCCGCCCAGAGGGTCCAGCACACGCCGAGCACCCGGTCCGCGCCCAGCGGGAGCTGCATCAGCGTCATGTTGAGCAGTCCGTCGCTGGGGGAGACGGCCTCGTACGCCACCATCGGCAGCGCGAAGACGGCCGTCACCAGGATCACGGCCGTCCAGTAGGCGGGCATCAGGCGGGAGACGCGGGACGCGAAGAACGCCGTGAGGGGCCGGCCCCAGCCGCTCATGCAGATCACGAACCCGCTGATGACGAAGAAGATCTGCACGCCGAGGCAGCCGTAGGTGAACCAGTGATGCGCGGTGGGGAACTGCAGACTCGGGGAGTTGCCCCACGCCTTGGTGATGTCTCCGTCACGGCCCCCGTAGTGGTAGCCCGCGACCATCAGCGCGGCGACCAGTCGGAGCCCGTCCAGGGCGCGCAGCCGGACCTTGGGCGCGGGCCGCGAGTCCGCCGGGCCGTCGGAGACGGGCGCGGGCGTGTGCGGACCGGCCTCCGCGGGGAGCGGCGGGAAGCCGGGTGAAGGGGCGCGGGAAGCGTGCTCCGCGTCCGCGGGGGTCAGGGTCAAGGCCACTCCAATTCAGCGTGTGCGCCGCGTCAGCGTAGGGGCGGAAAACCCGTACCAGGGCTCGGGCGTGGGGTGTTCATCTTCGTTTCGGAGCACGTTCACCGCTCGGGTGTTTCCGTTCGCCCGCCGGACGCCGCCGCGTCACCGCGACGGCGTCCTCGAAGTGCGCGGGGTGCGCGCCTGTTCAGCGGCGGACGCTCCGCCGCAGCGCGCGCGCCCGCTTCGCCACCTTGCGGACCGTGGTGTTGCGCGGCAGGAAGGCGAGTTGGGCGGGCACACCGCCCGGCAGCGCGAGGGCGGTCAGTCGCCGCCGCTTGAAGTACCGGTAGGGCTCGCGGTTGAGCGGGGACGACAGGTACGTCTCGACCTGGGGGCGCAGTCCGGCGTAGATCTCCGGCTGCATGGCGAAACCCACCGCCCGGGTCAGCCCGAAGACCGCCTCCTCGGAGGGCCGGCCGGCCCCCGGGCCCGCGGTGTCCTCGACGTCGGGCAGCAGGGCGTCCGCCAAAGTCACCGGGATCCGGTTGCTGTTCTGGTACGGGGCGAGGCGCTCCAGCAGCAGTTCGGTGCCGGTGCGGGCGGTGGTCAGGCCGTAGAAGGTCTCGGCGGTGAACAGCGCGGTCGAGAAGCAGCCCACCACCAGGGCGGGGCGGGCCCGCTCGAAGAGCACCTCGGCGAGGACGGGGACGTCCAGGACGGTCAGATCCACCCCGAGGCGTTCGGCCTCCTCCTCCAGCGCCCGGCCGTAGCGCGCCGGCGCGGTCGGGTGCGGCTTGAAGACCACGGAGCGGTGACCCCGGCCGACGGCGCCCCGCAACATCCGCACGTGCAGCTCCTCTTCCTCCTCGGGCGTGAGGATCGAGAGCGCCGACAGGTACTGACCGAGCAGCAGTGCGCAGTCGGGCGGCAGGTCGGGCAGTCCGGGTGCGGTGTCGCCGACGGCGCCGAGCACCTTGCGGAAGGCTTCCGCCGGTACGGTCTCCGGCTCGACGCCGAACTCCGTGAGCAGCAACGGCTTCAGGCCGGGGACCAGATCCAGGTGGAGCAGTCGGCGCACCCGCGTGCCGACCAGCGGGTCGATCTTGAAGCGGGTGGGGCCGTAACTCATCAGCCCGTCCGCGTACACGTCGACGGGGGCGAGGGAGAAGATCTGCGAGACGGCGAGGGCCGGGTTGACCTGGATGGACTCGACCGCGAGCTCGACGTCGTCGTCGCCGAGCTGCCACAGCAGCCGGAAGTGGCGTTCCCACAGGGGGATGTCGTTCGGGCGCGGCGCCCAGCCACCGGGGTGGAACGGGGCGATCGCCTCGTTCCAGGAGAGCACCTCGTCGAAGCGGTCGCGCAGGCGCTCGAAGCCGGGCATCTCGTCGAGAGGGGTGCTGACCTCGGGATTGGCGGCATTGTTGGACACCAGCAGGATGCGCCGGTCGACCGGGGTGAACCGGTCGGAGTCGAGCGCGGCGGCGAGGGTGGCGACTCCGTACAGCGTGGAGGCACAGAAGATCTGGGTGGTCATGCGGGTGCGGCCTCCGTCAGGGGGGCGGGCCGGCGGCGCAGCCGGCGCAGCCGGGACGAGCGCTCCAGGTCCATCGAGGCGAGGGCCTCGTCGAGGACGTCCTGGGGCAGGCGGCGCAGGGCCGCCGCGCTCGCGGAGCGCAGCTTGCGCGCCACCGCCGGCTCGAACTTGTCGATGGTGTTCAGGTGGTGGGCGATGATCGCGCAGTAGGTGCGGACCGCCTTGGGGAGGAAGAGGGCCGCGTCCCGGTCCGCCTGCGTCTCCGCCACGACCTGGTCGAACGCGGGGATGAAGTCGAGCTGGCGGACGTCACCGATCTGGGTGAGGGAGGAGGTGACTCCCCGCCGGTAGAAGATGCCGAGCAGCCGCCCGGCCACCGCGAAGGACTCGGCCTCCCGGTGCAGGCGCCAGATCCACGGCCGGTCCTCGGCGGTGTGCAGGTGCTCCGGGAAGTGCAGCAGGCCGCGCTCGACGAGACGGCGGTGGTAGATGCCCGCCCACGAGTACGGATAGTCCACCGGCGTCGACCTGTTGCCCGGCAGGATCACGTCGCGCGGCGAGAGGACGGTGTCCCGCCGGCCGTACGGAACCCGGTGGACGACCCGCTCGGTGCCGGTGCACCGGACGTGGTCGGTGCGCACGAAGTCGCACCCCAGATCCTCGATCGACGCCAGGAGCCGCGCGAAGTAACCGGGTGCCACCCAGTCGTCGCCGTCGAGGAAGGTGAGGTACTCACCGCGGGCCGCGTCGATCCCGGTGTTGCGTGCGGCGGACACCCCGCTCTCCTCGCGGCGGATGAGGACGGCACCCGGCAGGTCTTGTGCGGCGCGCTCCAGGATTTCGCGCGTTCCGTCGCTCGAACAATCGTCGACGAGAATGAATTCGAAGTCGTCGCGCGCGTTGGCGCGCAGACTCTTCAGGGCTTCGGGGGCATATCGCTGCACATTGAAGAAGGGCAGGATGACGGAGAGCTTGACCACGCACGTCACGCTAGATGTGGACCCGTCCCATTCCCCGTCCGTCGGGCGTATTCCAGGTGAACTCCGTGTGGCGGGACCATGAATGGGCCTTCCCGGCGCGTGGAGCGGGCCGGTCCGGGGCCCGGCCCCCAATCGGCGTTCTGCTGTTAACCATTTGTTGCCGCCGTGTTGGGCTGCTCCACGAAAAGACTTCCTAACTTCTAGGACGTGCCCCCACGTACCAATGAACCGGCCACATCCGCAGAAGCCACCGCGAACCCCGCGGCGCTCCGGGTGGCCGTCCTCGCAGACTCCGACACCCGGTGGAAATGGGGCGCGCTCACCGCGCGCCGGCTGACCGCCGCGGACGGCGCGTCCGCCGCCGGACGCCCCGTCGAGATCAGCGGGCTCCTGCTGCGCGGCCGGGCCACCCCCACCGCACGCCAGCTCGCCGAGGTCGGCGACGTCGGTGTGGACGCGGGACGGGTCCGCGAGGTCACCGCCGTCGAGTTCCTGCGCACCGTGCGCGAGGAGACGTACGACCTCGTCGTCCTCGCCCTCGTCGGCGGCGGCGTCCAGGCGATGCTGCACGGCCTCGCCGCCCTCGACCTGCCCCGCAGGCCCGTCGTCGTCACCGGCTACGTCGGGGTCGTCTACGAGAAGCTCGCCGACGGCCTCCTCCTCCGCCACGGCGCCGACGTCGTCCTCGCCAACTCCCGCCACGACGCGGAGCGTTTCCGCGCCGTGTACGAAGGGGTCGGCGCCGACGCCTCGGCCGTCACCGAGGCCGCGCTGCCGTTCCTCGGCGGCGAGCCGCACCGGGCGCGGGAGGGCCGCGACACCGTCGTGTTCGCCGCGCAGCCCTCCGTACCGGCGTCCCGCGCGGACCGTACGTACCTGCTGCGCCGGCTCGTCGAGCACGCCCGCAAGCACCCCGACCGCGAGGTGGTGCTCAAACTCCGCTCCAAGCCGGGCGAGCACACCACGCACATCGAGGAGCTTCCCTACCAGCGGCTCGCGGAGCGGCTGCCCGGCGGACTCCCCGCCAACTTCCAGCTGGTGTACGGGCACATGGGCGAGGTGCTCGACCGCACCGACCTGCTCGTCACCGTTTCCTCCACCGCCGCCCTGGAGTCGCTCCACCGGTCGATCCCGACCGCGATCCTCAGCGACCTCGGTGTCCGCGAGACGCTCGGCAACCACCACTTCGTCGGCTCCGGTCTCATCACCTCCTGGGACCGGCTCGACGACGGCCTGCACCCCGTCCCGGACCCGGAGTGGCTGGCAGGGCAGGGCGTCGCCGCCGACGGCACGTACGCGACCGCCTACGACGGTGCCCGGGACCGGGTCGGAGAGCTGCTCGCGGCCGGCGGACTGCCGCCGCTCGCCCCCTACTACACCCCCGCCACCGCGCCGGGATACCTCCCCGGCATCCTCGCCCGCCACCACCTCGGTCCCGACGGCCGCCCGCTGCCCGGCGCCGCGGCACCCGTCGCCACCGGCCGTCTGCGGGGCGTGGTGCGCGAGACCGTCCGCAACGCGGCGCGCGGCGCCTACCGGCAGGGCGTCCAGCGCGTCGCCCCCGTGATCCGGCGGATGGGCGAACTGTGACCACCACCTCAGGAGCAGCAATGACGACACCCACCGTCCTCGCGGTGATCCCCGCCCGGGGCGGGTCCAAGGGCGTCCCCGCGAAGAACCTCGCGCAGGTCGGCGGCGTCCCCCTGGTGTCCCGCGCGGTCCGCGCCTGCCTCGGCTCGGCCGAGGTCACGGACATCGTCGTCACCACCGACGACGCCGCCATCGCCGAGGCCGCCCGGACCGCCAGCGACACCGCCGGGGCGACCGGCCGGGTGCACGTCGTCCAGCGCCCCGCCGAGATCGCCGGGGACACCGCGACCAGCGAGGCGGCCGTCCTGCACGCCCTCGACGCCTACGAGGCGCTGCGCGGTCACGCCGCCGACGTGGTACTGCTCGTCCAGTGCACCAGCCCGTTCCTCTCCCGCGAGGACATCGACGGGGTGGCCCGCGCGGTCGCCCGCGAAGGCGCCGACACGGCCGTCACCGTCGCCCCGTTCCACGGCTTCGTGTGGCGCGACGGGGAAGCGGTCGAGGAGAGCAGTTACGGCGTCAACCACGACAAGGCCGTCCGCCCGCGCCGTCAGGACCGACCGCAGGACCTGCTGGAGACCGGCGCCGCGTACGCCATGGACGTGGCCGGCTTCCGCACCCACCGCCACCGCTTCTTCGGTCACACCGCCCTGGTCCGCACCGACCCCGCGCGGACGCTGGAGATCGACGACCCGCACGACCTGGCCCGCGCCCGCGCGCTCGCCCCGCTGCTGGACCCGTCGCCGCTGCCGACCCTCGCCGACGTCGACGCCGTCGTGCTCGATTTCGACGGCACCCAGACCGACGACCGGGTCATGATCGACTCGGACGGCCGCGAGACGGTCACCGTCCACCGCGGCGACGGCCTCGGCGTCGCCGCGCTGCGCCGCGCCGGGCTGGCGGTCCTCATCCTGTCGACCGAGCAGAACCCGGTCGTCGCCGCGCGCGCCCGCAAGCTCCAGGTCCCCGTCCTGCACGGCATCGACCGCAAGGACCTGGCGCTCAAGCAGTGGTGTGACGAGCAGGGCATCAGCCCCGACCGGGTCCTCTACGCGGGCAACGACGTCAACGACCTGGCCTGCTTCGCCCTGGCCGGCTGGCCCGTCGCGGTCGCGAGCGCCCACCCCCCGGTACGGAGCGCGGCGCGCGCCGTCACCGCGACCCCGGGCGGCCAGGGCGCGATCCGCGAGATCGCGGGCTGGCTGCTGGGCCCCGAACTGACCATCACCCGGGCCGGCACACCTGCGGCCCAGACCCCCACGCGTACCGACCCCACTGTCAATACCCCCACGATCACCACCAAGTAAGGAACACCCTCATCATGAGCGACTCCCGTCTGCGCAGCTTCGGTTCCCGCACCGCCGGCCCCGGCCGGCCCGTGTACATCACCGGCGAGATCGGCATCAACCACAACGGCGAGCTGGACAACGCCCTCGCCCTCATCGACGTGGCCGCCGACGCCGGATGCGACGCCGTCAAGTTCCAGAAGCGCACCCCGGAGATCTGCACCCCGCGCGACCAGTGGGACATCGAGCGCGACACCCCCTGGGGCCGGATGACGTACATCGACTACCGCCACCGCGTCGAGTTCGGCGAGGACGAGTACCGCACCATCGCCGAGCACTGCGCCAAGCGCGGCATCGACTGGTTCGCCTCCCCGTGGGACACCGAGGCCGTCGCCTTCCTGGAGAAGTTCGACGTCCCCGCCCACAAGGTCGCCTCGGCCTCCCTCACCGACGACGAGCTGCTCCGCGCCCTGCGCGCCACCGGCCGCACCGTCATCCTCTCCACCGGCATGTCGACCCCGAAGCAGATCCGCCACGCGGTCGAGGTGCTCGGCAGCGACAACATCCTCATGTGCCACGCCACGTCGACCTACCCGGCGCAGGCCGAGGAGCTCAACCTGCGCGTCATCAACACCCTGCAGGCCGAGTACCCCAACGTCCCGATCGGCTACAGCGGCCACGAGACCGGTCTCCAGACCACGCTGGCCGCCGTCGCGCTGGGCGCCACGTTCGTCGAGCGCCACATCACCCTGGACCGCGCCATGTGGGGCTCCGACCAGGCCGCCTCCGTCGAGCCGCAGGGCCTGACCCGCCTCGTCCGCGACATCCGCACCATCGAGGCCTCCCTCGGTGACGGCGTCAAGAAGGTCTACGCCTCGGAGCTGGGCCCGATGAAGAAGCTCCGCCGCGTCGCGGGCGTCGTCGCCGAGACCGAGAGCGCGACGGCCGCCGAGCCGGCCGCGGTCTGAGACGACCTCCGGTGAACCTCGCCTTCGTCGAGAGCCCGGTCCAGCTCCTGAACGTCCTGGAGTGGACCCACGCCATGGGGGAGGAGGCGCCGGCCGTCACCACGGTCGTCGTCCTCCCTCCGGTCGACCCGATGTCGCGCGGCCAGCTGCGCAGAATGGCGGACCTGGCCCGCGACGAGGGCATCACCGTGCGCTGGCAGGAGGCGCGCGGCGAGCAGGGCACCCCGCTACGGACGCTGCGCGCCCTGGTCGCCCTGGTGCGCAAGGCCGACCACGTCGTGATCGGGGACCCGTTCTCGCGGTACGTACAGCTCCTGCTGAGCGTCGTGCGGGCCGCCCGCCTCACCGTGGTCGACGACGGCACCGCCACGATGGAGTTCGTGGCCCAGCTCGCCCGCGGCGAGCGGCTGGTGCGCTGGCACCGCAAGGGGAGCAAGGGGCCGCGCGAGCTGCTGCTCGCGCCGGTCACCGCCTCCGCGCGGCGCCGGTTCACCCCGTCGGCGGGGCACCGCGTCGAAGTCTTCACCGCGATGCCGGTCCAGGCCCCGGACGGGGTCGAGATCACCGCCAACACCTTCTCCTGGACGCGCGCCCGCTTCGGTCCGCCCCGTCTCACCAAGGGGGCCGACATCGTCGGCACCTCGCTGGTGGAGACGGGCGTGGTGGAGGCGGAGCCGTACCAGGAGGCGGTGGCGGCCCTCGCCCGTACCCACGGCGCCACCCGCTACTTCGCCCACCGCCGCGAGGCGACCGCCAAGCTCCACGCCCTGGAAGCCGCCACCGGTCTGGAGATCGTCCGCCCCGACCTGCCGCTGGAGCTCATCGCCCGGCGCGGCCCCATCGGCCGCACCGTGCTGAGCTTCCCCTCCACCGTGGTGCACACGCTGCCCCTCGCGCTGGCGGGGACCGGGGTGACGGTCGCGGTCTGCGACATCGACCCCCGGTGGCTGCGGGACACGGCGTCCCCGCGGGCCCAGGGGTTCCTCTCGGGCGTCACGGAGACCGCCCGGGACGCACACCGGCTGGCCTTCGCCCCACTGGCCCCGCCCGCGGCTCCCTGATCGGGAGCCGGCGACCGACCGACCCCGGCGGCTTACGCGGCCGACGCCGGGTACGCCGTGGCGTATGCCGTAGGTCCGGATCCGGACCGCGCACACGCCGTGCGGGCGGAGGCAGACCACCCGTACGGCGCAAGCGGACGAAGCGGCGGAGTCTACCCACCGTGCGTGCGGCCCACACGTTTCAGCCCTGTTTCCTCTACGTCCGAGGTGCTGAAATTTTGTTGATCCATGTCCGGTGGGAGGGCGTGTAGGCATACTCTTCGAGGGGTGAACCAGTTGAAGTCCCGCGCGTCCCTCGTCCACGCCGACGGTGCACCGGCCGGTGCGGCCGCCCTGCCCGGCAGGCTCTCCGAAGAGCTCCGGGCCGAGCTGATCGCCTTCCGCCGCGACCTCCACATGCACCCGGAACTCGGCAACCAGGAGTTCCGCACCACCGCCGCCCTCAAGGCCCGGCTGGAACGGGCCGGGCTCGCCCCCCGCGTGCTCTCCGTCGGCACCGGTCTGATGTGCGACGTGGGGCAGTGGGACGGCGAGACGCCGATGCTGGCCCTGCGCGCGGACATCGACGCGCTGCCCATCCCGGACGTGAAGACGGGCGTGCCCTACCGCTCCACCGTCCCCGACCGGGCGCACGCCTGCGGCCACGACGTACACACCACCACGGTCCTCGGCGCCGGACTGGTCCTCGCCGAACTCGACCGCCGGGGCGAACTCCCGCACGCGGTCCGTCTGATCTTCCAGCCCGCCGAGGAGGTGCTGCCCGGCGGCGCCACCGACGCCATCGAGTCCGGCGTCCTGGAGGGTGTCGGCCGGATCATCGGCGTGCACTGCGACCCCAAGGTCGACGTCGGCAAGATCGGGCTGCGGGTCGGGGCCATCACCTCCGCCTGCGACCGGCTGGAGATCACGCTGGACGGGCCCGGCGGCCACACCGCGCGCCCGCACCTCACCACGGACCTGGTCACCGCCGCCGCCCGGGTGGCCGTGGACGTGCCCGCGCTGCTCGCCCGCCGGGTGGACGCGCGCGCCGGTCTCGCCGTCACCTGGGGCCGGCTGCAGACCGGGCACGCCTGCAACGTCATCCCGCAGCACGCGGAAATGTCCGGGACGGTCCGCTGCCTCGACCTCGACGCCTGGCGGGACGCCCCCGACCTGGTGCACGCGGCCGTGGACGAGGTCGCCGGGACGCACGGGGCCAAGACCGCCATCACCTACGTCCGGGGCGTGCCGCCCGTCGTCAACGAGGCGGCCTCCGTCGGGCTGCTCGACGCCGCGATGACCGAGCGGCGCGGACCGTACTCCATCGAGGACACCACGCAGAGCCTGGGCGGCGAGGACTTCTCCTGGTACCTGGAGAAGGTGCCGGGGGCCATGGCCCGGCTCGGCGTGCGGGCGCCCGGGGACACCCGCGGCCTGGACCTGCACCGGGGCGATTTCGACGTCGACGAGGAGGCCATCACCGTCGGGGTGGAGCTGTTCACCGCCGCGGCGCTGCTCAACGGCGCGCGGTAGCCGTCCGCGCCGGCCGGGGGGACGCGCGGTCCGCGTCGTGTCCCCCTTCCGGATTTCCGGCTCGTCACCCCCTGATGTCCTCCGGAAGTCCCCGGTGGGCCCCCGGGCCGGTCAGGGGGACCCGCGCCCGAAATATGGCGGAGTGTCAGCTGGTGCGGTGTGACGGAACCACTTCACGTCGATCCGATAACGACTGGTGAACAGGTCTTTAACTGACATCTACGCGCGTTACGATCGCCGCGAACCCAGCGCCGGAGTGGCGCTTTCGGTCAGGTTTTTAAGGAGCCTCCCAGTGCGCCGGATCACCAGGATCGCCACCGTGGGCATCGCGTCCGCGGCTTTCGCGCTCTCCGTCACGGCTTGTGGCGGTAAGACCTCCTCCGAGGGCAGCAGCGACAGCAGCAGCAGCAGCTCGTCCTCCAGCGGCAAGGCCGCCCTCGCCTACGACATCGGTGGCCGCGGCGACCAGTCGTTCAACGACGCCGCCTACGCGGGCCTGGAGAAGGCCTCGAAGGAGCTCGGCTTCAAGGGGGTCGAGGCGGAGCCCTCCGAGGGCGAGAGCGACGCGGACAAGATCCAGCGCCTGACGGAGCTCGCGCGCGGCGGCAACAACCCGGTCATCGGCGTCGGCTTCGTCTACGCCAGCGCCATCGCCGAGGTCGCCGCGAAGTTCCCGGACACCACGTTCGGCATCATCGACGACAGCTCGAAGCCCACGAAGAACACCGCCAACCTGGTGTTCAACGAGGAGCAGGGCTCCTACCTGGCCGGCGTCGCCGCCGCCAAGGTCACCAAGACCAACACGGTCGGCTTCATCGGTGGTGTCGAGACCCCGCTGATCAAGAAGTTCGAGGCCGGTTACGTCCAGGGCGTCAAGGACACCAAGGCCGGCGTCAACGTCAAGGTCCAGTACCTGACGCAGCCGCCGGACTTCACGGGCTTCTCCAAGCCCGACCTCGGCAAGGCCGCCGCGCAGGGCCAGCTCGACGCGGGCGCCGACGTGATCTACTCGGCCGCCGGTCTCGCGGGCTCCGGTGCCATCGAGGTCACCGCCAAGGCGAACAAGTGGGCCATCGGCGTCGACTCCGACCAGTACAACCAGGCCGGCCTCGCCGACTACAAGGACCACATCCTGACGTCGGTCACCAAGGACGTCGCCGACTCGGTCTTCAACCTGATCAAGTCGGTCAAGGACGGCAAGCCCCAGTCCGGCGAGATCCGCGCCGGCCTGGCCACGGACGGCGTCGGCCTGGCGACCTCCAACCCCGCCTTCACCGGCATGAAGGACGTCACCGCCGCGATCGAGAAGGCGAAGGCCGACATCATCGCCGGCACGATCACCGTCAAGACCGCCCCGTAACCACCCCGTCCCCGGGGGCCGGCGCCCGGCGCCGCCCCCGCGGACGCGGTCGTACGTACCCGGACGCGGAACCCTATGATTCCGGGACCGGGGGGAACGGCACACCGCCGCCTCCCCGGCCCGGATCGCGTTCCGCCGTCCGGATCTTTCTATTCGGCAACGCTACGCGTGTAGAGCACCCTCGGGCGCGGTAGCTTCGCCCCGGCCCCTGCTGGTACGGCCCCGTCAACCCGGTCGGCCGTGCTCCGCTCCTTTCCCGCCAAGGAGAGTGCGTCATCACCGCGTCCAGCCCTCCTGCCGTAGAAATCCGCGGCATCACCAAGCGCTTCCCCGGCGTCGTCGCCAACCACGACATCGACATCACCGTCGCCAAGGGCACCGTCCACGCGCTCATCGGCGAGAACGGCGCCGGCAAGTCGACCCTGATGAAGATCCTGTACGGCATGCAGAAGCCGGACGAGGGCACCATCGCGGTGGACGGGGAGACCGTCACCTTCGCCGGCCCCGCCGACGCCATCGCGCGCGGGGTGGGCATGGTCCACCAGCACTTCATGCTCGCCGACAACCTCTCCGTACTGGAGAACGTCGTCCTCGGCGCGGAGAAGCTGCACGGCATCGGCGGCGCGGCCCGGAGCAAGATCCTGGAGATCTCCGACGCGTACGGGCTCGGCGTCCGCCCCGACGTCCTCGTCGAGGAGCTCGGCGTCGCCGACCGGCAGCGCGTGGAGATCCTCAAGGTCCTCTACCGCGGCGCCCGCACCCTCATCCTCGACGAGCCCACCGCGGTCCTCGTCCCCCAGGAGGTCGACGCGCTCTTCGACAACCTCCGGGAGCTCAAGGCCGAGGGCCTGACCGTCATCTTCATCTCGCACAAGCTCGGCGAGGTGCTCTCCGTGGCCGACGAGATCACCGTCATCCGCCGGGGCACCACCGTCGGCACCGCCGACCCGCGCACCGCCACCACCAAGCAGCTCGCCGAGCTGATGGTCGGCAGCGAGCTGCCCTCGCCGGAGACCCGCGAGTCGACCGTCACCGACGTGCCCATGCTCACCGTCGACGCACTGCGGCTCACCGCGACCGACTCCGACGGCCTGGTCCGCGAGGTCCTCGACGACATCGGCTTCACCATCCACAAGGGTGAGGTCCTCGGCATCGCCGGCGTCGAGGGCAACGGCCAGAGCGAACTGATCGAGGCGCTCACCGGTCTGCGCGACCCCGACGGCGGCACCATCACCCTGGACGGCGCGGACATCTCGCACGCCTCGACCCGCAAGCGCCGCGAAGGCGGCCTCGGCGTCATCCCCGAGGACCGGCACCGCCACGGCCTGCTGCTGGAATCCCCGCTCTGGGAGAACCGCATCCTCGGCCACGTCACCGAGAAGCCCAACAGCCGGGGCGTCTTCCTCGACCTGAAGGCGGCCCGCACCGACACCGAGCGGATCGTGCGCGAGTACGACGTCCGTACCCCCGGTATCGACGTCACCGCGGCCTCGCTCTCCGGCGGCAACCAGCAGAAGCTGATCGTCGGCCGCGAGATGAGCCACAAGCCGAAGCTGCTCATCGCCGCGCACCCCACCCGGGGCGTGGACGTGGGCGCGCAGGCGCAGATCTGGGACCAGATCCGCGAGGCGCGCCGCGAGGGCCTCGCGGTGCTCCTCATCTCGGCCGACCTGGACGAACTGATCGGCCTGTCCGACACGCTGCGCGTCATGTACCGCGGCCGCCTGGTCGCGGACGCCGACCCCGCGAGCATCACGCCGGAGGAGCTGGGCACCGCCATGACCGGCGCGGCCTCCGGCCACATCGCGCACGACGACACCATCGCGCACGACGAGAACGGTGAGAGCCGATGAAGAAGTTCGACAGGGACCGGCTGCTCCTGGGCGTCGCCGGTCCGGCGCTCGCCCTGGTGGTGGCGTTCCTGCTCACCGCGGTGGTGCTGCTGCTCTCCGGCAACAGCCCCTTCGAGCCGTTCCGGCTGATGTTCGAGAACGCCGAGTACGTCGACGTACAGGTGCTGATCGTCAACCAGACCGGCACCTACTACCTCGCCGCGCTCGCCGTCGCGATCGGGTTCCGGATGAACCTGTTCAACATCGGTGTCGACGGGCAGTACCGGCTCGCCGCGATGGTGGCCGCCGTCGTCGGCGCCTCGGTGACCCTGCCCGGACCGCTGCACATCCTGCTGATCCTGATCACCGCCATGGCGGTCGGCGCCTTCTGGTCCGGCATCGCCGGTGTGCTCAAGATGATGCGGGGCGTCAGCGAGGTCGTCTCCACGATCATGCTGAACGCCATCGCGACCAGCCTGATCGCCTGGCTGATCCTGACGGACAACTTCGGCGTCCAGCCGACCGGCTCCAACGACCTCAACACCGGCGAGATCGCCTCCTCCGGCTGGTTCCCCGGCCTGGACGCCGGTGACGGCGGCACGATCTACGGCTTCACCTTCGTCGCCTTCGCCCTCGGCGTCGTCTACTGGTTCACGCTGGGCCGCACCCGCTTCGGCTTCGACCTGCGCGCCACCGGTGCCAGCGAGAGCGCCGCCCGGGCCAGCGGTGTGGACGCCAAGAAGATGGTGCTGACGGCCATGCTGATCTCCGGCGCGGTCGCCGGTCTGGTCGGCATGCCGATCCTGCTCGGCCAGAGCCACACCTACAACCTCAGCTTCCCCGCCGGGGTCGGCTTCATGGGCATCACCGTCGCCCTGCTGGGCCGCAACAACCCGGTCGGCATGTTCTTCGCGGCCCTGCTGATGTCGTTCCTGGAGAAGACCTCGGCCTCCCTGGACCAGTACGGGTACCCGCAGGAAATCGCCATGATCATGCAGGGACTGATCGTGATCTCCGTCGTCGTCTCCTACGAACTTGTCCGCCAGTACGGGCTCCGCCGACAGCAGCAGAAGGTCGGCGAGGAACTCGCCGCCCAGGCCCGCGAGAACCGTGAGGGAGCAGCGGCATGAGCACCGTCCCGACGACGTCCACCGCCACCACCGCGCCCGGGAAGGGCGGCGGCCGGCGCAGGCTGAGCCTGCCGGTCGTCCTCTTGATCGCCGCGGCCGGTCTGGCGCTGTTCTCGCTGACCCGCGTGATCAGCGGGGCGAACGACCTGACCTCCATCGGCCAGGTGTCCGGCGCGCTCCAGCTCGCCGTCCCGATCGGCCTCGCCGGACTCGGCGGCCTGTGGGCCGAACGCGCCGGTGTCGTCAACATCGGCCTCGAAGGCATGATGATCCTCGGCACCTGGTTCGGCGCCTGGGCCGGCTACCAGTGGGGCCCGTGGACCGGCGTCCTGATGGGCATCGTGGGCGGCGCCCTCGGGGGCCTGCTGCACGCCGTGATGACCGTGACGTTCAAGGTCAACCACATCGTCTCCGGTGTGGCGATCAACATCCTCGCCGTGGGCGTCACCCGCTACCTGTCGAACTACACCTTCGCCGAGGCGGAGGGCGGCTCCTCCAAGCAGTCCCCCCGCATCGGCGAGATCACCGACATCACGGTCCCCGGGCTCTCGGACTGGATGGCCGACCTCCAGGCCCACCACTGGTTCTTCGTCTCCGACCTCGCGGGCATCATCGGCGGTGTGGTCACCCACCTCTCGCTGCTGACCGTGGTGGCGATCGCGCTGATCCCCGCCACCTGGTGGGTGCTCTGGCGCACCGCCTTCGGGCTGCGGCTCCGCTCCTGCGGTGAGAACCCGGTGGCCGCCGAGTCGCTCGGCGTCAACGTCTACACGTACAAGTACATCGCCGTCGCCGTCTCGGGCGCTCTCGCCGGCCTCGCGGGCGCCTTCCTCGCGATCGTCTCCACCGGCATCTACCAGGAGGGCCAGACCGGCGGCCGCGGTTACATCGGTCTCGCCGCGATGATCTTCGGCAACTGGATGCCCGGCGGCATGGCGCTCGGCGCCGGCCTCTTCGGCTTCACCGACAGCCTGAAGCTGCGCGGTGGCGCCGAGAACGTCCACGCGGTGCTGCTCTTCCTGGCGATCCTGCTGGTCGCCGCGGTGGTCTGGCAGCTCGTCCGGCGCCGTTGGGTCGGCGCGGCCGTCTCCGCCGTCTTCTCCGCCGCGCTCTTCGTCTGGTACGCGCTGACCGACGAGGTGCCCAGCCAGTTCGTGGACGCCGCCCCGTACGTGGCGACCCTGCTGGTCCTCGCGCTCTCCGCGCAGCGGCTGCGGATGCCGAAGGCCGACGGCGTGCCGTACTTCAAGGGCCAGGGGTCGTGACTACCCCGGTGGTGCCCGACTGGGAAGGGCTGCGGAAGGCGGCCCGGGAGGCGATGTCCCGGGCGTACGCCCCGTACTCCGCCTACCCGGTCGGCGCCGCCGCCCTGGTCGACGACGGCCGCACCGTCGCCGGCTGCAACGTCGAGAACGCCTCGTACGGCATCGGCCTCTGCGCCGAGTGCGGGCTGGTCTCCGCACTCGCGGCCACCGGCGGCGGCCGGCTCACCCACTTCACCTGCGTGGACGGGGCCGGCGAGATCCTGGTGCCGTGCGGCCGCTGCCGCCAGCTGCTGTACGAGTTCGGGGGCCCGGACCTCGTCCTGGAGACCCCGGACGGGCTGCGCACCCTCGCCGAGATGCTGCCGCAGGCCTTCGGGCCGCAGCACCTGGCCTGACCGCCTCCGAGATGGCCCTCCCGCACGTCGGGAGGGCCATCTCCTCATGCCACCTCTATGCGCGTAGAGTCGGGCGCGTCCGCCCCACGGCCGGCGCGACCCGAACCTCACGACCGAGCTCACCTGCCGGAAGGAATCCCATGGACGTCATCTCCGTCATCCGCACCAAGCGGGACCGCGGCGAACTGACCCCCGCACAGATCGACTGGGTCATCGACGCGTACACCCGCGGCGAGGTCGCGGACGAGCAGATGTCCGCCCTGGCCATGGCGATCCTGCTGAACGGCATGAACCGCGCGGAGATCGCCCGCTGGACCGCCGCGATGATCGCCTCCGGTGAGCGGATGGACTTCGCCGCGCTCTCCCGCCCCACCACCGACAAGCACTCCACCGGCGGGGTCGGCGACAAGATCACCCTGCCGCTCGCCCCGCTCGTCGCCGCCTGCGGCGCGGCCGTCCCGCAGCTCAGCGGCCGGGGCCTCGGCCACACCGGCGGCACCCTCGACAAGCTGGAGTCCATCCCCGGCTGGCGGGCCCACCTCTCCACCGAGGAGATGCTGAGCGTCCTCGACACCACCGGCGCCGTCATCTGCGCCGCCGGGGACGGTCTCGCCCCCGCCGACAAGAAGCTCTACGCGCTCCGCGACGTCACCGGCACCGTCGAGGCGATCCCGCTGATCGCCAGCTCGATCATGTCCAAGAAGATCGCCGAGGGCACCGGCGCGCTCGTCCTCGACGTCAAGGTCGGCAGCGGCGCGTTCATGAAGACGATCGAGGACGCCCGCGAACTCGCCTCCACCATGGTCGCCCTCGGCACCGACAGCGGAGTGCGCACGGTCGCCCTGCTCACCGACATGTCCACCCCGCTCGGCCTCACCGCGGGCAACGCCCTGGAGGTGCGGGAGTCCGTCGAGGTGCTCGCCGGCGGCGGCCCGAAGGACGTCGTCGACCTCACCCTGGCGCTCGCCCGCGAGATGCTGGACGCGGCGGGCCTCAAGGACGCCGATCCCCGCAAGGCGCTCGCCGACGGCTCCGCGATGGACGTCTGGCGCCGCATGATCTCCGCCCAGGGCGGCGACCCGGACGCGGAACTCCCGGTCGCCCGCGAGCGGCACGTCCTCACCGCACCCTCCTCCGGCGTGCTGACCCGGCTGGACGCCTACGACATCGGCGTCGCCGCCTGGCGCCTCGGCGCGGGCCGGGCCCGCAAGGAGGACGCGGTGCAGGCGGGGGCCGGCGTCGAACTGCACGCCAAGCCCGGCGACACCGTCACCGAGGGCCAGCCGCTGCTCACCCTCCACACGGACACCTCGGAGAAGTTCTCCTACGCCCTCGACGCCCTGCCCGCCGCCTGGGACATCGCCCCGGCCGGCACCGGCTTCACCGCGCCCCCGGTGGTGCGCGGACGCATCGCGTAACGCCGTACGGCACGGGCCGGGCGGCACGGAGCGATCCGGGCCGGCCGGCCCGTGCCGGGCGCGTACGGGAAGCGCCGCCACCGATGAGTTACGGGACGGGGCACGGTCTCATCCGGTGTGGAAGCCACGCCCCCGAGCACCCAGCCGCCCAGCCCCCGGTCGCCGGGCGGCCCGCCGCCCGAGCCGCCGGGCAGCGCACCGCCGGCCACCGGTCCGCCGGTGACCCTCGTCGTCACCGGCCGGATCACCCGCGCCCGGGTGCCGGAGCTCTGCGCCGAGCTGGAGCGGCTGCTCGCCCTGTCCGGCCGGTCCGCCGCCCCGGCCGCGTGCGACCTGGCCGGAGTGGTCCGCCCCGACCTCTCCGCCGTGGAGGCGGTCGCCCGGCTCTCCCTCACCGCCCGCCGGGCGGGCGGCGGGCCCCTGCGGCTGTGCGCCGTACCGCCCGAACTGCGCACCCTGCTGGAGCTGGTGGGGCTGGCGGACGTGATGGATCTGCCGGGGTTCGCCGACGGGCCCTGAGAGCCCTCCGGCGACCGGTCACTTCCCGTCGGCGTCCAGGCGGTCCGGCAGCCCGAAGAGCGGGAACCAGCGCGGGGTGTCCAGGAAGCAGTGCATCCCGCTGATGGCGCCGTCCTCGATGTCGATGACCTGCACCGCCCACGGCACGAACCCCGGGCCGTCCGGGTCCGGCTTGTAGTGGGCGAAGGCCGGGGTGCCGTTGGCGGCGGTGGCCACCAGCCGGGAGCCGGCGCACGCGGCGCCGACGGAGAGCATGAAGCCGGTGATGTCGTCGTGTCCCCGGAGCCAGAGGTCGAACGGCGGCATGGTCATCACGGCGTCCTCGTGGAGGAGCGCGGTGAGCGCCTTCATGTCGTACCCCTCGAAGGCGGCGACGTACCGCTCCAGGAGCTTGCGCTGTTCCTCGTCGAGCGGGTCGGTGGTGTCGGGGCCGGGGCCGCGCTCCCCGGCCTCGGTCAGGGTGGCGCGGGCCCGTTGCAGCGCGCTGTTGACCGAGGCGACGGAGGTGTCGAGCAGTTCGGCGACCTCGGCGGCCTTCCACGCGAGGACCTCGCGCAGGATCAGCACCACCCGCTGCTTGGGCGGCAGGTGCTGGAGAGCCGCCACGAAGGCGAGGCGCACCGACTCGCGCGCCACGGCCGCCTCGGCCGGGTCGGTGGGTGACGGGAGGATGCGCCCGTCCGGCATCGGTTCCAGCCAGGTGTTCTCCGGCAGCGGGTTGAGCGCCGCCCGCGCGAGCGGGGTCGGCCCGGACAGGTCGACCGGCCGGGCGCGCTTGTTGCCCGCCGTCAGCATGTCCAGACAGACGTTGGTCGCGATCCGGTACAGCCACGAGCGCAGCGACGAACGCCCCTCGAACTTCTCGAAGTTGCGCCAGGCGCGGACCATGGTGTCCTGGACCGCGTCCTCGGCCTCGAAGGCCGAGCCGAGCATCCGGTAGCAGTACCCGGTGAGCTCGACCCGGTGTCCCTCCAGCCGGCTCTCGACGCTCCCGGCCTCCGCCGCCCCGGGCGCGTCCTTCGCCGTCGTGAGATCACTCATCGTTCCACCCCTGTCGCGCCGTGGCACCGTGTCCGCCGTCAGGAAGCTACCGCAGCGCACCGACAAGCGGGCGGGAAGCGCGCAACCGCTCAGGTGCCGGGCTTGCGCCCGTACACGTGCACGTCGTCGCCGTTCCTCAGCAGCTTCCAGTACGCCTTCGCGTCCGTGGGGCGCATGTTGACGCAGCCGGCCGATCCCGGCGGGTTCCACATGGACTTGGTGACCGAGTGGAAGGCCTGGCCACCGTCGAAGAACTGCGAGTACGGCATCGAGACGTGGTAGAGCGTCGACCAGTGCTCCAGGTGGCGCCAGTAGATCTTCTTCGCGCCGGTGCGCGTCTCCGCGCCGTCGCGGCCGGTGCGCACCGGTACCGGCCCGTACACCAGCTTCGCCCCGTCCTGGATCCAGCTCAGCTGCCGGGTGAGGTCGACGCAGGCGATGCGCCCCTTGTTCGTGGGGCACTTCTTCGCCTTGTTCGGGTTCTTCCCGGCCGCCTTCTGCGCCAGCATGGTGTTCATCGTGCGCCAGGTGAGCGGCCCGGCGTAACCGATGGTGGGCGTGATCCCGTGCGTCCGCTGGAACTTCTGGGTCGCCGCGCAGTCGGCGGTGGACTGCTTGCCGTCGATCGGCCGCCCGAGGAACTTCTCGACCTGCTTCTGGTACGGCCCCCGGGACGTGGTGCACGAGGCGGCCTCGGCGGCCGTTCCCGTCGCGAGCACCAGCGCGGGGGCGGCCACCAGCCCCGCGGCCGTCAGCACCCCCGCCCGCCGCAGCCGGCTCCGTCGCCGGGCGGCCGGTGCGGCCGTGCTGCCCGGGGTACTCCTGGTCGCTGTGGTTCCTGACGCGTCTGTGCTGTCCATGTACGCCGACTCCCCTTCGTCTGCTGCGGGTTGGTCACCTGCAAGACGAGCGAAGGGGACCCGGGGTTGCCCGCGCGGACCGTTCTTCGTGGCAACGGCGTTCTCCGGGCGCCCGGTTCAGCGCGCGACGACGACGGAGGCGCGTACCGTACGGGAGTCCCGCTCGGCCCGTGCGCACCGCGAACCGTACAGCGTCACCATGGCGACGCCGGCCACCGCGAGCAGTCCGAGCCCGGCCGTGCAGGTCCAGCCGCCCGCGTGGAAGGCGACCGCGCCGAGCGTGCCGCCCGCGCTGGAGCCGAGGTAGTACGCCGACTGGTAGAGCGCCGACGCCTGGGCGCGGCCGGTGGTCGCCGTACGGCTCACCGAGGAGGAGGCGACGGCGTGGCCGGCGAAGAAGCCGGCGGTGATCAGGACCAGGCCCGGCAGCACCGCGGCCAGGTGGTCGGCGAGCGAGAGCAGCAGTCCGGCGGCGGTGGTGGCGACGGCGAGGTAGAGCGCGCCCCGGCGCCCCAGTCGGCCGACCAGGCGGCCCGCGGCGGCGGAGGAGACCGTGCCCACGAGGTAGACGAGGAAGATCGAGCCGACCACGCCCTGCGGGAGGCTGAACGGGGCCTGCACCAGCCGGTAGCCGATGGCGGTGTAGACGGCGCCGAACACCGTCATGAAGAGGCCGCCGACGAGGAAGAGCCGGCGCAGCAGCGGATCGGCCAGGTGCCCGCCGACGGCCCGCGCCAGTGCCTTCGGGTTGAGCGACCCCGGGACGAAGTGCCGGGCCCTGGGCATCAGCAACTGGAAGGCGACCGCGCATCCCACCGCGAGGAGGCCGACCGCGCCGAGCGCGACCCGCCAGCCCCAGAGCTGGGCGATCCAGCCGGTCAGGATGCGGCCGCTCATGCCGCCGATGCTGTTGCCCGCCACGAAGAGGCCGATCGCCGCGACCAGCGCCCTGGGCCGGACCTCCTCGGCCAGGAAGGCCATCGCGGAGGCCGGCAGCCCGGCCAGGGCCGCGCCCTGCAGGGCACGCAGGGCGATCAGCGTGCCGAGCGAGGGGGCGAACGGCACCAGCATGCCGAGGGTCACGGCGAGGGCCAGCGAGGCGGTCATCATCTGCCGTCGGCCGAAGCGTTCGGAGAGCGCGCTCAGCGGCAGCACGGCGAGGGCCAGCGCTCCCGTCGCGGCGGAGACCGTCCAGCTCGCCTGCCCGGCCGTGGCGCCGAAGGACGCGGAGACCGAGGGCAGCAGGGCCTGGGTGGAGTAGAGGAGGGCGAACGTCGCGACCCCGGCGGCGAAGAGCCCGAAGCTCATGCGGCGGTAGCCGGGCCGGCCGGGTTCGAGGCGTGCGTCGGCCGGGACGGCGGCCGGGGTGGCGAGGGTGTGCGGGAGGGGCTGTGCGAAGGCATCCACCGCGACGGTGGATGCCCCGGTACTGGCAGGAGGCATACCGCGACGGTAGGCCGACGGGTCTGATGCGTCCAATGCATGAAACGGTGATAATCGTTCCCATGGCGCATGACCGCAGTTCACAGCCCCGACTGTCACCGAGCAGTTACGAAGAAGACATTCGCGCGGTCCTCGCGCCGAGGCTCGCGTACTTCGAGGCGGTGGCCCGTCACGAACACGTCACCCGCGCCGCGCAGGAGCTCGGGGTGCCCCAGTCCACCCTGTCGCGGGCCATGGTCCGCCTCGAACAGGACCTGGGCGTCGCGCTGTTCGCGCGCCGGGGCCGGACGGTGGCGCTCACCCCCGCCGGACGCACCTTCCTCGGCTCCGCCGAACGCGCCCTCGCCGAGGTGGAGAAGGCCGCCGACTCCGTCCGGGCCGACGCCGACCCGGCCTCGGGCAGGGTCGCCTTCGGCTTCCTGCACACCATGGGCTCGGAGACCGTACCCGCCCTCATCCGGGCCTTCCGGGCCGACCACCCGGGCGTCCGCTTCCAGCTGGTGCAGAACTACGGCGAGGCGATGCTCGAGCGGCTGCGTGCGGGGAAACTGGACCTCTGCCTCACCTCGCCGGTCCCGGACGCGCCCGATCTGGTGGCCCGCCGGCTGGACGAGCAGCGGCTGCGGCTGGTCGTCCCCGAGGACCACCGGCTGGCCGTCCGCCGCCGGGTCCGTCTCGCGGAGGCCGCCGAGGAGACCTTCGTGACCCTGGAGCCGGGGTACGGACTGCGGCGGATCACCGACGACCTCTGCGCGGAGGCCGGGTTCGTGCCCAGGGTCGCGTTCGAGGGCGAGGAGGCGGAGACCCTGCGCGGTCTGGTCGCCGCCGGACTCGGCGTCGCCCTGCTGCCGCCCCCCGCCGTCGCCCGCCCCGGGGTCGTCGAGCTGACGGTCACCGCACCGCGCGCGGCCCGCGAGATCGGTGTGGCCTGGCTGGACGGCCACCCGGACACCCCGCCGGTGGCCGCTTTCAAGGAGTTCCTGATCTCCCGGCGCGGGCACCTGCTGCCGGACTGAGCCGAACCGGGCTCCACGGCCGCGGTGTTGCCCGACCGTCGCACGGCGCTGCTCCACGCATCCGCCACCAGGTAGGAAACCCGGGGGCGTTGAGTAGCCGCACTCAGGCGGGGCCCCGCGGCGCGCCGGAGGATGGCGGTACACCCCCGACACGAGGAGCTCCTGATGTCCGCCACCCACCCGTCCGACGGCCTCTCGCCGGGTGTCCCGTCGGCCACCGGCCGCACCGGCCGCCTGCTGCCCGCCGTTCTCGCGCCCGCCGTCGCCGCGGCGCTCGTGCTGTCCGCCCTGGGCGCCAAGGAGCCCGGCACCTGGGTACTGGAGACGGTGTGGGTCATGCTGGGGCTGCCGGTCCTGTTCCTGCTGCGCCGGCGGTTCCCGCTGAGCGGGATGCTCTGCGGACTGCTGGCCGTCCACGCCCTCGTCCTCATGGTGGGCGGGCACTACACGTACGCCGAGGTCCCGGCCGGTGACTGGGTGCGCGACCGGCTCGGCCTGGAACGCAACCCGTACGACCGCCTCGGCCACCTCATGCAGGGATTCGTGCCCGCGATCCTGGTCCGGGAACTCCTCGTCCGCACCTCGCCCCTGCGCGGCAGCCGCTGGCTCCCCCCGCTGGTCGTGTGCGCCTGCCTCGCCTTCAGCGCCGTCTTCGAGATGCTCGAGTGGCTGGCGGCCGTCACCGGCGGACAGGCCGCCGACTCGTTCCTCGCCACCCAGGGCGACGTGTGGGACACCCAGTGGGACATGTTCTGCGCGCTGATCGGCGCCGTCTTCTCCCTGCTGCTCCTCAGCCGCGCGCACGACCGCAGCCTCACCCGCCTCGCGGCGCACGGGAAGCTCTGAGCGCCGGCATTCCGCAAGGGGCCGGCCGGCCCGTTGCGGCGCCGGCGGCAGCCGCGGGCGCCGCCGTCTTCCGCGACGCGCTTCAGCGCCGCAGCGTCCGGCCGAACCCGGCGGCCAGCGGCATCCGCAGACCCAGCGGCGGCGGCGCGGCGAGGGCGTCGGCGACCGGCCGGGCGTAGGAGCGGCCGAAGAGCGAGCCCCGGACGAAGTCGGCGGCGAGCGCCACCACCTCGGCCCGGTGCTCGCGCAGGGCGTGACCGTCCGAGTGGACCTCGAAGCGGCAGGTGTCCCGGTTGGCCTTCTTGGCCCGGGCGGCCAGCCGGAAGGAGAGCTCGGGGTCGGTGTGGGAGTCGTTGGTGCCGTGCACGATGAGCACCCGGCGCCCGGCCAGCTGCTTCACCGGCTCGGCCGACGCCTCCGGGCCGGTCCGGGCGGGAGGTCCGGCCTGCCCCGGGAG
The DNA here is from genome assembly GCF_029167645.1 of Streptomyces sp. AM 2-1-1. NCBI lineage: Bacteria > Bacillati > Actinomycetota > Actinomycetes > Kitasatosporales > Streptomycetaceae > Streptomyces > Streptomyces sp. AM 2-1-1. The sequence goes on along the minus strand of NZ_CP119147.1, from coordinate 2,605,621 downwards.
CCAGGGCGCCATCGCCAGTACGGCGGCGACCGCCGGATGCCCCCCGGCGCGCAGCGCCGCCCGGCCGCCCATGCCGTGGCCGACGAGACAGACCGGCACGTCGCCGTAGCGGCGCACCACCTCGTCCGCCGCCCACCCGGCGTCCGCCGCCGGGTCGGCGTCCCCGGCGTTCCAGCCCCGGTGGCGGTAGTGCAGGACGTGCACGGTCAGCCCGTCGTCCCGCCCGGCCCGCGCCAGCGCGCGGGCGAACGGCAGCTGGCCGGCGTACGAGAAGGCGGAGGGCCGGCGGCGGGATTCGACGGCTCCGTCCGGGAGCAGCAGGACGACGCCACCGACCTCCGGGGACGGTCCTGCGGCCCGTACGGGCCGCCCGAGCCGGGCAGTGGGCAGGGGAAGCGCGCGCGTGGTCACAACAGAACAGTGTCAGAAGCACGGGTGTACTCCACCTGTCCGCACTGTCACTGTTACGTATCGTCCCTCGGCGATCTACGCGCGTAGGCGTTAGAGTGCCCGGATGACGAGCCAGTTGCGCCACGCCCCCGACGCCGACCAGATCCGCCGCGCCCCGAAGGTGCTCCTCCACGACCACCTCGACGGCGGGCTGCGCCCGGGCACCATCGTCGAACTCGCCCGTGACCAGGGGTACGAGGACCTGCCGGAGAGCGACCCCGACAAGCTGGGGACCTGGTTCCGCGAGGCGGCCGACTCCGGTTCGCTCGAGCGCTACCTGGAGACGTTCGCCCACACCTGCGCCGTCATGCAGACCCGCGAGGCGCTCGTCCGCGTCGCCTCCGAGTGCGCCCAGGACCTCGCCGAGGACGGCGTCGTCTACGCCGAGGTGCGGTACGCCCCCGAGCAGCACCTGACCGGCGGGCTCACCCTCGAAGAGGTCGTGGAGGCGGTCAACGAGGGCTTTCGCGCGGGGGAGCGGCTGGCCCGCGAGGCCGGGCGTCGCATCCGGGTCGGCGCGCTGCTCACCGCCATGCGGCACGCCGCACGCTCGCTGGAGATCGCCGAACTCGCCAACCGCTACCGGGACACCGGGGTCGTGGGCTTCGACATCGCGGGCGCCGAGGCCGGATTCCCCCCCACCCGCCACCTGGACGCCTTCGAGTACCTCAAGCGGGAGAACAACCACTTCACCATCCACGCCGGCGAGGCGTTCGGGCTGCCCTCGATCTGGCAGGCCCTCCAGTGGTGCGGCGCCGACCGGCTCGGCCACGGGGTCCGGATCATCGACGACATCGAGATCGCCGAGGACGGCACGGTCAAGCTCGGCCGCCTCGCCTCCTACGTGCGCGACAAGCGCATCCCGCTGGAGCTCTGCCCCACCTCGAACCTCCAGACCGGCGCTGCCGCCTCCTACGCGCAGCACCCGATCGGGCTGCTGCGCACCTTGCACTTCCGCGCCACGGTCAACACCGACAACCGCCTGATGAGCGGGACGAGCATGAGCCAGGAATTCGAGCGGCTGACCGAGACTTTCGGATACACGCTCGACGACATGCAGTGGTTCACCGTCAATGCGATGAAATCAGCATTCATTCCTTTCGATGAACGTCTCGCGATGATCAACGACGTGGTGAAGCCGGGATACGCCGAACTGAAGTCCGCGTGGCTGTTCAGTCAGACCGCCGCGACCAGCGTCTCCGCGCTCGAACAGGACTGAACGGGAAGGATCGGCGAGGGCCGGGGAACACATTCCCCGGCCCTTTTCCGCGTGTCGTGCCATTTGCGGAGCGGGGAACCCGGTGGCTACTTTGCAGAGCCGCCCGCATTCCCTTTCTCCAAGGAAAAAGCCATGAAGCTCTCCTCCGCCCGCATCCTCGGTGTCGCCGCTCTCGGTGCCGCCTTCGCCGCTGCCGCCGCCGGCAGCGCCTCGGCCGCCTCCGCGCTCCCGCTCGACGCGGGCAGCGCCCTGCCCGTCTCCACCGACGGTCTGTCGAACCTGGGCCACGCCGCCCAGACCCTCCCGGTCAAGGAGACCACCGGCAGCCTCCTCGGCGGCAAGGCCACCGACGCCGCCGCGCCCGTCACCCAGCTCCTCGGCGGACTGCCGACCAAGGGCCTCGACCTGAACGGCATCCCGCTCGGCGGCTGACCCGGAAACCTCCACCCGGTCCCGTACGTCAGTGGGGCACCCGGCCTGACCGGCCGGGTGCCCCACTGACGTACGTCTCCGCGCTGCTGCCGTGCCCCCGTCGTGCCCGGATCACCAGGCCGTCGCGGAGGTGGTGCCCGACGAGGACTTCTCCCCGGGCAGCAGGACCCACAGCGCCAGGTAGACGAGGAACTGCGGACCGGGAAGCAAGCACGAGACCAGGAAGATGACGCGCATGGTCGTCGCGGAGGTACCGAAGCGCTGTGCCAGCGCCGCGCACACTCCGGCGATCATGCGTCCGTCACGAGGGCGAACCGGTGCGGCCATGGTGGGCTCCTTGAGGGGACCGGGGGAGCAGCCGCTGCGGCGCTCCCGATGTATCCATGGTCGCTCCGCCGGGGTGGCCGGTGCCTCCCTCTACGGTGCGACCCCAACCCTGGTAATCGTCGGGGTGGAGCCCTGAGGGGTGCCGTCCGGCTCCGCGCCCGACGGCGCGGGGGCGGTGAGCCGGCGCCGGCGCCGCAGCCGGGCCCGTACGCACGGCACCACCAGCAGATGGGCCAGGAGTACCCCCACCGTGTTCAGCAGCAGCGAGTCGATGTCCACCACCTGCCCGGGCACCCCGGTCTGCCCCAGCTCGATGGCGAGGGAGATCAGCGCCCCGGCGGCGGTCGTACGGACCAGGGACGCCCAGGGGGAGACGGTGAGCCGGGCGTCCGCCATCGGCAGCAGGAACCCGAGCGGCGCCAGCAGCAGCAGCCCCGCGCCTATCCGGCGCACCGCCGCCCCGGGGCCGAGCGCGAGGTCCGCCCGGATGCCGTCGAGGGGCGTGAAATTCGCGGCGGTCATCCAGGGGACGTCCAGGGGGCGCAGGGTCAGCCACCCGACGACCACGAGATGCGCGAGGAGAAGAGTGAACCCCACCACGCGGAACCGGGTGACGGCCTGACCGCCGGGACCTTGTCGCACGCCCCCCTAGACGCCGGTCCCCGAGCGAACGGTTCCGGGCGGACGGCGCGAAGTGGCGCAGAGCACGGCACGCGCGCCCCCGCGGCGCCCCACCCGCCACGCCGCCCCCTGCACTCTCGTCCGCCCCGTCGGAGCGATCGTGCCGGGAGCCGCAGCGACACGCACCGCAGACCGGCCCCCACCGCACCGGCGCCCCCACCGCACCGGGCGCCGCCGTCCACCGCCTGCTCAGCCGCCCACCGCCTGCTCAGCCGGCCGGCGGCGTGCTCCGCGTCGGGACGTTCTGCGGCCGCGCCTTCGTCTCCGTCGTGCAGAGGTACCCGCGCGGGGCGTAGTCGCTCGGACCGCCGAGCCAGACCGAGCCGTCGGTGACGAGGGCGCTCTCCTCGGCGAAGGTGCACACCACCTGGGCCAGAGCCTCGGCGGACAGGTCCTCCGGCTGGGCGCTCAGCCGCAGGACGCCCGCCGGATCGTCCGAGGCCGCCTCCCCGACGGTCAGGTCCGAGGGAACGCCCGTGGTGAAGCCGGCGCGCCGCTCGACGGCGAGCGGCGACTGCCGGATCTGCGCCAGCAGCGCCCGCGCCAGCCCCAGCCGCCCGAGGTTCCGCTCGGCGTCCGGGAGCGTACGGTCGACCGCCACCAGCTCCGACGCGCAGACCAGATAGACCCGCACCAGCTCCTCGGCCGACTGCGAGCCGGAACCCTGACCCGCCGTGCGGCAGGGCACCCGGGAGGGCGCCGCCCCCGCGTCGACCGGCACCGTGGTGGACCGGATGCCGCACCCCGTCACCAGGGCGGCGGCGGCCGCGGCCAGGGCCAGCCCGGTGAGCGGACGGCGCACTCCCGCCGGTCTCACGACGCCCCGCCGTCCGCGCCGGCGTCGCCGGCGTCGGTGTCCGCGGCGCCGCCGTCCTCGGCGTCGCGCGGCAGCCGCAGGACGAACACCGCGCCGTCGCCGTCCGGGGAGTTGGCGGCGGAGATGGTGCCGCCGTGGATGAGCGCGTTCTCCATGGCGATCGACAGCCCGAGGCCGCTGCCCTCGGAGCGCGGACGGGACGCGCTCGCCTTGTAGAACCGGTCGAAGACGTGCGGCAGCACGTCCCCGGGGATCCCCGGCCCGTGGTCGCGTACCTCGATGACCAGTTCCTCACCCTCGGTGCGTACGCGCACCCGCACGGGTGAACCGCCGTGCTTGAGCGCGTTGCCGATCAGATTCGCCAGGATCACGTCGAGCCGGCGCGGGTCGAGCCGCACCATCATGCCGCGCTCCGCGTCCAGTTCGACCGCGTCCAGCCAGGCCCGGGCGTCGATGCAGGCGGTGACCTGGTCGGCGACGTCCACCGTGTCCAGGACCAGCCGGGCCGTCCCCGCGTCGAAGCGGGTGACCTCCATGAGGTTCTCCACCAGGTCGTTGAGCCGCCGGGTCTCGCTCACCACCAGGTGCACGGCGGGCGCGATCATCGGGTCGAGACTGTCCGCCTCGTCCTCCAGCACCTCCGCCACCGCGGTGATCGCGGTGAGCGGCGTACGCAGTTCGTGGGACATGTCCGCGACGAACCGGCGGCTGGACTCCTCCCGCGCACTCATGTCCGCGACCTTCTTCTCCAGCGAACCGGCGGCCCGGTTGAACGTACGGGAGAGTTCGGCGAGTTCGTCCGTTCCGGAGACCACCAGCCGGGTGTCCAGCTTCCCCTCGCCCAGCTTGCGCGCCGCGTCACCGAGTCGCTGCACCGGCCGGAGCACGGTCGTCGCCGCGGCCTGCGCGAGCAGCGCCGAGCCGACCAGCGCCAGTGTGGTCGCGATCCCCAGCGACCAGGCCAGGGAGTTGAGGTCCTCGCGCTCCTGGTCGAGCGACTTCAGCATGTAGCCGGTCGGCCCGCCGCCGATGATCCGGGTCCCCGCCACCAGGTACGGAGTGCCGCCGATGCTCGTGCGCTGCCAGAAGAGGTGGTACTCGTCCGCGTTGCCCGAGGTCCGCTTCTGCTTCGCGGCGACCTGCCGCTCCAGCGAGCCGGGCACGTCCACCTTGGTGAAGGTGTCCAGGTCGGAGTAGCCGACGATCGGCTTCCCGCCGTCCCGCTCGTCCTCCAGCAGCACCGCGTACCCCGGTCCGCTGTCCGCCATCTGCGCGGCTGCGGACTGGAGATCGTCCTTGGTGGGCCGCAACGGCAGCGACGCCGCCCGGTTCTGCATCTGCCGCCGGAAGTCCCCGAGCGCCGCGTCCTGCGTACGGGTCAGCACCGCCTCGCGGTTGAGCCAGTACGCGATCGCCGACGCCGACACCGCCGCCGTCAGGGCCACCAGCCCGAACACCACCACCAGCCGCAGCCGCAGACTGCTCCAGCGCAGGCCCGCACGGACCGTGCGCCCGGCACGTCCACTCACTGAGGCGAGTCCAGCCGGTACCCCACGCCCCGCACCGTACGGATCAGCGTCGGCGAGGACGGCACGTCCTCCACCTTCGCCCGCAGCCGCTGCACGCAGGCGTCCACGAGCCGCGAATCGCCGAGGTAGTCGTGTTCCCACACCAGCCGCAGCAACTGCTGCCGGGACAGGGCCTGTCCGGGCCGGCGGCTCAGCTCCAGCAGGAGCCGCAGCTCCGTCGGGGTCAGCTGGAGATCCGCCCCGTCCTTGGTCACCGTCATCGCGGAGCGGTCGATGACCACGCTCCCGAAGGTCGCCGAGTCCGTCGACTCCCGCTCCCCGCGCCGCAGTACGGCCCGGATGCGCGCGTCCAGCACCCGGCCCTGCACCGGCTTCACCACGTAGTCGTCGGCGCCCGACTCCAGGCCCACCACCACGTCGATGTCGTCGCTGCGCGCCGTCAGCAGGATGATGGGCAGCTGGTCGGTGCGGCGGATGCGCCGGCAGACCTCGAAACCGTCGATGCCGGGCAGCATCACGTCCAGCACCACCAGGTCGGGTCGCTGCTCCCGGAGGAGGTTGAGGCCGTCCTCTCCCGTCGCCGCGGTGACCACTCGGTGGCCCTGGCGTGACAGCGAGAGTTCGAGGGCCGTGCGGATGGCGTCGTCGTCCTCGATCAGCAACAGGAAAGGCACGGACGCCATTCTGGCCCATGGTGGCGCCGCAGTTCGACCGTGGGGCACCACTTCCTGTCCGCCCGCGCCCTCACGCGCCGCCCCGCGGAGCGTGGCCGGGGTCGCGGCACGGCCCCGCCGCGCGAACCCGGTTGGGGCGGTTACGACCTCACGGGGCCTGTGACAGCTCTGTGACAGTCGGCGGACAGTGCCATGAAACTGCCCGGTCAGACTCGTTGGCACACGGTTCGAACGGACTCCACCGACAGGGGGCGCACGATGAACGCACGGCAGCTGCAGCGCACCGGCTCCAGCGCAGTGGTCACGCGTCTCCACGATGTCGGCAGGATCCCGGAGAAGTCGGGTGCGGTGAACGGGCGGGGGTGCGTTCGCGGCACCGGGCGTCAGCACCCTTCGCTGACACCGGTCGCCGACGCGGGGGACGTCGGCGGCAGCACGTACGGGGGAACGTACCGGGGACACGGGGGAAGCGCGTACGGGGAGGGCACCACGGGGGAGCGGACGCCCCTGGCGGGGGCCGAGGACGCCGAAGCGGCGTTCACGGCCTACGTCCAGGAGCGCCGCGCCTCCCTGTACGCGACCGCCTACCACCTGACCGGCGACCGGTTCGAGGCCGAGGACCTGCTGCAGAGCGCCCTCTTCTCGACCTACCGGGCGTGGGACAGGATCAGTGACAAGGCGGCCGTCGGCGGCTACCTGCGCCGCACGATGACCAACCTGCACATCAGTGCCTGGCGCCGCCGCAAGCTCAACGAGTACCCGACCGAGGAGCTGCCGGAGACGGTCGGCGACACGGACGCGATGCGCGGCACGGAACTGCGCGCGGTGCTCTGGCAGGCACTCGCCCGGCTGCCCGAACTCCAGCGCACCATGCTGGTCCTGCGCTACTACGAGGGGCGCACCGACCCGGAGATCGCGGCCATCCTCGACATCAGTGTCGGCACGGTGAAGTCCAGCATCTGGCGGTCGCTCCGCCGGCTGCGCGAGGACGAGGTCCTCAGCTTCGGACGTGACGAGAAGGAGTCCTTCGGCGAGCTGGTGGCCTGAAGGGCGACGGGGGAACGACGGAGCCCGCCGCTCCGGGGGGAAACGGCGGGCGACGGGGGGACCTCGGGGGACACGGGGGCACGGAAAAGCGGCGGGGCCGTACGGGCTGGGGGGCCCGTACGGCCCCGTCCGCCGTTCCCGCCGGTCACGTCCCGCCCGGCCGGCGGGCCGCCCGTTACGCCGTACCGCTCCCCGCCGGGGTGCGGCGGCAGCGGCCCGCCGCGGCCGCGGCCAGCCGGCCGAGCGCCTCTTCCTTGCCGCACGGGTGGGCGCCCAACGCCGCCTGGCGGGCCACGATCCGGCGCTCGGCGCGCATCAGCCGCCAGCCGCGCCGCAGCAGGAACGCCACCGACTTGCGGCCCTCGCGCAGGTCCCGCACCAGTCTCCGGCGGAACGTGGTCGAAGGGCGCCCGCGCAGGCAGATCGCGTCGGCGAGCAGGCCCAACTCCTGACAGCGCCCGACGATGTCCGCCGCGAAGATGCCTTCGGCCACGAAGAGCGGTGAACGGTCGATGTGCAGCACTTCGGTGCCCGTGCGCGCGCTCAGGGAGATGTCGTAGACCGGCACCCGGGTGCTGCCGGTCCGGCAGAGTTCCGCGACGGCGGCGACGGCCGACTCCATGTCCCAGGACTCCGCGGAGTCCCAGTCGATGTCCGTGCTGCCGGTGACCTGGGGCAGGGTCGGATCGTTGGCCTCCTTGTAGAAGTCGTCCAGCCGCAGCACCGGAAGACCGGTACGGGCGGCGAGGAAGGACTTCCCGGAGCCGGAGGGTCCTGCGAGGAGGACCACGCGCGTCGGGATCGGTTGGGAACTCACAGAACAAAAGTGTGAGGCATGACCCGAGCAGGCGACCCCTCGGGAGTCCTGTTGGTATCGAGCATCACATCTCCACTACTCTGCGCGCACGTACGGCTACCGAAACGAAGTCGATCAGGTGGGAAAAATGGCACGTCACGCACGAACCAGGCCCTCGCGGCGCGTCCTGCTGCGCGCCGGGCTGACCGTCACCGCGATGGGCGCCGCGCTCGGCGCGGGCGCCGCGTCCGCGCAGGCTGCCACGCCCCCGGCCCTGACCGAGGCGGGCGACAGCGCGGAGGCGGCCCTGTCGGCGGTGACCGACGCGGCGGCTCCCGCGCTGACCGGCGCGTTGTCGAACAGCATCGCCCCGATCACCGCCCTCCAGCTGGACCCGCTGGCGAAGACCGGATCGGACCCGCTGGACAACGCGGTGGGCACGCAGGTCGCGGACTTCAAGCCGGTCTCCACCGCCCTGGTCACCGATCACCTGACCGACGGCGGCGCGCTCCGCGACCTGCCCCTGGTGGGGCCGGCCACCGGCCTGATCACCGGGGCGCGCTGACCGCGGAGTCGCCCGGGACACGCGGACGGGGGCCTGCCTCCTCGTGGGGCCGGCCCCCGTCACCCCGTCCCGGACGGACCCGCCGCCGCGTCAGTACGACGAGCCGGAGACGCCCAGCGCCCCCGTGGGGTGCCAGACCGTCTTCGTCTCCAGGAACGCGGTCAGCCGGTGCGTACCCGGGTCGGCGGTCCAGTCCGGTTCGGCCGCCGGGTCCGCCGCCCCGTCCACAGCCTGTGGACGGAGTACGCGCTTCAGGTTGTCGGCCGCCGCGATCTCCAGCTCCTTCGCCAGCGCCGTGTCCGCGCCGGTGAGGTCAACGGCGTTGACGTCCTGGTGGGCCGCGAGCGGGGCCGCCAGCTCGGCGGTGGCACCGGAGAGCAGGTTCACCACCCCGCCGGGCAGGTCGGAGGTGGCCAGTACCTCGCCCAGCGAGAGCGCCGGCAGCGGGGCTCCGGCGGAGGCGACCACCACGGCCGTGTTCCCGGTCGCGATCACCGGGGCGATCACCGAGACCAGCCCGAGGAACGACGAGCGCTGCGGCGCCAGGACGGCGACCACACCGGTCGGCTCGGGCGTCGACAGGTTGAAGTACGGCCCCGCGACCGGGTTGGCCCCGCCCACGACCTGGCCGATCTTGTCGGTCCACCCCGCGTACCAGACCCAGCGGTCCACCGCCGCGTCCACCACGGCCGCCGCCCTGGACTTCGACAGCCCTTCGGCCTCGGCCACTTCGCGGACGAACTGGTCCCGGCGCCCCTCCAGCATCTCGGCGACGCGGTAGAGGATCTGGCCGCGGTTGTAGGCGGTCGCGCCGGACCAGCCGCCGAAAGCCTTGCGGGCCGCGACGACCGCGTCCCGCGCGTCCTTGCGGGACGACTGGGGGGCGTTCGCGAGCCACTTGCCCTTGGAGTCGGTCACCTCGTACACCCGGCCGCTCTCGGAGCGGGGGAACTTGCCCCCGACGTACAGCTTGTAGGTCTTGAAGACGCCGAGGCGCCGCACGGCCGAGCCGTTGGTCGATTCCTGCTCAGACATCGAGGTACGCCTCCAGGCCGTGACGGCCGCCCTCGCGGCCGTAGCCCGACTCCTTGTACCCGCCGAACGGCGAGGTGGGGTCGAACTTGTTGAACGTGTTGGCCCAGACGACGCCCGCCCGGAGCCTGTTCGCCACCGCGAGGATGCGGGAGCCCTTCTCCGTCCAGATGCCCGCCGACAGGCCGTACTGCGTGTTGTTGGCCTTGGCGACGGCCTCGTCGGGGGTGCGGAAGGTCAGCACCGAGAGCACCGGGCCGAAGATCTCGTCCCGGGCGACCGTGTGGGCCTGGGTGACGCCGGTGAAGAGCGTCGGCGCGAACCAGTAACCCGAGGACGGCAGTGCGCACGGCGCGCTCCAGCGCTCCGCGCCCTCCGCCTCGCCCGTCTCCACCAGCGCGGTGATCCGGGAGAGCTGCTCCGCGGAGTTGATCGCGCCGATGTCGGTGTTCTTGTCCAGCGGGTCGCCGAGGCGCAGCGTGGTCAGCCGCCGCTTCAGCGCGTCCAGCACCTCGTCGTGGACCGACTCCTGCACCAGGAGGCGGGAGCCCGCGCAGCAGACCTGGCCCTGGTTGAAGAAGATGCCGGTGACGATCCCCTCCACCGCCTGGTCGACGGGGGCGTCGTCGAAGACGATGTTGGCGCCCTTGCCGCCCAGCTCCAGGGTGACCTTCTTGTCGGTCCCCGCGACCTGCCGGGCGATGGCCTTGCCCACGGCGGTGGAGCCGGTGAAGGCGACCTTGTTCACGTCCGGGTGCACCACGAGGGCCGCGCCCGCGTCGCCGTACCCGGTGAGGATGTTGACGACGCCCTTCGGCAGACCCGCCTGGCGGCAGATGTCCGCGAAGAACAGGGCCGAGAGAGGGGTCGTCTCGGCCGGCTTGAGGACCACCGTGTTACCGGCGGCGAGCGCCGGGGCGATCTTCCACGCCAGCATCAGCAGCGGGAAGTTCCACGGGATGACCTGGCCGGCCACGCCCAGCGGGCGCGGGTCCGCGCCGAAACCGGCGTGGCCGAGCTTGTCCGCCCAGCCCGCGTAGTAGAAGAAGTGCGCCGCGACCAGCGGGAGGTCGGTGTCGCGGGTCTCCCGGATCGGCTTGCCGTTGTCCAGGGTCTCCAGCACGGCCAGCTCACGGCTGCGCTCCTGGACGATCCGGGCGATCCGGAAGAGGTACTTGGCGCGTTCGGAGCCGGGCAGCGCCGACCACTTCTCGAACGCCTTGCGGGCCGCACGGACCGCGCGGTCCACGTCCGCCTCGCCCGCGCGGGCGACCTCGGAGAGGACCTCCTCGCTGCTCGGCGAGACGGTCTTGAAAACCTTGCCGTCGGCGGCCTCGGTGAACTCACCGTCGATGAACAGGCCGTACGAGGGCGCGATGTCGACGACCGACCGCGACTCGGGGGCGGGGGCGTACTCGAATGCAGATGCCATGGGGATCAGTCCACCGTCACGTAATCGGGGCCGGAGTAACGGCCGGTGCTGAGCTTCTGGCGCTGCATCAGCAGATCGTTCAGCAGGCCGGAGGCGCCGAACCGGAACCAGTGGTTGTCCAGCCAGTCCTCGCCCGCGGTCTCGTTGACCAGGACCAGGAACTTGACCGCGTCCTTGGTCGTGCGGATGCCGCCCGCGGGCTTCACGCCGATCTGGACGCCGGTCTCACGGCGGAAGTCGCGGACGGCCTCCAGCATCAGCAGGGTGTTGGCGGGCGTGGCGCTGGTCGCGACCTTGCCCGTCGACGTCTTGATGAAGTCGGCGCCGGCCAGCATCCCGAGCCAGGAGGCGCGGCGGATGTTGTCGTACGTGGAGAGCTCGCCGGTCTCGAAGATGACCTTGAGGCGGGCGCTGCCGCACTCGGCCTTCACAGCCGTGATCTCCTCGTACACCTTGAGGTAGTGGCCGGCCAGGAACGCGCCCCGGTCGATCACCATGTCGATCTCGTCGGCCCCGGCCGCCACCGCGTCGCGGACGTCCGCGAGCTTGACGGGGAGCGCCGCGCGGCCGGCCGGGAAGGCCGTCGCCACGGACGCCACCTTCACCTCCGAGCCGGCCAGCGCGGCGACCGCGGTCGCCGCCATGTCGGGGTAGACGCAGACCGCGGCGGTGCGCGGGGTGGTCCGGTCGGTCGGATCGGGGTGCAGGGCCTTCGCGCAGAGCGCCCGGACCTTGCCCGGGGTGTCCGCGCCTTCCAGCGTCGTCAGGTCGATCATCGAGATGGCGAGATCGATCGCGTACGCCTTGGCCGTCGTCTTGATCGACCGGGTGCCGAGCGAGGCGGCGCGCGCTTCGAGGCCGACGGCGTCGACGCCGGGCAGCCCGTGCAGGAAGCGGCGCAACGCACCGTCGGACGCGGTCGCGCCGGAGAATGCGGGTGCAGAGGTGGGCATGGTCACCAGGGGAGCATATCTACGCGCGTAGCGACCTGTACAGGGGGGTGCGGCCCGCGAAGTGCTCCGCGCGGGCCCCCGCGCGCGCCGGACCCCCGGGCGGGACCCGGCCGCCCCGTGCCCGGCCCGGCGTCAGGCACAATCGGGCCATGACGAGCTCCACGCCCCCCGACGAGCCCACCTACGCCGACCGCACCTACCGGTCGGGTGCCGCGATGGTGGCCGGCGTACTGCTGCTCCTGCTGATCGCCTGGCTGCTCGGCGACGCGCTCTTCACCGGGGAGGGCCGTGCGCCGTGGCAGGCGCTGTCGGCGACGGCGCTGGTGGCGCCCCTGGTGATCGCCCTCACGCTGCGGCCCGCCGTGCTGGCCGGAACCCGGCGCATCCTGGTCCGCAACCCGTTCCGCACGATCACGCTGCCGTGGTCGGCGGTGGAGGGCATCCGCGCCGCGTACTCGACCGAGCTGTACACCACCGGTGGCACGAAGTACCAGGTGTGGGCGCTGCCCGTCTCGCTGCGCGACCGGAAGCGGGCGCTGCGCCAGTCGACGGCCGCCCAGCGCGGGGGAGGGCTCGCCGAGGGCCAGGTGCGTCCCGCCGCGGCCGACCAGGCGGTGTCGGAACTTCGCCAGCTCGCCCACGACGACGCCGAGCTGCGGGCCGCCGCCGCCTCGCAGGGCATCGCCGCGCCCGGGGGGCCCGAGGTGTCCGCCTCGGTCCGCTGGGCCTGGGAGATCATCGCGCCCGCGGTCGCGGGCGCGATCGCGCTGGCGGTCCTCTTCGCCACCGGCTGACGACGGCCCCCGGCACGGGCGTCCCGCACGAACGGGCGGGCCGGCCCTCCCTCGGGAGGACCGGCCCGCTTCCGTGTGCCGTGCGCCGGCTGCCGTGTGCGGTGCGTCTGCTGCCGCCGGCCGGACGCCCGGGGGTCAGATGCCGGCCGCGGCGGAGAGGTCCCGCCTGATCCCGGCCAGCAGCTCCGCCGCCCGGGCCCGCGCGGCGGGCAGCCCGTCCGCCGAGGCGACCGGCACGACGACCTCCAGGTAGCACTTCAGCTTCGGCTCGGTCCCGCTCGGGCGGACGATCACCCGGGCCCCGTCCAGCCGGTAGCGCAGCCCGTCCGTGGGCGGCAGCGGCGCGGAACCCTTCGAGAGGTCCTCCGCCGAGGTCACCGCCAGTCCGGCCAGCGCGACGGGCGGCCGCTCCCGCAGCCGCTCCATGGCGTCGGCGATGACCGAGAGGTCCTCCACCCGGACCGAGAGCTGGTCGGTCGCGTGCAGGCCGTGCGCGAGCGCCAGATCGTCCAGCAGGTCGAGCAGGGTGCGGCCGCGCTCCTTGAGCACCGAGGCGAGCTCGGCGACGACCAGCGCGGCGGTGATGCCGTCCTTGTCCCGTACGCCGTCGGGGTCGACGCAGTAGCCGAGCGCCTCCTCGTAGCCGTAGCGCAGGCCGTCCACGCGGGCGATCCACTTGAAGCCGGTCAGCGTCTCCTCGTACCCGAGACCGGCCCGTTCGGCGATCCGGCCGAGCAGCGAGGAGGAGACGATCGAGGCGGCGAGGACGCCCTCGGCGCCGCGGTCCACCAGGTGCGCCGCGAGCAGGGCGCCGACCTCGTCGCCGCGCAGCATCCGCCAGCCGCCGTCGGCCGCCGGGTCCGGGACGGCGACGGCGCAGCGGTCCGCGTCCGGGTCGTTGGCGATGACCAGGTCGGGCTCCACCCGTCGCGCGGTCGCGAAGGAGAGGTCCATCGCGCCCGGTTCCTCCGGGTTGGGGAACGCGACGGTGGGGAAGGCCGGGTCGGGCTCGGCCTGTTCGGCGACGAGCACCGGCGCCGGGAACCCGGCCCGCTCGAAGGCGGCGGTCAGCACGGAGGTGCCGACACCGTGCATCGCCGTGTAGACGGTCCGGGCGGTGCGCGGGGAGCCGGCGGAGAGGACGGCGTCGGTCCGGGCCAGGTAGGCGTCGAGGACCTCGTCGCCGAGGACCTGCCAGCCGCCCTCGGGGCGGTCCACCCCGGCGAGCGGGCCGACCGCCGCGATGGCCGCGGCGATCTCCGCGTCCGCCGGGGGCACGATCTGCGAGCCGTCGCCCAGGTAGACCTTGTAGCCGTTGTCGCGCGGCGGGTTGTGGCTCGCGGTGACCTCCACGCCGGCGACGGCCCCCAGGTGCCGTACGGCGTACGCGAGGACGGGGGTCGGCAGCGGGCGCGGCAGCACGGCGGCGCGCAGCCCGGCCCCGGTCATCACCGCGGCGGTGTCCCGGGCGAAGTCGGCCGAGCGGTAGCGGGCGTCGTAGCCGATGACGACGAGGCCGGGAGCGTCTCCCCGGCCCGCCCGGGCCCTGAGGTACGCGGCGAGTCCGGCGGCGGCCCGGATCACGACGGACCGGTTCATCCGCATCGGCCCGGCGCCCAGCTCCCCGCGCAGCCCGGCGGTGCCGAACTGGAGGGTGCCCGCGAAGCGCGCGGCGAGCTCGGCGCGGGCTGCGGGGCCGTCGGCGGCGATCAGCCGGCCCAGTTCGTCCCGCGTCTCGGGGTCCGGGTCCTCGGCCTGCCAGGCCCTGGCCCGGTCGAGGAGGTCGTCGTGCTGCACGGGGGTCCACCCTTCGGGGATGACGGGGATGCGTCCGGTACGGGGGCCGGCGCCGGCCACGCGGGGTGCGCGCCGGCGCCCGGCCGGTCAGATCTGTCTCAGTACCCGGGCCAGCAGGTCGCCCATGCGCGCGGCCGAGTCCCGGCCCGCCTGCAGGACCTCTTCGTGATTGAGCGGTTCGCCGGAGAGACCGGCGGCGAGGTTGGTCACCAGCGAGATGCCGAGCACCTCCGCGCCCGCCTCGCGCGCCGCGATGGCCTCCAGCACGGTGGACATGCCCACCAGGTCGCCGCCCATCGCGCGGACCATGCCGATCTCGGCCGGGGTCTCGTAGTGCGGGCCGGGGAACTGCACGTACACGCCCTCTTCCAGCGAGGGGTCGATCTCCTGGCAGAGCGTCCGCAGCCGGGGGGAGTAGAGGTCGGTCAGGTCGACGAAGTTGGCGCCGATGATCGGGGAGGTGGCGGTGAGGTTGATGTGGTCGGAGATCAGTACCGGCTGTCCCGGGCGCATGCCCTCGCGCAGTCCGCCGCAGCCGTTGGTCAGCACGACGGTCCGGCATCCCGCTGCGACGGCCGTACGGACGCCGTGGGCGACGGCGGCGACGCCCCGGCCCTCGTAGAAGTGGGTGCGGCCGAGGAAGACCAGCACGCGCTTGCCGCCGATGAGGTACGAGCGGACCGTGCCGCCGTGGCCCTCGACCGCGGGGGGCGGGAATCCGGGCAGGTGCGTGACCGGGAACTCGGCGTCCGGGACCCCGAGCGCATCGCCCGCGGGCCCCCACCCGGACCCCATCACGAGGACCACGTCGTGGGTCTCGGCGCCGGTCAGCTCGCGCAGCCTGGCGGCGGCATCGGCGGCCACCGCGTGCGGGTCGTCCTGGATGTTGTCCGGAATAACAGATGCGTTCACCGCACGAGGGTAACCGCTGAATCCCTACGCGCGTAGATGGACCGGCGCGGACCTCCTCCGGTCCCTCCGTGTCCCCGTACGCCGAGGAGGGCGGGAGCAGGACTCCCGAAGCGGCGCACCGGACCCGCGGGGTACGTGGAACACGGACCCGTCCGGGTCAGCAGGG
The DNA here is from genome assembly GCF_029167645.1 of Streptomyces sp. AM 2-1-1. Taxonomy (NCBI): domain Bacteria; kingdom Bacillati; phylum Actinomycetota; class Actinomycetes; order Kitasatosporales; family Streptomycetaceae; genus Streptomyces; species Streptomyces sp. AM 2-1-1. The sequence goes on along the minus strand of NZ_CP119147.1, from coordinate 2,589,998 downwards.
ACGCTTGCGCAACTCCATCACGTAGTCGTGCGGGGCCCCGGCGGACTCCGCCGCGTCGGCCACCTCGCCGAGGTAGCGGGCGGAGGGCAACCCGCCCTCGTACCCGTTGAGCACGTACATCCAGGCCGGCTCCTCGCCGTCCAGGGTGTGCACGCGCACCCGCATCCGCCGGTAGATGTCGAGGCCGACACCCTCCCAGCGGTCCAGGGAGTCCTCGTCCATCGGAGCCACGTCGTAGAGGGCGACGAAGACCTGGGAGCGCGGCGCTTCGACGACCGTCGCCAGCGCACCTTCCCACCCCATCTGCTCCCCGCCGAACGTCAGCCGCCAGCCGTTGAGCCAGCCCGTACCGCGCAGCGGGGAATGCGGTGCGCGGCGCGTCATCAGCCGCGCGTCGAGGTTGCCGGCGTACGCGGCGTAGAGCGACATGAGTCCGAGGGTACGGGAGATGCGCCGCGACGTGCCGGACTCCCGCCAGGAACAGCCCGGAAGAGAAGGCCCCCCGGGGCCGCCGGGAGGTCGTCGGCGCGGCGGCCCGGCCACCCCGCCCGAGCTGCGGGGAAGGCCGCGGGGCCCGGATGGAGGGCCCCGGAGCGAAGCGGCTCGGCGGGTGCGGGACAATGGAGTACGTACTGCATGCCCCCGGGGCGATCCCCCGGACCCCGGCCGGGACGGCAGACGGCCGCGGGACGACACCACCCGAGGCGGACTTTTCGTGACCAGGATCGTGATCATCGGCGGCGGCCCCGGCGGCTACGAGGCGGCACTGGTGGGCACCCAGCTCGGGGCGGACGTCACCGTCGTCGACTGCGACGGCCTCGGCGGCGCGTCCGTCCTCACCGACTGCGTCCCCTCGAAGACCCTGATCGCCACCGCCGAGGTGATGACGACCTTCGACTCCTCCTACGAGGAACTGGGCATCATCGTCGCGGACGACACCCCGCACCTGGAGCAGGCCGCCCGGGTGGTCGGTGTCGACCTCGGCAAGGTCAACCGGCGGGTGAAGCGCCTCGCGCTCGCGCAGTCCCACGACATCACCGCCTCCGTCACCCGGTCCGGTGCCCGGGTGGTGCGCGGCCGCGGCCGGCTGGAGGGCCTCCAGGCCGCCGACGGCTCCCGCCAGGTCGTGGTGACCGCGGTGGACGGCACCGAGGAGCGGCTCACCGCCGACGCGGTCCTGATCGCCACCGGCGGCCACCCCCGCGAGATCCCGGACGCGCAGCCCGACGGCGAGCGCATCCTCAACTGGACCCAGGTCTACGACCTCGACGAACTCCCCGAGGAGCTCATCGTGGTCGGTTCCGGCGTCACCGGCGCCGAGTTCGCCGGCGCCTACCAGGCGCTCGGTTCCCGGGTCACCCTCGTCTCCTCCCGCGACCGGGTTCTGCCGGGCGAGGACCCCGACGCCGCCGCCGTGCTGGAGGACGTGTTCCGCCGCCGGGGCATGAACGTCATGGCCCGCTCCCGCGCCCAGGCCGCCAAGCGCGTCGGCGACCGGGTGGAGGTCACCCTCGCGGACGGCCGGACCATCTCCGGCTCGCACTGCCTGATGGCGGTCGGCGCGATCCCGAACACCGAGGGCATGGGCCTGGAGGAGGCCGGCGTCCACCTCAAGGAGTCCGGCCACATCAAGACCGACAAGGTCTCCCGCACGAGCGCCCCCGGTGTCTACGCCGCCGGTGACGTCACGGGGGTCTTCGCGCTGGCCTCGGTCGCCGCGATGCAGGGCCGGATCGCGATGTACCACTTCCTCGGCGACGCGGTGGCCCCGCTGAACCTGAAGTCCGTCTCCTCCAACGTCTTCACCGACCCGGAGATCGCCACCGTCGGCTGCACCCAGGCCGACGTGGACGCCGGGAAGATCGAGGCGCGGGTCGTCAAGCTCCCCCTGCTGCGCAACCCGCGCGCCAAGATGCTCGGCATCCGGGACGGCTTCGTCAAGATCTTCTGCCGCCCCGGCACCGGCATCGTGGTCGGCGGCTGTGTCGTCGCGCCGCGCGCCAGCGAACTCATTCATCCGATTTCGGTCGCGGTCGACAACAACTTGACGGTGGAACAGATCGCGAACGCGTTCACGGTCTACCCGTCCCTGTCGGGTTCGATCGCCGAGGTGGCCCGCCAGTTGCACACCCGGAAGCTCGACGGCGAGATCTAGTCACCCCGCGCGACCGTCCCCCGCGCCTCGGCAACCGCCGTTGCGCAGGGGCCTGTTGGGGAGCGAACGGATCGCATCTGACCGCTCCTCGACCAGGTGTGCGCATCTGGCGGTCGATCCGGCGGCAACTGACGGCGACTCCGCGGACAGCTCTGACAACATCGGTTTCGCGTATATCACTTGGCGACCCACTTCGTGGCCAACTTCTGCAATCCGGCCCAATGCGCTGAAAACGCGCGTGGGTCAGGTTACTGTCAGTTCTGTGTTCGCTGCAGAACGTCGTCAACTGATCCTCGAAATGGTGCGCGCGAACGGGGCGGTATCGCTCCGTGAGCTCGCCCGCGTCGTCCAGACCTCCGAAGTGACCGTACGGCGGGACGTGCGGGCGCTGGAGGCAGAAGGACTCCTCGACCGCCGGCACGGCGGTGCGGTCTTGCCGGGCGGTTTTACGCGGGAGTCCGGCTTTCCGCAGAAATCCCATCTCTCGTCCGCGGAGAAGACGGCCATCGCCGACGCGGCGGCCGGCCTGGTCGGTGAGGGCGAGGCCATCGTCGTCGGCGCCGGTACGACCACGCAGGAGCTGGCCCGCCGGCTCGCCCGGGTGCCCGGTCTGACCGTGGTGACCAACTCCCTGCTGGTCGCGCAGGCCCTCGCCCACGCCAACCGCGTGGAGGTCGTGATGACCGGCGGCACCCTGCGCGGGAGCAACTACGCCCTGGTGGGGAGCGGCGCCGAGCAGTCCCTCCAGGGGCTGCGGGTCTCCCGGGCCTTCCTGTCCGGGAGCGGGCTGACGGCCGAGCGCGGCCTCTCCACCTCCAACATGCTCTCGGCCAGCGTCGACCGCGCCCTGGTGCAGGCCGCCGCCGAGGTGGTCGTGCTCGCCGACCACACCAAACTCGGCGCCGACACCATGTTCCAGACGGTGCCGACGGAGCTGGTCACCCGGCTGGTCACGGACGAGCCCCCGCCCCAGGACGAGCGGGCCGCCGCCGAGATCCAGGCCCTGGCCGACCAGGGCGTCGAGATCACCCTCGCGGGTGGCGACACCGACACCACCTCCTCCGGCGCCCCGGGCCCGGAGCACGCCCCGCCGAGCGGCAGAGCCCGGCGCGAGATGCCCCTGCCGGGCCAGCGCCGCACCCAGAACGGCGGCCTCGGACAGCAGTTGCGCGGTGCGGCGGTACTGGCCGACCCCGGCCCGGAGCGCGCCCGCGTGGCGGACCTGCGCCGCCGCTGAAGGTCCCGTCGACCGGTCCCGCGGAGGGTTCGCGCCGTGAGCGCCGCACCCCGGGGCCGGGGAGGCGGAGGACCTCAGCGCACCAGCGCCTCAGCGCACCGGCGCCGTGTCCTCCCGGCCCTCGAGCCCTCGCAGCGTCAGCAGGAGCAGCCGGTCGGCCAGCCCCGGGTCCCCGGGGTTCTTCTCCGCGGCGAGCGCGATGGCGTTGGTCAGCTGCAGGAGATCGCCGATCGACACGTCGGCCCGTACGGCCCCGCTCTCCTGCGCCCGTGCCAGCAGCCGGGCCCCCGCCTCGCGCAGGGGGACGTGACAGGGCGCCAGGGCAGAGGTCGCGTCCGTCGAGGCCGTCAGCAGTCCCTGGGCCAGCCCCCGGTACTCGCCCGCGTGCCGGACGATCGCGCCGAGCCACTCCACCAGGGCCCGGCACGGATGCTCCGCCCTCGCCAGGGCGTACGAGCGGTCGAGCAGGTCCGCCAGGGCGTCCTGGAAGACGGCGTTCATCAGCGCGTGCCGGGTGGGGAAGTGCCGGTACAGCGTGCCGATCCCGACCCCCGCGCGCCGGGCGAGGTCCTCCAGCGAGGCGTCGGTGCCCTGTTCGGCGAAGAGGGTGCGGGCCTCGCCGACCAGCCGGTCGTGGTTGCGGCGGGCGTCGGCCCGCATCGGCCGCCCGGGTGCCGGGACGGGCGCGGGCAGCCCGGAAGCAGCCCCGGCGCCGTCCGGAGCCGGGGCGGTGCTCGGTGCCGTGCGCGGCGGCGTCACGCGGGCCATGGTGGGGTCGTCCTGCCGGGTCTCCACGGCTCCAGGATGCCACCGTGCCCGCTCCACCCGCCCGCGGACCGCCCCGCACCCCCTTCCGCTCCGGGGATCGGTGCCCGGCACCGGTACGCGCGAAGGCCCCGCCCGGTCCGTACGCGGAGGGCGTACGGACCGGGCGGGGCCGGAGTGTTCCGGGTGAGGGTGACCCGCGTCAGCCCTTGATCTCGCAGATCGCGGCGCCGGAGGAGAGCGAGCCGCCCACCTCGGCGCTGAGGCCGGTGATCGTGCCGGAGCGGTGCGCGTTGAGCGGCTGCTCCATCTTCATGGCCTCCAGGACGACGACGAGGTCGCCCTCCTTGACCTCCTGGCCCTCTTCCACGGCCACCTTGACGATGGTGCCCTGCATGGGGGAGGCGAGGGTGTCGCCGGACGCCGCGGAGCCGGCCTTCTTCGCCGCGCGGCGCTTCGGCTTCGCCCCGGCCGCCAGGCCCGTGCGCGCGAGGCTCATGCCCAGCGACGAGGGGAGCGAGACCTCCAGGCGCCGGCCGCCGACCTCGACGACGACGATCTCCCGGTTGCCCTCGTCCTCGTCCGCCTCGGCGGGGGAGGTGAAGGGCTTGATCTCGTTGACGAACTCGGTCTCGATCCACCGGGTGTGGATACGGAACGGGTTCGAGGTGAACGCCGGGTCGGCGACGACCGCGCGGTGGAACGGGATGGCGGTCGCCATGCCCTCCACGGTGAACTCGCCGAGCGCGCGGGCGGCGCGCTGGAGCGCCTGTTCACGGGTGGCACCGGTGACGACCAGCTTCGCCAGGAGGGAGTCCCAGGCGGGGCCGATGACGCTGCCGGACTCGACACCCGCGTCGAGCCGGACACCGGGACCGGTCGGGGCGTCGAACTTGGTGACGGTGCCCGGGGCGGGCAGGAAGCCCCGGCCCGGGTCCTCGCCGTTGATGCGGAACTCGAAGGAGTGACCGCGCACGGCCGGGTCGTCGTACCCCAGCTTCTCGCCGTCGGCGATCCGGAACATCTCGCGGACCAGGTCGAGGCCGGTGACCTCCTCGGTCACCGGGTGCTCCACCTGCAGACGGGTGTTGACCTCCAGGAAGGAGATCGTGCCGTCCATGCCGACGAGGAACTCGACCGTGCCGGCGCCGACGTAGCCGGCCTCCTTCAGGATCGCCTTCGACGCGGAGTACAGCTGGGCGTTCTGCGCCTCGGAGAGGAAGGGGGCCGGGGCCTCCTCGACCAGCTTCTGGTGGCGGCGCTGGAGCGAGCAGTCCCGGGTGGAGACGACGACGACGTTGCCGTGCGAGTCGGCCAGGCACTGGGTCTCGACGTGGCGCGGCTTGTCGAGGTAGCGCTCGACGAAGCACTCGCCCCGGCCGAACGCCGCGACGGCCTCGCGGACGGCGGAGTCGTACAGCTCGGGGATCTCTTCGAGGGTGCGGGCGACCTTCAGACCGCGGCCGCCGCCGCCGAAGGCGGCCTTGATGGCGATGGGCAGACCGTGCTCCCGCGCGAACGCCACCACCTCGTCGGAACCGGAGACCGGGTCCGGGGTGCCGGCGACGAGCGGGGCACCGGCGCGCTGCGCGATGTGCCGGGCGGCGACCTTGTCACCGAGATCGCGGATCGCCTGCGGCGGGGGGCCGATCCAGGTCAGCCCGGCGTCCAGCACCGCCTGCGCGAACTCCGCGTTCTCCGACAGGAATCCGTACCCCGGGTGAATGGCGTCCGCGCCGGAGTCGGCGGCGGCGCGCAGCACCTTGGCCATGTCCAGATAGCTGGCTGCCGGGGTGTCACCGCCCAGTGCGAACGCCTCGTCGGCCGCGCGGACGTGCAGAGCGTCCCGGTCCGGATCGGCGTATACGGCGACGCTGGCGATCCCGGCATCCCGGCAAGCCCGAGCGACACGGACAGCGATTTCGCCACGGTTGGCGATGAGCACCTTGCGCACGATGACTCCCTCCTAGGAACAAGCTGAGTTTAGGGACAACCAACACGGCCGTACGACCCGTCCCCATGAGTGGGCTTGCCCACGCGGAGAGTGAATTCGGTGCTTCCGGAGTCGCAAAATCCCTTGTCGGAACAGGGTACGCCGCCACCCTCAACGGCACAGTAACCACGAGGTGTGGTCCAGGTCTCTGTCCGTAGGCGCAACGACCGGTGGCTTTTCTTTGTCACAACCCCACGAACGGATGACGTAATTCTTTGCCGCGTCCCCTGGCGGGGCCGGAGGTGCGCGCACCCTTGTCCAGATGTTTACCCGTTAGTAGGGTCCGCGGTGTCGCACGTAACCAGGAGTAACAGGGGGTGGCGCCGTGGTGCGCAGACCGGTGGCCGTCGTGACCGCGCTGGTCCTCCTCGCCGAGGCGGTGGGGGTGGGGATCGTCAACACGGTCCTCGCCACGGTGGCGGAGAATCAGAACATGTCGCTGGCGGGCCTGGAGCCCGGGGCGATGAGCACCGGCGCCTGGGTGATGGGCGGGGTGTCGGCGGCCCTGCTGGTGAGCGTCGCGCTGGTCGCGCTGACCGCCGGGGTGCGCGACCGCTCCCCGGGCAGGGCGGGCCGCTTCGCGCTGATCGCCACCGCCGTCGTGCACGGGCTCCTCGGTGCCCTGGCGGTGGGTCTGATCGGCTGGTTCGCGTTCGCCTCCATGATGGTCACGCTCGCCCTGCTCGTCGGCACCCTGATCGGCTACGACCCCGCCCGCCACGAGCCCGGAGCGGCAGTGGCCGCGGGGGCGGGAGGGGCGCCCGACGCCGGAGGGACCCCGGCGCCCGTGGTGATCAGGCCCACAACTCCGTGACCGACACGCCCAGTTCGCCGAGGAGCCGGCGCAGCAGCGGCAACGAGAGCCCGATCACGTTGGAGTGGTCGCCCTCGATGGAGTCGACGAACGGGGCCGAGAGGCCGTCCAGGGTGAACGCGCCCGCCACGTGCAGCGGTTCGCCCGTCGCCACGTAGGCGGCGATCTCGGCGTCGGTCGGCTCGCCGAAGCGGACGACCGTCGACGCGGTCGCGGACGCCGTGCGGCCGCTCGCGGTGTCGACCACGCTGTGGCCGGTCCGCAGCACGCCGGCGCGGCCGCGCATCGCCTTCCAGCGGGCGGTGGCCTCCTCGGCGTCGGCGGGCTTGCCCAGCGCCTCCCCGTCCAGGTCGAGCACCGAATCGCACCCCACGACCAGGGCGCCGGCCGTCTCCGGGAGCGCCGCCACGGCGTCGGCCTTGGCCCGCGCGAGTACGAGCGCCAGCTCACCGGGGGTGGGGGCGGAGAGCGCGTCCTCGTCCACCCCGCTGACGATCTTCTCGGGAGCGAAGCCCGCCTGCCGCAGCAGGCCGAGGCGGGCGGGGGAGGCGGAGGCGAGCACGAGCCGGCGCTGAGCAGTCATGGGGGCCATCGTAGGACCCGCCGCGCGGGCGGACCGAGCGCGCGTACGGCGCCGTGAGGCGGGCGGGCCGTGCGCGGGCACGGCTCCGGGACGCGGACGACGGGGCCGCGTGGCCGGCCCCCACGTCCTCAGCCCAGGCCGACCACGAACATCGCGACCACCATGGCCACCGCCAGCAGGAACCCCGCGCGCCGCATCATCTCCTGGGCGTCGCGCAGTTCCTTCGGCGGGCGGTTCTCCGGGTCGGACCACAGCATGCGTCCGATCCTGCTCCGCCCGCCGCCGCGCGGCCTGAGTACGGGTACTCAGGCCACCCGGGCAAAGGGGGCGCGGTCACCCCCGGTGGCGGAGGCGCGGGGTGCCGCTCACGCGGGCCAGTAGGTGCGCGCCCACGCGCCCGGCCCGGGCAGCGGCCGGGCGGCGCGGGCGATCCGCGCCGGGTCCGACCACTGGGCGCGGGGCGTGCTCCGCGTCTGCGGAGCCGCCGCCGCAGCGGCGCGCACCCGGACCACCGCCAGGGCGGCGGCGAGCTCCTCGGGGGTCGGATTGCCCCGTACGACCTTGATCATGTGGACTCCCGTCCGTGCTCGTGGCTCCCGCACCTCTTCTAGAGCGGGATGTTGCCGTGCTTCTTCGGCGGCAGCGACTCCCGCTTGGTGCGCAGCTGCCGGAGCGCCTTCACGACCTGCTTGCGGGTGTCCGAGGGCAGGATCACCGCATCGACGTAGCCGCGTTCGGCCGCCACGTACGGGTTGAGCAGCGCGTCCTCGTACTCCGTCATCAGCTGCGCGCGGGTCGCCTCGGGGTCCTCGGCGGCGGCGATGGTGCGCCGGTGCAGGATGTTCACCGCACCCTGCGCGCCCATGACGGCGATCTGCGCGGTCGGCCAGGCGAGGTTGACGTCGGCGCCGAGGTGCTTGGAGCCCATCACGTCGTACGCCCCGCCGAACGCCTTGCGGGTGATGACCGTGATCAGCGGGACGGTCGCCTCCGCGTAGGCGTAGATCAGCTTGGCGCCCCGGCGGATGATGCCGCCGTACTCCTGGTCCACGCCCGGCAGGAAGCCCGGCACGTCGACGAAGGTGAGCACCGGCACGTTGAACGCGTCACAGGTGCGGACGAAGCGCGCGGCCTTCTCACTGGCGTCGATGTCCAGACAACCGGCGAACTGCATCGGCTGGTTGGCGACGACACCGACGGGCCGGCCCTCCACGCGGCCGAAGCCGGTGATGATGTTCGGCGCGAACAGGGCCTGGGTCTCCAGGAATTCGGCGTCGTCCAGCACGTGCTCGATGGCGGTGTGCATGTCGTACGGCTGGTTCGCGGAGTCCGGGATCAGCGTGTCGAGCTCGCGGTCCTCGTCGGTCGTCCCCAGGTCCGCCTCCTCCGGGAAGGCGGGCGGCTCGGAGAGGTTGTTCGACGGGAGGTACGACAGGAGGGACTTGACGTACTCGATGGCGTCCTTCTCGTCGCCCGCGAGGTGGTGCGCCACACCGGAGGTGGTGTTGTGGGTACGGGCTCCGCCCAGTTCCTCGAAGCCCACGTCCTCGCCGGTGACCGTCTTGATGACGTCGGGGCCGGTGATGAACATGTGCGAGGTCCGGTCGACCATGACCGTGAAGTCGGTGATCGCGGGGGAGTAGACCGCACCGCCCGCGCAGGGGCCGACGATCAGCGAGATCTGCGGGACGACACCGGAGGCGTGCACGTTGCGCCGGAAGATCTCCGCGAACAGCCCGAGCGCCGCCACCCCTTCCTGGATGCGGGCGCCGCCGCCGTCGTTGATGCCGATGACCGGGCAGCCGGTCTTCAGCGCGAAGTCCATGACCTTGACGATCTTCTCGCCGTAGACCTCGCCCAGCGAGCCGCCGAAGATCGTGAAGTCCTGCGAGTACACGCAGACCGGCCGGCCGTCGACCGTGCCGTAGCCGGTCACCACCCCGTCCCCGTAGGGGCGGTTCTTCTCGATCCCGAAGTTGGTCGAGCGGTGACGGGCGAACTCGTCGAGTTCCGTGAAGGAACCCTCGTCCAGGAGCAGGTCCACCCGCTCCCGCGCCGTGAGTTTGCCCTTCGCGTGCTGCTTCTCGACCGCGCGCTCGGAACCGGCGTGCGTCGCCTCGCCGATACGGCGCTGCAGGTCCGCGATCTTGCCGGCGGTGGTGTGGATGTCGCTCTGCGGCTCGGACATCGGGTGGCGGCTCCCTGCCTGGTCACGGAAGATGACGGGGGCTTGGTCCCGGGGGACGGGCCCGGTGAGCACCACGGGAAGCCCTCGTTCCTGAACGGCTACTGCTCCGTAGCGTATCGGCGGCCCCGCGGATCGGCAGTGCGTCCTCGTGCGTCCTTTGCCACACCTAGGGTGGCTTGCATGACACCCCCGGATGCGCCATCGAACCGCTGGTCGGACCTGGACCGGCCGCCCCTGAACACCCCCGCGCTCCGCCGCGGACTGCTGCGGCCGGGCGCGCTGTGGACCTCGCTCGACGTGGTGGAGGAGACCGGCTCCACCAACACCGACCTCGCCGCCCGGGCGGCCTCCGGGAACCCGCCCGCCGAGGGCGCCGTGCTCGTCGCCGAGGTGCAGAACGCCGGACGCGGACGGCTCGACCGGGTCTGGAGCGCGCCGCCGCGCTCCGGGCTCTTCCTCTCCGTGTACCTCGCGCCCACCGAGGTGCCGGCGGAGCGCTGGGGATGGCTGCCGCTGCTCACCGGGGTCGCCGCCGCCACCGGTCTGGCCCGCGCCGCCGGGGTGGACATGGCGCTGAAGTGGCCCAACGACCTGCTGGTGACCGTGGACGGCGCCGAGCGGAAGACCGGCGGCATCCTCGCCGAGCGCGCCGGGGACGGCGTCGTCGTCGGCCTCGGACTCAACGTCTCGCTGCGCGCCGACGAACTCCCCGCCCCCACCGCCGGCTCCCTGGCCCTCGCCGGAGCTGTCTCGCTCGACCGCGAGACCCTGCTGCGGGCCGTCCTGCGCTCGCTGGAGCAGTGGTACGGGCAGTGGCGCGCGGCCGGAGGCGACGCGGCCGGCAGCGGGCTCCAGGCCGCGTACGCGGCGGGCTGCGCCACGCTCGACCGGACCGTGCGGGCCGAACTGCCGGGCGACCGCTCCGTGGTCGGACAGGCCGTCGCGGTCGACGGCGACGGAAGGCTGATCCTCTCCACCGGCGACGGGCGCCGGCAGCCGGTCTCGGCGGGCGACATCGTGCACCTGCGCGGCGCGGCGGGCGGACTGGTCTGACGTCGTACGCCCCGCACCAGGGCGTACGGGAGGCGAACGCCCGCCACCCCGGAGGATGAACGGGGCGCGCGCCGGAGCGCGAACGCGTGAGCCGCCGCGTCCGACGCACCCGCGCCGGGGTGACGAGGACGTGAGCCAGGGCACACCTGCCGTATCGTTGAGGCGATCCAGCGACAGATCGGCAGGGCAGTGCGCAGGGAACGGGCAGGAGGCGGCTGGTGACCGTCGGCGACACGGGTTCGGACGCGGGCGCACGGCCCCCGTCGGACCCCTCGGTCCATGCCGCGCCCCATCACGAGGTCGACCACACGGTGGAACCGACCGACGATCCGCTGGCGATCCGGCTGGAACAGCTGATCCTCGGTGCCGAGCGCCAGTACACCCCCTTCCAGGCGGCCCGCACCGCCGGTGTCTCGATGGACCTGGCCTCGCGCTTCTGGCGGGCGATGGGCTTCGCCGACATCGGCCAGGCCAAGGCGCTCACCGAGGCGGACGTGCTGGCCCTGCGCCGCCTCGCCGGCCTCGTCGAGGCGGGCCTGCTGAGCGAGCCGATGGCCATCCAGGTGGCCCGCTCCACCGGACAGACCACCGCCCGGCTGGCCGAATGGCAGATCGACTCGTTCCTGGAGGGGCTGACCGAACCGCCCGAGGCCGGCATGACCCGCACCGAGGTCACGTACCCCCTGATCGAGCTGCTGCTGCCGGAGCTCCAGGAGTTCCTGGTGTACGTCTGGCGGCGGCAGCTGGCGGCCTCCACGGGGCGGGTCGTCCAGGCGCAGGACGACGAGGAGATGGTCGACCGGCGGCTCGCGGTGGGCTTCGCCGACCTGGTCGGGTTCACCCGTCTCACCCGGCGGCTGGAGGAGGAGGAACTCGGCGAGCTGGTCGAGGCCTTCGAGACGACCGCCGCCGACCTGGTGGCCGCGTACGGCGGCCGCCTGGTGAAGACCCTCGGTGACGAGGTGCTCTTCGCCGCCGACGACGCCGGTACGGCCGCCGAGATCGCGCTGCGGCTCATCGAGGCGATGTCCGCCGACGCGACGATGCCGGCGCTGCGCGTGGGCATCGCCTTCGGCACCGTCACCACCCGGATGGGCGATGTCTTCGGGACCACCGTGAACCTGGCCAGCCGGCTCACCTCGATAGCGGCGAAGGACGCCGTCCTGGTGGACGGGGCGTTCGCCGAGGAGCTGATCCGTACGGGCGACTCCCCCGCGTCCGAGGCCCGGGCGGCCGAGGAGATCGCCGCGGCGGCCGAGCGGGCCCGGCTCGCCGAGAAGGAGGGGCGGACGCTCACCGACGAGCCCCCGCTGCCCGCCTACCGCTTCCAGCTCCAGCCGATGTGGCAGCGGCCGGTGCGCGGCCTCGGTGTGGTCGAACCGTGGATGCTGACCCGGCGCGGCGGCGGTCGCTGAGAGCGGCCCTGCCTTCCCCGCGAAGACCCTAGGATCCCCCGGAACACCACCACCGGAGGGATGGAACATGAGTGTCACGTCCGAGCAGCGGTTCGGGGAGTTCGTCGTCGTACGGCGTCACACGGAGCCCGCGCACGTCGCGGAGCTGGTGCTCGACCGCCCGGAGGCGATGAACGCGGTCTCCTCGGAGATGGCCCGGTCGGTCGCCGCCGCCTGCGAGGCGCTCGGCGCGGACCCGGAGGTGCGCGTCACCGTCGTCTCCTCCAGCAGCCCGCGCGCCTTCTGCGTCGGCGCCGACCTCAAGGAGCGCAACTCGCTCGGCGACGCCGAACTGGGGCGGCAGCGGCCCGTGACGCGCGCCGCGTACACCGGGGTGCTGGAGCTGCCGATGCCGGCGGTCGCCGCGGTACACGGGTTCGCCCTCGGCGGCGGCTTCGAGCTGGCCCTCTCCTGCGACGTGATCGTGGCCGACCGCACCGCCGTGGTGGGGCTGCCCGAGGTGTCGGTCGGCGTCATCCCGGGCGGCGGCGGTACCCAGCTGCTGCCCCGGCGGGTCGGTGCGGCCCGGGCGGCCGAGCTGATCTTCACCGCCCGCCGGGTGGAGGCCGCCCAGGCCCACGCCCTGGGGCTGGTGGACGAGCTGGTGGAGGCCGGTGAGGACCGGGACGCGGCGCTGGCACTGGCCGGCCGGATCGCGGCCAACTCCCCGGTCGGTCTGCGGGCCGCCAAGCGCGCGCTGCGGCTCGGCCACGGGCTCGACCTGCGGACGGGCCTGGAGGTGGAGGACGCGGCCTGGCGGTCGGTGGCCTTCTCCGGCGACCGCGCGGAGGGCGTGGCGGCGTTCAACGAGAAGCGGAAGCCGCGGTGGCCGGGGCTCGGATGACGCAGGGTGACTCCCGGGTGGGGTGAGCCCGGGGTAACCGCACCGCGTCCCGATCGTCCGACGATCACACCAGCGCATACGTACATAAGCTGGTGGGATGGGTGGTGACGATGTGCGACTGCGGGCGGTCGTTTCGCTGGCGCAGACCATGGCGGCGGCCTACACCGCGAAGGAGTCGTGGCGGGCCGCCGCGCTGGGCGCCCGCGACGCGCTGGGCGGCTCCTTCGCCGCGCTCTCGGTGTGGGAGCGCGACCGGGGCAGGCTCCGGGTCCTGGTGAACGCCGGGGAGCGGGCCGAGGGGGAGGAGGAGTTCCCCGACGAGGAGGCCTACTCCGTCGACCGTTTCCCGGAGATCACCGAGTTCCTGCACGAGCGATGGGCGGGCGGCGGCGAGCCCGACGCCTGGGTGGAGACCGTGGACGGCCGTCCCGTCGAGGGCGCGCCGGCCCGGGGCGCGCGCCCGTTCTGCCACCAGCGGGTCGCCGCGCTCCGGCGGCGCGGCCGCGGCTGCTGCGTCGTCGCGCCGATCGTGCTGCACGGCCGGGCGTGGGGCGAGCTCTACGTGGCCCGCCCGGCGGGGATGCCCGTCTTCGACCGGGACGACGCCGACTTCGCGACGGTGCTGGCGGCCGTGGTCGCGGCCGGCATCGCGCAGACCGAGCGGCTGGAGGAGGTCCGCAAACTCGCCTTCACCGACCCCCTGACCGGTCTCGCCAACCGCAGGGCCGTGGACATCCGGCTGGACGAGGCGGTGGAACGGCACCGGGTGGAGGGCGCCGTGGTCAGCCTCGTGGTGTGCGACCTCAACGGGCTCAAGGCGGTCAACGACACCCATGGCCACGCCGTGGGAGACCGTCTGCTGGAACGTTTCGGCTCGGTGCTCTCGCGCTGCGGCGCGATACTGCCGGACGCCCTCGCCGCCCGGCTCGGCGGCGACGAGTTCTGCCTGATCGCGGTGGGCCCCGGGACGGACGAGGTGATCCGGGTCGCCACCGAGCTGTGCGAGCGCGCCGCCGCTCTGGAGCTGGGCGAGGGAGTGGCCTGCGGGGTCGCCTCGACCGGCGACCCGATCGGGCCGGTGCACTCGGCCCGGCGGCTCTTCCGCCTCGCCGACGCGGCGCAGTACCGCGCCAAGGCCGATCGCGCGGTGGGCCCGGTGGTGGCCGGCCGGGACGGCGAGGTGCTCCGGCTGGCCGACTCGCCCCCGACCCCCGCCCACGACCGCCGCAGGCTCCGGGGCAACCGGCCGTGAGAGGCCGGACGGATCGGCGGGGCCACCCACCGGACGGTAAGGGTCCAAACGGGCAAGCGCCGATGACCCGGGACTGATGACATGGCCAGTTTCAGTACGTAGGGTTCTGAATATGGATATGCACACAGTCGTGCTGGGGACCTCCGGCACCACCGCCGAGGACGTCCTGGCCGTGGCCCGCGCCGGCGCGCGCGTCGTTCTGTCCGCCGAGGCGCTCGACGCGCTCGCGGCAGCCCGCGGGACCGTCGACGCCCTCGCCGCCCGGCCCGAACCCGTCTACGGCGTCTCCACCGGTTTCGGCGCCCTCGCGACCCGCCACATCAGCCCCGAGCTGCGCGGACGGCTCCAGCGCAACATCGTCCGCTCGCACGCCGCGGGCATGGGTCCGCGCGTGGAGCGCGAGGTGGTGCGCGCGCTGATGTTCCTCCGGCTCAAGACGGTCGCCTCCGGCCACACCGGCGTACGCCCCGAGGTCGCGCAGACCATGGCCGACCTGCTCAACGCGGGCATCACCCCGGTCGTCCACGAGTTCGGCTCCCTCGGCTGCTCCGGCGACCTCGCCCCGCTCGCGCACTGCGCCCTCGCGCTGATGGGCGAGGGGGAGGCCGAAGGGCCGGACGGCACCGTGCGCCCCGCCGCCGAACTCCTCGCCGCACACGGCATCACCCCCGTCGAGCTGCGGGAGAAGGAAGGGCTCGCCCTCCTCAACGGCACCGACGGCATGCTCGGCATGCTGGTGATGGCCCTCGCCGATCTGCGCGCGCTCTACACCGGCGCCGACATCACCGCCGCGCTCTCGCTGGAGGCACTGCTCGGCACCGAGAAGGTCCTCGCCCCCGAACTGCACGCCATCCGCCCGCACCCCGGGCAGGGCGTCAGCGCCGCCAACATGCTGCGGGTCCTGGAGGGTTCCGGCCTCACCGGGCACCACCAGGACGACGCGCCCCGGGTCCAGGACGCCTACTCCGTGCGCTGCGCGCCCCAGGTCAACGGCGCGGGCCGGGACACCCTGGCGTACGCCGCCACCGTCGCCGACCGGGAGCTCGCCGCCGCCGTCGACAACCCGGTGGTGCTGCCCGACGGCCGGGTGGAGTCCAACGGCAACTTCCACGGCGCGCCGGTCGCGTACGTCCTCGACTTCCTGGCGATCGTCGCCGCCGACCTCGGCTCCATCTGCGAGCGCCGCACCGACCGGCTGCTCGACAAGAACCGCTCGCACGGACTGCCGCCGTTCCTCGCCGACGACGCCGGTGTGGACTCCGGCCTGATGATCGCTCAGTACACGCAGGCGGCCCTGGTCAGCGAGATGAAGCGGCTGGCCGTGCCCGCCTCGGCCGACTCGATCCCGTCCTCCGCGATGCAGGAGGACCACGTCTCGATGGGGTGGTCGGCCGCGCGCAAACTCCGTACCGCCGTGGACGACCTCACGAGGATCGTCGCGATCGAGCTGTACGCGGCGGCGCGCGGTGTGGAACTGCGCGCCGCCGGCGGGCTGTTCCCCGCCGCGGCCTCCCGCGCCGCCGTGGAGGCGCTGCGCGCGGCGGGCGCCGAGGGCCCGGGGCCGGACCGCTTCCTCGCCCCCGACCTGGCCGCCGCGGACGCGTTCGTCCGCGGCGGAGGGCTGATCCGGGCCGTGGAGCGGGTCACCGGACCGCTGGACTGACACGTCCGGCCGCCCGCCGGAGCGGCGGGCGGCCGGACGCGCACCGTCAGGCGGGCGAGGAGGACCTGCGGTCCGAACGGGCCACGTAGCCCGCGCCCAGGCCCAGCAGGACCGTGCCGCCGATCAGATACGGCGTGGTGCCCGTGCCGGAACCGGCGCCCGCCTGCGCGAACGACCGGCTCGACGAGCCGTACGACTCGTCCTCCCGCTGCACCGGGGCATGGCCGGCGGATCTCGCCGGCCCGGTCCGCGAGGACGTGTCGTCCGTGTTCTTCGCCGACGGTACGAAGCAGAGCGCGCCGAGTACGACGCCCGCGACGGAGACGGTCAGCAGTGTGCGACGAGTGATGGTCACAGATTCGATCCCCTGACGACGACCTTGAGTTGACCCCCGTGGGCCGATGGTACGACCTTCATCCAGGAGCGCCGAGCGCCCCGGCGCGTCCGGCCCCGGCCCGGGACGCGCGGCCGCCGCAGCGGGTCGGGGGAGCGCGTGCGATCCGGAGCCCTACGCTCCCGCACATGAGCACTTCACCGAACACGTCACCGAGCACCCCGCAGGGCACCCCCGAGGCCGCCGTGGGGCAGCCCGCGTTCGTCCGTCTCCAGGTCGAGCTGGTGGTGGAGATCACCGACCCCGGGGCGCTGACCGGTGCCGCCCTCGAAGCGGTCGCCGCGGAGTACGAGGACGCCACCCCCGACCCCGACGACGACGGGACGGACCACGAACGCAGGCATGCCGAGTCCCTCGTCCGGGCAGACGCCGCAGAGGCGCTCGCCTCGCTGATCGACCCGCTCGACCTCGTCGGCGCCCTACCGGGCATCGAGCTCGCCGAAGCTTCCTGGAGCAGCGAGGCCGTGGAGCCGGACGACGCCGCGGACGAGCGGAGGCGTGACGGAGACGACCCCACCGACTACACCGACTACACCGACCACAGCGAGTACGCCGGGAAGGGCCCCGAGGACGCCTAGGCCGGCCCCGGGGTCTCCCCGGCACCGCCGACGGCGGCGGGGAGAGCCGGCGGACCGAGGAGAATGGAGGGAGACGACAAGCGGACAGCCGTGCGCGGCGACCGGTCCGACGTGTGAGGACGCCCGTTCGCGGGCCGCGCGCCGGGCCGGACGGGAACCGCGCCGGACCCGCCCGGGGAGGCGGGAACCAAGGCCGTCGGAGACGCGTCGATGAGTGGTGTTCCCCACATCCGGTACGGATGTGGAACGGATCGCCACCGACCGGGGTTCTGGAACATTGACGGGGACCCTGACCTGGCGGCGCCGGACGGGGATTTTGGGATTGGGCAACGATGGAGAAGCGTGTGACCACGGACAAGAAGCGGCGTAGGAGCCTGATGGCCGCGTCCGCACTGCTCGGCGGCGTGCTGGTGCTCTCGGCGTGCAGCGACGACGGTGCCGATTCGACTCCCACGAGCGCCGGCAGTTCGCAGAAGTCCCAGACCGCGGTCGACGAGGCGGCGGCCCAGGACGTGTCCGAGGCCCAGATATCGATCGCGCCGAAGAACGGCTCGACCAACGCCAGCATCAACAACGCGGCCAAGGTCACCGTCGCCAAGGGGACGCTGACCACCGTCACCATGACGACCGCCGCCGGGGACGCCGTGGAGGGCACGCTCGCCGCGGACGGGAAGAGCTGGAAGCCCGCCGCGCAGCTGGAGCGCTCGACCACCTACAAGATCAGCGCGTCGGCGAAGGACTCCAAGGGCCGCGAGGCGCACGAGAACGGCTCCTTCACCACCGTCTCCCCCGACAACAGCTTCATCGGTAACTTCACCCCCGAGAACGGGTCCACCGTCGGCGTCGGCATGCCGGTCTCGATCAACTTCAACAAGGCGATCACCGACAAGGCGGCCGTCCAGGCCGGCATCACCGTCACGTCGAGCAGCGGCCAGGAAGTCGTCGGCCACTGGTTCAACTCGCAGCGCCTCGACCTGCGCCCCGAGGACTACTGGACGGGCGGCTCCACCGTCACACTGAAGCTCGCGCTGGACGGCGTGGAGGGCGCGGACGGCGTCTTCGGCGTCCAGCAGAAGACCGTCACCTTCAAGGTGGGCCGCAACCAGGTCTCCACCGTGGACGCGGCCGCGCACACCATGACCGTCACCCAGGACGGCAAGACGATCAAGACGATCCCGATCTCCGCCGGGTCGCCCGACAACCCGACGTACAACGGCCAGATGGTGATCTCCGAGAAGTACAAGGAGACCCGGATGGACGGCGCCACGGTCGGCTTCACCGACGACGACGGCAAGGGCGAGTACGACATCAAGGACGTCCCGCACGCCATGCGTCTCTCCAGCTCCGGCACCTTCGTGC